>JAVBRJ010000017.1:0-91726 GCA_031548115.1 Eubacteriales bacterium | reverse complement strand
GAGCCAGAATCAAACTCTTATGTTTAATCTGTTATCGCTCTCGATTTGTTGGCTCCCTCTCCTCATCCCATCTAGTTTTAAATGGAATGTGATGTAGTCACCATCAAGTACGATTTACTCAAAATTCATTGACTGTCGTTCTTTTTGCGTCTTGTCTGTATCGTTTTCAAGGTTCGGTGCTCTCAAGCGAGCTTGTCTAGAATACCACGCTTTGAGATGGGTGTCAACACCTTTTTTCATTTTTTATGATTTATTTTTCAGCTTTCGACAAAAATCGCGTGATATAAGGGTTTTGTGCCCTCCCACGCCTTGACTTTTCCTTATATTATAGGTATGATTTCTTACGTTACTATGCCATTTTCTTTTCCTTCAAATAAATGAAGCAGACCGGGAGGGCATTTATCAACATGAAGAAAGCCTTGATTCCTTGGATCATCGGTATCCTTGTCGCAACACTGTTCATGGGCGCTTTGGCGGTATTCATTCCCTTTCGTTATGCCGCTTCGGATGACGCGCCCATCCTCCGTTCCTTTATGGGCTATGAGGGAGGCGCTCCCGCCACCTTTAACCTGTATCTGCACACGGCGCTGGCATGGCTGCTCCACGGCCTGGCGGTGGTGTTTCCCGGCGTTGCCTGGTTTTCCCTTCTCCAGCTTTTCCTGCTTTGGTTCAGCTGCGTGGTGATCGTGAAATGCTTCTGCCAATGCGCCGCCAACCGGGGCATCCCCTTTTGGATGGGCCTCATCATCAGCGGCTGCTTCCTCCTTATATGTCCAATATTTATTGTTTGCCGCATCAGCTATACCACCACCGCAGCCCTGGTAGGCGCTGCCGCAGTGGCCCAGCTGACCAGCATGAACGCCCGCACCGCCACCGACGTCCAGATCATCCGGAGCATGCTGCTGTCCATTGGGCTGCTGCTGACCTGCTATTGCATCCGGCAGGTGGGCGTGCTGCCGCCCTTAGCCTTCTGGCTGATAAACCTGGGCGTTATCTGGAGGGTAAGCTTCAAAAGCATCAGAAGCCCTAAGCCGCTGATCATTGGAGCCTTAGTCTGCGCGCTGTCCTTTGGGCTTTTCGCCGGGGTCCGGGCGGTGGAGCTGAAGACCCGCGGCCTGGACGACTTCATGGAATGGCAGCAGGCCCGCATCGAGCTGTTTGACTATACCGAGTTTGGCGATAACACCGACGACGCTGCCCTGGACGCGCTGGGCTGGTCCCGGTCCAAGTTCAACCTGGTGTCCAGCTGGTACTTTATGGATGAGGACATTACCGCCGATAGCTTCCGCGCCCTGCTGGCGGCGCAGCCCGAAAGCGAGCCTGTGCCCCTTTGGGCGCGGCTGACTGGCTCCCTGAGCACTCTGCACCGCTTCTTTGTAGCTTCTCCTATCTTTGTGTCCTCCTGCTCGCTGGTCCTGGTGCTGTGCCTGGGCAATCTGCTGCTGGCCCTCAGGCGCCGGGGCTCCAGAGCAGGCTGGCTGTTCCTTGCCAGCCTGGCGGGCTACGGGCTGATGCTTGTGCTGATGTTCTACCTGGCCTGGGAGGGCCGCATGCCCATGCGCGCCGCCGTCAGCATCGTTTTCCCCGCAGTGGTGTTCCAGTGCGGGCTGTTCTTCCGCTGCGTTGCTTGCCAGCCCGATTCCAACGAGGCCTATCATTGGCTCAACCCCATCAGCCGGATAACCATCACCCTTTGCCTGCTACTGGCTACCATCGGCTCCATCCAGCACATGGTGGATCTGCACCCGCCGGCAAACCCGGAAATGGAAGCCCGGGCTATGACCCCTCAAGACCTGGACGCGTTTGCCCTCAGCGACCCGGATATGCTCATCATCTGCGACCTGTCCCTGTCCACGGATACCCGCCTTTTCCCCGACACCACATGCGGCATCCCCGGCAATGTGATGTTCTGGGGCGGCTGGCAGGCCCGGACCCCCAGCTGGCAGTATCAGCTGGCCCAGTATGGCATTGATGGGACCGCCTTCACCGGGAAGGATTTCCTGCGGGAGAATGTGCTGGTGGCCGGCACGGACGGACAGCCCTGGGAATCCCTCACCACCCATATAGGCGAAAGCGCGGGGACAGAAGTGGATTGGGATTTCTACGACGAAAGCGGCTATATCGGGTTCTATCAATATTACGAGATGTGATCTCGCACATCGTTACAGGAGGCTTTACCTCTAATGCACATCGTTTCCGGTCTTTCCAGGCTTAAGGCTTTTCTCCGCTCCTGCTTTGTATGGGATAGGCCCTTTGCCCGCAACGTACTTTTCCTGGCGCTGCCCATGGTCCTGCAGGAGCTGGTAGGCGCATCCCTTCATATTATTGACGGACTGATGGTCTCCGGCCTGGGGGACGCGGCGTACTCCGCCGTTACCCAGGCCAACCGGTACACCTTTGTATTCCAGCTTTTTCTTTTCGGCATTTCCTCCGGCAGCGCCATTTTCCTTAGCCAATACTGGGGTGCCCGGGATATCCCCCGGATGCGCCATGCCATGGGCCTGGGCCTCAGCGTATCGCTGGTGCTGTCACTTCTGTTCACAGCGGCGGGGCTTATCTTTCCCCGCCAGATCGTGGCCTGCTTCCTCCGTCCTGGCGAAAGCTTTGAGCTGGCAGTGTCCTACCTCAAGGTGGTGGCCCCGGGCTACATCTTTACGGCTTTGTCCTATATGTATGCCGTAACGCTGAAATCGGCCGAAAAGACCTATATCCCCATGTTTGCCGGGCTTGCCGGCATCGCCACCAACACGCTGCTCAACTATGGCCTAATCTATGGCAAGCTGGGCCTCCCCGCCATGGGCGTAGAGGGCGCAGCCCTGGCCACCGTGATCTCCGCGCTGGTAACGCTTATCATCGACATGGGCTTTGCCTACGGCCAGCACCTGCCCGCAGGTGCCACGCTCCGGCAGCTCTTCGGCTGGGACAAGGCCTTTATCGGCCCGTATATCAAAACCGTAGTGCCCGTTATCTTCAACGAGGGCCTCTGGGGCCTGGGCACTACCATGTACAGCGTCTTTTACGGCACCATGGGGGATATGAACGTAGCCGCCATCGGCGTGACCAACACCGTAGGCGACCTCCTTTGGGTAACCATCTTCGGCATTACCGGAGCCACCTCCATTATGGTGGGCAAGGCCCTGGGCATGGGCAGCAAGGAGAAGGCCTATCTGTGCGCCAAGCGGCTGATGGCCGGTGCGCTGGCAGTGGGCCTGGTGCTGGGGGTGGTGATGGCCGCGCTGCGCACGCCCATGGTCAGCATCTTTACCGGGCTCTCCCAGGAGGCCCGCAGCAAGGCGCAGCTTTTGCTGCTCCTGGGGGCTTTCACCCTGTGGGCTAGGGCCTTTAACTGCGTAAACGTAGTGGGCGTTCTTCGCAGCGGCGGAGATACGATGTTCAGCCTGCTGCTGGACGCAGGCTCCCTTTGGCTGCTGGCGGTGCCCGCCGCAGGCATTGCAGCGCTCTGGCTGCATCTGCCGCTGGAGTATGTGTACTGCTGTACCTTCCTGGACGAAATTCTAAAATTCTTTGTAGGCGTGCCTCATTTTAAAAAGAAAAAATGGATGAATATTTTAACCGAGGCAAAGGAGGGCTAAGCCATGGCAGCCATTGACGTAGTCGTTAAGATCGGCAGCATGGCCCTGATCCAAAAGGAAGAAGGGGCCATCGACTATAATATTTTCCAGCGCCTGGGGGCGGACCTGAAGCCTGGCATGCTGCTGGTCACCAGCGGCGCGGCGGAGATCGGCCGGCTGGATTACATCCAGCGCACTGGCCACGAGCTCTGCGGCGAGCCGGAGCAGGACAAGGTGGACTACGCCGCCCAGGGCCAGACCATCCTCATGAACAACTACCGGCTCTTTGTGCATCCTGAGTATGGCCTTCGCCAGGTGCTGGTGGAGCATACCCATTTTAACGACCCTCAAAAGCGGGAGCATATCCACCGCCTGCTAAGCCGCGCGGCGGAGCAGGGCGTGGTGCCCATCATCAACTACAACGACCCTGTCAGCGACGATGAGACCCGCAAAATGGAGCTGGCCAGCCGCCGTGCGGAAGGGGCCGAGGTGGTGGAGTGCGTGGATAACGACGAGACCGCCGAGGTCATCGCGGAGCTGACCGGGGCCAAGACCATGATCCTTTTAACCAGCACCGACGGCATTTACCTGGACCGCAATGACCCCTCCACCCTGGTGGAGCTGGTGACCGGCGATACCCTGGACGAGGTCCGCAGCCAGGTGACCGAGCTGATGGGCCACTGCGTAGGGGCCAGCCGTGCGGGAGCCAACGGCGCAAGGGCCAAGCTGGCCTATGCTATGCGGGCCGTGGAGCACGGCACCACCGTGATCATCGGCCATGCACGCCACCATATCCCGGACCTGATCTCCGGGGCTGTGCCCTGCACCCGTTTGGGTGTGAACATCAAGTAATGGACCCCATATGTCCCATTGCTGTTGATCTACGAAAGGAAGATGCCTTTGCATCCTCAAAGCGAACCTTTGCATACATACGATCCAATACACACAGGCGATCCAATACACACAGGCGGTCCCATTCAGGGGCTGACCTCTGCCCAGGCGGCGGCCGAGGCTGCCCAAGGGCATATCAACCAATGGCCCAAGGACAAAGAAAACAGCCTGTGGGGCATACTCTGCAAGCATATTTTTACCCTTTTTAATCTATTGAACCTGGCCCTAGGCCTTTGCCTGTTTGCGGTGGGCAGCTACCGCAACATGCTCTTTTTAGGCGTGGTGGTCAGCAATACCCTTATCGGTCTTATCCAGGAGCTGCGGGCCAAGCGCATTCACGACCGGCTGGAGCTGCTGTCCCAGGGAACGGTGCGGGTGATCCGGGATGGGCTCGAGCAACCGCTGCCCCCCTCTCAGCTGGTGCTGGGGGATGTTTTGCGGCTGGAGCGGGGCAACCAGGTGCCTGGGGACGGCGACGTGCTGACCGGGGTCTGTCATGTGGACGAAAGCCTGCTGACCGGCGAAAGTGACCCCATTGCCAAAAAAGAAGGCGATAGCCTCCGCTCCGGCAGCTTTCTGACGGAAGGCTCTGTCTGCGTGCGGCTTACCGCCGTGGGCGCGGAGAGCTACGCCGGGTGCTTGCAGCTGTCCGCCCGAAAGGTCCAGCGGCCCCGCAGCGAGCTGATGGACAACATGCAGTCCATCATCCGCAAGGTCTCCATGGCCATCGTGCCCTTGGGCCTGCTTTTATATGGAAAGCAAGTCTTTTTCCTGGACATGAACCAGCACGATGCCGTGACCAAAACCGTGGCCGCCGTGCTAGGCATGATACCGGAGGGGCTTATTCTGCTTACCTCCGTGTCCCTGACGCTGGGGGTCATTCGCCTGGGGCAGCGCAACGCCCTGGTGAACGAGCTATACGGCATCGAATCCTTGGCCCGGACCGACGTGGTATGCATGGACAAGACCGGCACCCTCACCAGCGGGGCCATGAGCCTTACCCAGGTCATCCCCCTGGAGGGCCTTGAGGAAGGGCAGGTAGCGGCCTGCCTGACCGCGCTTTTAGCCGCCAATCCCGAGGAAAGCCCCACCCACAAAGCCTTACAGGTCGCCCTTGTCAAGGACTCTACCAAGGCCGTGATCGCAGACGCTGCAGCCACCGTGCCCCCTTCCGGTACTGCTGCCGCCATTGCCACCGTGCCCTTCTCCAGCGCCCGGAAATGGTCGGCAGCCCAGTTTGAAGATCCCGCCCTGGGTACGCTGCTGCTAGGCGCGCCGGAGCGGCTGCTGGCCGGGTTCCCGGAGGCGCTGGAAAGGGCCCAGGCTTTTTCAGCCCAGGGCCTTAGGGTGCTAGCACTGCTTAAGACCTCCGCTGCCCTGGCAGGCGAAGCGCTGCCTGAGGGTCTTCGGCCTGTGGCGCTTTTGGCCCTGCAGGATCAGCTGCGCCCCGAGGTCCGGGAAACCTTCCGCTATTTTGGCGACCAAGGCGTCACCTTGAAAGTCATTTCCGGGGACAATCCCCTTACCGTCCAGGCCGTAGCCAAGGACGCAGGCCTTCCCGGCTGGGATAGGGCCATCGACCTGTCCACCTGCCAAAAGCCCGTGCCCTATGACGATATCTGCGAAAGCTGCGCTATCTTTGGCCGGGTGTCCCCGGAGGATAAGAAGGAGCTATTAGAGGCCCTCAAGCGCAAGGGCCACAGTGTGGCCATGATCGGCGACGGTGTCAACGACATACCCGCCCTGAAAACGGCGGACTGCTCCATCGCCATGGCCAGCGGCAGCGATGCCGCCTGCCGGGTGGCCCAGATCACGCTCCTGGACGAGACCTTTGACGTGATGCCCCACATCGTGCTGGAGGGCCGCCGGGTCATCAACAATATTACCCGCGCCTCCTCCCTGTTCCTGGTGAAGAACATATTCAGCCTGCTACTGACCTTCGCGCTGATCTTCCTGCCCTATATTTACCCCTTCGCCCCCATCCAGTTGACCCTCATTGCCGCCCTTACCATTGGCTTTCCATCCTTTGTACTGGCCTTCGCCCCCAGCGAGGAGCGCATTCGAGGCGATTTCCTGCGCAATGTTCTGGTCAATGCGCTGCCCGGCGGCCTGTGCGTGTTTGTGCTGTCGCTGCTGCTATGCGTTTTTCAGGGGACCCTTGCCATGACGGGTGAGCAGCTTAGCACCCTGTGCGCCATTTCCGGCGCGTACTCGGGCCTTTGGGTGCTGCTGCTCACCTGCTGTCCCCTTAACTGGCTCCGGGGGCTGCTGGTGGCCGCCATGACCCTGGGCGTGACCCTGGCCATGGGGCTATTCCCTCAGGTCTTTTACCTGGTCCCCCTCACCGGGGCCCTCCGCTGGGTCTTTGCTTCGCTGCTGATACTGGTGCCCCTGTGCCTGTGGGGCACCACCTGGCTCACCGCCAAGCTATCAGGCGGCAAAAATCCCAGCATATCCCGCAAGGATGGCTCGACCCATCCGAAAAACCACGTGGAAGCATCGCTGTAACTGCCATTTGGGGGCCATTTGAAGAAGGCGCGAAGCAAATGGCCCCCAATGGCAGCCTTTAGCAAATTATTAGCAAATTTTTAGCGCCAAATCGCAAATTTTCCTCTTGCATTTCATCCCCTTATCATGTATAATATCAACGTTGTCCCAAGAGTGCTTCTATAGCTCAGTCGGTAGAGCGCATCCTTGGTAAGGATGAGGTCTCCAGTTCGAATCTGGATAGAAGCTCCATAAAACACCCTCATGACTGCGGTCATGAGGGTGTTTTTTTGTTGTTGCGCTCCGCTCAATCCATTCGAAAAACCACTTCAAGCTCGGGCTGTGCGCCCGTTTCCGGGTCCATCTCCAGCTCCAGCACAGCCTGCATATAGTCGTTCCAGCGGTCCACCACAGGGCTTCCCGCCTGGACCTGCTGGGCAAAGGCCGCGCCCTTTGCGCACTCGTAGTAGCCAAACAGCTCGTTGCCATTGCAAAAGATCGTATAGTTCACGATCCCGGCATTCTTTAATACTTCCAGCATTTCCGGCCATATCTCGTCATGCCTGCGGATGTATTCCGCCTTTTGCCCGGCTTTGATTTTTCCCTTCCACGCGATACGTTCCATATTTTTACCTCCTTACGGCTCGAAATCAAACAAGCTATTGAGCCACCGCAGACATAGCCCAAACCAAGGGGCCGCCAACGCATCCCTTGTGCCCACCTCGGTATTGCACAGGGAAAGGCCATGGCTCCCGTGCTGGAACAAATGTGCCTCAAAGGGCACGCCGTTTTTTCGCAGAGCGTCCATAAACAAAAGAGAATTCTCAACAGGCACGGCCTTGTCCTCATAGGTATGCCACAGAAACGTTGGAGGCGTATTTTCCGTTGCCTGCTTTTCCAGCGAAAACAGCTCCCGCAGCTCCGGGTCCCCGCCGCTTACATTGTCCAGCGACCCTGTGTGGGCAAACGCCCCTGCCGTTATCACCGGATAGCAAAGCACCAGGGCATTAGGGCGATGGCTGGCCTCAAGGCCGGGAAGCCTTTCTGCCAGCCTTTCATGCTGCCAAAGGGTGCCTAGGCTTGCGGCCAGATGGCCCCCTGCGGAAAATCCCATCACCGCGATCTTGTCCGGCGCGATGTGATACTCCACCGCGTGCTGCCTAAGGGCAGCTACCAGCTTGGCAACCTCCACCAGCGGCCTAAGCTCCCTTGCCTTTTCATTGATCGAATAGGTAAGCACAACTACCTGATAGCCCGCTGAAAACAGCGCCAAAGCCACAGGCTCGTTCTCCCGGTCGGAGACAAACCCGTAGCCGCCGCCCGGACAGACCACCACGCACGGCCTCCCTTTTCTTTCCGGCATTTCCGGGCTTATGCCATGGATATACCCTGCGGCTTCCATGCCATGGCTCTCCGCCGTAAACCTAACCAGCTCCATCTCTGTGCTCTCCTCCCGTCCAATGTCTTACCCGGCCCTTACTTAAACCACGCAGGCGAAAGATAACCCCTCTGGGCAGCCAGCATTTCTTCAAAAAGCTTCCCCGCATCCGCGCAGGATACGTTGACCAGCATGGGGTCGTTCACAAAGCAGCGAAAGGCCAGCGCCTTATCATCTGTCAGGGCGGCTTTCACGATGGCCTCCTGATTGAGCGCATGCCGCGCCACCCACGCGTCGATCCCCTGGGGCAAGGGCTTGGCCACCACAGGCGCGATCTCATCCCTGCGAAACAGTGCATTGGTCTCCACCACCGCGCCCATGGGCAGCGCCATGATCTGGCCTTGATTGGGCACGTTCACATTGGAGACCCTATCGCCCAGGCCCAGCAGCGCCTTCATCAAAAGGTGGCCCTCCTCTCCGCTGCCCGCCCAGGTAAACTGTTCCTCCCCGGCAAGCAGCCGCTTGCTACGGTCTAGCCGATTTTTCAGGTCCTCCCAGCGCCAGCTTACCGGGGTCAGCGAGAAGAGCCATTCCCTGGCGTGCTCCGGGCTTTTCAAATACCACTGGGGCATGAACTCCGCCAAATGCCTGTCCCCCGCTGCGGCGATCCATCCATACCGCAAAAACAGATCGAACTTCACCCTTTGGGCGCTTTCAAAGTGATTGTTCATCCAGTTATCGTCTTTGCCATTGACAAAGCCGGTCTCATAATATTTCTGCGCAAAGCTTAGGTACAGCGGGAACAGATCCCGCTCCTGATAGCTTGCGCTGTACAGCCAGGTGAAATGATTGATGCCCGTTACGCCAACCTTGATGTCCTCCCGGTTGACCCCCTCGATCCCCTCCATATCCTCCAGCATGGAGGCAAGGAGCTTTTGGGTGCCAAATACCTCGTGGCAGCAGCCAAAGGCCTTGATGCCCGGATATACCTCGTATAGGGTGCGCAGGCACATGGTCATGGGATTGGTGTAGTTGATGACCCACGCCCCGGGCGCATAGTCCCGGATGGCCTCCGCGATGACCCGGAACATGGGTATCGTGCGCAGGGCGCGCATCAGCCCTCCAGGGCCTGTGGTATCCCCCACGGACTGGTACACGCCGTATTTTTCCGGCGCGTGCACATCGCTTTCCATCTCCTTAAAGGTCCCGGGCAAAATGGATATGACCACAAAATCCACGCCTGTTAGCGCGGTCTTCAGGTCCTCTGCCACCTCATAGCGCCACTTGGACACCCCCTCTGGCGCATGGGCAGCAAGGTTTCCGATGTCGCAATTGGCCCGGGCCGCCTCCTGGTCAATATCATACAGGCGCACTACGCCGCACATATCCGCATCCATGGCCAGATCCATCATGAATCCCCACGCCCAGCCCCGGGAGCCGCCTCCAATATACGCGATCTTCAAGTTATCCGCTTTCATGCGCGTCCTCCTCATCCGTACATATACGTGTCATTCGTATATATACGTTATATATACTCATTCCCAGTCCATTACCACTTTTCCGGCACCGCCGGACAGCTCATATGCTTTTTTAAGGCGCGCAGCTCCACATAGCAGCCACACATAAGGCATGTCCCCTGCCCCAGGCTATCGCACGCCTTACAAACGCTGAGCCTCCGGGCATATTCCGGCGTCGGAACGCGCTCCTCCTCATTCACCAGCGCTATGCGCTCCTGAATAAGCTGATATAAGGGTCTTTCCTGCGCCATTTCGCCGAGCAGGCAGCGGGTGCATATCCGCAGGCTTTCGGCCGCGCTCATTGGCAGGTAAGCTCCACCACCGCGCAAGCGGGCACCCGTACCCGCAGCTGCCCCTTTTCCAACTGCACGCCCGCCAGGGGCTGGATGGTGAGCTTTTCCCGGGCAAAGTCATTGTAGTCGTCTATGGCCCCTGTCAAAACCCGCGCCTGGACCCTCTGGGGCTCAAAGCCCAGCAGCTCCAGGGTAACGTCCTCCGCCGCAAGCGAAACATTGGTAAGGGTGGCGGTAACCGTGCCATCCTTTACAGAGGCGCTGGCATACAGCTTCTGTACGCCCTCCGCCGCAAGCGCCGGGCCGTCCACGTAGCAGTCCACCGCCGTCGCGTCCTGATGCGCCTTGTACAGATCAAACACATAATAGGTGGGCGTCAGCACCATCTGCTCGCCCTCCGTTAGCACCACGGCCTGCAGCACATTCACCGTCTGCGCCAGATTGGCCATTACCACCCGGTCCGCGTGCGCCATAAAAATATTCAGCGTCAGCGCGGCGATCATGGCATCCCGCATGGTGTTTTGCTGGTACAGGAAGCCCGGGTTGGTGTCCGGCTCCACGTCGTGCCACGCGCCCCATTCATCCACGATCAGCCCGACCCTGTGCTCCGGGTCATACCGGTGCATGATCTGCAGATGGCCCTCCAGTATTTCCTCCATCCGAAGGGCCTTTTGAAGGGTCGTATAATATTCCTCGGTGGAAAACCGGGTGGCGCTTCCCTTGTTTGTCCAGCTATCCCCAGGGATGGTGTAGTAATGCAGCGTCAGGGCATCCATAAATGTGCCTGCCCGCTCCATCATGACCCGCGTCCACTCATAATCGTCGGTGTTGGGCCCGCAGGCAATGCGGCAGAGCTTGTTTTCCCCATAGTTGCGGCAATAGGTCTGGTAGCGGCGGTATTCATCCGCGTAGTACTCGGGACGCATATTTCCGCCACAGCCCCAGTTTTCATTGCCAACGCCGAAATACCTAACGCCAAAGGACTCCCTTTGTCCGTTTGCCCAGCGCTCCCGAACCACGGAGGAATCCCCGTCGCTGTTGAGGTACTCCACCCATTCGCTCATTTCCCGTACCGTTCCGCTGCCTAGATTGCCGTTTACATACGGCTCGCAGCCGATCTGGCGGCACAGCTCCATAAACTCGTGGGTGCCAAAGCTATTGTCCTCCACCACATAGCCCCAATGGGTGTTGACCATGCGCTTGCGCTCAGCCTTAGGGCCAATGCCATCCCGCCAGTGGTATTCATCCGCAAAGCAACCGCCGGGCCAGCGCAGCACAGGCACCCCAATATGCTTTAGGGCGTTCACCACGTCCCTGCGCATGCCCTTATCATTTGGAATGGGAGAATCCTCCCCAACAAATAAGCCGCTGTAAATACACCGGCCTAAATGCTCCGAAAAATGGCCAAAAATATTCCGATTGATGGTTCCCTTTGAGCGCCGGATATCTATCGCGATCCTATTCATCGGCTATCAGCTTTCCTTTCCCTATCCGTTCTTTTCTATTCGATCAGGAGCCCGCAGGCGCAGCCTGCTTTGGGCTGGCCTGGCGCGTGCAGCCCGTGGCCGCCTGCTTTGGGTTGGCTTGGCACGTGCAGCCCGTGGCCGCCTGCTCCAGGGCCAGGGCATAGGCTGCGGCCTCTTCCCCCGAAAGCGTGCCACCCAAGGCTTTTGCAGCAAGCGTCTCAGGGGTCAAGCGGTTGCGCCCCTTGCAGGCCAGCTTCATCAGCTCCGCAAAGGCGCCGCCTGTTATAGGCTGCTCCAGGGCGGTCTTGTCCCTTGGGAAATTCGGCGGCAAGTAGCCGTTTTCCTTCGCCGCTGCCAAAGCCGCCAGGGGATAGGGCTGCTCCGTATCCACCGACACAAAATACCCATAGCCCTGCTGTGCCATTTCCAGCGCCTGAGCATAGCTTAGGGGCGAGGCATCCCGCCACTGGGCAAAGTCCGTGCGGGGCTGAGGCGGGGCTGTCCAGCCGCAGACCAGCCTTTCCTTGTCAAGGGCATACGCCATACTCGGCCATTGCCCCCTGGGCAGCAGCGCCGCCCTCAAGGCCTGCAGTCCTGCCCCATGATCATCCCGTATCAGCCTGGCCACGCACTCCGCCCAGTGCCCTCCGCCATAGTCGTTGGGGTGGGTATAATCCCCGGGATGGAAATAGCGCTTGGCTCCTTCCAGCCCCAGCGCTTGAACCCACCCTACAGTGACCCCGTGCAGGTCTAGCACGGGTATGTTCATTTTTCGGCCCAGCGCGATCACGGCCTCAGCATACGGAGCTAAGAGATCGTTATACTCGCCGGTATCGCCCCGCCAAGAATTGCGCGCCACAGGCGTGACTAAAACGGGGGCTCCGCCCTGCTCAGCAACGTCCTTTGCCAGCCCCTCCAGCTCCTGGGTATAGCCTCCATCGGCTCTTAAATGGGACAGCTTTTGATCGTTATGCCCAAACTGAATAAGAACATAGTCCCTTGGCTGGAGCTGGGCGCAAAGCTTCGTATACGGTTCCCCCTGGCGAAACATCTCCGCTGTATAGCCGCTTACCGCGAAATTGAGCACAGCGGTCTGCTCAGCTAGAAACAGCGGCAGCATCTGACCCCAGCCGCAATAGCTGGTCCCAGGGGCGTTGGGCGTGCTTCGCGGCTGCTCTGTTACGGTGGAATCGCCTGCCAGCAATATCTTCACGTCTATCCCTCCTTGGTGGGGCTCCCTGCGCAGGTCTGTTATGGACCCTTGCAGGGGGCCTACAGCGGCATTATTCCCATAGCATAAGGCTCCAGGGCCATTTCGTAGCGCTTCCCCTGCCATGTACAGGCTGCTTTTTGCGGTTCGGTGGAGCGGTTTACAAAGGCCACCTGGCCAGCCGCCGGATACACCGCGCACTCCGTATGCATATTTTCCGTGATCCCATCCTGCTGGGTCTTGCCATAGGCGCAAAAAAGCAGCAGGTTTTGCAGCAGCCTTGTATATGCGTCCGAGAAGGCAAAGTCAGACAGGTAAATGCCCTGTCCCTTGCCAAAGGCGTGCAGGGTCACCGCAGGGACCTCCCCCGCTTTGGCCAGGACGGCGGCGGTCCCATCCGTAAGCCGTATCCCCGCCCTCTCCGTAAATTCGACTCCGTCTGGGATCAGCCCGTTGGGATCCGAAACGTCAAACGTCCATTTCCCATGGCAATCATATTCCCCGTGGTCGATATCCACCCCAAGCACATGCGCCATGCGCAGGCGGGTATGGTGTCCTGCTGCCGCGCTGGGCTCGCCTACCCCAAGGAAAATACCGCCGCCGTGCACCCACTGGGTCAGGGTGTCCACCACCTGGTCATCGTTCCAAAGCGTTCCGCCGCTCCAGGCTTCGCCTGCATTGCCGGCGTTCATAATGACCCCGAGCCCTTCGGGTATGCCCTTTGTAATATCCTCAAAGGACAGAAACTTCACCTCAAACGCTGAGCCTGCCAGGCTTTCCAGCAGATGGATCAGCACATGCCTATAGGTCTCGTGGAAATGCCCGCTGAGCGTCCATCGGCGCAGATCGCCCCAGGCGGTCAATATCCCAAGGGTAGGCTTTACGCTGTGGGGGGCGCCCTGGCCGTGCAGCCCACCGATCGCGCGGAACTCCTCCATAATGGTATCCACGGCCTCCACAAAATCCGGATACTCCTGCACCAGGTGAAGATATCCGCCCAGGCCCGCCCGCTCGATAGGGACGCGGAGCAATGCCCTGCGCACATTTACCCAGTACTCCAGGGCATCCCTTCCCGGGTGTCCGCCGGGGGCAAAGGTAGGCGCGCCACCCAGCCCTACCGGGAACAGGTAGGGATGAAAGCGGATTTCATGGGTCTTGACGGGTACGCCCGAACACAGGCGCACTTCAAAGCCGGAAAACACGCATTTGATCAGGCCGTCAAAGTCAAATTCTTTAAAATGTCCATTGTAGGGCTCAAGGCCCACCCAGCTATCATCATAAAACACATAGGCTTGCTTGCCTGCCTCGTGAACGATGTCCACCAAGGCCCGGGATGCTTTGCGCACGAAGCCGCCGATAAACGCCATCCAGTCCCGCTTTTGGCTGCCCGGCACCCTGTGGGTAGCGTTGTACTTGCCCTGGCGCACAAAATCCTCCGCCTGAAGGGCATAGCCGTATTCCTTTTCAAAGGCATCCAGGGCGGCGGGGCACACCGTGAAATCGTAGCTGGCCCAATCCGAAAACAAATGCCGGTTCCGCTGGCTGGACCCCCATATCCACGCAAAATTATAGTAAAGGGAGGTAAAGCGCACCACCGTTGTGGCAGGGTGCGCTTTGCACCACGCTTTAAGCCAGCCCTCCAGATAGGCCTGTGCCTCCGGAAAATAGGGATTCAGCTGCATTAAATGCTCCTTGGCCCAGCTATTGGTCACATGGTTGTACATGGATATCTCTTCCCAAATGCGCCACGCTAAGAAGCTGACCGTATACTGATGCCAGGGCGTGGCTTCGATCTGCACGGTCTGGCCCTTTGCATCCCATACCCACCTGTCGCTTTGCACCTCCACGCCGGAGGTGCGGTCGTACACCTGCCAGTAGCGCATGGCCTCCGGCCCATCGTTCACCTCAAACTGCTGGTCAAAAAAATCCTCCATCACCCTGAGGGAAAGCCTGTCCCCCTCCGCTACCTTCGGCTGGGTGCACAGGAAGGTCTGCTGGCGGGAGGCGGGGTTTTGCCGTATCCACGCATTATGCTCCCGGATCGGGCAAATGGTGGAATAGATCCCATACCCCGCCTGTAAAATTTCATCCGAAAGCCGGGTCCCGTCGCTGTCGCGGATCACGTCCGCGCCCCAGCGCTCAGCCAATTCCAGCGTCAGCTTTTCATAGCCGGACTCCCCCGGCAAGGTAAAATTGCCTTTTTGCATGCCCTTCACCTCAGTCACACTCAAGCACAGCCACCAGGAAGGCAAGCGCTAAGCCCTGCCCCCAGCCCTGTGTCCAGCTTTTGGAAATATTGCGGTAGCCTTCCAGGTCCCGCATTACGGCCGTCCCGCCGGAGACCCCCAGCAAGCGCCCGTCCTCTGTGATGTTTTCCAGAATGCCCCTATAGGCCTTCTGTGCAAACCTGGTATGCAGCGGGTTGCCGGACACTAGCATGGCCGCCCCGATGCCGGCGCTGGCCGAAAGCTCCTCGTAGGACTCCCCATCATCCAGCACGGTACGCCAAAGCCCGCCTTCGGTCTGAAGCTGCTTCAGCGCCGCCAGCTGCTCCCGCAATGACCCATCCACATCCATAAACTGCGGGTACAGGTAGGGCTCCGGCAGCCGCTTGCTCACCTGGCTCATGGTATAGGCCGCCCAGGCATTGGCGCGGGCCCAATAAAAGCCGGACATATGATCCTTCTGGATGTTGTTATATCCGTGATACCAAAGGCCCGTTTCTTTATTTTGCAAGTATTCAATATGCCAAAAATACTGATGTAGCGCATCGTAAATAATATCCTGATCGCCCAGCTTTACACCCATCCTCAGCAGAAAAAAAGCCGCCATAAAGAGGGTGTCCGCCCAGGCCTGCTCCGGAAAATCGTTGTTCACGGATACAGTATGCTGGAGCACGTGATCGCCAAAGCGCAGCGCGTGGCTGCGCAGATAGTCTACCTTAGAAAGGGCAATGTCCCAGTATTTCTGATCGCCCGTAGCTTCATACAGGGTGATCAGGCAATGGCCCATAGCGCAGGTGTTCACCGTCCAAGCTGGCAAGCCCAGCTCAATAAACTCATCTATCCTAGCCCTTAGCAGCTCCAGATACGCCTGCTTGCCCGTAGCGCTAAACGCCTCGGCCACGCCATAATAGGCCACGCCGCAGGGCCAATCCCAGGTCATATCCATTTGCATGGTCTTTGCTACCACATGGTCCATTTGCTCTAAAACTTCTTGCTTGTCATACTCAAGATGAATCATATTCAGCCCTCCGCTTTTGAGAAAAGGGCCCTCGCCACATGGAGAGGGCCCTTTGAGGTTGTTAGGGATCACTATGCTTCCAAAGAAACCCTAGGGGCTTACTTGGGCAGCTTGGTGGTCATGCCTGCTTCGTAGGCTTCCAGACGCTCGTCGATGATCTCCTGGTAGCCAGCATCCAAGAACTTCTGGCTAAGCTCTGCGTACAGGTCGTCAAAGGTGCCGGGCTCCGCCTTGGTCAGCAGTGCGAAGTACTCCTGGTACAGGCTCAGCAGGGTGGCGGTGTATTCGCTCTCGCTCTCAATGGCGACGGCGAAGATCGGGTCAGAATAGGCACGGCCAGCATCGGCGGTCTCCTTGAGGCGGCCGTAGTTGTCCAGCATTTCCTGATAGAAATCCTGGGGCAGGCCCTGGGGCACGATGGCCTTGATGGACTGCTCGATGGTGCCGATCTTCTTCACAGCGTGTACAAGGCAGGTCATGTCAATGTTCATGTTGTGGTTGAGCATTTCTTCGCCGCGGTAGTCGCCGTTGACAACGGGCAGGCCGTCTTCGCCCAGCTCGTAGGTCACGCCCTCGATGCCGTTCTCCAGCACGAAGAGCACTTCAGGCTGTACCATCCACTCCATCAGCATCCAGGCAGCCTTCAGCTGATCCGGGGTAGCCAGGGAGGAGAAGCCAACGATCATGCCAAAGGGGTTGTTGGCGCGAGACTGGAACGCTTCGGGGCTGTCGGATACGCAGTAGACGTTTTCGATGGCCAGCTCGGCACCAGGGTTCTGCTCGTAGAAGGCGGTGAGCCAGTCCACATTAGCGCCCATGTAGCCGCCGTAGCGGTACAGCTTGCCATTGATAAAGTCGGTCTTCATCTGGTCAGCGCCAGCGCCCTTGGAATCCTTCTCAAGCTCGAATTCCTTGGAATACCAGCCAGCGAGATACTCCTCGTTGAAGCGCTGGAGGAACTTCTTGGTGGCATCCCAGCCGATGGAGGCGGTGCCCAAGGAGGAGTGCATAGCCCATTCCGCTTCGTCCACGGGGATATCGCGGAACTTGAAGTTATCCACATAAGCGGTGGCGGGGATGCCCAGGCCCACGGGAGCCACATCGGTGAGGCCAGCGGCAATGATCTTGGCGATGGCATCCTTGTACTCTTCGTAGTTGGCGGGGGTGTGGTCATAGCCCACCTGGCGCAGCCAGTCCATGCGGACGAAGGTGGCGTAGGTGTAATCGGTGTTGTAGTAGGCACGCTCGGTGAGCACAAAGTAGGTCTCGCCGTTCATGTCGGTGTAGCCCAGCTGGTTGTTGTTATCCATATCCCGGTAGAAGGTAGGCGCAACGGCCTTGAACTCATCCAGGTTGATGGGCTGCATGGCGCCATCGGTAGCCCACTGGGCAACCTTGGGATAGTCATACTCCATCAGGATGGTGGGGGTCTCTCCGCCAGCGATCAGGAGGCTGTACTTGGTCATAACATCGGTACGGGGAATGGCAACGTATTTCACTTCTACGTTCCACTTGTCGCCGAATTCCTTCTGTACCCACTTGGTCCAGTAGTTGTCATCCACAGCGGGATAGCCTTCCTTGGAACGGTCGTATACGGGAACGGTAATGGTTACCTTCTCTGCGAAGGGCTGCCAATCGGCGGGCAGGGTGGGGTTCGCGGTAGGGGCCTCGGCCGCCAATGCCGGTAGCATGCCCACACACAGGATGAGAGCGACCGCAAGAGATAGCCACTTTTTGAACATTGAATTCTCCTCCTTGTTGATGTTGGATTTATGATATATATGGATTACCTATCCATACATATAACAGTGTAAGCAGGGCTCAGCCCTTTACCGCGCCGACCATAACGCCCTTTACAAAGTACTTTTGCACGAAGGGGTATACCATCATAATGGGCAACGTGGCGAACATGATCGTGGCGGACTGAAGCACCTCCGGGGTGCTGGTCACCGCTGCGGCCTCCGAAAGGCTGACAGCATCGGTGCCGGTGCTGAGCACCATGTTGGATAGCAGGTACTGCAAGGGCTGCAAGGCCTTGGTGGTGATGTAGTACTTGGCATCCGCGTAGGCGTTCCAGCGGCCCACCGCGTAGAACAGGGAAAGGGTCGCGATGATGGACTTGGAAAGCGGGAGCACGATCTTAAACAGCACCTGGAAATGGGTGGCGCCGTCCAAATGGGCGGCCTCGTACAGGCTGTCGGGGATGGTGGATTGCAGGAAGCTCTTCATAATAAGGAAGTTATAAGGCGAGAAGGATAGGGGCAGCACCAGGCACCACATGGTGTTGGTCAGCTTCAGGTCCTTGAGCAGCAGGTATTCGGGGATCAGGCCCGCGGTAAAGTACATGGTGAACATGATCATCAAGGAAAAGAAGCTGCGGCCCTTCAGGGTCTTGATAGAAAGGGGGTACGCCGCGCAGGTGGTAACGATCATGCCGATGACGGTGAACAGCACCGTTACCAGGACTGTATAGACCATGGAGTGGGTCAGCTGTCCATCCCGGAAGATGGATTCGTATGCCTTAAAGGTAATACCCTTAGGCCAAAGGGTGACCTGCTTTGCCATGACCGCCGTGTTGGAGGAAATGCTCTTGGCCAGCACATGCACAAAGGGCAGGATACAGGTGAGCGAAAGGAGCAGAATAACGACGGCGATGACGAAGTCCGAAATACGCGCCCGGTTCACGCCATGAAAGGTGTCGCTTTTGTTTACGCCTGTAGTCACTTCATTTCCCTCCTTTCTTAGATCAGGCCGTCTTCCCCTAGCTTTTTGGCGAAGCGGTCAGCCGCCAGCACCAGCAAAAGCCCTACCAGGGATTGGAAGAGACCCACCGCTGTGGCGCGGCTAAAATTGCTGCCGGCCAAGCCCTTCTCGTAGATGTAGATGGCAAGCTGGTATTGGAAATCCTTTACCTGCACGTTGCCCAGGGAATCCAGCCGTTCGAAGTTGGAGCCCATTACCTTGCCCAGGTTCATGATGAGCAAAGTGACCATGGTGGGCTTGATGCCAGGGAGGGTGATATGCCATATGCGCCGCATGCGCCCTGCGCCGTCGATGGTGGCGGCCTCGTACAGCTCCGCGTCGATGCTGGTGATGGCGGCTAGGTAGATGATGCTGCCCCAGCCCATGTTCTGCCAAACGCCAATGACCAGGTAGGTGATCGCCCAGTGCCATTTTTCACTGAGGAAGGGAATGCCCTTGTCGATAAGCCCTGCGTTTTTAAGGAGGATATTGACCAAGCCCGTTTCCGGCTTAAAGAGGTTCAAGGCCACGCTGGCGATGATGACCCAGGACAGGAAATGCGGCAGGTACAAGACCGTCTGAGATATCTTCTTATACCGGTTAAAGCGCAGCTCGTTGAGCATGATAGCCAGCATAATGGGGATCGGGAAGCCTACGATCAAGTCCAGAAAATTAAATACTAAGGAGTTGCTCAGCGCCCGGTGGAAGTCCTTGTCCTTAAAGATCTTGACAAAGGTATCAAAGCCCACCCACTCGCTGCCCGCATAGCCCTTGGCGGGCTTGTAGTTCATAAAGGCCATCCGAAGGCCCGGATACGCAGCATACTTAAAAATAATAACGAAAGCAATGGGAAGGAGCAGCAGCACATAGAGTCTCCAGTCCCGTTTCAGATGCTTCCCCAACCGCTCCGCTACGCTCTTTTGAGGAGGCGCATTGTATTGAGACGTCTTCGCGATCATAGCCGTTCCTCCTGTTTCAATTGTATAAGCAAAGCACAGCAATGATAATTCCTGCTCATTGTTGTCAATTTATACAATTTATCCTTCATTTACATGTACAGTATAGTCAAGTTTGCCGTCGCATTCAATATCCATTTCGATGGTAAACTTCTCATTTTTGATCATTTATGATTTACTATTTGGTTGAATTTCGTCCAAACCATAAGCCAGAGCAAATGAAAAACCTTACTTTTTCATACGCCCATTGATTTTCCGACTTTTCTTTGTTATGATAGAAATCAATGAGAAAGGCTGCGAGGTGAGCGTTTTTGGGAAAGGTTGCAAAAAGCATAGTAGAATATCGTGTATATGACCTGCCCCTGGGCTTCCCCGCATTGCTTTTGCACGGCGAGCAATGGCGCATATCCGACGCGCTGAGCAATCGGCTGCACTTCCACAATTGTCTAGAAATAGGCTTTTGCCACACAGATGCGGGGACCCTCGCCTTTGAAGGCGAGACCCTTCCCTTTCGCGCCGGGGACATCACCATCATTCCCCGCCACATCCCCCACACCACCTGCTCCCAAAAGGGCACCAAAAGCCTTTGGTCTTATTTATTTCTGGACCTGAGCGATCTGCTGCGCACTTTAAAGCCCATGGATAAGCCCTCCGCGCCAGCCGCAGAGGACATCCTGCCAGAAACCTTTATTTTTAACCGTTCACAGCATCCCCGTATCCATTTCATCGCCAATTGCATGCTGGAGGAGTTCAAAAACCAAAAAGAGGATTGGGAATCATCCTTTAAGGCGCTTTCGCTGGTGCTCTATCAGGAGCTGCTCCGCCTGCGGGCCTCTCAGCACAAAATGGATCCCAACATTAAATCCTTTGTGCTTAAGCCCGTTTTGGAGCATATCCGCCACCACTACATGGAGCAGACCACGGTAAAGCAATTGGCGGACATATGCCACCTCAGCGAGCCGCATTTCAGGCGCATTTTTCTATCCATCATGGGCAGCTCCCCCCTGAGCTTTGTCAACGCCACGCGGATCAATCAGGCCTGCATCCTCCTGGACACCACAGACCTGTCGATCCTTGCCGTGGCCGAAGCCGTAGGCATCTCTTCCATTTCCAGCTTCAATCGCATTTTCCACAGCAGCATGGGGGTCAGCCCTCGCGAGTACCGCAGCGCGCCCTCCAAGGTCAATCCGACCCCCACCCACAAGTATATTCTGACCTATAAAGGCTGGATGTCCGCCGAGGACAGGCCTGAGCATGTAACGCCCACCAGCTGAAAAGGCGAAGCGATCTATACCCCACCGAAGCGCTTTACATAGCTTTCTTCACGCCCTGGAAAGCGGCAAACAACGACATCCCCCCGCTGTGGCTCCGCTACACCGTCTTCATATCTACTGATAGACAAGACCGTTCCATTTGTGAGGGTGTCCATCATGCTTTGGCCTTGCATCTGCATATACATAACCGCGGAATCGTCTCTTGCCCTTTCCTGGGCTTTGCGCAAAACGGCGACGCTTTCCTCCCACGCGATATATAGGGTGCCCTCAAGCAATGCAAATTCAAAGCTCCTTGTCCCATCCGCTGCATAGAGCTTGAGATAATTCTCATCTATTGCAAATGGCCCCGTCACACCATCTATACAATAGGTTCCGTCTTCTCGAAATTCAACGGATTGAAACATATCCATGTAAGGCTCTTCATTTTTCCATTGTCCAGTGATGCTCTCTGGCACGTCTTCATAAGCCGCTGCCGGTAATGCTTCAAAGTTCGCCGTAGCGGTTATGGATGTGGATGGCAGCAGATCAAATGAAAGGAACTCCGCTTTCAAATACGGCTGGGAAGGGAGACCCGTTACTGACCATTCACTAAACACGCTATTGCCTGCTGCATGAGCCTCAAGTGTGACCGTCTTATAGGCATGGTCGTAGCTCAGCTGAACTGTTCCCGCCCCCTCCGGCGCCACAGCTAGGAAAAGCTCGTAGCCTGCCGGCAGCTTCAGGTGCGAAATAGGGTTGCCCCCACAGGTCAGCGAGTATAGCTGCACACATTTTGATGTATCCAGCGCACTGAGTCTGTTGTCTTCGCACCAAAGATAGGTCAGCTTCACACACGCCGATAGATCAAGCGCGCCCAGGCCGTTGCCGCCGCAAGAAAGAAAATCCAGGTCAGGACAGCTTGATACGTTTAACGCGCTGAGCCTGTTATTGCCGCACATCAGCCTCGTTAATTTCGGGCAATTCGTCAGGTCCAGCTCGCTGATATTGTTATCCGCGCATATCAGGTCCTTCAATTCTGGACAGCGTGAAACATCCAGCTGGTCCAGCGCATTGCCGGCACAGTTCAACTCCTCCAACTTAGCGCAGGCCGAAATATCCAAAGCGCTCAACGCATTTGTATTGCATTTCAGGGCCTTCAGCTCAGTCAGACCCGATACATCCAGCGTCCCTTCCAAACCATCCTCCCATAGGCGGAGATCAACAATACGCCTGTTTGTGGCACTGCTAGACCAGTAAACACCGCTTTGTCCTATTTCTGCGCCAACCTCTATTGGCATCCAGCTGGAGGGCGGCTCATCGCCAGTCGTCCATTTTTCCCATGCCCCATACCCGCCATTTTCATCAATGATGCGATTGATCACCGCAATGTCTCCTGCATTGTACACCTCGCTTGATGCCACCCCTTGGATCATCGGGATCAAAAGCAATACCAGCAGAGCCAAAATGATATGCCTGGTTTTCATTTGCAGCCACCTTCTCTCTTTGTTAATTCTTCTTTCATTCTAGGGAAGGTCCGCTAATATGTCAAGACAAGCGCGATTGCCACTTGCCCCAGCCGCAATTGACACATCAACTGTTATTGACACCTGCCTCTTTTATGCTACACTGATTCTAGACTGAGCTTAGAGCTTCCGACGCACGAGGGAGGATCAAAAAATGCATAAGATAAAGAACCCATTACCTCAAAGTATGATCTGCATATGCCTTCTCATGGCCGCACTGACAATACCTTTCATAAGTGCCACCGGGGAAATGTCCTCTCGCAAGCAGGATAGCAGCGGACGTTATTACTATACGCTTGAAGATAGCGGCATCAGGCTTAGTAGGCCTGTTGCCGACCGCGGCGAAATGATCGGCGAGGTATGGATTCCCAGTGAGCTGGACGGGCATCCGGTGACGATCATCGGCTCTCACTTGTTTTTAGCGTGTGAAAACTTGACCCGGGTCATCATTCCCGAGGGTGTCATAGAGATCAGCGTTTCTGCCTTCGCGGAGTGCGGAGACTTGGAAGTGATCATCCCCAACTCTGTCACCTCTATTGACGATTATGCCTTTGGGCGCGAAGGAAACGCCACCCTGTTTGTACGGGAAGGCAGCTACGCGGAGCAGTTCGCCAGGTATAGAAGGCTTCCCTACAAAATTATTGATGACACATTTTTTACCACTGGTGAAGCCCTTAGCCCCGACGCAGATAAGCCTTTCCCTTTTATGTACAGGATCGAGGGTGATCGCGCAACCCTCACAGGATATTTTGATACAAAGCCGGAAGGCGACTTGGTGATCCCGACCGAAATAGATGGTTATGCTGTAATAGGCATTGATCGCGAAGCCTTTATGCTTTGTCGGGGCCTAACCGCCGTAACCCTCCCCAGTGGCGTTTTGACCATTGGCGATTACGCGTTCTCTGATTGTGCTGGCCTGACCAGCGTGACCCTGCCGAGCGGCGTAGAAAGGATCTGCGTAGGCGCATTTTCCAATTGCGCTAGCCTGGCCACCATGACGATTCCGGAAAGCGTGGTCTTTATGGCTGAATATGTATTTTCTGGGATCGAGCATAGCATTGTCCTACATGTGAAGGAAGGCAGTTATGCTCATACGTACGCAAAAGAGAATCACTTACCCTGCAGCTTCATCGAATAATAAAGACAGGACAATACCCACAGCTGAAAACTCAATGCGACAAGGGGGAAGGAATATGGATCGACGGGAACGAACATCGCGGTGGGTCCGCTTGGTGCTCCTCTTTGGGGTGATGCTATTTTTCTTCTTGCCAATGATGGGCTGCGCCGAAGGCGCGGCGGAAGCGAAAACACCTGAAGAGATCAACGCCTTTTACACCATCGGCAAGCGTTACCTGGATGCCGGAGACTTTGAAAAAGCGCTGAAGGCCTTGGCCCAGATCCCAGGGCACGCAGATGCGGACGAGCTGCATGCGATAGCCAAAGCCTCCTTTTTGGAGGCGCTGTTTGCCAATCTGGACGGGCTTGAAGCGGCGAAGCAATATTCAGATGCCTTGGCGTTGCTGGATGCCGCCGACGCCACCCTTGGCGGCGACATGCAGCTAACGCTCCGCCGGGTGGACATCGGGACAGCCTATAAGCAGGAGTTTTTGGCGGCCTGTGACCAGCTTGTGCTACAGGCGGACTACGAAGGCGCACTCATGGCGCTTCTGAAAGCCGAGCAGCTCCTGGGGGAGGATATGGAGCTTACGGCTAAACGTTCCCTTATCAAGGGCAAAATGCGCGATCAGGTATTAGCGCAGGCAGATGAGCTGGTCGCGCAGCAGCAGTATCAGGCTGCGCTCAAGCTGCTGGGCCTTGCCCGCACTGAATTGGGGGAGGATGCGCTGCTCACCCATCAGATCATCCAGATCCAAGGCATGATCGACAGCGAAAACGCGCGAGAGATCGCGTCTCAGCTTGCCCAGTTCCAAGCCAGTCATGATACCGCCGGGGCGATCGCCTATCTGCGCGGTGTGCGCAACAAAGACCAGGCCACGGAGGCCACGCTGGTACAGCTGGAAGCGGATTATCAGCAAGAGATGCTTAAGCAGGCCACGGAGGCCTATACGGCCGAGGGGTATGCAGGGGCGGTAAGCGTTTTGCAAAAGGCGCTTCAGGTTTTACCACGCGATGAAGAGCTGAAGGCGCAGCTGCAAAAGTACCGTGCTATGGCCCCAGTTTGGCTGGATAGCCTAAACTATCTGACCTATCATGCAACCTATTATCAGAAATCCAACGTCACCAACCTAGGGACAACGCTTACGCACGTGCTGGAGAGAGACGGCTTTGGTTCGGGCCCTTATGAAGTGGTATACGCCATAAACGGCCAATACGAACGGTTCACAGGCTTCTTTTCAGTAAAATACGATAATCGCAGCACGACCCAGCAGGGGCGGTTTCAGGTCTATGCGGATGATAGCATTATCTACACCTCGCCTATGCTCACCGGAGGCATGGACCCTCTCTGGTTTGACATTAACATCGCGGGATGTCAAACCCTCAAGATCGTTCTGGATTGGGATAATTATTACGACTTCATCAATTACCGATGCTGCTTTTTCCTGGGGGAGCTGCAGCTCCATCCCGTGCATGAGAAATGAGGGCTGAAAAAATGAAAAGATTTCTATATTTCTGCATGGCGCTTGTATTCTTAAGCTGCATGCTGGGAAACGCGCTGTGTGCTTTGGCCCCGCAGGCTATGGCGGAGGATGCCTCTGCGCAGGAGGCTTCTTGGGAGCAATCCGTAGAGGAAACGCCTACGGAAGAATCCCCGGAATCGTATATAGAAAAGTACGAAGAAGCCAAGGCCATGCTGCTGGTCGGCGATTATGAAAACGCGGGCTATCTCTTTGCGGAAGTAATGGACTATGTGCCCTATGAGGATTGCTGGGCCTACTGGTCCTATGCGCGGGGAGCCTTGGCGCTGTCGGAAGGAAGGATCGAAGAGGCATTCGAGTGTTTTTCGGAGGAAATGCCGGAGTATTTCCCGGATGTTGCTAAGTACAAAGCCTATGCTTCAGTGCGCTATCAAGAAGATCAATGGGGGTTGAGCGCCTTTTCTCTCCTTTGTGAATATTCGCAGCTGGGCTCTTTTTTAGATGCCGCCGAGAGAGCCGAGGCGCAGAAAAAGGAGATTTATGATGTAGCAGTGGAATACATGGAAAAGGGCGAGCAACTCGACACGGTCGCCGATGCCTTTGAGCTTTTGGGCGATTACCTGGATGCCCCCCAAAAGGCAGCGGCTGCCAGATCGCTGTTTCAACAGAGCCAGTATGAGGAAGCAATCGCATATGAATCCTTCGAACGCTATGAATTGGCGTTGGCTATGTTTTCGAGCCTTGAGGGCTATGAGGACTCCGCGGAGCGCGCACGTCTCCTGATCCCCAAGGCGATGCGCTCGTATAACGAGAATGGTTTCCAGTATGCCATTTGGGGCAAATACCCCCAAGAAAGCGTAACAAAGCCTTCAGACATTTACTGGCGAGTCATCAATGTATTTCCTGATGATGATATTCCCTGTATATTATTGCAGAGCGAATACATCCTTGATGCGAGGCCCATGAGCAAGCAGGCCACGACCGCGTGGATCGGGACGGACCTTTACGCCTTCTTAAACGACACCAGCCCTCAGGGCTTTATTGGCAGGGCTTTTACAGCAGAGGAGCAACAGCTGTTGGTCGATCGTGGTTTGGGTCGCGTTTATATTTTTTCCTCAGAGGTCATGATGCAAAAAGGATCTGGCTATGATATCAGCGCCAATCGCTTAACAGCTGCTACCGCTTTTGCCAGCTCCGTGGGCGTGACCATCAACTCCTATTGGACACGCAGCTATTATGACGATGGAGGCATATGGGATACGGTAAATCAAAACGGGGATGTAAATATCTCACGATCCTCTACAGGAGCGCCTATTAACGCTGTCCAAGGCCTGCGAGTAACGTGCGCGGTATCCTTGGATGCGTTCAGCCGCGGCACGGGTAGCTGGTCGGATCCTTTCCGGATGGAATGATCCCTTATCATGCCTGGATCATAGTGTCTCCACCTTTTCCACCGTCAGCGTGCCCTCCGCCACCCGAAACTTCACATTGAAGCCCCCAAAGGCCATGCCATATACCCGCTCCGGGTCATCCTGATAGGAGGGCCGGGGGTCCTGGGCCAGCACGGCCTTGAGGGCTTCCCGCTTGTCCGGGGGCACCTGCCTGAGCAGGGCTTCGTCAAAGCGCACCTCCAGCAGCTGCTGGGCATGGTCCTGAACAAAGCCCCCGGTGGCCTCTGGCTTTAGGTCCGCAAAGGGCAGGTAGGGCTTGATGTCGTAGATGGGCGTGCCGTCCATCAGGTCCGCCCCGGCCACCCGCAGTACCGTGCCCCTGTCCTCGGTCTTTATGACCTCCAGCAGCCTCACGCAGCTCAGCCCAATGGGATTGGGCCGAAAGGGGGACCGGGTGGCGAATACCCCCATCCGCTGATTGCCCCCCAGCCGGGGCGGCCGCACCGTAGGGGACCAGGCTGCCTGATGGGCCTTGGAAAAATCCCAGATCAGCCACAGATGGGAAAAGCCCTCTATGCCCCGCAGGGCATCGGGATTTCGGTATGCGTCCTCAAATACGATAGTCCCCTCCAGGGCTTCCACCATGCCGCTTTGCCGCGGAATGCCGAACTTTTCCGAAAAATCGCTTTCCATATGGGCGATCACATGCATAACCGGTCATCGCTTCCTTTCGGTTCCTTCCGCTTCCTTTCGCTTATTCCCACTTCTCCCCCTCGATATAGCCCTCCGCGTCCGCATCGGCGGGCATGGGCGGCTTGGGACCAAAGTAGGAAAGCATCTGCTCACGGGTGAGCTGGAACTGTTTTTGCACCATCTCGTAAAAATACGTAGGCCGCTTTTTGAGGATGTTGCGGGTGCGGTCCAGCCGGGTATGCCAATACCGCAGCGCCCCCTCCGGGGTGGTGGGGTTGTCGAAGGTGACGGCCTTGTCGGTCTCCTCCGCCCAGCGGGCGAAGTGCATGGGCATCTCCGGCTCCAGCTCCAGGGCCATTTCGTCCAGCACCGCCGTCATATACTCCGTGGTAAACAGCTTATATATTTCGCCAAGCCTCGCTAAAAACCTGTCCCGCATCTGCGCATTTTCCAGCAGCTTGCGGATGAGGGTATTGTCTATCAGCTTGTCCCCCGCGCCTTTTTCCTTAAGGTAGCTGTAGGGGCTGTTAAAGCCGCTCATGAAAAACCCGTAATCCAGATCGTAGATGATCCATCGCCATTTCTGGCCCTCGCCCTTCAGCTTGTAAAAGCGGATATTGCCGGGGTCGGAATTGCCAAAAAACATCTCAAAGGCCATATAATCGAAGTAGTTGTCCACGTCGATCTGGTCCAGGATATACTGCAGGTCTGCCTCGCTGGTCCCCGGGGAAAGGGTCTTGGCCTTGGCTATCAGGGCTTTGTACTCGGCGCTGGAGCCGAATATGGCCTTTCCGCTGGCCTCCAGTATATCCATTTCATCGGCCTTGTCCAGGGACAAGCCCTCATGCTGGGCCACAAAATACCGGTCCACCCGCTCCCGCATATTATAATGGCCCCAATACGTGCCGTTCAGGTACACCACCACAGGCCGCCAGGCCTGATGGATCACCGTGGAGGGCCTTTGGGCCACGGCGCTAAAGCGGTCCATCAGCCGGCCCTGAAAGCCGTCTATCAGGCGGGTCCAGCCGCTGTCGTTGCCGCTGATGCGCAGCACAAAGCTTTTGTATTGCGCAAAGGGCCGGTCCTCAAAAAGCTGCGCGTCAAAATACTTGGCGCCGTATTGGGCCTTGGCTTTCAGCTTGAAGGATTTTTGGGGATAGTCCAGGCTGTTTTGTCCCTGGAGGCCGAACTCCATCCCCTGGCTGAGCAGCTGCGTGCCGTCTATATCGTACAACTCCACATAGCCAGAACGGATGCCTATTTTAAGCTTCTCCTTCACGGTCCGGTATACAGTATTTTTAAAGGGGATGCCTTGGCTCTTGTCCACGTCCGGGCCTACGGTGAGGATGCCCGTTTCCGGGTCCCACAGCTCCGCTCCGTCCGCCACCAGGCTCACAATGGGAAAGGCATGGTAAACATTGGGCAAATAGGTCTGGGTGATGACCTCGCTGGGCTTAAGCGCGCCGCCCTTATCAAAGGCCCTGGCCCGAAGCACCGTCACCCGGCTGAGCTCCAGCACCTCCTCCGGCTGGTACGCCGTACTCCTTTCCGTAGGGATGCTGCCATCCAGGGTATAATAGACGATAGTGTTTTCCGGCACATAGAGGGACACACGCGCCGCCCCTGTATACTCGCCGCCGGGGCTGGAGAAGGCGGGGCTGTCTGCATATCCGGCAAAGCCGCTTATATTGGCAGCCCCAGGGGTAGGCACATCATAATAGTAGAAGCCGGGCGCGCCCCAGGTACGCCCGTAGCTAATATCCGTGGGGATAAGATCCAGGGGCAGGCGATCCAGCACCCGGCCCGTAGGGTCTGCCAAGGTCATGGTCTCCCCACCGCCACGGGCTAGGCTGAAATTCGTATGAAATTCATAAGGCGTGGTCAGCTCCGGCTTTCCATCCAGAAAGATAATTATATACGCCCCAGGGCCGATGGCCGCCCCCTGAGGAAACTGCCATTTCCGGGGCCGGGTGATGGAATCGCTAAGGCCGTACAGGCTCAGGTCCACCTCCTGCTCTGTGGAATTATACAGCTCCACATAATCGCAAATATAGCTGGCAGCGCCCAGGGGGATGCTCTCGTTGGAGGCCATCACCTCGCTGATGAATACTCCTGTTGGATTGTGGGCCCGCATCAGGTCGTCGGACTGGCTCAGGCCGTTGACCGGATTGCGGTACTCCGGCAGGGCCTGAGCGCTTGCCGCCAGTGCGCTTGCCGCCTGAGCACTTGCCGCCTGAGCACTTGCCGCCTGTGCGCTTGCCGCCTGTGCGGCCATGCCGCCTGTGCCCGCACCCAGCAGCCCCAGCGCAGCCAAAAGAGCAGCGCAGACCGCAGCCCTCCTCCGCCCATTGCTCCTGCCTCCTTGCCCTATATAAGCCGATCGCATATATCGCCCTCCATTCATGATGACGCTTGAACATATTGCAATCCATATAACGAACGACAAGGGCAAAAAAACCCAAGCGCTTGTAATTCTTTCCAATGCATCAAAGGGGCAAAGCCCCAAAAAAACGCCGCAGTCTCCTGGCTGGGGCCAGTTATGCCTTTACTTTTACCCCTCAATATGCTATATAATATAACTGTTGCCTGCTTTTTGCCAACGTCTTGGGGAAGGCCTGCAACGGTATGAACGAGCGGGAGATGAACCATCTTGAAGAGAATAACAGCCTTGCTTCTGGCCCTGTGCCTTAGCCTGGCCGCCCCGGCCATGGCCGCAGAGCCTGCAGCCACCCAAACGGTAGCCACCCAGACCTCAAGTGCCCAGGCAGATGAATATATAGTGGGCGATACCCTTACCTTCGGCCAATACGAGCAGGATAACGACCTTTCAAACGGCAAGGAGCCTGTGGAGTGGATCGTGCTGGAGCGCCAGGAGGACCGGGTCTTTCTCATCAGCCAGTACTGCCTGGATGCCCACGCCTACCACACCTCCTTTACGGCGATGACCTGGGCCCAGTGCGAGCTTAGGACCTGGATGAACACCACCTTTATAAATGACCTTTTCACCGCTAATGAGCAGCAGCGGGTCCTTATGACCACCATCGAAAACCCCAACAACTCCCACTACAGCACCAAGGGTGGAGAGGACACCACCGACAGGCTCTATCTGCTCAACATGTACGACGTGCTGGAGTACTTCCCCGACACAGCAGGCCGCCAGGGCATCCCCACCGCGTATGCCGTTGCCCGGGGGGCCTATTACGATGCGAAGATCGACCGCACCTGGTGGTGGCTGCGCTCCCCCGGCGTTCGGCAGATCGACGCTTGCGGGGTCCGGTCCGATGGCCGGGTCAGCGGCTATGGCAGCCGGGATGTATACCGGCCCAGCGGCGCTATCCGCCCCGTCCTGTGGCTCAGCCTTGAAGAATAAGCGGCAGGCCAAGCAACCCTCGCTTATGTCTCCGCCTATACTTTTAATTACACCAGGAGGATTTTACATGCAAGGTTCGACCTCTGAAAAGAAACGCTCTTTCCTCTGGCCGCGGCTGGCGCTGCTTATCGTGTTTGTGCTGGCGCTGATGGTGCTGGCCTCGTCTCCCTCGCTGCTTCCCAGCGCTTTTGCGCAGGACGCTCCCCTGACAGCCGCCGCCCCCCTGCCCCTGGACGATTCTCCCGGCTATGAGCCTGACCCCGAGGGCTTTCTGCCGGGCGAGGGCGGCTACAGGGATGCTTCTATCTCCGTAACGATCGAGATGAAGCGCGCGTACCATACCGACATCATGGTGGCCCGGATCCAGGTGGCGGACCCTTCCCAGATCCGCACCACCATGGCCGGCCGTTACGGCACCACCGCCGCCTCCTTTGCCTCCACCATGGCCAAGCGCAAAAACGCTGTTCTGGCCCTCAACGGGGACTTTTTCTCCATCCACACCGGCGGCTATATGGTCCGCCAGGGCAAGGAATACCGCAATAATCTTAACGGCTCAACGGATATCCTCATTATTGATGCCCACGGGGATTTTGTCATTTTGCCCAAGGCCACCCCTGAATCCCTGGCCGAGTTTAAGGGCGTGACCATCAACAGCTTCTGCTTTGGTCCAGCCCTTATCATGGACGGCAAGCGCTGCACCTCCCTGGAGAAGCGTGAAGCCGCGCCCCAAAAGCTGGCCCAGCGCATCTGCATCGCCCAGACTGGCCCGCTGTCCTACATGGTGGTCGCTACCGAGGGCCCGGAAAACCCCGGCTCCGAAGGACTGACCCTGGAGCAGTTCGCGGATTTCATGGACACCATGGACTGCATCTCCGCCTATAACCTGGACGGCGGCAGCTCCTCCAACATCGTTCTGGGCGGCCAGAAGATCAACGCCCTGAGCACCAAGAAGGTCCGGCAGATCTCCGATATCATTTATTTTGCCTCCGCAGTGGAGCCCGCTGCGCAGACTGATTCACAATCCGCAGATCAGTAGGAGACAGCTTATCATGAACGATACCCTTATTGTTTTTTCCCTTGGCTCCCTGTCCGTTACCGCTTATGCCGCGATCCTATCGGTGGCGGTGGCGCTGGCCCTTTGGGGGATGCACCTGTTAGCCAAGCGGGCAGGCCTGCCCGCAGACACCGCCCTTGTCTACGGCCTGTGGGCGCTGCCCCTGGGTCTTTTGGGCGGTCGGCTGCTGTTTGTGGCGTTCCGCTGGGGCACGGTGGTAGAGGAGCTTGGTTTTTTGCAGCTTTTCCGCCTGTGGGACGGTGGCTTCGCCCTCTTTGGGGTAGTGCCCGGCTGTGTGCTGGCCGCCGTTATATGCAAAAGGCGGCTGCTTATTTCCGCCACTCGCATCATGGATGTGGCCGCCCCTTCCGCCGCCTTTGTGCTGGCTATAGCGCGCTTTGCGGAGCTTTTTACCCCTCAGGGCGTTGGCCTTCTGGTGGAAGAGCCCACCCTGCAATGGTTCCCCCTGGCAGTCCAAAACAGCTACGAGGAGTGGGTCCTGCCCATTTTCTTCTTTGAAGGCCTGGCCGCGCTGGTAGTGGCCTTCCTTGCCTTCCGGGCCCTTCATAGCCCCAAGTATAGGCCCTTTGATGCCGCCGCCTGCTGGCTTATGGGCATTGGCCTGACCCAGGCCTTCCTGGAGAGCATGCGCTTTGACGATATCCTGCGCCTGGGCATGGTGAAGCCCTCCCAGCTGACGGCTATGGCCTGCGTGCTGGGCGTGGCCCTCTATTGGACCGTGCTGTCCGCAAAGGCTGGCAGCCCTTCTCGGCCCATTCTTTACCGCTGGGTCGGCATCGCCGTGGGTATAGGCATCTGTGTGGGCATTGAGTTTGGCCTGGATAAGAGCCTTATCCCCAACGGTATTCTCTATGCTGTCATGGCCCTGTCCCTGGCGGTCATCGGTATCCTGGTCCGCCAGCTGCGGCCCGTGCCCTCCCCTCAAAGCTGACCCTCAGCCGCCGCGCCCCTGTAAGCGTGGCGGTTTTATAATGAATTTTTTTCCAGGAAAACCTTTTGGTTTTAATTTGCGACTTAATAGATGTCCCCCCTGGTGGGGAGCTTGCAAGAAACCGCACCAAAGGAGGGGTTTGGTGGATATTCAAACCTTTGAAGCTGAAGTGTTGCAGCTTGAAAGACTGCTCTACAAGGTGAGCTGGTCAATGCTGTCCAATCAAGAGGATTGTGCGGATGCCGTACAAGAGGCCTTGACCCGTGCATGGCAAAAACGCGATACCTTGCGCAATCAAAAGGCGTTTCGGGGCTGGCTGGTCCAGATCCTGCACAACGTCTGCAATGATATGCTGCGCAAGCGCCAAAAGCAGCGCTCCGTCCCCATGGACGAGAACGCTTTGGCCGACCTGGCCGATGAGAACAATGCGTTTACCATGCTTGAGCTTCTGGAATGTCTCAGCCCGGATTACCGGACCACGGTAGTGCTTCACTACCTGGAGGGCTACCGGGTGAGGGATATCGCCCAGATGCTGGACACTCCCGCCGGTACCATTAAGACCCGACTGCTGAAAGCACGCGCCATCATGCGGAAAGCCGTAGGGGAACATCCCGAGCTGCACGGAGGGATATATTATGAAAAAATTTGAATTTTACGATGACCTTGAAAGGTCCATCCCCGAGGCATCTCCCCTCTTTGGCAAGGCTGTTCGAGATACTCTGGCCGATTTGGCGCGCTGCGAAGCCGAAAAGGAGGAGACCGCTCCTATGAAGCCTGTCCTTACAAAGCGCCGTACCCTTACCTTCGTTCTGGCCGCCATATTGCTCATCGCCGCCGTGGCCACCGCCGCCACATTGCTCAGCCGGAACGTGTTCGAAGTTACCATGGGCGTCACGCCGGAAAACGCCGGCTCTCTTACCCAACACGACCTTGCCAAGGAAACCATCGGCCATGCCGAGATCACCATCAAGGAAGCCGCCTACGACGGCATGTCCCTATACATCGTCTACAGCATCCGCGATACCACCGCCACCGAAAGGCTGGGCCAGCCGGACGAGACCGGCATGTGGCTCCTTAGAGAAGAGGACTACCAGTATATCCATGATCTGGGCGTAGGCTGGTGGTCCGACAATCTATGGATAGACGGAAAATCCGTAGACATGCCCTCTATGTCCGGCGGGATGGACCTGCCCGGGGAGCAGCCCGGCGAAATGCTCTCTTACATGCAGTACCGTTTAGATCAGGTGGACCTGTACCTTACAGGCACCAACGTAGAGGTCTCCATGCCCATTGGCCCGCGCCAGCCCCGGGAGGAGCTGGTGTTCACGGACGAAGGCATGGAAAAGCCCAAAGCGGGCCTGGTCTCCTTCCACATGGACTGCTCCAGCCGGGATCAGGTGACCGTGGAGAACCCCAACATCGTCGCGAAAACGCCTCAGTTTTCCGCCCAGGTCTCCGAGGTGGTATACAGTCCCATCCAGATGTACGTCACCGTGAATTGGGCCGTTGACCCGGATGTGATGGCCGCCTACATCGCCGAAAACGGCGATGGCTACTACGACGAGAACGGCGTCAAATACTGGGATTATGGCGGCCAGGAGGTATGCGGCCCTACCATCATGAGCATGACGCTGGTGGACGAGACCGGCAAACCCGTCTTTGAGAACATGCAGGGCTTCTACGGCTGCGGCGGCGCAGGCGATACCATAGCCTGGTACACCTTTCCCTACGCTGAGAAGTACCCCGACAAGATGTTCCTGGCCCCGGATATGGGCGGCCAGGTGGATATGTCCCTGGCCATTCAGCTGCGGTGACGGCATGCCCCAAGGGCGCCATCACCCAGACGGCTCCAACGGGCCTGCCGCCCTATTCAGGACGGCAGGCCCTCGTGCTTCCTTTGTATCTCCCTATAAAAAAAGCCGCGCATTTTTCATGCGCAGCTCCGTTGTGCCTATGCTATCTCTTTTTCCCGAAGGCATCCCGCACCCAGCCCTGCACCCGGGAGCCTATCTGTTGGCTCTTTTTCATAGCCAGGGCCGCATTCAGCGCCCCCTCCCGATAGACCCGGTTTTCCGGGTCCCGGCGCACGGCCTCCCGGAAGCTCTGGTGGGCGCTGTCGTACTGCCGCAGGCCCATGAGGATGTTCCCTTGCAGGTAGTACCAGCCGTCGTCCTTGCTGTCCGCCCGGTTCAGCTGCCGAAGGGCGCTTTCCAGGTTCCCCTGGTCGATAAGCCGCAGGGCAAAGTGCTTGGCCTCCTCCTGGGAGATCAGGTTGAACCCTACCCGGTGCTGGGAGGCCGCCTTCAGGGCTTCCTCATACGCCAGGTTCAGCTCTATCAGCCGCTCCTGGGCGGCCTTTTGCTCCGCCGCGTCCTGATATTTATCCGGGTGGCAATCCTTCACCTTCTGGCGGTAGGCCGTGCGAACGGTCTGCTCATCTGCGCTAAGGCTGATGCCCAGTATTTCAGAATACTTTCTATCGTTCAGTTGGCCCACCTCCCCCTATGCCTACAAACGTGCGGAAGGCCCTATTTTCAAATTTTCTCCCGGCGGATCTCCGCGCCCAGGTGGCGCAGCTTTTCCTCGATGCGCTCATAGCCCCGGTCAATAAACGAAGTTTCGTAGATCTCCGTAACCCCTTTGGCCATAAGGCCTGCCACCACCAGCGCCGCCCCGGCCCGAAGGTCCGTTACGGTAACGGGGGCTCCGTACAGCTCCCTTACGCCTTCGATCAGCACCGTGCGGTCCATCAGCTTGATCCTCGCGCCCATGCGCCGAAGCTCGTCCAGGTGCTTAAAGCGCTGCTCGAAGATGGTCTCCGCCACGGTGGAGGTGCCCTGGGCCATGCACAAAAGCGAGGTCATGGGCTGCTGCAGGTCGGTGGGGAAGCCAGGGTATACCTGGGTCTTGATATTTACGGCCCGCTGCTCCCCCCGGGGGTAAATGCGGATGCTGTCGTCATTTTCCGTCACCCGGATGCCCATTTCCAAAAGCTTGGCGCTGAGGGCCTCCATGTGGGTAGGGATGCAGCCGTGGATCACCACGTCGCCCCGGGTGGCGGCGGCGGCGATCATCAGCGTGCCGGTCTCGATCTGGTCGGGGATAACGGTGTACAGGCAGCCGTGGAGGCGCTGCTGGCCCCGGATGCGGATCACATCCGTGCCTGCGCCCTTCACCTTGGCGCCCATGCTGTTAAGGAAGTTGGCCAGGTCCACGATATGGGGCTCCTTGGCCGCGTTGTAAATAATGGTGGTGCCCTCCGCCCGGGCGGCAGCCAGCATCAGGTTGATGGTCCCGCCCACGGTGACCATATCAAAAAAGATATCCGCGCCCATCAATTTGGGGGCCTTGGCATATACCATGCCCCCGCGGTCCTCTATCTCCGCGCCCATGGCGGCAAAGCCCTTAAGATGCTGGTCGATAGGCCGGCTGCCAATATCGCAGCCGCCGGGATAGGCAACCTCGGCATTGCCGCTGCGGCCCAGCAGCGCGCCCAGCAGATAATAGCTGGCGCGGAGGCGGTGGGTATATTGATAGGATACATGATAATCCTTCACAGGCGTAGGGTCGATGGTCAGCCGTTGGCCGGGGACATACTCCACCTTGGCCCCCAGCATTTCCATGATCTCAATGAGCGCGTGAACGTCGTCAATATCCGGAAGGTTCTCGATGGTGCAGGGCTCGTCCGCCAAAAGCACCGCCGGGATCACCGCCACAGCGGTATTCTTGCCGCCGCTCACCGTGATCTCTCCCATAAGAGGACGTTCGCCGGTTATCAGCATTTTATCTTTGCATGTCATAGCTTCGACCCAGCCGGCCGATCACCACCTCGATTTCCATAGAACTACTTGAAGCGCCCCCATTCCACGCACGCGGAATGAGGCGCATACCTGCCACGCGGCATAGCCGTTTGGCCAGCGAAGGGAATACACCATTGTTTATTATACACGGGAATACCTGCCTTGACAAGTCCGGCCCAAAACGTGATAGGTCGGACCCAAAGCGCCGGTGCAAAGTCTTGTATTTTCTGCCGCTATCTGGTAATCTTTTCCTGATCATAGGGAGGATCTATCCATGCAAAACAAGTTCTTTGTGCAAAAGCCCTCCAAGAGGGTCTGCTATACCCTATGCCTTGTCGTGCTTATGGAGTTGGCAGCAGCGCTGATGCTTATAAACCTGGAAGGCCAGGTCATCATGGCCTACGATGAAGCCCGCCACGGCGTAAACGGCTATGAAATGCTGCGCAATGAGGATCTCATCGTGCATACCTATCAGGGGGACCCAGATTTTTGGAATCTGAAGCCGCCGCTCTCCTATTGGCTGATCGCGCTTAACCTCCACCTGTTCGGCTTCAACTGCATGGCCTTCCGCCTGCACAGTGTCCTCGCCTCGCTTACGCTTATCCTTATTTTGGCCCTGTGGATGAAAAAGCAGCAGGGCATGGCCGCCAGCCTTTTAACGATGCTGTTTTTGATATTGAACCCCGCCGTATACGGCCTCAACTTTGCCCGCACCGGCGAGGCGGACGCTTTGCATACGCTTTTTGTGACCCTGGCCATGCTGGGTCTTTTAAGCAGCAACAAAGACATTCGCTGGTTATACGTCAGTGCGGTGGCCTTTGGCTTTTCATTCCTTGCCAAAAGCTATCATGCCGCCATTATCCCTGTCATATGCCTTTTGTATCTTATTTTCACGGGCAACCTCAAACGGCTGCGGCTTAAGCACTATCTGCTGCTCCTCGTCCTGGGGCTGCTGCCCATTTTGCCCTGGGCTATTGCCCGGTATCAGCGGGATGGCTTTACCTTTTTTATCAGCATGTTTACAACGGATGTGGTAAAGCGGGTCTCGGATGGGACCGCTTCCATCGGTGCGGGCTGGAGCTTCTATCCTGTTCAGCTTGTTATGCGGCCTGTGGTCGTGGTCTCAGGGCTGTTGGGAGCCCTGGGCTTTATCCTGGACCAGGGCTGGCGAAAGGACGATCGTCATATATGGCTGGGGTTGGCGCTGTGGGCTCTTATGCCTCCGCTGCTCTACTCTTTCTCCAGCTTCAAGCTATACCATTATATCGTCCCTGTCATGGTCCCCTTTGCCCTCCTCGGCGCCCTGGGGAGCCTGAAGCTTTACAAGCTCATTGCCTCCCGCGCCGGAAAGCGGGCCTTCTGCGCCGTGCTGGCTGCCGGATGCATTGCTTTGACTGCTGTCAATATCCAGGATGTTTCGACCCGGGGCGGTGTCAACTCCATGCAGCGCATTTTGGCCGAATATCTGGACCGGGACATTGACAGCGAGACCCACGTCTATATCCAATACGCTGATGGCCAGCATAAATGGATGCAAAACGATATGCTTCGGGCGCTCCTCTCTGGGGATGTGATCTGCCAGGACGGCGGAGTGGCGGCTTTCATGGAGGATGAGGAGGCGGCGCTGCTGGTGATCGACAAAGCCGGTATGCTGCACGATCTGCTGGAATATTGCCCGGTTGTGTACGAATCGGCCAACCAATATATTTTATCAAACTAGGTCCATGTCCTCCGGCCTTCCCTTTTGTCCTTCCCGCCCGCCTTCCCTTTTTACTTGCGTCCCGCTTCCTGGGCATGATATAATGTAAGATGAGCTATGCCGCGCACGGGCTATCCCAATTTTTTCCGCGTGGCAGGTAAGGAGAACCGCCTTGGCAATGATGGACGCACTTAAAAAGCTGTTTGGCCAGAGCAACGAAACAGAGGTCAAGCACCTGCAAAGGATCGCCGACAGCGTACTGGCGAAAGAAAACGAGTATAGGGAACTTTCCGATACGGCCCTGAGGGCCAAGACCCAGGAATTCAAAAACCGGCTGGCCGCCGGTGAGACCCTGGACGACATTTTGCCGGATGCCTTTGCCGCCTGCCGGGAGGCTGCCGACCGCAGCGTGGGCATGCGCCCCTATCCGGTGCAGATCCTGGGCGGCATCTGCCTGCACCAGGGCCGCATCGCCGAGATGAAGACCGGCGAGGGCAAGACGCTGGTAGCTACGCTGCCTGCCTACCTCAACGCCCTCTCCGGCGAAGGGGTGCATATCGTCACCGTCAACGATTACCTGGCCAAGCGCGACAGCGAATGGATGGGCAAGATCTACAAGTTTATGGGCCTAAGCGTAGGCCTGATCGTTCATGACATGGACAATGCCCAGCGCCGGGCCGCCTATGCCTGCGATATCACCTACGGCACCAACAACGAAATGGGCTTTGACTACCTCCGGGATAACATGGTCATCCGGGAGAACGACATGGTGCAGCGGGGTCACAGCTACGGCATCGTGGACGAGGTGGACTCCATCCTCATCGACGAGGCCCGTACGCCCCTCATCATCTCCGGCCAGGGGGACAAGTCCACCGATCTATACGAGAAGGCCGACCGCTTTGTAGCCCGGCTTAAGAACGAGGCGGATTACGCCATCGCCGAAAAGGAAAAGGCCGTCACCCTTACAGAGCGGGGCATCGAGCAGGCCCAGAAGGCCTTTAATGTAGAAAACATCGCCGATGTGGAAAACAACGAGCTGTACCACCACATCCTCCAGGCCCTTAAGGCCCACACCATCATGAAACGGGATGTGGACTACGTGGTGCAAAACGGCGAGGTGGTCATCGTGGACGAGTTCACAGGCCGCCTGATGGTGGGCCGCCGCTACAGCGACGGGCTGCACCAGGCCATCGAGGCCAAGGAGCACGTGAAGGTGGAGCGGGAATCAAAGACCCTGGCCACCGTCACCTTCCAGAACTACTTCCGCATGTACAAAAAGATCAGCGGCATGACCGGTACCGCCAAGACGGAGGAGGACGAGTTCCAGGGCATTTACAACCTGGATGTCGTGCAGATCCCCACCAACAAGGCCATGATCCGTCAGGACATGAACGATATGGTGTACAAGACCCGCAAGGGCAAGTTTAGCGCCGTGGTGGAGGAGATCGTCACCCGGCATAAGTCTGGCCAGCCCCTGCTGGTAGGCACGGTCAACGTGGAGACCAGCGAAATGCTCAGCCATCTGATCACCCTCAGGGGCGTGGAGCACGAGGTCCTCAACGCCAAGAACCACCAGAAGGAAGCCGAGATCGTGGCCCAGGCCGGCCATTACGGCGCGGTGACCATCGCCACCAACATGGCGGGCCGCGGCACGGATATCCTGCTGGGCGGCAACCCGGACTTCCTCTCCCGCCGGGCCATGCGCCAGGAGGGCTACGACCCGGAGCTCATCGAGGCGGCCACTGGCCACAGCGAGGATGTGGAACCCGCCGTTCTGGAGGCCCGGAAGGTCTATAACAACTACTACCAAAAATATAAGAAGGAAACCGACGCGGAGCATGAACGGGTCATGGCGGTGGGCGGGCTGCACATCATCGGCACCGAGCGCCACGAGAGCCGCCGCATCGACAATCAGCTCCGGGGCCGTGCAGGCCGCCAGGGCGATCCTGGCAGCACCCAGTTCTTCATCAGCCTCGAAGATGACGTAATGCGCCTGTTTGGCTCGGAGCGCATCGCCCCGCTGATCGAGCGGCTGGGCATGACGGAGGATCAGCCCCTGGAGGCCAAGATGCTTACCAAGCAGATCGAGGCCGCCCAGCGCCGCATCGAGGGCCACAACTATGACATCCGTAAATCCGTCTTGCAGTTCGACGATGTAATGAACAAGCAGCGGGAGCTTATCTACGGCCAGCGCCGGGATATCCTCACCGGGCAGGACGTGCGCCAGAGCATCCTTTCCATGGTGCAAAAGCTGTTGGACAGCGCGGCGGAGCGGCATTTTACCGGCGATGACAGCACCGAGTGGGATATCACGGGTGCGGCGGAATACCTGGAGACCCTGTGCCTGAAAAAGGGCGATATTGCAAAGCATCAGTCCGCCATCGACAACATGGAGGATGCGGCCGAGCTGTGCGAGCTGCTGTACACGGACGCGGAAGCCTTCTATCAGGAGCGGGAGCATTTGCTTAGCGGCATCGGCGTGGATATGCGGGAGTTTGAGCGGGTCATCCTGCTGGGGGCTATCGACCACCACTGGATGAACCACATCGACGATATGGACAGCCTTCGGGATGGCATCGGCCTTCGGGCTTACGGCCAGCGTGACCCTGTGCAGGAATACCGGATGGAAAGCTACGACATGTTCAACGACATGGTGCATTTCATCCAGGAGGAGACCGTGGGCCGTCTGTACCAAAGCCGGGTGGAGCGGGTGCCGGAGCGCCGCCAGGCCGTGGACATGGAAAAGACCCAGGCCAGCCTCTCCGGCGGAGAGGCCGACAACGGCCAGGCCAAGAAGGGCGGCGCACCCACCAATAAGGCCATCCCCGGCGCTCCGGGCCGCAACCAGCCCTGTCCCTGCGGAAGTGGGAAGAAGTATAAGCATTGCTGCGGAGCAACGAAGTAAGATCACGGTGCAGGGGCGAAGCCCTGAACCTATTTTCTGCCCCGCTCCGCGGGCCAGAAAAAAATAATTATTCTATCCCTTTGCCATGCAAAGCACGGCAATAGTGGGTCCAGGGCTTCAGCCCTGGCGGGGATGCAAGGGCTCCGCCCCTGCACCGTCCCCCCCCCAAAAGATTAGAGGTGAATTTACGGTGTTCGATCAGGAGAGATTTCGACAGGACCTGGAGCGTCTGCGGGAAACCATCGTAAAGGCAGGCGATGCACTTTAACTTGTCCCGGATGAGGGAAGAGCTGGACGAGTTAAAGGAAGAAATGAACGCACCGGAGTTCTGGAACGATCTCCAGCGTTCGACCGCGGTCAATAAAAAAGTAGCCTCCCTGGAAGGGAAGATAAACCATGTCTCCAGCCTGACCCAGCGGGCGGACGACGTGGAAGCGATGCTCATGCTGCTGGAAGAGGAAGCCGACGATGAGATCGCGGCGGAGTGCGAAAAGGAGCTGGCGGAGCTGGAAACAGATGCCGCCGCCCTGGAGCTGGAAACCCTGATGCGGGGCGACTACGATACGTCGGACGCGGTGCTGTCCCTCCACGCGGGGGCAGGCGGCACCGAGGCCCAGGACTGGACGGGCATGCTCTACCGGATGTACACCCGGTATTGCGAGCGCCGGGGCTATAAGGTGACCGTGCTGGACTACCTGGACGGCGACGAGGCCGGGGTAAAGAGCGTTACCTTCCAGGTGGCGGGTGATAACGCCTACGGCTTTTTGCGTAGCGAAAAGGGCGTGCATCGGCTGGTGCGTATCTCCCCGTTTGATTCCAACGCCCGCAGGCACACCTCCTTTTCCTCCCTGGACGTATCCCCCATATTGGATGAGGGTGCCGAATTTGAGGTGGACATGGAAGAGGTGCGTATCGACACCTACCGGGCCGGCGGCGCAGGCGGCCAGCACGTTAACCGGACGGACAGCGCCGTGCGTATGACCCATATCCCCACGGGCGTTGTGGCCCAGTGCCAGAACGAGCGCAGCCAGATCCAAAACCGCGAGATGTGTTTGCGCATCCTCAAAAGCCGCCTCCTGGAGCTTCGGGAACGGGAGCGGGAGGAGCACATGGCGGACATCAAGGGCGAAATGAAAAAGATCGAATGGGGCAGCCAGATCCGCAGCTATGTTTTCCAGCCCTACACCATGGTGAAGGATCACCGGACAGGCTTTGAAAGCGGCAACGTCACCGACGTGATGGACGGCAACCTGGGCGGTTTTATTACTGCGTACCTTAAAATGCAATAAGGCAATAAAGCAATAAGGCAAGGTGCAGTAAAAAAGATGCGATAAGGAAGGTTCTGGATGAATACAAAAGAAGCTGCTTCACGTAAGCGCGGGCGCTCCTGGCCGCTGCTGCTAAGCTGCCTGCTGCTGATCCTGGCGGTGGGCTTGGTGAGCTACTATATCTGGGTGCCCTCCCGGGGAGAGTTTCACTCCGACACGGCGGATACCCTGATGTGGGCCCAGGCCTCCTATAACGCTAAAGGGCTTATTGATCCTGATTTTAACTACGCCTGCTTCTTACCCTTTGGAGGCCATCTGCTGATGGTGCCCTTTGTGGCAATCTTCGGGGTGACGCTGAACGCCAGCCTGTGGGGCATGTTCCTGTTCGCGCTGCTGCTGACGGCCAGCCTTTTGTTCCTGCTGCGCAGCGTGCCCCTAAGCTGGACGGCCAGCAACCTGGGCACCGGGCTCATGCTTATTGCATTTTGCATAAGCCAAAAAACAAGGGAAATGTTCTACGGGCATATCATCTATTACAGCCTGGGCCTATTTCTGGCCTTTTGGGGGCTGGGGATGGTCTTTAGGGGCCTTCGCAAAATAGAGCGGGCCCGGACCTGGAAGCAGGCGCTGCCTTATGGCCTGCTGATCTTCCTGTGGTTCATGCTCAGCGCTACCAACCAGCTGGAGATCGTCAGCATCTTCTGCGTGCCTGCCATCGGCGCGATAGTGCTGGAGCGGCTGTTTTTCTTTGAAAAAACCAGCCAGCGGGAAAAGCTGGCCAGCGGCGCGGTGCTTGGCAGCGCTGCGCTGGGCACGGCCCTGGGGTATGTGCTGGGCGGCATCCTCGTAAAAGGCAAGACCGCCAGCTATGCCACCGCCTATTCCTCCTTTTCCGACCCGAAGCTTTGGTGGGAGAACCTCTCCCACTTTTTCCCGCATTGGACCTCCCTTATAGGCATGAATGTCACGGATGAGATGCCCTTTTCCTCCCCGGAGGGCTTCCTGGGCCTTTTGTACCTGGCGCTGGCGGCGGTCCTGCTGGTCTGCCCCATCGTGCTTACCTGTCTCTATCCCCGCATCAAGCAGCGGGGCGGCCGGATACTGATCTGGTTCCATTGGCTGGTAACGGGGCTTATCATGGTGGGCTTTATTTGCGGCAAGCTGTCCCAGTCCAACTGGCGGCTGATCCCCATTATGTGCACCTCCCTGCTCCTGACGGTGTACCTGGCGGTCTTGCTGCTGGCAGCCACGCCATGGAAGCGGCTGGCCGCTATCCCCCTTGCGGCCTTGCTGCTGGGGGCGGGGCTTGCCGCCGGGCAGGTAGTGCAGCTGCCCAGGGATGTGCACGAGGGCTACAACGCGGATATCTACGAGATCGCTGAGTTCCTGAAGGAAAACGACCTTAGCTATGGCTACGCGGAGTTTTTCAAAGCCGGGGCCATCACTGTGCTGTCGGACTCCAAGGCAAAAACCCACACCGTGGTGATAAACGGCGATGGGGTCCACCCGTATCATTTTCAAAACTACAGCTCCTGCTACGACGAGCAGGAGGGGCAGGAAAATTATTTCCTGCTGTTGAATAACAGCGATTATGAACAGCTGCTGACCTATCAAACGCAGTATATTGATATGTGCGACGACGAATACGAAATAGGCGAGGATTATCACGTGCTGGTCTACGATTTCCCGCCTCTGGCCGAGAACATGGAATGACCTATCGGGGCATAGCCGGATAACCCATTAAGGAGGCAATATCATGGCAGATGACAAAAACATCCTGGGCGATATCGTAGGGAACATTGGGGATAGTCTAAAGGATCAGCTGGAGGACAAGATGGACCCCTCGAAGGTCTTTTCCGAGGGCAACCTGAAAAAGAAAAGGGGCGCGTTCTGGACCTGCCTGATCGCGGGGCTGCTGCTGATGGTGCTGGCTCTGGGTGCGGCGGTATACTATAACGGCACTAAGGTAAGCCTTTTGGAAGAGGGCATCGTAACGCATGTGGACCTGGCCGCCGTGGGCATGGATGCCTCCAGCGCCAAGAACTTTGCCGTGTCCACCTTGGCCTACCTGCAAGGCACTGTGTCGAGCTGGGAGCCGGTCCTCGTTATCGGCGACCATATCATGCCTATCCCCGAAAGCTTTAAGACCCACATGGAAACCGTCCGGGGCTGGTTCACCTCCGCTACGGCGGTGCTGCTGGCAGGCCTGGGCATCGTGGTGGTGCTGCTGGGCCGCGCCTTGATCGGCACAAAGGGCTCCAAAAAGGGCAGCTTCTCTGTAGGCGGCTATTATATCGGCGCGCTGGTGCCGCTGCTCCTCATCGGCGGCATCGGAGCCTGGGGCTATTTCAACTTTGACAGTCTGTGGGCCACCCTGCATAAGTTCCTCATCCCTGATGGCATCTTTGATGTGGCGGAGCCCATCATGCAGCTGTTCCCTGTAGGCCTTTTCCAGGGCTATCTGCAGCCTGTGGCGATCACCTTCGGCGTGCTGGCCCTGATCGTGCTGGTGCTGCCGGTGATCTTGGCACCTCTTTCCAAGCTGCTGACGAACCTGTTTGGCAAGAAGAGCGGTTCCTCCACCAGCGCTACCCGGCGGGCTGCCACCCGCAAGACCACCACCCGCAAGGCATCCTCCACCAGGAGCACTGCTGCCAAGACCTCCCGCAAGACCTCTACGACCAAGAAGAGCGGTTCCAGGACCACCAGCTCCTCCAAGTAAAGGGCTGCCCTGATGAATACAGTTTTCGAAATGAAAGAAAAGCTGGAAGCCTTGCAAAGCAAGGCTTCCATTCGCGTGCTGGCCCTGGAGAGCAGCTGCGACGAAACAGCGGCGGCCATCGTGGAAAACGGCCGCCGGATCGTAAGCAGCGTTATCTTCTCCCAGGTGGACACCCATGCCCTCTACGGCGGCGTGGTGCCCGAGATCGCCAGCCGCGCCCATGTGGATGCCTGCGACCGGGTCATCGACCAAGCCCTAAAGGAGGCGGGCATGACCCTTGGGGAGGTGGATGCCCTGGCGGTGACCTACGGCCCGGGGCTGGTAGGCGCGCTGCTAACGGGCGTAGCCTGCATGAAGGGCCTTGCCTATACCACCCGGCTGCCTCTGATACCTGTCAACCATATCGAGGGCCATGTAAGCGCCAACTTTCTCACCACGCCGGACCTTGAGCCGCCGTTTGTGTGCCTGGTAGTCAGCGGCGGCCACAGCCACCTGGTGCGGGTAGATGATTACGGAAAATATACCCTGCTGGGACAGACCCTGGACGACGCGGCGGGCGAAGCCTTCGACAAGGCTGCCCGAGTGCTGGGGCTGCCCTATCCCGGCGGGCCACACCTGAGCAAGCTGGCGGAGGGCGGCAACGCTGCCTATCTTAAGCTGCCCCGGCCTTCGCCGGAGGGCAAGTACGACTACAGCTTTTCCGGGCTAAAGACCGCGTTTTTGAACGCCTGTCACAAAATGGAGCAAAAAGGCGAGGTCTTGCCCCTTCCCGACCTGGCGGCCTCCTTCCAGCGGGCGGTGGTGGACAGCCTGTGCGAGAAGGCTCTGCTGGCCCTTAAGGACAGCGGGCTTTCCACCCTGTGCCTGGCAGGGGGCGTAAGCGCCAATGCCCTGCTGCGAAGCCGCATGCAGACCCTGGCCCAGGAGCACGGCTTCCGCCTGTGCATGCCCGAGCTATGGCTGTGCACGGATAACGCCGCCATGATCGGCAGCGCGGGCTACTACCGGCTCCGGCAAGGGACCCTGGCAGCCCTTTCGCTCAACGCCAAGCCGGACCTAAAGCTCTGCTAGGCCATCTGCCGCTGGCACTGCGGGCTGCGGGCTTTCGTCTGTGGGCTTCCGTCTGCGGGCTTCCGTCTGCGGGCTTCCGTCTGTGGGCTTCCGTCTGTGGGCTTCCGTCTGCGGGCGGTTGCTCCCTCTATTGGGCTGCTTCTTCACCCTGCTTTTGTAACATTTTTGTCACAAAAGCAGGGTTTTCCATTTGTCCATCGTATTGTTAAGGATGAGTACCCCCCCTGGGAGCGCCTCATCCATTTAGTGACCAAAGGAGATACGATATGAAGAAAAGAATGCTGTGCGCCCTGTTATGCGCCGCGCTTATCATAAGCGGACTGCCCTGTGCCCTGGCGGCTACGCCCCGGGAGATCGTGCCTCTGGATTACGACAGCCTGGAGGTCCGAGAAGGCCAGCATCATTATCTGCTGGCCTGCGTGGACACTTGGGAGACCAAGCCCCACAACCTGGGCAATTCCGATGGGGTCATTTTAGTGACCATGGATACCCAGGCTAAGCGGCTGCTCTTCACCACCTTTACCCGGGAAATGCTGATCCAGCGCCCGGACGGAGGCACTGGCCGTATCACCTATATCGCCAAAAACAACGGCCCGGAGGCCCTCTGCCGGATCATCAGCACCCATTTTGGCGTGAAGGTGGACAAGTACATCTTCTTTAGCATGGATAATGTGCAGCAGATCATTGATGCCATGGGCGGGGTATATATCACCGTGACGGACGCGGAGGCCGCCTACCTCAACCGCTACCGCATCTCCCGGGATTCCACCACCCCCAGCATGGACAAGGGCGGTACCTACCTTTTCGGCGGCCACGCGGCGGTGATCTACATGCGCATCCGCAAGGTGGGCAACGAGGGCGACGCAGGCCGCACCCGGCGCATGCGCACGGTGCTTTCCACCCTGGCCTCTAAATATGACAAGATCACCCTGGCGGAGGCTATGAGCATCGTGAAGGCCGTTAACGACAACATCTGCCTTACCAATATGGAAGCCACGGACTTTATCGAGGCCGTAGGCTATGCCATGGCCCTTCGGGGCGTGGCGCCGGAGGGCATGCAAATGCCCCCCAACGAGTGCATGGAGCCCATCGTATACGCTGGGATGAGCACCCGGCAGGTGGACTTTGAAAAGGCCCGGGAGCTGATGGCGGATTTCCTGGATGATGATTTTGTTGTGCTGGATGAATAGGATATATGCGGGGTACAGATGAGCAATATACAGGTGACCTTTTATCCCACGGCGGACGCGGCCCAGGGGCACTGCACCTTCTCCGTCATTGCCGCCCGCTATCAGGGCCAGTGGGTCTTTGTGCGGCATAAAAAGCGGGATACCTGGGAGATCCCCGGCGGACACCTGGATCCCGGGGAAACGGCTGAGGCCGCCGCCCGCAGGGAGCTTTGGGAGGAGACCGGCGCAACGGACTTTACGTTGGCCTCGATCTGCTCCTATTCAGTGACATCCGGCGAAGAAGAAACCTTTGGTATGCTGTACCAAGCTGAGGTGCACGCATTAGGCCCGCTGCCGGATACGGAGATCGCAGAGGTCCGGCTTTTTAGCAGCCTGCCAGATAAGCTTACCTATCCGCACATACAGCCTTTGCTTTGGGAAAAAGCAAAAAAAGCCATATAATCCACGCAAAAGGACGGCTCCGCAGGATCACTTCATGATCGGATAGCCGTCCTTTTGCACGGATTTCCACCCCTCACAAATATTGACTTGGCTCCTTTGCCGGATTATACTGCATTTAGAAATAATTGGGCGGGGAAATCAATAAATGACTATATATACGGTTAGTATTGCGTTAAATGTATTTGGAGTAGGTATAACCTTTCTGCTATTGATCCTGGCGGCTATTTCCTTGAATGTCAAGCAGCGCGTGCAGCTTTGTTTTTTCTTAAATGTCGTCCTCCTTGCGTTGAACTTCGTAATGGAGATCGTTATTAGCTTTCTGTTGGGGCGTAGCGGCCCTGCCATCGGGCTTTGGCTCCGGATCTTAAACTGCATTAGCTATTCCATTGCAGGCTTTAGCGCTATTGCCTTTGCCTTGTATCTTTACGAATATTTGAGCAGCAAAACCGCGCCAAGTAAAAACCCGTTTTTTATCATGATGGCATTGGGTGTTGTAATAACCTTAATGGCCGTGATCGCCTTTGCCACTGATCTTTATATCACTTTTGATAAATACAATAACATGGTGCAGCAATCCACCTTCTGGACCTCGGAAGTATGCTTGATCCTTTTCGTGCTCCTGTGCCTGTGGACCATTTTTCGGTATATAAAGATTCTGCGGCCCCAGGAATGGGTACCGTTGACACTGTTTGCGCTTACCCCACTGCTATGCTATAGCCTGGAGCTTATGATACCCGGCCTATACGTAGCATTGCTTGGCGGCTCCTGCACCATGGCGCTGATCTATGTTACTATACAGGTGGATCTTAAGCATCAATGGCAGCTCAAAGAGATAGAGCTGAAGGAAAGCCGCATGGCCATTATGCTAAGTCAAATTCAGCCGCACTTCCTATATAATTCGCTGACCGCCATTGAATACTTATGTATCATTGATGGCTCCGAGCAGGCCGCAACCGCTGTGCGCGATTTTTCAAAGTATCTTCGCGGCAACATGGATTCCATCACATATAAAGACCTTATTCCCTTTGAGAAGGAATTACAGCATGTGGATCTCTATCTGTCGCTGGAGAAAAGGCGCTTTGGCGACCTGATACAGACCCGATACGACACGCCTGCCTTGGCTTTTGCTTTACCGCCTCTCACCTTGCAGCCCCTTGTTGAAAACGCAGTCAGACATGGCATTGCCAAGCGGGAAACCGGCGGAGTGATAACGATACGCACGGAGGAGGATAAAAGCTTTTGGCGTATTATTGTTTTGGACGATGGCGTCGGCTTTGACACAGCTGCCCCCAAGTCGGGTGACCGCGCTCATATAGGCATAGCCAATGTACGCTCCCGTTTGGAAACGCTCTGCGCTGGACAGCTTATCATAACAAGCGCTCCGGGCCTCGGCACCACCGCTACGATCTTAATCCCCAAGCGTTAGCCGCGCCGGGGGAACGCTGTCCCTTTGCTAATAGCCAAAATTTTGAGAACACAGGAGAGAGGGCATTATGAATATTATAGCCGTTGATGACGAAACTCCGGGTCTCTTTTTGGCGGAGAGAGCCATACGAAAGGCCGTGCCAGACGGCCCACTTGCCTGCTTTTCCTCCGGAGCGGACGCGCTTTTATATGCCCAAAAAACGACCGTTGACGTTGCATTTTTAGACATTGATATGCGCGCCATGAATGGCCTGACCCTTGCCCAGCGGCTGCAAGAAATAAATAGCCAAACCAATATCGTTTTCATAACGGGTCACTCCGAATATGCGGTAGATGCGTTTTTGCTTGGGTCAAGCGGCTATATCCTAAAGCCTGTGGAGCCGGAGGCCATCGCCCTCGAGCTTAGCCGCTTGCGCAATCCGCCTGGCGCGTTCGGGCTTTCCTCTCTTAAGCAGATCGGAAACTTTACCTTCGATCATCGCGCCCGGCGCGTATTTCATGGCGGAAAGGATGTTTTGCTGCATCCTCGGGAATACAACATCTTTTATCTGCTCGCTACCCATCCGGGCCAGTATTTTACCCCGCAGGAATTGTACGAAAAGGCATCTGGACAAGCTGTAAAGGATGATACGCGTGCGCTTTATGTGCAAATGCACCGCCTTAGAAAAAAGCTGGGCTTGGACGATGGCGGCCTGGAAAAAAGCCTGGAGATCGAGCAGCGCCGGGGTAAGGGGTATCGACTGACTATCCTTTAGGCTATATATTGACAGGCCGAAGCTTACAATTTTGTAAGTTTCGGCTTTGGTGATTTTACGGGTGGTAAAATAAGATAAACACCATAATTTCATATACATCTGGAAGGAGCGCGACCCATGAAAAGAACAGTCAAATTCATTTCGGCAGTGCTAGCTATCGTCCTCATGGTATCCGGGACGGCCTGCGCATTGGCCACCTCAACCCCTGAAACAAAAACGCTGTATTACAACGGTATCATATTCACCAACGACAAAGCAAATCCCAGTGCAGAGGCGCTGGTCGTGGAGGATGGAAAATTTACGTTTGTAGGCGCGTATGAAGAGGCTATCGCCTTTGCAGGCGACGGCTGTGCCCAGGTGGACCTAAAGGGGCAATTTGTCTCGCCAAGCTTTTTTGATGCGCACATCCATCCGGTGGGAGCCGCGATTTTAGGCGTCTTTGATTTCAGAGACTATCTTTTTGTAGACAAGCCCGCCATATCCGAATACACGACCGTGCTAAAGCAATATCTGGACGAGCATCCCGACATCACCTCCCTGAGAGCCGGGGGCTGGGAAAACGCGTCCTTTGAAGGCGCCAGCCCGGCAAAGGAAATTTTGGATGCCGTTAACTCCGAGATCCCCATCGCTCTTAGGTCCCTTGATGGTCATTCCCTTTGGGCCAACTCCAAGGCGATCGAATTGGCAGGCATCACCCCCGAAACAAAGGTGCCTGGCGGCGAGGGCACCATTGAGCTTAACGACAAAGGCGAGGTAGGGGGTGCCTTTAGGGAGCTGGCGGCTATCGAGCTTGTGATGAGCAAGTTTCCGCCTATATCGGTGGACGATTACAAAACCACCATTCTCAAAAGCCAAGACATATTTTTAAGTGCAGGCATTACCGGCATCCTTGATCCCATGGTCGCTACAGACAGCTCATTATACCAGGCCTACCGGGAGCTGGCGGATAATGGCGAGCTAAAGCTGCATGTATCACTAGCCTTTACCGTAAACCCGCAAAACTACAAAGCCGAATTGGAATGGGTGATCGAGGAAATAGCCAAATACAAGGACAGCCCGGACCAAAAGCTGAAGATAACGACCTGCAAGTTTTTTGCAGACGGCGCTTTGGAGGGCGGAACGGCCTACCTCATGGATGACTATGCTTCACAGCCCGGTTATCGTGGCATAGCCATCTGGGAGAAGGATAAAATGGCTGATGCTTTCAAAATTTGCGATGAAAACGGCATAACCATCCATGTTCACGCCATCGGCGATGCCGCGGTCTCCATGTCTCTTGACTGTATGGAAGGCCTCAGCACCGATCACCGAAACGCCATATGCCATATGCAGCTTGTGAATGAAGCGGATTATGCGCGCTTTAGGGATATGGGCGTTGTGGCCGTTGTGGCACCGTTTTGGGCCTTCTCCGGCGAAGAATCTGAGGAATCCGTCAATCGTTTCTTAGGCCCTGACAGAGCAGACGAGATCTATCCGATCAAAAGCTTCATCGACAACCAGGTCGTCACGGCCTCGCATAGCGACTATCCCGCGTCCCCCTTATGTTTTCCGCTTCTTGGCATAGAGATCGCCACGACCCGAATAAGGCCGGAGGCCTTTAAGGCCTACGTCAGTACAGATTTTCCCCCGCTGAACCTAAAGGAAGCGATCACGCCGGAGCAGGCCATAGCGCTTTGTACCTACACAGGGGCCTATGCCAACTTTATGGAGGATATTACCGGCAGCATAGAGGTGGGCAAATCGGCTGATTTCGCGGTGATAGACCAAAATATTTTGGAAACGCCAGCCAGCCTTGCCACCGTGATGGAAACCTACTTTGCAGGGGAAAGGGTATTTGCAAAATAAGGTCGTAAAATAAGGGCGTAAAATAAGTATAGAAGGAATCAGCAGCAAGAAAAGACCGGATGTCTCATCGCTTGAGCCATCCGGTTTTCTTTGCGCACAGTGCACAGCGCACTGCGCTGACACTTCCCTTCGGTGTCCGGCGGGATGCAGGGGCAGCGCCCCTATGCTTACCCCGCCCTGCTTACCCCCGCCCTGCTTACTCGCCCCTAAAGATCTGAATGGTCAACACGCCGCGGCCATCGCACTCCGCCAGTATCCTAAGCGGGAACTCGTAATCGTTGCGGAATATCAGGTTCAGCATGTCGGTACCCACGGCGGCATCGCAATGCTGGGGCAAATACCGGGCGCTGCCGGGGCCGTGGGGCCGCCGGTGCAAAATGGTGATGTGGGGCAGCTGGCGAATGGTGTTGTACATGGTACTGCTGGATTGGCAGGTGCCGCCGCCGCTGCCCAGTTGGGAGCCGCCGTCGATGAGCACGGGGGCGGGAAAATAGCCGTTGGATTTTTTATAGGGGCCGATCTGGCTGTTAAAATTCAACGTCTCGCCGGGCTCCAGGATGCGGGTCATCAGCTCGCAGGTGCGCACGATGTTCTTGCAGCGGCCATCGTTGCCCTCGGCTCCGGTATTGTAGGCAAAAAAGCTAGTAAAGGCGGCAATGGGCGTGTCCGCGCTCATGGGCTGCTCCGTAGGGGATACCACCCTAAGGTCCGTCAGCAGCCGAGCGTCGATATAGCCATAGCTGCGCCAGTAGATGACCCTGGCATAGCCGTCCACAAATGCCTCGATAGCCACCTTATTGCCTGCCCCAGCAATAATGGGGTTGTACTCGGCGCTGCTTGAAGGGGCCTTGTATACATAGGCATCCTCGGTGAGGGTCGCCACATAGCCCATGGGCATGACCCCATAGGGCGGGGTATTGGCTGGGTCCAAAACGGTACAGTTCTCGTCGATGCAGGTGCGCAGCACATAACCCACGATGCCCTCGTACTCTATGAGGACAAAGGAGGGGTATACCTTGTACACGGTCACCACCTTGCCCTTTCCCACCATGCCCATGGACTCGCTCTTGGTGTCCTGGGCATAGCGGACGGTAACGGCGGAGCCAGTGGGGGTCATCAGCTTGATCTTGGTGGTATACAGGGGCGTAAGCCCTTTGATGCTGGGCGGGCCCGCAGTGCCGTCGTCCACCTCTGCGATGGCGGCGTCCTCGTCTACAGGCAGGTCCTCCTCCGCCACGCCTTCGGAAATAGCCTCCTCCAAAAGGGTGGGGGCTTGGGTAGGCTCTGGGGCGCTATCGGTGGCGGCGGTGTCCGCAGCAGCGATACCGTCCGTGGCGGCATTATCAGCACCCTCGGCGCTTTCGCCCAGGGATATAAGGGGCGTGGCGCACAGCAGGGCGCATATCAGCAAGGCCAAAAACCTTTTTTGAAGCTTCATGGGTCTCCTCCTTAAAACGATGGGAGAGGCAGCAAGGCGCTGCCTCTCCCATATTATATCACATTCTGGTAAAGAACCCAAAGCCTCACTAAAAATTTACAGCTCAATGGGATTCCTTATATCCCTATGGCTGCAGCGGCAAGCCGGAGCCTTTATTGTCGGTGCTTGATAAGCCCTACAGCCTTGGAAAGCTCCATCACGCCCAAAGGCACCAGGGAAAGCCCCAGACCCAACAGGTACAGCATCCAGGGCAGGGTGACCAGGCCAAAGGGAACCGCCAGGGGAGTGAACAGCACCACGGCCACCAGCCCTACCGACAGGGCGCAGGCCTGGTTCAGCCTTCGGTTGCCCCAGGGGCCGATTTTAAAGAGGGAGTGGTTAGAGCGCATGTTGTACGCCTGCACCACCTGGGCCAGGGCCAGCACCATAAAGGCCAGGGTACGGCCCGCCTCTATGCTGCCGGTGACCTTTTCCGCCACATAGAAGCCGATAAGCGTCAGCAACGCGAACATGAAGCCCTGGAGCACCACCCGAAGGCCCAGGCCGTTTGCGAAGATACCCTCTGCCTTGGGCTTGGGCTTTTGCTCCATAATGTCGTCCTCCACGGCTTCCATGCCCAGGGCCACGGCGGGCAGGCCATCGGTGACCAGATTGATCCACAGAAGCTGCATGGAAAGTAGCGGCGACTTGTGCCACAGCATCATTGCGACAAAGACTGTGATCACCTCGCCGATATTGGTACCCAGCAGGAAGCCTACCACCTTTTTGATATTGGCATAGATGCCCCGGCCTTCCCGCACCGCGTCTACAATGGTTGCGAAGTTGTCGTCGGTAAGGGTCATGTCCGCCGCGCCCTTGGCCACGTCTGTTCCGGTAATGCCCATGGCGCAGCCGATGTCTGCCGCCTTAAGGGCGGGGGCATCGTTCACGCCATCGCCAGTCATGGATACTACCTGACCCTGACGCTGCCAGGCCTTCACGATGCGGATCTTATTTTCAGGGGATACCCGGGCATAGACGGAGATCTTCGTGACCTCCTTGTCCAGCTGCTTGTCGGTCATGCCGTCCAGCTCCGCGCCGGTAATGGCCCTATCCCCCTCCAGGAGAATGCCCAGGTTTTGGGCAATAGCGGAGGCGGTGACCACGTGGTCACCGGTGATCATAACTGGCTTGATGCCTGCCTTGCGGCACAGGGCTACTGCGTCCTTCACCTCGGGCCGGGGCGGGTCGATCATGCCGACCAGGCCCATAAAGGTCAGGCCATCCTCCAGGCTTTGGCTGGTGGGGGCTGTGGGCACTTCATCAATATCCTTGTAGGCGATAGCCAGTACCCGCAGGGCTGTGGCGCTCATTTCGTCGTTGAGCTGCCGCGCCTTTTCCAGGTTGCCGCTTATGCAGCGCTGAGCCAGCATATCAAAAGCGCCCTTGACGATGACGCGCTTTGTGCCATCCATGGGGTTGATGGTGGACATCAGCTTCCGGTCGGAGTCAAAGGGCAGGCCGCCCAGCCGGGGATACTGCTTGCTCAGCTCCTCCTTGGGCATGCCATTGCGATGGGCTGCCAGTACGATGGCGGTCTCCGTGGGGTCGCCGATGTGCTGCTCCTTATCATCCGTAAAGGTCACCGTGCCGTCGCTGCAAAGAGTGCCGTATTTGAGCAGCTCCTTCACCTGATCACCGTTGGCGGCGGTGATGTCCTCCGGGCCTTCCATGCCGTCCACATAGGCCTTTACCAAGGTCATGCGGTTTTGGGTAAGGGTGCCGGTCTTATCTGAGCAGATAATGGATGCGCTGCCCAGGGTCTCCACAGCGGGGAGCCGGCGAATGATCACGTTTTTCTTTACCATCCGCTGCACGCCAATGGACAGCACGATGGTGACGATGGCGGGGAGGCCCTCCGGGATGGCGCTGACGGCCAAGGATACCGCCGTCATGAAGATCTCCATCACGGGAATGCCGTTGGTGAGACCCACCAGGAAGATCACCGCACAGCAGATCAGGGCTACAAAGCCCAGGTACTTGCCCATCTGGGCCAGCTTCACCTGCAACGGGGTCTGGCCCTCGTGCTCATCCTCCAGAAGGTTTGCAATGCGGCCCATTTCCGTGTCCATGCCCGTGCCGGTGACCACCGCTAGGGCAGTGCCGTAGGTGATGGAGCAGCCGGAAAAGATCATGTTGGCCCGGTCGCCAATGGGTGCAGACTCCTTCACCTCTGCCTCCGCGTCCTTTTCAGAGGGCACGGATTCGCCAGTGAGCGCGGATTCCTCACTTTTCAGGCTGGTGCTGCTGAGGAGCCGGGCATCGGCGGGCACAAAATCCCCTGCCTCCAGCCGGACGATATCCCCCGGCACCAGCTCCACCGCGTCGATGATCTGCTCCGTGCCGTCCCGGATGACCCGGGCATGGGGCGCGGACAGGCTTTTCAGCGCGTCCAGAGCCTTTTCTGCCTTGCTCTCCTGCATCATGCCCATAATGGCGTTCACCACCACGATGAGCATGATCAGCGCAGGCTCAAAAAATTCCTTCACGTCGCCCTCGATCAAGGCGATCACAAACGAAATAACAGCTGCGGCGATCAGGATCAGGATCATTACATCCTTAAACTGCTCCAAAAACCGCTGCCAGTTCGTCTTAGGCTTTTTTTCCCGAAGCTTGTTGGGCCCGTATTCCTGGGCGCTAGCGGCCACCTGCTGGCCCGTCAGGCCTCGGCCCGGGTCGGTGGAAAGGATGGTGATAATTTCTTCTTTTGGGGTATAATGTGCATTCAATACTGGTTGCCTCCTTGGTTCATTGGTATCCTTTTCCATTTTATCAAAATCCTTTCGCCTTTGCTATGGCAGGGGTCTCAAATGTCGCAAATATGCGCCTGCCTGTCGGATAGGCTTTCTTTTTTTCCTTTCCATTTTGCCCAGATCATAGCCCCTGTATCCTTGGGCCATAATGGGCTTCGTCCGGCTTGCCTGTGCCGCCTGCGGGGAGCGGCTGCTGGCGGCTCCTTTGGGCTTGCAGGCCGCCCCTTTGGGCCTGCTGGCCGTCCCTTTGGGTTTAAGTTGCAAAAAACCGCCAAACGGGGTACAATAATTATGCTTTATTTGAACTTATCTTTTGCGACAACCGCACCAAAGGAGGAAAACCTATGCCCGTAAACAGCTATGTCTTTATGACCGATTCCGACTCCGACCTGCCCTTCCACTATGTGGACGAAAAAGAGATCGAAATGATCTATATGCCCTACATCATGGATGGTCAGGAGTATTACGACGACTTGGGCCGTGCAGGTGGCCAGAAGGACTATTTCAACAAGATGCGGGGCGGCGCAAGCCCCGTCACCTCCCTGCTGCCCACCCCTGCCTATGTGGACTATTTCGAACCTCACCTGCAGGCCGGCCGGGATATCCTGCTTCTGGCGTTCTCCAGCCAGCTGTCCAGCACCATCAACAATATCTTCGCCGCTCGGGAAGAAATGCTGGAGAAGTACCCGGACCGGAAGATCACCGTGGTGGATACCCTCAGCATCTCCGCCCCCCAGTCCCTCCTGATCCTCCACGCCTATGAGCTGTACAGCCAGGGCAAGACCATGGAGGAAGTAGCCGCCTGGGTAGAGGAAAACAAACTGAATGCCCAAGCCTGGTTCACCGTGGACGACTTGAAATACCTCCGCCGTGGCGGGCGTATCTCCGCCATGGCCGCCACCATGGGCACCATGCTGGACCTCAAGCCCATCATCACCGAAAGCAAGGAAGGCAAGCTGATCAGCTCCGATAAGGTACAGGGCCGCAAGCGCGCCCTTCGGGTCATTGCCGACAAGGTGGCCGAGCAGATCGAAAACCCGCAAGACCAAACCGTTGTGCTGCTCCACGCCGATGCCGAGGAGGACGTAGCCCGTCTGGAAGCCCTGGTCCGGGAGCGGGTGCCCGCCATTCGTGAAATTCGCACGTATTACGTAGGCCCGGTCATCGGCGCCCACTGTGGCCCCGGCACCGTCGCCGTCTGCTTCATGGGGAAGGTACGGCCCTGCTGATCCTCATATTTTACAAGTCCTCCGCTCCTTTGACGAGCGGGGGGCTTTCCTTATATCCAAAGGCTTTCGGGCTGTAGCCCATCCTGCATCCCAGCTTGAAAGCCCCTTTCCTTTCTGCTATACTGTTTTTAGCCTTTACCTGATGACCGCCTTTTTTCGCGGTAGAAAGGACGTGCTATGCAAGCTATTATTTTGGCGGCAGGCTTTGGCAAGCGCCTGCGCCCCCTGACCGATCATATGCCCAAGGCTCTGGTTCCCGTAAAGGGCCAGCCGTTGCTCTTTCACGGGCTGGACTGTCTGGCCCGCAGCGGGCAGATCACCGAGGTGGTGGTGGTGGTGGGCCACCGCAAGCAGGACATTATGGATGCCCTGGGCGGAAGCTACAAGGGTATGGCCATTACCTACGTGGAAAACCCCCTCTATGAGGAGACCAACAACGTCTATTCCCTGGCCCTGGCAAAGCCCTACCTTCGGGAGGACTGCTTGCTGCTGGAATGCGACCTGTACTATACCGACGATCTGATCAAAAGGCTGCTGTCCGCCTCGGGGGACTGCGGCATATTGGTGAGCCCCTATAATGCCGCCACCATGAACGGCAGCGTGGTCTTTGCCGATGAGGAGGGCCGGTGCCAGGCCCTTGTGATCAAGCGGGACCAGGGGCCGGATTTTGACTATTCCAAGGCCCTTAAAACCGTCAACGGATATTTTTTCCGCAAAGCCTTCCTCACGGAAGTACTGATGCCGAATATAGAAATGTATATTAAGACCCAGGGGTTGAGTAGCTATTACGAGCTGGTCATCGGCGGGCTGATCTACTACCGCAATAACGACATTCGAGCGGTTATGTTCCCCGCCAGCCGCTGGTACGAGGTGGACGACAGCGCGGACCTGGCCATGACGGAGCATGCGGATTTTTAGCAGACAGGAGAAGCCCTTATGGCAAAGGACAGCATGACGATAGGGGTACTGGGCGGCATGGGCTCCCTGGCGGGGGCGGATTTTCTGCGGACGCTGGTTGCCTCCTTCCCTGCCGAAAGGGAATGGGACCGCCCCCGCACCGTGCTGGACAACGCCTGCCACATGCCCAGCCGGGTCCGGGCGCTGCTGTACGGGGAGCGCCGGGAAGACCTGATAGGCCAGATGGCGGCTCACATAGCAGGGCTGGTGAATATGGGCTGCACGGATATCGTGCTGTGCTGCAATACCTCCCATGCCTTCCTGCCGGAGGTGCTGCCTCTGGCTAAAGAGCTGTCCGGCGGCAAGCCCTTTACCCTACGGCATATCATCCGCATTTTAGGGGAGGACCTGCAAGCCCAAGGCATATCCCGCATCAGCCTCATCGCCACCGAGGGCACCCTGGACGTGGGCATTTACCCTCAGCTCCTTTCCGAGTACGGCATCACCGTGGAGGCCGAAGGCCCCAGCGCCTACGAGGAGCTGCGCTTCCTTATCGAGGCGGTGAAGCAGGATGCCATGGACGGGAAAGCCCTCCGCCGGTTTGCCGCCCTGCTGAAACGGCAATCCTGCCCAGATGTGGTGCTGGGCTGCACGGAGTTTCCCGTGCTGCGGCAGCGGCTGGGGAAGGACACCGAGGCCGCCCTGCCCCTACGCCTTCATGACCCGCTGCTGTCCACCCTCAAGGCGCTAAAGCGGGACTTTGATGCCCTGTAAATGCCCCACCTCCAAACCCTCCGAAATGAAGTGATACCTTGACCCATACCCTCCTTTCCTTTTTGAAGGCCCTTGTGCGCCCCCTCCGCGATCTGTACTACCGGGTCTATCCCGCGTTGCGCTATCGGGTCACGGGGGAGAAGCGTATCCTCTTATACGTAAACAATCATGCCATGACCTCCCACATCCAGCGGTATGCCCAGCCCCTTCTAAGTGAGGCTGGGTATCGCTTCTTTCTGTATTATCCGGACCTCCCCACCCAGGAGGACCCTGCCAACGAGTTCCAGCAATTTGTGCAGGCTCATCACATTTCCCTTTGCGATAAGCCTGGCCGCTATGCCTGGGACTTGATCGTCTGCGCGGACCTGCGGACCCCTGCCAGCTTCACCCGGGCCATGGTCCCCCTTTTGTATGTGAACCATGGCTTGCACATCCTCTCCATGGACGGCGGCGAGACCCTGTACGCTTACGGGGACTACGCCCGGGGCGAGGATGGAAAGCCCAAGTTTACCGCCATGTGCGAGCCTAACGCCCTCATTGTGGAGGCCATGCAACAGGCCGACCCGGACATGGCGAAGGTACTCATCCATACCGGCTATGCCTTTTACAAGGATATTGGCGCTGCCCTAAAACGGCGAGAGGATTACCGCCGCCTGCTGGGGGTAAGCCCGGATACCTGCCTGGTGGGCCTTTTCGGCTCCTGGCGGGAAAGCAGCCTTTTCCATGCCCTGGGGGAGCCCCTCTTTGATGCCTGCGAGGAGCTGCTTAGGGACGGCTATCAGTTTTTGTTCAGCATCCACCCCAACGAGTACGCCGCCTACGACCCCGCCCTCCCGCCCATGGGACCCCTGGTGGAGGCCCAGCGGGACCGGGATATGCTGGTCCGCAGCCCTAAGGAGGATGTGGCCCCGTACATGGCCGCTTGCGATATCGTCATTTCCGATTTTTCCAGCATGGCCGAAACTGCCATCCTCTATGGCCGGAAGCTGATCTTCAGCCCCTATCCGGAAGGGCTGGTCTGGAAGCATAGCCTCACGGCTAAGGCCCGCAGCTTTTTGCCCACGTTGGAAAGCCCGGAGGAGCTGAAATTCCTGCTGTCCACCGTCCGCCACGCCCCGCTGGACCCCTTTATTAAGAATGCCAAGCACAAGCTGCTCCGTCCCGACCATGACGCGGTGATGGCCCGGCTGACCCGCCAGCTTTTGCGCCTGCCAGACCCGGACCCTGCCCAGGAGGGCTGATGCTATGAAGGATAAAGGCCCCAATGAATGCCCCGAAGGGATGCCCTCCCGCACCCAGCACAGCTCCCGTAACGCCCTGGTAGGCATCCTTTGCCAAGGGGCTGGCATGCTGTTGGCCTTTGTGGGTCGGCTGGTTTTCGTGCACACCCTGGGCCAGGATTACCTGGGCATCTCCGGCTGGTTTTCCAATATATTGCAGGTGCTATCCATTACGGAGCTGGGCATCGGCACGGCCATCGTGGTGAGCCTGTACAAGCCCCTGGCCGAAAACAATGTCCCCCGCATCCGGGCTACGCTTCGGATGCTGCGGCGGGCCTATCGGTATGTAGGCCTGTCGGTGCTGGGCCTGGGCCTCCTTGTGCTCCCCTTCCTGCCCGTGCTGGTCAACAAGGAGACCACCCTGGTGGACCTGCGCATTGTGTACCTTTTGTTCCTGGCCCAGTCCGTGTTCAGCTATCTGTTCCAGGGGTACAAGGCCGCCCTTTTTACCGCCGACCAGCGGCAATCCCGCATCCACCTCATGACCCTCTGGGCCTCCCTTTTCACCACCACCGCCCAGATCGCCGTGCTTTTGCTGTGGCGCAGCTACTATGCCTACGTGGCCATCTTTGCCCTAGCGGCCATCTTCAAAAACCTGCTGATCTCCCGCAGCGCCAGCCGTGCCTACCCGGTGCTTACTAGCATCGCCCGCCCCGGACCGGACGAGGACGACGAAGCCGCCCTGCCCAAGGCGGAACGCCGGGGAATATTCAAAAACCTGCTGGGCCTAAGCCTGTACCGCATCAGCGGCACCGTGCTCAATGCCACGGATAACCTGGTGCTGGGCAAGTTCATCGGCTTTGGCATTATTGGCGTGTATAGCAACTACCTGCTGGTGGTCACCGCCATTGCCACGGTCCTGACCCTTATTTTTCAGAGCCTCACCGCCAGCGTGGGCAACCTGAACGTTACCGCCCCGCCCCAGCGCCAGCACTTCGTCTTTCGCTGCCTGAACCTTATGGACGGCTGGCTGTATGGTTTTTCCGCTGTGTGCCTTTTTTGCCTGCTGGACCCGTTTATCACGCTGTTTTTCGGCGCGGATTGGGTCTTTGCGGATCCTCGGGTGTTGCCTATCATCGTGCTCAACTTCCTTACCAGCGGCCTGGTGGAAAACGTCATCATGCACAAGGATGCCTGCGGACTGTTTTGGCAGGGCCGGTTCCGGCCTGTGTTTTCGGCAGGCTTTAATATCATCCTCAGCCTGTGGTGGGTGGGGCCGTTAGGCATATTCGGCGTGCTGCTGGCCACGGTGGTCAGCCGCCTTATCACCACCTTCTGGTTCGACCCCTGGATGGTCCACCACTACGCCTTTCAGGCCAGCGTAAAGCCCTACGCCCTGCAGACTGCCGGGGTGCTGCTTTTGACTGCCGCCCTGTGCGTGGGGCTAAAGGCCCTTCTTTCCTGGCTGTTCCCTGCCCTTACCTTCTGGACCTTTGCCGCCATGGTGCTTATTTGCGCTATCCTGCCCAATGTGGTATTCTATGCAGTGTTGGGCCACGGCGAGGCCTTCGCCTATCTCAAGGAGCAGGCCCTAGGGCTTTTCAAAAAGCATAAAAGCAGGTAATGCTTGGGCCCCAGCAAGCCGAGCCTGCACGATCCGCTAAAACAAATAAGGGAGTAACACACATGATCCGCAACATCGTATTTGATATGGGAAATGTATTGCTGGACTATCACCCCATGACCACCTGCCAACGCTTCGCGGAAAACCAGAGGGATGCCAAGGCCGTGCACGACACTCTCTTTATGGCCCCGGAATGGGAGGAAAAGCTAGATGCCTGCCTGATCTCCGAGCCGGATATGCTGGCCCTGGCCCAGTCCCGCCTTGCCTCCGAGGCCTTAAGGGCTGTGGCGGCCCAGGTGTTTGCCAACTATCACACGGATGCCCTCACCTCCGTCCCCGGCATGGGAGCCATTATCCATAGCCTGCATGACCGGGGCTTTGGCCTATACGTGCTGTCCAACGCCGGCTCCCGGTTCTTCGCCTTTCAGCACAAGATCCCCGGCATCGAGTGCTTTGACGGCGTCCTCACCTCTGGCGAGGAGAACGTGAACAAGCCTTCCCCTGCCATCTATCAGCGGCTTTTTGAGAAGTTTGGCCTCAAGCCCGAGGAATGCCTGTTCGTGGACGACCGCCAGGTGAACATTGACGGCGCCAAGGCCCAGGGCATGGCAGGCTACCTTTTTGAAAACGAGGATTCCGTCAAGCTCGCCGCCTATCTGGACACCTTGGAAGCCCCCAGGGCTGCCGCCTCCGGGGCCACTGCTCCGGGCGATGCCGCCCATGTCGTGCTTTCCGCCCTCATGGACCGCTCCAGCTACCGGGGCCTCTATCAGGCCTCCCCTGTGCCCCAGGCCCATCTGAGGGCCATCATGGAGGCTGGGCTGGCCGCTCCCTCCGGCTGCAACAAGCAGACCACCAGTATTATCGCCATCGACGACCCAGCGCTGCTTCAAAAGCTCCACTCGGTCATTCAGTCCCCCATTGGCAGGAGCGCCCCCGCCATGATCACCGTGCTCACCCGGCGGGTCATCGCCTACCGGGACCGCACCTATTATATCCATGACTACGCCGCCGCCATCGAGAACATGCTCCTGGCCATCAAGGCCCTAGGCTACGAAAGCTGCTGGGTGGAGGGCCACATCACCGACGCGGACCAGATAGGCCGCCAAATGGCGGATATCCTGGGCGTACCGGAGGATTATGAGCTGGTGTGCTATCTCCCTGTGGGCATCGCCACCGAGCCCTTAAAGCACGCACAAAAAAAGCCCTTTGAAGAAAGGGCATGGTTTAATGGATTTATGAAGGGCTAAGGGCCCCTCTTACCTAAGCAGCAGCCCCTGGACGCTTTCCTGATCGAAGAGATACCAAGAGGCATCGGCCTTGGCCTCCTGCTTTTGCACCGCTTGCTGGAACGCTGCTTCGGTGGTGAGGCTGCCTCCCACAAAATACGACACCGACATATCCGCGCCAAGCACAGAATGCGCCTGCTCCATTACCGAGCAGGTGTTTTTTTGAAACTGCACCACGCCAAAGCCATTTTCTGCCGCGCCGCTGGAAAAGGAAAAGCTGCCGTCCTCCTTAAGCCCCAAAAGGGCCCGATAGCCGAAGTCGTAGCCGTATACCGTACCGTTTTGATAGTCCAGCACCTCAAAAAGCATATCATTGCCATACCGACTTTCCGCCAGCACCACTTCCGGGGTCCCGTCCTGGTCCATATCCAGCACTGCAAACCCGGATACGGCGAACCCATCCCCCAGGCTCTCCAAATGCGCGTCAAGGGTCACGGTCTTATTGTCATAGGCGCTGATAAAGGGCGCCTGGTTTTGAAGGATGGCCCCATATGCCTTGAGGGCCGTGGGCACGGCGGTAGCCGCAGGGGCCATAGGCGCAGCCGTCGCGCCGGAAGCCGTGGGCACAGCCGTCGCGCTTGGCGCTGCGGCCCCTGAGCCCTGCATCATATATTTTGCCTGCACATAGGCATAGCCGTTGCCAAAATCTATGTAGTACCAGCCACCAGCGGTCTCTCCCAGGATGATGGCGCTTTCCCTGTGCTTCAGGCGGCCCACGATCTCCCCCTGCAGGGAGGGCTCGCTGCGCAGGTTCACCCAGCCGTCCGCCTTCCCGACAGATACCATTCCCATAGGATGTGCGGGGATCAAGCCCTGTGCATCCCTGCCAAAGCGCAGGTACTCCGCCTTCATGTACCCGGCCTCAGCCCCCACGTTCACCCAGATCCATTCCCCATCGGAGCTGGATGTATCGCACAGGACCTCCGTGCCGGTAAAATAAAGCCCCAGGGACTTAGCCCCGGTGGAGGGCTTCTCCCGCAGGTGGACGCGATCTGCTGTTTTTCCGTCCACATAGCCTGTCTCCGCCGTCATCTCCCGGGCCATAGCTCCGCTGACGCATACCATCATCAGCACAACTATGCTCATGCCTAAAAGCCATCTTTTCATGCCGCTGCCTCCTGTATTGCTATTTCTGGCTGTATCTTTGTTTTGATCCAAGAAGATCGCTCTATATACTAAACGATGAAGATCGTTCTATGTACTAAACGATCTAGCGTCCATTTTCTTGCACTCTTTCCAAAAATAGTTTCCCGTCCATAAAAACAAAAGAAAAAATGCGAAAATCAAAGATTTTTTAAGCTTTCTCTAATTATTATCCTGTTTAATAGACCTTCTTTGACTTTTACGCTCTTGTGCCTTCTTGACTATCTTTGACCATCGTTCTATACTATAATCACGGTCAGGGAATGCTACAAAGGAAAGTAAACCCCGCCGACCCAAGCTACAAGCAACGCGGTATACCCGCCAAATCAAAAGGAGGACATTACTATGTATACTATCGTACCTTTCCGCCGCCAAAGCCGTAACGACATGATGAACCCCTTCGCCAGCGACCGCTTCTTTCGCTCGTTCTTTGACATGAGCGACATGGTAGGCTCCGCCGGTTTTCGGGTGGACGTAAAAGACGAGGGCGACAGCTACAAGCTGGAGGCCGAGCTCCCCGGCGTGGGCAAGGATAAGATCAGCCTCGCCATCGAGGACGACACCCTCACCATCAGCGCCGACCTGAACGAGGAAAAGAAGGAGGAGCGCAGCGGCTATCTCTACAGCGAGCGCCGCACCGGCCACGTGGAGCGCCGCTTCAACCTGGAAGGCATCATGCAGGATAGCATCTCCGCCGATTACCAAAACGGCGTGCTCCTGGTGACCCTCCCCAAGGAAAAGGTGGAAGAGAAAAAGCCCGAGGCCCGCAGGATCGAGATCCAGTAATGGGGGGGCGTGTGGCTCCAAGGGCGCTACCAGGGGCCTAGGTCAGCACACGGAGGCCAAAGCAGCGCCTAGCCCAGCCCGGCCAGCCCGGCCAGCCCTCTACGCAAAAGCAGCGCATCGAAAACTTCGATGCGCTGCCTTTTGTTAAAAGGTGATAGGGAGCCTTGCTCCCATCAGCCTTGCTTTTGCTTGTGCTTGGGGTTCTCGCAGATGACCATCACGCGGCCTTTGCGCTTGATGATCTTGCACTTCTCGCAGATAGGTTTCACCGAGGGACGAACTTTCATGCAGTTTACCTCCTTTGCGTGGTTGGACTGATCGCCTGGATACGAGCTGCCGCTTAGCCCTTGCTGCGCCAGGTGATCCGGCCGCGGGTCAGGTCATAAGGGGACATCTCGATGGTGACTTTGTCGCCGGGATAAATGCGGATGAAGTTCATGCGCATTTTTCCCGAAATATGAGCCATGATCCGGTGCCCGCCGGGGAGCTCCACCTGGAACATTGCGTTGGGAAGCGCCTCGATAACCGTGCCTTCCATTTCAATGACATCACTCTTGGACAAATGCGCATTCCTCCTTCTGATAGCTTCGGCCCTGTGGGCCAATATAGTTGAGGGCATCCTGCTCTGCCGCCGCCCTTAGCGCCTTATGAAGGTCGCTGTCGGTGAGGGGCTGGCCTGCCTCCAGGGCCTTGGCGATATCCGCCAGCACCGTGGGTCTCAGGCGCAGATGCTTTACCTGTTTCTTCTTGGGCTTTTCCAGCTTGCGGCTCTTGCCATCGGCGATGAGCACGTGTTTTTCATCCACGATGCCCACAATGGCGAAGTAGTCGTCCTTGTCGTGGCCTTGTTTGGAGCGTACCATGCGGCCCAGCTCGCAGCCAGTGGCTATGGAGATGGTCTTCATGCTTCCTCCGTCAGGACAAAGCCCGGATACGTGAGCAGCTCCGGCAGGCCCGTTTCATTGATCGCAATGGTATGCTCATAATGCGAGCACAGGCTGCCGTCGCGGGTGACAATGGTCCAGCCGTCCTCCAGCTCCTCCACCCGATAATCCCCTGAGGTGATCATGGGTTCGATGGCCAGCGTCATGCCCGCCCGAAGGCGAATGCCGTGGCCGGCCCGGCCGAAGTTGGGTACGCTGGGTTCCTCGTGCATGCTCCTGCCAATGCCGTGGCCTGTCAGGTCTCGCACTACGCCATAGCCGAAGCCCTCGGCGTATTCCTGCACCGCGTGCCCGATATCTCCCAGGCGGTTGCCTTGGATGGCCTGGCGAATGCCTTTGAAAAAGCTTTCCTCCGTCACATCTATCAGCTGCTGCGCCTCAGGGGAGATGTCCCCTACGCCCATGGTGAAGGCGCTGTCGGCTTGCCAGCTGTCCAGTACCAGCCCGCAATCCACAGACAGAATATCTCCCGCCTTGAGGATCTCACCATCGCTGGGGATGCCATGCACCACGCGCTCGTTTACCGAGGCACAGAGGGTGGCGGGATAGCCGTGGTAGTCCAAAAAGGACGGAACGGCTTTATTCTTGAGTATCATTTGCTGGGCGTACACGTCCAGCTCTGCGGTACTCATGCCCGGCTTGACTGCTTCCTTCAGCCTGCACAGCACCTCAAAGAGGAGCGCTCCGGCCTTGCGCATGCAGTCCAGCTGCTGGGAATTCTTGATATAGATCACCCGATCACCTCAAGAGCACCGATGATCTCCTCACTGATCTTCTCCATAGGCTGGTCTCCATTGATGTTACGGAGTAGCCCTTGGCCCTGGTAGTATGCAATGAGGGGCGCGGTCTTTTCGTGGTAGACCGTCAGGCGGCTGAGAACTGTTTCGGCCTTATCATCATCCCGCTGGATCAGCAGGGTGTCGTCGGCTTTGCAGTGAGTCTCGCCCTTGAGGCGGTCTACGTGGTAGGGAGCGCCGCAAAGGGGGCACACCCGGCGGCCAGACAGGCGCTTTACCAGCGCGTCGTCGTCCACCTGGAGGTTGACGGCGGCGTCGATCTTAGCGATCCCGCCCAAAGCCTCGGCTTGCTCCACTGTGCGGGGGAAACCGTCCAGGATATATCCCTTTTGACAATCCGCTTCCGCCAGGCGCTCCTTGACAATGGCGATGACCACTTCATCCGGCACCAGCTGGCCCACGTCCATAAAGCCCTTGGCTTTAAGGCCGGTCTCCGTCTGGTTTGCAATGGCCGTGCGAAGCATATCACCTGTGGATATCTGAGGAATACCGAATGTAGCGCAAATGACCTGCGCCTGCGTGCCTTTACCCGCACCCGGAGGGCCAAGGAAGATGATGTTCATAAACAGCCTCCTCTTGAAGTTCAACAAGATATTATAACACGGGTTTGGCTTTTTGGCCAGTATGCAGCCCAAAAAGCCTGCATGCATGCGCGCCTGCCCACAGGGCAGCCGCCTCGCCCTTCCAAAACGCTCAAAGCGCAGAGGGCTTTGATGCCCTCTGCCGCTTTAGGCGCTATTGCGTCAAGAGATCTTGTCGTAGTTGCGGCTGACCAGCAGGTCGTCAAGCTGACGCTTGGTCTCCAGTACCACGCTTACGGCGATCAGCAGGCTGCTGGCCGCGAAGGGGATCTGGGTGTTAAGACCTACGGTGAACAGGGTGGGAACTGTGGCCAAAACTGCCAGGAACAGCGCCGCGAACAAAGTCAGGCGGCTGTTGATGCGCTTCAAGTAATCCACAGTGGGCTTGCCCGGGCGAACCGAGGGGATCGCGCCGCCCTGTTGCTGGATGTTCTTGGCCATATCCTCCGGGTTGAAGGAAATGGAGGTGTAGAAGTAGGTGAACGCGACGATCAGCAGGGCCGTGACCAGCAGATACCAGGGCGAACCGCTGTGCATATACTGGGCCCACCAACGGTAAGCGCCGCTCTCGGTGCCGCCTACCAGCTGGATGATCGTTCCGGGGAACGCCATGAAGGAATAGGCAAAGATCAGAGGCAGAACGCCAACGCTAACCACCTTCATGGGGATAATGGAGTTCTGGCCACCGTACATTTTCCGGCCGGATACCCGCTTGGCAAACTGCACGTTGATGCGGCGAATGCCCAGATCAACGAAGGTGACCAGCACGATCATAACGACCATCAGCAGGAGCACCGCCAGCAGCTTCAACCAGGGATCAAGGGAGGTAGCGGTAAACGCGCTAGCGCCCAGGCTGGTGATACCGGTGTACAGGTTATTGATGATACCCGCGAAAATGAGCAGGGAAATACCATTGCCCAGGCCCTTTTCGGTGATACGCTCGCCGATCCACATGGCAAGGGCGGTACCGCCAGCCATGCTCACGCCAACGAGTACGGTGTTAAACCAACCAGCCTTGATGTAGCCGAGACCGGCTACCAGACCGATGGCCTGCACCACTGCCAGACCCACCGTTACATAACGGGTGATGGAGGCGATCTTCTTCTGGCCTTCGGGGCCGCTCTTTTGCATACGCTCCAGAGCGGGGATCGCGATGGTCAAAAGCTGCATGATAATGGAGGAGTTGATGTACGGGGTGATACCCATGGCCATGATAGTCATCTGGCTAAAGGCGTTACCGGTCATCATGTTGAGGAGCTCCAAAACCGGCAGGTCCAGGGACTTGGACAGGCTGGAGTACTCAACACCAGGGGCGGGGATGACGCTGACCAGACGGAACAGCACCAACATGCAGAAGGTATAGATCAGCTTCTTGCGAATGTCCTGTACCTTCCAAGCATTGCGAAGTGATTCCCAAATGCCAATCTTGTTGGAATTCTTGGCCATGGTTACTTCACCTCGGCTTTCCCGCCGAGGGCTTCAATCTTCTCTTTGGCAGAGCCAGTGAACTTAGCAGCCTCAACAGTGAGCTTCTTGGTAAGATCACCGTTGCCCAAGATCTTCACACCGTCCATGGTCTTCTTGACCAAGCCGGCTTCCTTGAGCTTCTCCGCCGTCACAACAGTGCCGTTTTCAAAGATCTCCAGTTGCCCCACGTTGACCGTGGCGTATTCAATGCGGAAGATGTTGGTAAAGCCCTTCTTAGGGACGCGACGATAGAGGGGCATCTGGCCGCCCTCAAAGCCAGGGCGCTTGCCGCCGCCGGAGCGTGCTTTGGCACCCTTATGACCCTTACCGGAGGTCTTACCCAGACCCGAACCCACGCCACGACCAAGGCGCTTGGGAGCGGTGGTGGAACCTGCGGCGGGTTGCAGCTCGTGCAGTTTCATTGGGTTTCCCTCCTTTACATATCAGCGTTTGCGGCCTCTTCCACCTTAGCCTTGGCTTTCGCCTTCGCCTCGGTAGCAGCCTTCTTTACGGTTTCCTTTTTTGCGGCGGGTTCTTTCTTGGCCGCAGGCTCTTTCTGGGTCGCCGTCTTAGCGGGGGCCTTCTTGGGGGCCGCCTTCTTTACGGTTTCTTCGCCCTCTGCCTTGGCCTTGGCTTCCGCCTTCACCTCAACAGCAGCGTTCCTTATGGTCTCCGCCTTGGGAGCCTTGGGAGCCGCCTTCTTAGGGGTTACTTCGCCTTCGATCTCCTTAACCTCCAGCATATGCTGGACGCGGAAGATCTGTCCACGAATGCAGGGATTGTCTTCCTTTACCACAGTCTGGCCCACCTTGCGCAGGCCCAGCGCGGCAACGGTAGCTTTATGCACCTGCAGGCTGGAGATCGGCGACTTTTTCAAAGTGATTTGAAGCTTCATCTCGCCTTACCTCCTTAGCCCAAAATTTCTTCCACGGTCTTGCCGCGAAGCTTGGCGACCTGCTCTGCGGAGCGGAGCTGCTTGAGCCCTTCCAGCGTAGCCTTCACCATGTTGATCTTATTGTTGGTGCCATAGCTCTTGGTGCGAATATCCTTCACACCTGCCAGTTCCAGTACGGCGCGGGCAGCACCGCCCGCGATAACGCCGGTACCTTCGGGAGCGGGGAGCAGCACCACTTTGCCTGTGCCAAAACGGCCAATGCTTTCGTGGGGGATGCTGGTGCCTACCACAGGTACGGTGACGAGATGCTTTTTGGCATCCTCAACGCCCTTGCGGATGGCTTCGGAAATTTCCGCAGCCTTGCCCATGCCACAGCCTACACGGCCTTTTTCGTCACCCACAACTACCAGGGCAGAAAAGCGGAAATTACGGCCGCCCTTAACAACCTTGGTAACGCGGTTGACGGCAACGAGCTTCTCTTTGAATTCGCTGACCTGTTCCATGCGTTGCATGCGTTAGTCCTCCTTACTTAGAATTCAAGTCCGGCTTCACGGGCAGCAGCGGCCAATTCCGCAACGCGGCCAGTGTACACATAGCCACCGCGGTCAAATACCACTGTCTTTACGCCCGCACCGGTCGCACGCTCGGCGATCAGCTTTCCAACGATCTTCGCGGCGCCCTTCTTGTCGGTGTCTTTGATTTGGGCCATTACGTCCTTTTCCTGGGTAGACGCGGAGGCCAGGGTCACGCCCTTGGAATCGTCAACGATCTGGGCGTAGATGTTGTTCAAGCTGCGATATACGCACAGACGCGGCATTTCCGGGGTGCCGCTGATCTTTTTGCGTACACGGGCATGTCGAATGACACGGTCTGCGTTACGGTCACGCTTTTTGTACATTTGCGTTCACTCCCTTTCTGATTACTTGCCGGTCTTGCCTTCCTTGCGGCGGATATGCTCGTTTTCGTACTTAATGCCTTTGCCGAGGTACGGTTCGGGCTTACGAATGGCGCGGATATCGGCGGCAAGGTTGCCTACCTGCTGCTTGTTGATGCCCTTCACCACGATCTTGGTGGGGGCGGGGGTCTCAAAGGTAATGTTTTCCGGGGCTTCCATCACCACAGGGTGAGAGAAACCAATGTTAATGGTCAGCTTGCTGCCTTCCGCTTGAGCGCGGTAACCAGTACCAACCAATTCCAGGGTCTTAGCATAGCCATCCGTTACGCCAACAACCATGTTGTTGACCAGGCTGCGATACAGGCCGTGCATAGCCCGATGGGGCTTAGCATCGCTGGGGCGTTCAATGGTCAAAATACCATTTTCCTGCTTCACGGTGATGTCGCGGTTTACCTGCTGGGAAAGGGTGCCCTTGGGGCCCTTCACCGTTACGGTATTGTTGTCATCAACGTTCACCGTCACGCCCGCGGGGACTGTGATCGGAAGCTTTCCGATTCGAGACATTGTCTTACACCTCCATTGCGTGTCGGTTTACCAGATGTAGGCCAGCACTTCGCCGCCGACCATTTGCTTGCGTGCTTCCCGGTCCGTCATCAAACCTTTGCTGGTAGAGATGATGGCTACGCCCAAGCCGCCAAGTACCTTGGGCAGCTCTTCGCTGCGGGCATATACCCGCAGGCCGGGCTTAGAAATGCGCTTGAGACCGGCAATAACAGGCTGTTGCTTGCCGTTTACATATTTCAGGACAAGTTTGATGCTCCCCTGGGGGCCGTCATCAATGAAATCTACCGATTTGACATACCCTTCAGCCAGCAGGATCTTAGCGATGGCCTTTTTGGTATTGCTCGCAGGCAGCACCACAGCGTCATGCTTGGCGATCTGTGCGTTGCGGATGCGGGTCAGCATATCGGCGATGGGATCATTCACAACCATGATGGAACCTCCTTCCGTTCTTCCCCGCTTACCAACTGGCCTTGCGGACACCGGGGATTTGGCCCTTATAGGCCAGCTCTCTGAAGCAGATACGGCAGATACCGTACTTGCGAAGCACCGAGTGCGGACGCCCGCACAGGCGACAACGCGTATAAGCGCGAGTGGAGAACTTAGGCGGTAAGGCCTGCTTGATTTTCATGCTCGTTTTTGCCATTATTCTATCTCCCTTCCCGCTTACTGCGCGTACGGCATCCCGAGGAGGCGCAGGAGTTCCTTGCACTCTTCATCGGTCTTGGCCGAGGTAACAAAGATCATTTCCATTCCGCGGATCTTGTCGACCTTGTCGTACTCGATCTCGGGGAACAGCAGCTGCTCACGAATGCCCAGGGCGTAGTTGCCACGGCCATCGAAAGCCTTATCGCTTACGCCGTGGAAGTCGCGAACACGGGGCAGAGCGATATTTACCAGCTTATCCATGAACTCTTCCATCCGCTGGCCACGAAGGGTGACCTTGGCGCCGATGGGCATGCCTTCACGGACTTTGAAGTTAGCAACGGACTTGCGAGCCTTGGTAATGAGGGGCTTTTGGCCAGCGATGGTCGCCAGCTCAGCTACCGCTACTTCCAGGGCCTTGGGGTTGTCCTTGCAGTCGCCAAGACCGGTGTTGATAACGATCTTGTGCAGCTTGGGGACTTCCATCACGTTCTTGTAGCCGAATTTCTGCATCAGGGCAGGCACGGCTTCCTTTTGGTACTTGTCTTTAAGTCTTGTAGCCATTACCGAGCCCTCCTTTAATCAATATCCGCTTTGCAGCGCTTGCACACGCGGACAGAGACATTTTTCTTTTTGCCATCCTGGCGCTCCACTTCCTCGATGCGATGCGCAACGCGGGTGGCCTTGCCGCACTTGGGGCAGATCAGCATTACCTTGGAAGCGTCGATGGCGCGTTCCTTCTGGAAGATGCCGCCCTGCTGGCCCTGCCGGCGGGGTTTTTGGTGCTTGGTTACGAACGCAACGCCTTCCACCACGACCGTGTTGGCCTTGGGGTTGACGGTCAAGATCTTGCCCTGCTTGCCCTTGATGGACTCATGGCCAGAGATGACAACGACCTGATCGTTCGATTTAACGTGAACCTTATTCGTCATTTGTCATTCCTCCATTAAAGCACTTCGGGGGCCAGCGAGACGATCTTCATGTAATCCTTCTCGCGGAGCTCACGGGCAACAGGTCCAAAGATACGGGTGCCACGGGGCATTTTCGCGTCGTTGATGATAACGGCGGCGTTGTCGTCAAAGCGGATATAGCTGCCATCGGGGCGACGCTTTTGCTTGCGCATGCGCACAATAACGGCCTTGACCACATCGCCCTTTTTCACGGCGCCGCCGGGGTTAGCGCTTTTCACGCTGGCCACGATGACATCGCCGATGGAACCATCACGGCGAAAAGAACCGCCGAGCACGCGGATGCACATAATTTCCTTGGCGCCGGAGTTATCGGCTACCTTGAGTCGCGTTTGCGGCTGGATCATACGGATTTTCCTCCTTACTTGGATTGCTGGGGTTTTGCCCCAGCACCCCACCAGGGCTTTGCCCGGGACCCATCACCCGTTCCACTGGTGTTTACATCATCAGCGATCTCCGGGCGAAGCGGGGATAAAATGTACTGGATTAGCCTTTCTTACCCTAGCACCCACACAGTGCTTGCAGATGTAAGCATCTTGATTGGGCATTGGGGTCCAGGGGCAGTGCCCCTGGTGGGTGCAGGGATGAAATCCCTGCCTACTTGGCCTTTTCGAGAATCTCGACCAAGCGCCAACGCTTGTCTTTGCTCAGGGGGCGGGTCTCCATGACGCGCACCCGGTCGCCGATACCGCACTCGTTATTCTCATCATGCGCCTTCAGCTTGCTGGTCTGGTTCATGATCTTGCCATATAAGGGATGACGCACGCGGGTTTTGATCTCTACAACGATGGTCTTATCCATCTTGTCGCTGATAACCAAACCTTCGCGGGTCTTGCGAAGTCCTCTTTGTTCAGACATTGAAGCGGTTGCCTCCTTCTTAAAAGTCTAGCCCTTATTGGGCGTCTTTTTGTTCGAGCTGACGAAGGACGGTCATGCAGCGAGCGATGTCACGCTTCACGTTCTGGATGACCATGGTGTTTTGCAACTGACCGGTGGCAAGCTGGAAACGAAGGTTGAACAGCTCGGCCTTGAGCTCCTTGACCTTAGTTTCCAGGTCGGACTTATTCATAGCTTGGAGTTCTTTTGCCTTCATTTTGCTTCACCACCCGCTTCGATCTTCTGATCCTCACGCTTGAGGAACTTCGTTTTCACCGGGAGCTTGTGGGAGGCCAGACGAAGGGCTTCACGAGCCACTTCTTCGGATACGCCTGCAATTTCAAACAGAACGCGGCCGGGCTTCACAACGGCTACCCAGTACTCCGGGGAACCCTTACCGCTGCCCATGCGGGTTTCCGCAGGCTTTTCGGTAACGGGCTTGTCGGGGAAAATTTTGATCCACACCTGACCGCCACGCTTGGTGTAACGCGTTAGCGCAATACGGGCAGCTTCGATCTGCTGGCTGGTGACCCAGCAGGGCTCGGTAGCAACAAGGCCGTAATCGCCGTAGGCAAGGAAATTGCCCCGCAAAGCCTTGCCCTTCATGCGGCCGCGGAATACGCGACGGCGCTTGACTCTCTTGGGCATCAACATAGCTTATTTGCCTCCTTCGGTATTGGCGTGAACCGGCGCTTTCTTGGGCTTGGGAAGCTTTTGTCCCTTATATACCCAAACTTTGACGCCCAGGCGGCCATAGGTGGTCTTGGCCTCCGCAAATCCGTAATCAATATCGGCGCGGAGGGTCTGCAGGGGGATGGAGCCTTCGTGGTAGTGCTCGGTACGGGCGATATCCGCGCCGCCCAAGCGACCGCTGACGGAGGTCTTCATGCCCTTAGCGCCAGCGCGCATAGAGCGCTGCATGCTCTGCTTCATAGCCCGGCGGAAGGAGATCCGCTTTTCGAGCTGCTGAGCGATGTTCTCGGCTACCAGCTGAGCGTTGGTGTCGGGCACCTTGATCTCCATGATGTTGAGGTTCGCAGGCTTGCCCAGGAACTTCTCTACATCGCGCTTGAGGGCTTCGATGCCCGCGCCGCCGCGGCCAATGATCATGCCGGGCTTGGCGGTGAAGATATTGACGGTGATGCGGTTGGCACTCCGCTCAATATCAATGTGGCTGATACCCGTGGAATAGTACTTCTCTTTAAGCATTTCACGAAGCTTGTAATCCTCGACGAGGTTGTTCGCAAAATCCTTCTTGCCAGCGTACCACCGGGTGCTCCAGTTGAAGATGACGCCAACGCGAGCACCGTGGGGATTTACTTTCTGACCCATTGATAAACCTCCCTTGGATTACTTTTGATCCAGCACAACGCTGATGTGGCTGGTGCGCTTGAGGATGGGGGACGCGCTGCCGCGAGAGCGGGCAACGTAACGCTTCAGCGTGGGGCCAGGATTGGCGAACACCTCGGCGACATAGAGGGCCTTGCGGTCCATCTCGTTGTTGTTCACGGCGTTGGCGATGGCGCTGGTGAGCAGCTTGTGCACTACGGGCGCGGCAGCCTTAGGCGTGTACTGGAGAATAGCCAGGGCATCGTCCACGTTCTTGCCGCGGATTAGATCAATTACGATCTTGACCTTGCGGGAAGAAATGCGAACGTACTTGGCGTGGGCGGCAGGGCGTGTGTCACGGGCTGCCATGTGGGCTTCCGCCTTCTTACGGGAATTGGTTGCCATAGGACTCACTCCTTCCGCTTACTTTTTGCCGGTAGATTTCTCACCAGCGTGACCGCGATAGGTACGGGTGGGGGCGAACTCGCCCAGCTTGTGACCTACCATGTCCTCGGTGATATAAACAGGAACATGCTTGCGACCGTCATGAACGGCGATGGTATGTCCCACAAAATCCGGGAAGATGGTGGACGCACGAGACCAGGTCTTGGCGACAGCCTTCTTGCCGGAGTTGTTCATCTCAGTGATCCGCTTGAGCAGCCTTTCACTAACAAAAGGTCCCTTCTTAATCGAACGACTCATTTATGGGCTTCCTCCTTCCTTAATCGCCCGCCCCACGGCTTTGCCGTGTTGCGGGTACGCGCCTTACTTGCCAGCGCGCTTCACAATCATATTGTTGGAATACTTCTTGTGCTTGCGGGTCTTCAGGCCCAGCGCGACCTTACCCCAGGGGGTAACAGGTGCGGGCATACCCACAGGGCTCTTGCCCTCGCCGCCGCCGTGGGGGTGATCGCAGGGATTCATGACAACGCCGCGAACGCTGGGACGAATGCCCATGTGGCGGGTCCGGCCGGCCTTACCGATGCGGACGTTTTCGTGGTCATGGTTGCCCACGGTGCCGATGGTGGCCATGGCATTCATGGGAACCTTGCGAACCTCGCCGGAGGGGAGGCGGACCTGAGCGTACTGGCCTTCCTTGGCCATCAGCTGCGCGCTGTTGCCAGCGGAGCGGACCATCTGGCCGCCGCGGCCGGGCCTGATCTCGATGTTGTGGATCAAGGTACCGACGGGGATGGCGGAGATGGGCAGCGCGTTGCCGGGCTTGATGTCGGCTTCGGTGCTGGCGATCACTTTGTCGCCCACCTTCAGGCCTTCAGGCGCCAGGATGTAGCGCTTCTCACCATCAGCGTAGTTCAGCAGAGCGATGAAAGCGCTGCGGTTAGGATCATACTCGATGGTGGCGACCTTAGCGGGGATGTCTTTCTTATCCCGCTTGAAGTCGATGATGCGGTATTTTACCTTGTTGCCGCCGCCCTGATGGCGAACGGTGATCTTGCCCTGCTTGTTGCGGCCAGCCTTATTTTTCTTGGTTTCCAGCAGCGACCGCTCGGGCTTGTTAGTGGTGATCTCCTCGTACGTCAGCACCGACATAAAACGGCGGGCGGGCGAGGTCGGCTTATAAAGTCGAATAGCCATTTTTCTTGTCCTCCCTGCTTTACTCGGCCATGCCTTCGAAGAACTCGATGGGCTTGGAGTCCTCTTTGAGGGTCACATAGGCCTTTTTGATTTCCGGCGTACGGCCGGAGGTGCGGCCCTGGCGCTTGATCTTGCCCAGGGTGCGGAGGGTGTTGACCTTCTCCACTTTGATACCCTTGAAGATCTCTTCCAGTGCGTGCTTGATCTCGGTCTTGTTGGCGGTGCGGAGCACTTCGAATACGTAGCGCTTGTCGGCGAAGCCATCGTAGGAGGCCTCAGTCAGCACCGGGCGAAGGATGATGTCATGGGGATCTTTCATGCGTAAACCTCCTCTACACCCTTGAGGGCATCCTGGGTGAGGATGATCTTGCCGGCTTTCAGGATGTCATACACGTTGAGGGTGTTGACATAGGTGGTGTCCAGCTTGGCGATGTTGCCCGCGGCACGGACGAGGGTCTCGTCGCGGCCGGGAAGGACCAGCATGGTGCTTCCAGCAAGTTCAAAGTTCTTAAGAACATTAGCCATCAGCTTGGTCTTGGCTTCCGCCAGGGCCAGCTTATCCACAATGATGATCTCGCCAGCGTTGAGCTTGGAGGTCAGAGCGCTTTTGAAAGCCAGACGGCGAACCTTCTTGGGAACGTTGATGACGTAATCCCGGGGCTTGGGGGCGAATACCACGCCGCCGTGCTTGAACTGGGGCGCACGGTTGCCGTGGTGCCGGGCGTTACCGGTACCCTTTTGGCGGTAGATCTTACGGCCGCCTCCGCGAACCTCACCGCGGGTGAGGGCGCTTTGGGTGCCCTGGCGCTTGTTGGCCAGAATGGAGCGCACGACCAAGTGCATAGCGGCGGTGTTGATGGGAGCCGCAAAAATAGCGTCGCTCAGTTCCACTTCGCCGATGGCCTTGCCTTCCATGTTATACAGAGCAGTCTTAGCCATGGTAATGATTTCCTCCTTCATTCAAGGTGTTTAGGTATCAATCGGTGCCGGAGCGTTACGCCTTGCAGGCGTTGCGCACCAAAAGCAGGCCGCCGTTGGGGCCGGGCACCGCGCCCTTGATGAGGAGCAGGTTGCGTTCCGCATCCACCTTGACGATCTCAAGGTTCTGGATGGTCACGCGCTCCACGCCGTAATGGCCGGGCATGTGCTTGTTTTTGAACACGCGGGAAGGATCGGAGTTAGCACCCATGGAGCCTACGCCACGGTGATACTTGGAGCCGTGAGCCATGGGGCCGGTGTGCTGGTTCCAGCGTTGGATGGCGCCGGTGAAGCCGTGGCCCTTGGTCACGCCGGAAACGTCGATCTTTTCGCCAGCTTCAAACTGGGAAACGGTCAGTGCATTGCCCACTTCCAGCTCCTGGACGTTGTCCAGACGGAACTCCCGAAGGTGACGGGTGGGGGCGATACCAGCCTTCTTGAAGTGGCCGGTAAGGGGCTTGTTGACTAGCTTCTTGGCCCGGTTTTCAGCCAAGGTGTCAAAGCCCACCTGAACGGACTCATATCCGTCAGACTCGGTGGTCTTCTTCTGCACCACCTTGCAGGGGCCGGCCTCTACCACAGTCACGGGTACGAGACGGCCGTCATCGGTGAAGATCTGCGTCATGCCGATCTTCTTGCCTACGATCGCTTTTTTCATGATAGTCGTACCTCCTGCTTAATTGTTCAGCTTGATTTCGATTTCGACACCAGCAGGAAGATCCAGCTTCATCATGGCGTCTACCGTGCGCGGGTTGGGATTATGGATGTCGATGAGGCGCTTATGGGTGCGCATCTCGAATTGCTCGCGGCTGTCCTTGTACTTGTGGGGCGCGCGAAGGATGGTGACGATCTCCTTTTCCGTGGGGAGCGGGATAGGGCCGGAAACCCGTGCGCCGGTGCGCTTTGCGGTTTCCACAATCCGCTCGGAGGACTGGTCGATCAGGTTGTGCTCATACGCCTTGAGCTTGATACGGATCTTTTGGTTGGCCATTTTTTTACCTCCTTGACTTTCGTCTCAAGTACACCGCTCCGGGCGTGTCGCAGGGCCTTTAAAAAAATGAAAGCTTTTCACTTTTCCGGCCAGGCCTTTGGCCTGTGCGCCCCGCAACCCTTTGCCCTTTCGGCGTCTTAAGTCCGTCGCCCGATCACCGGGCTGGTCCACGATAATTACCCGCCATGGCCATGGCGGCAACTTACCGCTTCATCCCTAAACAGACAACGTTGCTATTATACCTCCTATATTTTTTGTTTGCAAGCGTTTTTTTGCATAAACTGAAAATTTTTTTACTCTGATGTGTCTGTAAGGAATGCGGCATACCAAATCTTGTGTTGATGTATGCACACGGTCCCGGGTGTGTCTGTATTGCAGATCTTTTTCCTTGCTCCTCTTCTTTGGATGCCACCGCAGGCTAAATAGGTTCTCTTCCTATAATATATAAGCATAATATATGATCATACTATACGATCAAACCCTGCCGCTTCATAGGCAAGCCCTTCCACCCCATGACCGCACCCCATCGTAGCCCTGAGGCCTTGCCCAGCCGCGGTTTCTCTTGCATTATATCCTGCATATTCACTGTTTTGGCCCTGCTCCGCCCTTTTCTATCAAACTGCATTTATCCACTCATATTCCTGTTCTTTCATTGTATTTACGATGCATTTTCGCCCATGCAATCTTGCATTCCCATACGCAGACTTGTATAATATCTCTAATCTCTATTCGAATCAAATGTAGGAGGCGAACCGTTCATGAAAAAGTTCCTGGCTCTGTTTTTGGTAATGCTTCTCATGGTTCCTGCTTTCTCCCTGGCGGAAAACGTCATCAAGATCGGCGTTTTTGAGCCCCAGACCGGTGAGAACGGCGGCGGCGGCCTGCAAGAAGTATACGGCATGCGCTATGCAAACCAGCAGTACCCCACGGTCACCATCGGCGGCGAAGAATATAGGATCGAGCTTGTAGAAGCCGATAACAAGAGCGATAAGACCGAAGCGGTCACCGCCGCCCAAAGCCTTATCTCCAGCGGCGTCAGCGTAGTGCTGGGCTCCTATGGCTCCGGCGTTTCCATCGCTGCCGGCGAGATCTTTGCGGAAGCTGAGATCCCCGCCATTGGCGCGTCCTGCACCAACCCCCAGGTCACCCTGGGCAACGATTACTACTTCCGCGTCTGCTTCCTGGACCCCTTCCAGGGCACCGTAATGGCCAACTACGCCTTCCAGGAAGGCGCTAAGACCGCCGCTGTCATCACCCAGCTGGGCGACGACTATTCCTCCGGCCTTGGCAACTTCTTCCTCAAGGCCTTCAAAGCCCTGGCTGGCGATGCCTCCATCGTGTCCGAGGAGCAATTCCAGACCAACCAGACCGACTTCAAGGCCATCCTGACCAATATCAAGGCCGCTAACCCCGATGTTATCTTTGCCCCCTCCTCCATCGCCACCGCGCCTCTGATCATCAAGCAGGCGCGCGAGCTGGGCATCACCGCCACCATCATGGCTGGTGACACCTGGGAGAACGGCTCCATCATCGAGAACGCAGGCGCGGATGCCGAGGGCGTGGCCCTTTCGACCTTCTTCGACGATGCGGACCCCGCCACCGAGGAAGCCGCCAAGTTCATCCCTGGCTTCAAGGCGTACCTGCTTTCCATTGGCCAGCCCGATGTGATCCCCGCTGTATCCGCCCTGGGCTATGATGCCTATCTGGTAGCCCTCAAGGCCATCGAGACTGCCCAGAGCACCAAGGGCGCGGACATCTGCGCCGTGCTGCCCAGCATCGCCATCGACGGCGTGACCGGCGCCATCTCCTTTGACGAGAACGGCGATGCCAACAAAGACATGGCCTTCATCAAGACCGTCAAGGATGGCCAGTTCGTATTCCTCAAGACCGTTACGGTCGAATAATTAGCCCGGACCATTGGGGCTGTCGCAGTAAGAAATACGGTGCACAAGGGGCTTTGCCCCTTGACCCCACTTAAGGGATTACATCCCTTAAGAATCCCGCTATGGAGGATAAATAAATTTATCCATCGTAATGAGGGGATTCATAAGGGCCTATGGCCCTTATGCAGGGTCTGGGACAGCGTCCCAGCGCTCTTACTTGCTGTGACAGCCCTTTTCATTTCATGCTAATATTCCACTTTTCAATACCGCACTCCTCACCCCACTTGCAGGGAGGCTTATCCCATGACGCTTACTACCTTTCTCCAGCACTGCCTGACAGGCATTTCCCTAGGCGGCGCTTATGGCCTCATCGCCATCGGGTACACCATGGTCTACGGCATCCTCCGCCTCATCAATTTCGCCCACGGCGATATTTTTATGATGGCGGGCTATTTCATGGTCTTTGCTATGGCCAGCCTGCCATGGCAGATCTCTATTCCCTTGGTCATCCTCATTACCATCGTTCTGGGCGTCACCATCGAGCGGGCCGCCTACAAGCCCCTTCGGGAGGCCCCCCGCATGTCCATCATGATCTCCGCCATCGGCGTGAGCTATCTTTTACAAAACCTGGCCACCTACCTGTTCACCGCCCTGCCCAGGGCGTATCCGGAGATCCCCTTCTTAAAGCGCATCTTCCGCATTGGTGAGCTGTCCTCCTCTCTGGTCACCTTCATCACGCCTGTGCTCTCCATCCTGCTGGTCATCGCGCTGATGGCGCTGATCAACCACACCAAGGTGGGCATGGCCATGCGGGCCGTCAGCAAGGACTTTGAGACCGCCAAGCTCATGGGCGTGCGCATCAATACCGTTATCTCCACCACCTTCGTCATCGGCTCTGCCCTGGCGGCGGTGGGCTCCATCCTGTATTTTACAGACCGGATGTCCGTCACCCCCTTCAGCGGCACCCTGCCGGGGCTGAAATGCTTCGTGGCGGCGGTGCTGGGCGGCATTGGGTCCATCCCCGGCGCGGTGGTAGGCGGCTTTATCATAGGCATCAGCGAGACCATGCTGGTGGCCTTTGGCTACTCCACCTTCTCCGATGCCTTTACCTTCCTTCTTCTTATAATCATGCTGCTGCTCAAGCCCACCGGGCTCTTCGGCGAAAAAACGACAGATAAGGTGTGATGACATATGAAAAAAACCATTAAGTGGTTGGCTTCCATTCTTGTCGCCGCACTGCTGGCGATCTGGCTGACGAGCCTCCAGGCGGATAAGACCGCAAACGGCATGCTGATCTCGGTGCTTCAAAAAAGCGCCATCCTGGCCGTAGTGGCCGTGGCCATGAACCTGCTAAACGGCTTCACCGGGCTTTTCTCCCTGGGTCAGGCGGGCTTTATGGCCATTGGCGCGTACACCACCGCCCTGCTCATTATCCCCACGAAAATGCTGGACGGCGTATATTACATGAACGGTATCGACCCGGGCATCAAGGCCTTCCGCCTGTGGATGGACAGTGCGCCCTCCTGGCTGATGGCTGCCTATCCCTACCTGGCGCTTATCCTGGGCGGCGTGGTAGCGGCGGTCTTTGCCGCCCTCATCGGCTACCCGGTGCTCCGGCTCAAAAGCGACTACCTGGCCATGGCCACCCTGGGCTTCTCGGAGATCATCCGCTCCATCCTGGCCAGCCCTCAACTGGACACCGTCACCAACGGCTCCTACGGCCTTAACAAGATCCCCGGCTTTTCGTCCATCCATATGCCCTTTATCATTGCCGCCGTGTGCATCGCCATTATGGTGCTAATGATACGCTCCAGCTATGGCCGGGCCTTCAAGGCCATCCGGGAGGACGAGGTCGCCGCAGAGGCCATGGGCATTAATCTGCTCAAGCACAAGGAAATGAGCTTTGTTACCTCCTCCTTCTTCACCGCCATCGCAGGCGGCATGCTGGCCATGTTCATGCGCTCTATCGAGGCCAAAACCTTCTCCGTCACCCTCACCTACGATATTTTGCTTATCGTGGTCATCGGCGGCATCGGAAGCGTTACCGGCAGCGTTTTGGGCGCGTTTCTGGTCACCGCCAGCAAGGAATGGTGGCTCCGCTTCTTCGACCAGCCCCTCACCATCGGCGGCTGGGAGGTGCCCCTGTTCCGCACGGGCTTCCGCATGGTCATCTTCTCCATCCTTCTGATGGCCGTGGTGCTGTTCTACCGCAAGGGCCTCATGGGCAACCGGGAGTTCAGCTGGGATTTCCTTTTCCCCAGCAACTGGAAGCGGAACAAGAAAAAGCTGGCGGCAGGGGGTGACGATCATGAGTAACAAGGACCGCGTATTGGAGCTGGAAAACGTCACCATGCAGTTTGGCGGCGTGGTAGCCGTAGACAGTCTCTCCATGCACATCGACCAGGGGGAGATCGTCGCTCTGATCGGCCCTAACGGCGCAGGCAAGACCACCGCCTTTAACGTGGTCACCGGCGTGTACGCCCCCACCAACGGCAATGTAAAGCTCCGGGGCAAGATCATCGCCCAGGGCCACCCCACGGGGAAAATGCGCAAGCTCTACGCTGGCACCCACATCGGGGAATACGGCCGTCTTATCGCCAACACCCCCGACCAGATCACCGCCATGGGCGTAGCCCGTACCTTCCAGAACATCCGTCTTTTCAAGAACCTCACCGTGTTTGAAAACGTCCTCATCGCCAAGCACATGCGCCTGAAAAGTGGGCTTCTGTCCGCCACCTTCGGGATCAACCGGCAGGAGGAAAAGCGCATTCGTCAGGAGACCATGGACCTGCTGGAAATGCTGGGCATGACCGACGTAAAGGATGAGCTGGCCTCCTCCCTGCCCTATGGCAAGCAGCGGTATCTGGAAATTGTCCGGGCCCTGGCCACCCAGCCCCGGCTGCTGCTCCTGGATGAACCCGCCGCGGGCATGAACCCCCAGGAGACCGACGAGCTTAGCGATTTCATCCTCAAGGTCAAGGAGGATTTCAAGGTCACCATCTTCCTGATCGAGCACCACATGAACCTGGTTATGGACATCAGCGACCGCATCTACGTGCTGGACTTTGGCAAGCTCATCGCAGACGGCGTGCCCGAGGCCATCCAAAACGACCCGGATGTTATCGCTGCGTATTTGGGGGTGGATGAAGAATGAGCCTTTTAACTGTGAAAGACCTGGTCGTCAGCTATGGCGGCATTGAAGCCCTTAAGGGCATTTCCTTCTCCGTGGAGGAAGGGCAGATCGTATCCCTTATCGGTGCCAACGGTGCGGGCAAGTCCACCACCCTTCGAGCCATCACCGGCATTGTGCCCGTGGTGCGTGGCAGCATCGAGTTTGGGGGCGAGGACATCACCGGCAAGGATTCCCAAAAGATCGTGGAAAAGGGCATTGCCCTGGTGCCGGAAGGCCGCCGGGTCTTCGCCAACCTCACCGTGGTAGAAAACCTCAAGATCGGCGCGTACCTGCGCAAGGACAGCGCCCAGATACTCAAAGATATCGACTACGTATACTCCCTTTTCCCCCGCCTGAAGGAGCGGAGCTGGCAGATGGCCGGCACCCTCTCCGGCGGCGAACAGCAAATGCTGGCCGTGGGTCGTGCCCTGATGGCCAAGCCCAAGCTGATGATGATGGATGAGCCCTCCCTGGGCCTCGCGCCTTTGGTGGTGAAGGACATCTTTTCCATTATCAAGCGCCTCAGCGAGGAAGGCATTACCATCCTCCTCATCGAGCAGAACGCCAACGCCGCCCTCCACGCCGCCCACTACGGCTACGTCATGGAGACCGGCCACATCACCCTGGAGGGTACTGGCGCAGAGCTGCTGGCCTCAAAGAGCGTCCAGGAGGCGTATTTGGGCAAAAGCGATAGGAAACGGGCGTAGGGGGAGACGATGTAGGGAGACGGCCCAGGGGCGCTGCCCCTGCATCCATAAGAAGCCCGATCCGTAAAGCTGAATAGGAAGAGTACAACTAAACAAGGCTGCGTGTTCACGGAAAATGGGGTCCATCTTCTGTGGGCACGTAGCTTTTATTTGTTTGGGCGTTCATTTAAAGTGAGCGCTGTAAGTTGGTTTTTCTATGATGCAATAACATCAATAGCGCATTTATGTACCACAAAATATGGTACGTACGACCCAAGCTGGACTGACGGTCTTGCAGACAGCGTTTTATACCTATTGGTACAAAAAACAACAGCGCCAAACCGCATTGAAAAAGCCTCTAAGTTGGAATATAATGAATCTAGCAATGTAAATAACCTCGTGGAGGTGCTCTTTTGATAAAAAAGATCGCTATCGTCAGCTTATCCAGCGGAATTTTAGGGGAATCCTTTGCAAAGCACGAATTGGATATTGGCGTAAAAAGGCTGGCAGCTTATGGCGTAAATGTGGTGTTCACCGATAATGCATTAGCTGGAATGCGTTATCTAAAAAGCCATCCCGAAAAACGAGCAGAAGATCTTATAAACGCATTTCAGGATGATTCGGTCGACATGATCTTATGTGCGATCGGTGGCGATGATACCTACAGACTGTTGCCCTATTTATTTGAACATGAAGCATTAAAGAATGCTGTGAAAAATAAAATATTTCTTGGTTTCTCTGATACGACTATGAATCATTATATGCTGCACAAAGTAGGATTAAATACTTTTTATGGGCAAGCTTTTTTGCCAGATGTTTGCGAGCTTGATGAGGAAATGCTTCCGTATACCAAACGATATTTTGAAGAATTGCTTACCACCGATCGAATTTCCCAAATAGTACCCAGTGATGTTTGGTATGAAGAAAGAAAATCCTTTGGACAAGAAGAAGTAGGGTTATCACGCAAATCACACATCAATGGTGGTTTTGAACTATTACAGGGGAGCGCACAGTTTTCTGGTAAGATCCTTGGCGGTTGTCTAGAGAGCATGTACGATATGTTCAATAACGAAAGATATACAGATTCTGCCTTATTGTGCGATACATATAAACTTTTTCCTGACCTGGCTGGGTGGCAGGGCAAAATATTACTTATTGAGAGCAGCGAAGAAAAACCCGACCCCCAATTGTACCGCAAAATGACGAAAGAATTGAAGCGCACGGGCATCTTTTCGGTTGTTAATGGCATCCTTGTTGGAAAGCCGATGGATGAAGCATACTATGAAGAATATAAAAAAATGCTAGTTGAAGAAATCAACCAACCGGCATTGCCCATTCTCTATAATGTAAATATTGGACATGCCACGCCAAGATGTATAATTCCATTGGGGGTGGATGCGCTGGTTGATGCGAGTAAACAGACCATTGACTTCCGATATTAATATGGTCGCTTTGCTATCCACAAAAACAGGTTGCCGCATTTCAACGTGCGGCAACCCTTTTTCTTTCGTTTTACTCTTCTCTCATGCAGCACACCGGCGGCTCCTGAGGCTCTCCGCAAGCGCAGCGCTTCATGTGCAGCCGGATATAATTGACCAGCAGCAGCACAAGCCCGCCCAGCATCAGCACCAGGAAGAAGAAGTTGATCGCAATGATGAAATCAATGGCGATCAAGAAGATGGGGCTGATGAAAAAAACAATGATGGCCGTGAACAGAACGCCCACCGCGCCCACCACTACCGGCACGCCGAAGGCCGACAGCAGCGGCCACTCAGCGCAATGGTACTTTACCCATAGGATGGTAGGGATCATCGCCAGCAGTACCGCCAGCGAAATGACCAGTACCGTTACCAGATAGGGGATCAACGTCAGCAGTGCCGTCAAAATGCCGGACACCAACAGCGCCAGGCTCACCATCGCCATCACAGCGGCAACAATGACCAGGATCAGGATTTGTCTGGAGAACCGGTTCATCAAATCACTCTTTCCATGGATATGGTTCGAGGTCCGCCCGTTGAGGGTGATCCCTCAAATCATCCTATGCAGGCAGATGCATTTGGCGCAAAACTTTTTATTTTGACGGGGTGTAACTTTTCGCCTGTTTGTGCGATGATATAGAGGCAGATCTGTATCAAGGATGAAGGCAAGCATGTACGACGAAGCAGAGATTTTTCAGGCATTAAGCGGAGACCGGACCGCCTTTGAAGCCCTGGCTCAGGCCTACTGGCCCATAGCCGAGGGGGTGGCCCGGAGAGTGCTTGGGGATGCGCAGCTGGCACAGGATGTGGCCCAGGAGGTTTTTGCGGATATTTATATGCAGCGGGCTCAATATCAGCCCCGCGTTTCCTTCCATGCCTTCGTATCCGCCATGGCCCGCTACAAAAGCATCGACCTTTTGCGCAGGCGGGGGCGGACTGCCCTTTCCATGGATGCAGCGGGCCAGACCGGAAAACTGCCGGGCCAGTTCTTACACCGTAATAGCCTTACCCCGGAGGATATTTTCGTTGAAAACCTGTTTCGTCACAGCCTGTACGCCCTGGTAGAAGGGCTGCCGGAGCGGCAGCGGCGCATCCTCAAGGCCTATGCCCTGGAAGGCCGCTCCTATCAGGATATCGCAGCGGAGCTTACCCTCTCCGTTTCCCAGGTGAAGATCACGCTGCACCGCATCCGCAAAAAGCTGCGCCGGGTAAAGGATGACTGGGACGTATAATAAACAGATCATGAAAAAAGGAACCGCAAGCACGTATTGTAAGGAGGAAGCCCCATGCGCACAAATGGGTCTATGGATCCCCTTTGGGATAAGGTACAGGAAAAGCAAGCCCTTCAGGAGGCCGCCCGCCGCCTGCAAGGTCAGGCAGGCCCTGGGTGGACGGCAAAGCTGGTCCTATCGGCCCTGGGCGGACTGCTGGTGGCGCTGTCCCCTGCCATGGGAGCGGCGCAGCTATTCACGCAGGTTTTATAAGATCCATAGGGCAAGCTAGGCCCATGGCTAGCAAACATGCGGATAGCCAAACCCATTTTTAACGACTGACGAGGTGCAACTATGCAAGGCGTAACGACTGAAAAGCCAAAAAAGAGCTGGAAACGGGAGCTGGTGGAATGGATACTGACCTTTGCCTGCGCTATCGCTATAGCGCTGCCCATTCGAGCCTTTGTCTTTGAGCCCATCCGCGTGGATGGCAATTCTATGAACGAGACGCTGCTTAGCAGCGAGATCATGTTTACCACCAAGTACGACTACCTGCTGGGGGACCCTCAGCGCTTCGATGTGGTCATCTGCCACTATCCCGGCCGGACGGAGAACTTCGTCAAGCGGATCGTGGGCATCCCCGGGGACACGGTGGCCGTGGAGGGCGGCTACCTGTACGTAAACGGCCAGCAGCAGCAGGAGCCCTACATCACCCACAGGCCGGGATATACCATGGCCGAGTACACCGTGCAGGAAGGCGAATATTTTGTCCTAGGGGATAACCGCTCCAACTCCAACGATAGCCATCTGGTAGGCCCGCTGAAGCGGGAGCAGATCGTCTCCCATGTGCGCAGCGTGATCTTTCCGTTTGATAAATGGCGGGGGATCGAGTAAAGGCCTGACCACGCAATTACAATACGCAGCAAGCAGCCCAGGGCCAAATGGCCCCGGGCTGTTGAAAACGTCAATCATCGAAAGGAGCTTGCCTTCACGGTAGTGACTACACTTTAGGAAAAGCCGCGCTATGCTTAACACATCTTCACACATCTAACATCTTCTAATCCGTACCCTATCTTGGGTCGGATCGGGCGCTTTACAATTCAAAAGCTTCCCTTGCGCGTTTTTCGGCCGTTTGCTTGATTGCCGTTTCACCAATATCTTGTCCCGGACAAAAAAACCTATGCGCTTTTTTTCAATTCCATTTTATGGCAGGCAGGACTGGCCCTTTTCAAAATAGAACTTAAACAAACTAGGGTTTTTTACCTGCGCTTTTTGAGGAGGCCGCCATGCCATTAACGCTTTCTTCGCTGGATCCGGTTTCCGCCGCATATCGTGAGGGCGAGCTCATCTTCCGTCGAGGCAGCGTTACGCTGGTTTCCCGCCAGCCGGACGCGCTGACCCTGCGGGTGGGCACTACGCCGCCCCAGGAGGTGCATCTGTCCTTTGATGAGGACTACGCCTGCACCTGCGGCGACCCTTTGCAGCCCTGCGCCCATGTGGTGGCGGCTCTTTTTGCCGCCCAGGGGGATGGGTCGCTGGCTCGGCTGATCCAAGCGCACCAGCACGGCGCAGGCCAAAAGCTGCTGGCGGCCCTGTCCCGGTCCATGCCCGGCAGCGAAAGCGTCCGCCTTACGGCCGCGCTGCGGCTTTTCCCGGATGGCCGCGTAGGCCTGGGCCTAAGCATTGGGCAAGAGCGGATGTACGCCGTCAAAAACATTTCGGAGCTGCTCCGGGCCTTTACCCTGGGCCATGCCATGCCCCTATCCGCGCATTTCACCTATCAGCCCACCCAAATGCGCTTTTCCAAGGATGACGAGCGGCTTTTGTCCATCCTGCTCAGCCACCTGCCCACCGCCCCGGAGGCACCGGAGACGACGGACGAGGAATCCGAGGGCCAGGAGCGCCCTGCCAGCTTCATCACGGAGGGCCGCTTTGTGCTGCTGACCGGGGCTTTTTTGCAGAGCATCCTCCGGCATCTGGAATCCCGCCCCTTCCTGCTCATCGACGGTGTGGACAAGCAGGCCCAGTCCGGCATCCGTTTTATGGAGCCGTCCCTGTGCTTCCCGGTAGAGCTGAGCGCTACGGAGCTTTGCATCACCGTGGAGGGCGCGGAGAACCTGCGGCTACTCACCGCTGATGGCCGCTACGTATTATATGAAGGCCATGTAGCCCACCTGCACGGGGCCCAGGCCCGGCTGTGCCGCCTGATCGTGGCGGAGGGCCGCCGCTACTGCTACCCCGCCGCTGAAGCCGAGGACGTGCTGGCAACGCTTTTGCCCGCCCTGTCCACCGTGGGCACGGTGATCCCCTCCGCCGCCCTGGGGGCCCGGCTCATTACCGCACCCTTCCAGCCCAAGGCCTATATCGACCTGAACGAGGGCAATGTAGAGGTGCGCCTCAAGTTCGACTACGGCGATGTATCCCTCCAGCCCTTTGCCACCGATGCCTCTGCCCCCCCATCCGTCGTGCCGGATGGCCGGCTGCTGCTTAGGGATGGCCGGGGGGAGAGCGCCCTTTTGGATCTCTTCTCCGATGCGGGGTTCGTGGTGCGGGGCCAGCAGATGGTGCTGCGCCGCCACCGGGATATCCTTGCCTTCTGCACCCAGGGGGTCACAGAGCTTGCCAAAAAATGCGATGTCTACGCCTCCTCCGACTTTGACAAGATCAAGCCCCGGCGCTTTTCCGGCCGGGCCGCCTTCCACATGCGGGGGGGCAAGCTGGTCTTCTCCCTCCTGGAGGAAAGCGGGGAAACCGCTGAGCTGTTCCCCATCCTGCAGGCCATCCGGGGCCGGGAGCACTATGTGCGCCTGCGCACCGGGGAATTCCTGGACATTCGGGATATGGCGGCCTTTGCCCCTGTGGCCCAGGAGCTTTTGGAAGCCGCTGCCCTGGACGACCCCTCCGCCGACCAAGAGGCCCGGGAGCTATCCTTTAGTGCCTACCGCTCCGCCTATATGGTCAGCATGCTGCGTATGGCCGGGGTCCGCACCACCGCCGACCAGGAGGTGGAGACCGCCCTCACCTCCCTCACCGAGCGTTTGGAGGAGGCGGAGCCCTTTATCCCCTCCAAGCTGCTGAAAAAGCTGACCCCCTACCAGCGCCGTGGCGCCAGCTGGCTGGTCTCCCTGTATGAAGCCCGGATGGGCGGCATCCTGGCGGACGAAATGGGCCTGGGCAAGACGGTGCAGGTCATCGCCGCCCTCTCCGCCGCCAAGCGGAAAAACGGCCCTCAAAAGAGCATTATCGTCACCCCCACCTCCTTGGTCTACCACTGGCTGGCGGAGCTGAAGCGCTTTGACGAAAGCCTTACCGTACGCCTCATCGGCGGCCAGCGGGAGGATCGGCGGCAGATCATCGGCGAGATCAAGGAAAGCCAGGATGTGGACGTGATCCTCACCAGCTATCCCCTGCTCCGCCGGGATATCGACCTGCTGCGGGATATTCCCCTGCGCTTTGCCATTTTGGATGAGGCGCAGTTTGTCAAAAACGCTCAGAGCCTGGGGGCTGCCGCGGCCAAGGACCTGGATGCCCAGGTGCGCATCGCCCTCACCGGAACCCCCATGGAAAACCACACCGGCGAACTATGGAGCATATTCGACTTTGTCCTCCCCGGCTACTTAGGCGGCCAGGCGGCCTTTCTGCGCCGCTATGGCAGCGGCGAGCGAGCGGAGGAGCTGCAGGAGCGCATTCGGCCCTTCCTAATGCGCCGCCTGAAAAAGGACGTGCTGGCGGACCTGCCCCCCAAGCACGAGCAGAGCCTCTACGCCGCCATGACCCCAGAGCAGCAGCGGGTGTACCAGCAGCTGATGGACAGCCTGCGCCAGCACGTAGACGAGGCCCTGCGCCAGGGCCAGCTGCCCAGGGCTCGGATGCAGGTCCTCAGCATCCTTTTAAAGCTGCGGCAGGTCTGCTGCCATCCTAAGCTGTTCCTCCCGGACTACGAGGGCACCAGCGGCAAGCTGGAGCTGCTTATCCAAACCGTCCACGACGCTACCCAGGGGCGGCGACGCATGCTTATTTTTTCCCAGTTTGTGGGCATGCTACAAATTATCCGCAAGCGCCTTAATCGGGAAGGCGTCAAGACCCTCTACCTGGACGGCGAGACCAAGCCCGAGCTTCGCCAGGAGCTGTGCGATCGCTTCAACGGCGGCGAGGGCCAGGTGTTCCTGATCTCGCTCAAGGCCGGGGGCACTGGGCTTAACCTCACCGGGGCGGACCTGGTGATCCATTACGACCCCTGGTGGAACCCCGCCACTGAGGACCAGGCCACGGACCGGGCCCACCGCATCGGCCAGACCCGGGATGTGGATGTGCTGCGTCTCATCGCCAAGGACACCATCGAGGAAAAGGTCACCGACCTTTCCAAGCGCAAGCGGGCCATCTTCGACCGGGTGGTCCTGGCCGGGGAAACGGCCCTGTCCACCCTCACCGAGGAGGATATTCGCGCCCTGTTCTTCTAAGGCTGTATTTTCCTTGTTTTTTCTTTGCAGCCGCCGCCCCGATGTTACAAAAGGAAAAAACGGTTGACAACCTTAGGGAAAACCGTTACAATATCCCATGTCTGGTAAAGAGGTCTATGCGGACATGCGGGTGTAACTCAATGGTAGAGTTCTAGCTTCCCAAGCTAGCTACGTGGGTTCGATTCCCATCACCCGCTCCAACCGCATGAAACCAAACCGGATAAATTGGTTCTGATTTAAAGGAGGGTATTCCAACATGGCCAAGGCAAAGTTTGAACGTACTAAGCCGCACGTAAACATCGGCACCATCGGTCACGTTGACCACGGCAAGACCACCCTGACCGCCGCCATTACCATGACGCTGGCTCAGCTGGGCGAAGCTCAGGCGATGAAGTACGAAGACATCGACAAG
>JAVBRJ010000016.1:0-16238 GCA_031548115.1 Eubacteriales bacterium | reverse complement strand
GTGGAAGGCATGCAGTTTGACCGTGGCTATGCCAGCGCCTACATGGTAACCGATTCCGACAAGATGGTGGCTGTCCTCGACAACCCCATGATCCTGATCACCGACAAGAAGATCAGCAATATTCAGGAGATCCTGCCCGTTCTGGAGCAGGTGGTGCAGTCCGGCAAAAAGCTGCTGATCATCGCCGAGGATGTAGAGGGCGAAGCCCTGGCTACCTTGGTATTGAACAAGCTGCGCGGCACCTTCACCTGCGTTGCAGTTAAGGCCCCTGGCTTCGGCGACCGCCGCAAGGAAATGCTTCGGGATATCGCCATCCTCACCGGTGGCCAGGTCATCACCGAGGAGCTGGGCCTGGAGCTGAAGGAGACCACCATCGACATGCTGGGCTCCGCTCGCCAGATCATCGTGGACAAGGAAAACACCACCATCGTGGAAGGCGCTGGCAGCAAGGAAGACATCGCCGCCCGTGTGAACAGCATCCGCGCCCAGATCGAGGATACCACCAGCGATTACGATAAGGAAAAGCTCCAGGAGCGTCTGGCCAAGCTGGCTGGCGGCGTAGCCGTTATCCAGGTAGGCGCAGCCACCGAGATCGAGATGAAGGAGCGCAAGCTCCGCATCGAGGATGCGCTGAACGCTACCCGCGCAGCTGTGGAAGAGGGTATCGTGCCTGGTGGCGGCGTTGCGCTGCTGAACGTGCTGACCAATGTGCAGGCGGAGCTGGCCAACTTTGCTGGCGATGCCAAGACCGGTGTGGAGATCGTGCTGCGCGCTCTGGAAGAGCCCATGCGCCAGATCGCCATTAATGCGGGCATCGAGGGCAGCGTCATCGTGGAGAACATCAAGAACAGCCACAAGAACTTCTACGGCTACGATGCCTTGAAGGGCGAGTATGTGGACATGATCGAGCGCGGCATCACCGACCCCACCAAGGTTACCCGCAGCGCCCTGCAAAACGCGGCCAGCGTGGCATCCCTGGTGCTGACCACCGAGAGCCTGGTAGCGGACATTCCCGCTCCCGAACCGGCCATGCCTGCGGGCGGCGCCGGCGGAATGGGCGGCATGTATTAAGAGAGGGCACTAGCTGGGGTTACGGGCAGGGGCGCTGCCCCTGCACCCAGACATATACTGTGAACGTAGGATGTCAAAACCTACTAATAACAGGGGCAACCACTTTACCCACAGCAAAAGTGAACTGGTTGATTTTCCCGATGCTCAAAAATTGAATAGGTAGGAAGCCAAGAAATAAGGCTACGCGCTCACGGTAAAATGATGAAAATCGTCTGTGAATGCGTAGCCTTATTTCGTTTTAGCGTTAGTATAAAGAGGCCGTTGCGAGTTGGTTTTTCTATGATGTAATTATACTAATAGCGCACTTATACACCATATAAATGTAGTACGTGCTACCCGAATCGGACTGGCAGTCTTGCAGATAGTGTTTTGTACCTATCAATCTAAAAAATGCGAGAATGGTTGTTTTTCTGCTTACACAAAAGTGGCAATTTGCGATTTCCAAATCATTTTCCGTTGTTTTTTGTGAAACCCTCAAGTTGTTAAATTGATTCAACCAAATATGATATGAAAGTGATACAAGAAGCCAATCCCTATATCGCTTTGAATAGAGTTACTTATCTATACCCTAGGGATTCAAAACGTATTTAGCTTATGCCTTCTTATGTATTGGGTTTATCACACAGTTACAAAATATTCCAGACATGTGCACTTTCGTATGCATTAATCATCACAAGAGGCCAACGTAGTTTCGCTCTCTTCGCCACAACGGTTCTCCCTCCATCATGAAGCCAACATATAGGCTTTCCGGTAATAGTATTCCAAAGAAAACCGGGTGCGCATCCTAACTCCGTGGCAACAGCTAAAATACCGTGTGCTTCGTCAGCAGCACAATCCTCAACTGCAAGATACGGTGTTGCATTACCACTGAGTGTTTGCCAAAGCCCATCACGTTCGCATTCGTCCATATCTTTATACAAGGCGCAAAAACTCTCGTACTTCGGATATCCCATTTCGCGTTCAACTCCGGTATGCTGCATGAGTGCATCTTTTAGCCCTCTACTGTATTCTTCCATTTGGCGAGGTAAGTTAACCTCATCGGTGGGCGCAAAGCCATCGACCATGAACACATTCATTAAGTGCGTCTGCGGGGCAAAAACTCGTGTTCCATCGCAGTGGACAGCGTAGCAGATATCCGAGAGCGGTTGCTGTACTGTTTCTCCTGTTCGCATATCTGTACGATGTAACGCGGGATTTTCTGTTCCACCGCCAGGATAAAAAATGAAGGGTTCACGCAAAGCGAAACTGTACGACGGATAAGCCAACGTATAGTGCTGTTCCAGTGATAGGCCGGGAAGAGAATATACGCACAGGATTCCCTCATCATGCAATCCAAATTGGACATCAATAGTTCCATCCGGCATTTTATGTTCGCCGTTTGGCTTGCTGAAAAGATAGAGCAGGTAGAGCAGTCCGTTTTCAATACGTGCCCGTTGAAAAAACGGTGGTGTTTCATGCTCATAGTTCACTTCTCTTTTTCCATGCCGGTTTTCTTTCAAATGTTGAGTTAGTAATTCTTTGCGCGGCCATGTAATTCTTTGCGGTTTCTGCTGCTCAGTTTTTGGTTCATACCAGAGGAAATCAGTTTTTCCGATGCATAACAAGCGATCTCCCCAACAATGTAATGCTTCTGCTCGAAATTGTAATTTTTTAGAAAATTCATGGTGTCGTCCCAAACTTGCAGCAAAAACACCATCCGTAGTCGCGACATAAACATGCTCGCCGATGCTCTCAATGTCATGCACATTGGGACGTTCTAAAAAATCTCCAGCTGGATAAAAACTATTGAGCAACTCCGTTCGCATACACTGTTTCCCCCTATCTATTCACACTTTTATTTAGAGGGTTAGTTCCCACGAATACACCCTTTTCGCGAAGCGAAAAGGGTCAACGCGGGTGATTGATGCCCTCGCTCCAATGCTTTAATAAGAACAGTATAGCACGAAAAAAAGAGTATTCCAACAGAAAGTATCCAAGCCATTTTGCAGCAAGACATCGCTAGCGCTATGACACGGGCGCGATTTTGCCCGAAAGTAACGTCGCTGTCAAGCCGATGATTGACATCTTTCAAATTGTCGCAAACGGGCTTGGCGATACGGTGAGCTCTCACTTTGTGTAGTCCTGCGCAGACTGTGAGCATGTACTCGTCATTGATGCGAGCGAAAGGAAATTGGTCTTTTCAGATGAACAGCTGCAAAGCTGTTCATCCCCAATCCGCCGCAAGCATACTTAGATGCGGATGTGGCTATGCATAGGGCAAACGAAATATATCCTGCGCTAAAGCGTATTAGTGCTACTACGGAGAAAATGAGGTGTGCTATGCCTAAGCTACTTATGCAAATGCAAAAAAGGGGCACGTGTCGTAAAGGTGCAACATAATTTTTTGTTAATAGGACTGCCATTAAATCCGTTAGTTGGGAGAAGCTAAGTATCTTCTTTAATTAGTAACATATACGACGATAGTTTCAATAACTTTAAAATACAACGTTACTTTTTTCGAATCAGTTGATAAAACGCCATGGTTCATATAGAAGAGTTTTTGTGCGGAGGGTGGTAAAACTAGCGCGACCATACATGGGGTGCTTAATGGCTTCATTATCCATTGTTCCCATGAGGCCATTACATTATATTGCTATACACTTCTTCAACTGATTTGGGAAAGAACTAACACTACCTTGACAAACCCCTGCACCCCTGCCAGGGCTAAAGCCCTGGACCCACTGGGGGCAATGCCCCCAGACCCCATCATTGACCACGCTGCGCGCGGTCAAAAAGGGAAAAAAGAGCATAGATCTAAGCAACGGGGCTGTGGCAGTGATGTCACAGTCCCGTTTACTATGGTAAAACATCTTTTGCTATGACAATATAGCGCGTACAAACAAAATTCCCGGCGCCAAGGCGCCGGGTCGTGGGTCCAGGGCAAAGCCCTGGTTATTCGTAATCCACCACGTTGGCCCACCGAAGCAGCAGGTCCCGCTCCTCGGGCTTGCCCTTTACGCTCTGGCTGGCGGCGACGATGGGTATCCACTTTTGCACGTATTGCTTGGCCGTATCGCTGCGCTTGCAGAAGGTGTTCAGGTATTTTTCTGCGCCGCCCATGTCCCCGGAGAGGGCAAAAAGCAGGTAGGTGCGGGCCGCATCGGCGCTGGCGTTGCCCTGGGTGGCATGGGCCCAGTCCAGGATGAAGGGCGCATCGTCGGAATCCCGGATGATGATGTTTTTGCCATTGAAATCGCCATGGCAAAGCTTGTCATGCTTGGGCATGCCCTCCAGGCGGGTGTGCAGCTCGTAGCGGGTGGTGGCATCCAGATCGCTCATGGAGATCTTCCGGTGCATTTTGTCCTTTAGCTTGGTGAGCAGGGTAGATTTTTGGGCGTGGACCAACCGCTGCAGGTCCACAAATTGATCCATATATTCGTCAAATTTCTCCGGGTGGGCCTTGGCCAGCTCGGCCAGGGTCTTGCCCTGAATGAAATCGCTGACAATGCACCATTTGCCGTCCAGCTTGGTCACCTCGTGGAGCTTGGGAACGTTCAGGGCGGTCTCTTCAGCCCGGGCCTGGTTCAGGGCCTCGTTAAGCACGTCCGCCTTGCTGTAATCCTTGTCAAATACCTTGATGACCAGATCCCCATCCCGGTAAACGGTCTTGTGGGTGCGCTTGGCGATCACTTGATCCAGCTTCATTTTGTCCCCCTCCTTAGCGATTTTCTTTGCCATAGTAGGCGTTGAGGTACATTTCTTTAATTTCGGCCATCAGCGGATAGCGGGGATTAGCCCCGGTGCATTGGTCGTCAAAGGCCTGCTCTACCATTTCGTCAAGGCGGGCTAGGAAATCCTTCTCGTCCACGCCGTATTCCTTAATGGTGTTTTTGATGCCGATCTTCAATTTCAGGCCGTCTATAGCGGCGATAAGCTTCTCCAGCTTTTCCTCGTCGGTCTTGCCGCCCAGGCCCAGGCTATCGGCCACCATGGCGTAGCGGGCCAGGGTGTGGGGATGGTCGTACTGGGAGAAGGTACCCATCTTGGCGGGCACCTCGGCGGCGTTGAAGCGGATCACCTCGCCGATCATCAGGGCGTTGGCAACGCCGTGGGGCAGGTGATGGAACGCGCCCAGCTTGTGGGCCATGGAGTGGCACACGCCCAGGAAGGCGTTGGCGAAGGCCATGCCCGCCATGGTGGCAGCGTTAGCCATCTTCTCACGGGCGATAGCGTCAGTCTGGCCATTTTCGTAGGCCTGGGGCAGATATTCAAAAATGGTTTTTAGGCTCTGGAGCGCCAGACCATCGGTGTAGTCGGTAGCCAGCATGCTGGCGATGGCTTCCAGGGCATGGGTCACCGCGTCAATGCCGGAGGCGGCCGTGAGGCCCTTAGGCGCGTCCATCATCAGGTCCGCGTCCACGATGGCCATGCTGGGCATCAGCTCGTAGTCTGCCAGGGGGTATTTTACGCCGGTCTCCTCGTCGGTGATGACGGCAAAGGGGGTCACCTCACTGCCGGTACCGGCGGTGGTGGGAATGGCGATAAAGTTGGCCTTTTCCCCCATTCGGGGGAAGGTGTAGGTGCGCTTGCGGATATCGCTGAAACGCATGGCCATATCCAGGAAGTTGGCCTGAGGATGCTCGTACAGCACCCACATGATCTTGGCTGCGTCCATGGCGCTACCGCCGCCCAGGGCGATGATGCAGTCCGGCTGGAAGGCGGTCATGGCCGCCGCGCCTTCCCGGGCGGAGGCCAGGGTGGGGTCAGGCTCGACGTTAAAAAAGGTGGTGTGGGCAATGCCCAGTTCATCCAGGCTGTTTGTAACGGGCTTGGTATAGCCGTTTTGGAATAGGAATTGGTCGGTGACGATAAAGACCTTTTTCTTGTCCATCACGGCCTTTAGCTCCTGCAAGGCCACAGGCAGGCAGCCCTTCTTGAGGTAGACCTTAGGCGGGGTGCGGAACCACAGCATATTCTCTCTCCTCTCAGCGACGGTTTTCACGTTTAGAAGCTGCCTTACGCCAACGTTCTCGCTGACGGAGTTGCCGCCCCAGGAGCCGCAGCCCAACGTCAGGGAGGGCCGGAGCTTGAAATTGTACAGGTCGCCGATGCCGCCGTGAGAGGAGGGGGTGTTTACCACGATGCGGCAGGTCTCCATCTGTGCGGCAAATTTTTGCAGCTTTTCCCGCTGGGTGGTGGTGTTGAGGTAGAGGCTGGCAGTATGGCCATGGCCGCCGTCCTCGATGAGGCGCTCCGCCTTCTGGCAGGCATCCTCAAAGCTTTCCGCCTTGTACATAGCCAGGACCGGAGACAGCTTTTCATGAGCAAATTCCTCGGAGAGGTCCACGCTTTCCACCTCGCCGATGAGGATCTTGGTGGTATCCGGCACGGTGACCCCCGCCAGGGCAGCGATCTTCACGGCGGACTGGCCTACGATCTTGGCGTTCAGCGCGCCGTTGATGATGATGGTCTTGCGGACCTTTTCCAGCTCATCATCCTTAAGGAAGTAGCAGCCGCGGGCGGCGAACTCGGCCCGCACCTTGTCGTAGATGGACTTAGCGATGATAACGCTCTGCTCGGAGGCGCAGATCATGCCGTTATCAAAGGTCTTGGAGTGGATGATGGAATTAACGGACAGAAGGATATCCGCGCTTTCGTCAATAATGGCGGGCACGTTGCCTGCGCCCACGCCGATGGCCGGCTTGCCGCTGGAATAGGCGGCGCGGACCATGCCGGGGCCGCCCGTAGCCAGGATCAGGTCGCAGTCCTTCATCACCAGGTTGCTCATCTCCAGGCTGGGCACGTCTATCCAGGAGATGATCCCCTCTGGCGCGCCTGCGGCTACTGCTGCGTCCAGCACGATCTGGGCTGCCGCGATGGTGGACTGCTTGGCCCGGGGGTGGGGGGAAATGATGATGCCGTTGCGGGTCTTAAGGGAGATCAGGGTCTTGAAAATGGCGGTGGAGGTGGGGTTGGTGGTGGGTATTACTGCCGCGATGACCCCGATAGGCTCCGCAATGCGAGTGATGCCATAGGCCTTATCCTCTTCCACGATGCCGCAGGTTTTTTCGTCCCTGTAGGCGTTGTAAATATATTCGGACGCGTAGTGGTTCTTGATCACCTTATCCTCTACCACGCCCATGCCGGTCTCCTGGACAGCCATTTTAGCCAGCGGGATACGGGCCTTGCCTGCGGCCATGGCCGCGGCAAAAAAGATATGGTCCACCTGCTCCTGGGAAAATTTGGAAAACGCTTTTTGGGCGGCCCGGACCCGGACCAGCTCTGCCTCCAGGCGTTCCACGCTATCTACTATTTGGCGCATGCTGCGTTCCTCCCCTTTCATGTTCGTTAAAATATTAACACAATTCAAAGGAACTGTGAAATACTTTAATAGCATAGCCCTATATCGTTTTGGATATGTTAAGAAAATAACAAAATATCCGGGCAGAAAGAATCATTTTGCCTAAAAAGGGATAAGTTGGACATACTACCCTCAAAGCCAAAAGGCTGGAAGCATTTTGAGGAGTGTGAACCTATGAATCCATTTGAACAAAAACCCGGCAAGCTGGACGACTTAATAATGGACTGGACGGGGATGTATCCCGCGCCCTACAACAAGCATGAGGTGGACCCCTATACCCGCACCCGCATCATATTGATGAATGGCACGGAGTTTGAAGCCAACTGGTTCAGCCATCAGTTCCACCGCCACTGTGATAACAACGACGTGCGCCGCCAGCTAGCCCTCATCCGCCGCCTGGAGCAGCAGCAGCAAAAGCTGATAAGCGCCCTAAAGCCCGTGGATGAAACGGTATTGGAGCACACCATCGGCTACGAGCAGGTAGCCGTGGACCTGACCGCCCACCTGGCCCAGCGGGAGCCGGACCCCAATGTAAAAAGTGCCCTGGATTTTGCCCTGCTGGAGGATTTTGACCACCTGTACCGCTATGCGGACCTGATGGACATGGAGACCGGGGTGCATGCGGAGGACATGGTGGGCAAGTATACGGAGATCATGCCGGGGCGGCCCACGGTATCCGAGCACCGCTACCCCTACGACGATGTGAAAAAGCACATAGACAGCAAGACCGCCGACCTGCAGACCAAGCTGTGCGTGGGTATCATCACCGCTGCCGAGCAGCAGACCATGAACTTTTACATGAACGTATGCGGCACCTATGAAAACGACCGGGGCCGCAAGCTGTATCAGGAGATCGGCATGATCGAGGAGCAGCACGTAAGCCAGTACGGCAGCCTGATGGATACCACGGAGACCTGGCTGGAATGCTTCCTTATGCATCAGTACATCGAGTGCTACCTCTACTACTCCTGCATGGAGACGGAGACCTGCCCAAAGACCAAGCAGGTATGGGAATGGCTGTACCAGCAGGAGGTGACCCACCTCCACGCGGCGGCAAAGCTATTGCAAAAGGTGGAGGGGAAGGACTACCAGCAGGTAGTGGGCAAGGGCGATTTCCCCGCGCCGCTGCTATTGACCAGCAATATCCCCTACGTGCGGGAGGTGTTGGCGGGCACGGTGAACCAGACCGCCAACCGCGAAAGCTACGCCTGCGTGGATGACTTAAAGCCGGATGTGGATTTCTTCCGCTACCAGGGTATTGTAAACAAGAACGGGAACGCCGTTGCCAGCCACACCGTTATCGCGGATCATATAGGTCAGTTTGGCCGGGATTACCGTTGGGAGACTGCGCCCAACCCTGTGATGCAGCTGAGGGATGGCACGGTAGATAACATGGACGTAGGGCGAGTGCCCCATAGCGTGCAAATACCGCCGGACATGGCCCAGGTGCATTTGGCGGGGCAGCAGCCCCATTATTAAAAAGACACCAGCCCGCCGGAGTTACACCCTTAAACAAAAAGAGTGGTTATTATTTGCCACTCTTTTTTTGTTTAAAGAGGAGAAGCTGTTCCTGCGTGATGGGGCCGTTTTTTCGTTCATATCGGGCAACATAGATGCGCGCCAAAATGATGAGCTGCTGGTTTGCAGAGCGGCCGTCAAAAGAGCTTACATATTTAAACTTCTCCATGTCGGACTCGTTAATTCTTAGCGTAAAATGCTTTTCAGCCATTGCAAGTCTCTCCTAAATGACTTCATTGTGACTTTATTTTACCTCCAATTTATGGTATAATTAAATTTGAAGTCTCAATGACGTTATTTTGAAGTCATTAAACAGGAGAAAAATATATGAGTTACATAAGTTTGGGGAACCTTATAAAAAGTCGCCGAAAGGAATATAAGCTCACCCAAGCAGAATTGGGTGAGCTGGTGGCGGTGAATGCCTCCTTCATTGGAAACCTTGAAAGGGGTAATCGAAAGGCCAGCTTTGAAACCTATATAAAGCTTAGCAGAGTGTTAAATATATCAATGGACTTAATGGCCGACTTGTTCGAGACCAGTGGCTTAGAATGGACAGATCCCAAGCAAAGAGGATGTATGCTTATTCAAGCGGGCCTCAGCCTCATCATGGAGGAAGAAGGGGACTGAGGAGCCCTTGGCAAGGAAGCATTCGATGCGGAAGCAATCCACGAGGAAGCCTTTGACGATCAGTCCCGCCACTGCGCCAGCATGCCCTGCATCCAGCCCTGCACGTCCATACCATAGACCTGCGCAAGCTTATCCCCTGTGAGCACTTCTTGGGTCAGCCCTTGAGCCACCACATGGCCGCCCTGCAGGAGCATGCTGTGTGTGCCAAATTTTTTGGCCAGGCTCAGGTCATGCACTACGGATATGACGGCCCGCCCTGGCGCCTTCAGCCAGTCCTCCAGCAAGGCGAAAAGCTGCTGTTGGTAGACTAAGTCGAGGTGATTGGCAGGCTCGTCCAGGATCAAAATAGAAGGCTCCTGGGCAAAGACCTGGGCCAGAAAGGTCCGCTGCACCTCTCCGCCGGAAAGGGAGAGCATGCTTTGCCTTCGAAGGTCGGTAAGGCCTACGGCTTCAAGGGCCGCCTCTATCCGGGCCGTTCCCTCCGGGTCGCCTTTGGAGAAAAGCCCGGCAGAATAGGCGTAGCGCCCCAGGCTCACCACTTCCTCCACGGTAAAGGCATAGCTGACCTGATGGGTCTGGGAAAGGATCCCTATGCGGCGCGCCAAGGCCCCAGGGTTCCATTTCTTAAGGCTTTTGCCGTCCAACGCTATCGTGCCCGCGTAAGGCACGCCCTGTGCAATGGCATTTACTAGGGTGGATTTTCCCGCGCCGTTGGGGCCGCAGAGCATCAGCCACTGGCCGGGAGATAGGGTCAGGCTCACATTCTGCACGATATCATAGGGCCCATAGGCAACGCTTACATGATCGAGGCTTAGCATCAGCGGGCCTCCTTTTTGCGCGTGCGGTAAAAGATGATAACAAAGACCACCGCGCCGATCAGCGAGGTGACCACGCCGATGGGCAACTCAATGGGCCGAAGCACCATCCGGCCGCACAGGTCGGCCAGCATTAGGAAGCAGGCCCCGCCAAAGAGGGACGCGGGCAGCAGCCGCTTGTGGTTGGGCCCGGTCACCATTCGGGCCATGTGGGGTATCACCAGGCCCACAAAGCCGATGGTACCGCCAATGGACACACACACGCCAATGAGCATGGATACCGTGATCAGGACGATCAGCTTTACCCGCTTTACAGGCACGCCCAGATGGCGGGCGTTGTCCTCGCCAATGGCAAAGGCGTTCAGCTCCCGGGCGCAGCCCAGCAGCACCAGGCTGCCTATTGCCAGGGCGATCAGCAGCGTTAGGGCGTTTTCATAGGTGCTGCCGGATAGGGAACCTAGGGTCCAAAAGGTGAGGGTCTTCAGCTTCTCCCCGGCAAAGGAGAGGATCAGGCTCATCAGGCTGTGAACAAACATAGTAAATATCATGCCGATCAGGATCAGGGTATGGGTGGAAAGGGTACGGTCCAGCGCGTAGGCAAGGGACAGGATCATAAGCAGAGACAAAAATGCAAAGAGCATCGCCATCAGCATCGTGCCTGATATGGGCAAGCCGGGGAAGGATATCCCCAGCAAAATGGCGGTGGCTGCCCCCAGGGCCGCCCCGGAGGAGACCCCCATAGTGGAGCCGTCCGCCAGGGGATTGCGAAGCAGGCCTTGCATGGCCGCTCCGCACAGGGCCAGCGCCGCCCCTACCAGCGCCACGCAGATGACCCGGGGTAGCCGAATGGCGATGATGATGCCGCTGGACAGGCCCTCTGGCATGGGTAGGCCCCACAGGCTGTGCCAGATGACAGTCAGGGTATCCGAAAAGGGCAGAGATACGCTGCCCAGGCCTACGCACAAGGTAAGCACCCCAAAGGTGAGGGCACAAAGGGCTATATAGGCATACCAAGGGAAGCCTTCGCGCTGCTTTTTCATAATTAGTTAAGGGGGGCGGTCTCGCCGCTGATGAAGCCCAGCAAGGCTTCCGCCGCTACGGTGAGCCGGGGTCCGGGCCGGGAGATCTCGTCGCTGTTGGCATTGAATACCTGGGCGTTTTGCACCGCCGTCAGGCCTTCCCAGCCGGCACGGCCCAGTATCTCCTCCACGGGGGTAGGGCCTTCACCGTAGTACATGGTAAGGGTCACGATATAGTCAGGGTTTCGGGCTATGACCTGCTCCTCGGATATCTGCGCCCAGCCGGTCACATCCGCGAAGGCGTTGGTGAGGCCGCACAGGGCAGCCAGCTCGTCCATAAAGGTGCCTTGGCCTGCAGTCCACAGGCCCCACTGGAGGGGAGATACCTCAAAATAAACGGTGGGCGGGTCCTCATCAGCTTTCGTGGCCGCGGCCGCCTTGGCGGCTATGGCCCCGAGGCCTGCCTTCATGTCCGTTATCAGGGCGTCGGCCGCTGCGTCCTTGCCTGTCAGGCTGCCGATAAGGGAAATGGCGGTATAGACCCCTTCAATATCCTGAGCGTTCAGCACGACCACCTTCACCCCGGCGGCCTCCAGCGCGGCGATCTGCTCAACGGTTTGGGCCATTACGTCCATAATGACCACCTGGGGGTCCAGGGCCAAAATTTCTTCCAGGTTGGTCTGCTCGCCGGAGTTGACCACCGGCAGGTCCAGCACCTGGGCAGGGTAGTCGCAGTACGCGCCCCGGCCTACCAGGGCATCCCCGGCCCCCAGGGCATAGAGGATCTCGCAGTCCGCGGCGGACAGCGCCACGATGCGGGTCGCAGGGGCCTCCAGGGTCAGTTGCCGCCCTGCCATATCGGTCAGGGTCTGCCCTTGGGCAGGGAGGGCTTGGGCGTAACCGGTCAGGCAGATAAGGCAAAGGGTCAGACAGAGCATAAGGGCTATAAGGGTCCGAGTCATAGGCTTACGGGCGTTCAGGGTATGGGCAGTATGGGTCCAGGTCATAAGGGCTCCTCCTTTGAAAGTAGGTCCAAATGAATCTGCCAGGAGGAGCCAAAGCCGCTCCTTTTAGCTAGCTAAAGAAAGGAACGGCAACCTAAAACCCGATTTTCGAATTTTACCGCATATCCCATCCCCAGGAGAACGATAGGTGTAAACAGGTCTCCCGACTTGGCTTCATCCGATAAGGACGCCTTCCCATCTTGCGACAGTGGCTGGCCTTTTGGCGCATTGTCCTCTCGTCCGCTTCACGGTTACTGGGATAGTCCGGAGATCGCATCCGGTTCCCTGGCTTGGCAGCCTTTGTGCCAAACCGCGCTTGTCACGCAAATACACCCGCTATTCATTTGTAGGCTCATTATAAGGGGCTAGGCGGGAGATGTCAACGTTTACAAAGCTTGGGTTGCAAAATTGACGTTTTTTGGTATAATGGATGGGAAATCTCACTTGGAATATCAGAAAAGAGGACGAAATGCATGGCAAATCCTACGTTTGAAATACAAATGGAAAATGGCGGAGTGATGAAGGGCGAGCTGTACCCGGACATTGCCCCCCAATCAGTAGGCAATTTTGCGGCGCTGGCCAACAGCGGGTTTTACGATGGGCTCATCTTTCACCGCTGCATTCCCGGCTTTATGATCCAGGGCGGCTGCCCCAAGGGCACCGGCACCGGCGGTCCCGGCTACTGCATCAAGGGCGAGTTTGCCCGCAATGGGGTGGATAATCCCATGAAGCACACCAATGGCGTGCTGAGCATGGCCCGCAGTGCGATGAACGATTCCGCCGGGTCCCAGTTCTTTGTGATGACCAGCGACAGCCCCCACCTGGACGGCTCCTACGCCGCCTTTGGCAAGGTGCTGGAGGGCATGGACGTAGCGGATGCCATCGTGGCCCAGAAGACCGATGCCAGCGATCGCCCGCTGACCCCCCAGGTCATCAAGTCCATCCGGGTGGATACTCAAGGGCAGGTCTATCCTTTCGAGCAGATGTAAGGCATCCTTTAGCGCGGCGCAGGCAATGGGCTTGCGGTGCGCTTTTTTTTATCACCACAATGAGAGCGGGCCCTATCGCCCGTATGCGAGGTTATGAGTACGCTTACTACAATTCCAGAATTGCTTGCGCCTGCCGGGGATGAGGCTGCGCTTCGGGCTGCGGTCTGCGCGGGAGCCGATGCGGTGTATCTAGGGCTGCGCACCTTTGGGGCCAGGGCTTCTGCCGCCAATTTTGACGGTGAGGCGATGGCTAGAGCCGTGGAATATGCCCATTTGCATCATGTGCGGGTTTATGTAACGGTGAATACCCTGGTGACGGCGGCGGAGCTGCCGGAGGTTTACCAGGCTCTACGCACCATCGCCCTGGCCAGGGCCGATGCCGTTATCGTCCAGGACATGGGCGTGGCTGCGCTGGCGCAAAGCTATTTCCCCACGCTGGACCTGCACGCCAGCACCCAGATGGGCCTCCACACGGCGGAGGGCGCGGCGTGGGCGAAGGAGAAGGGCATGAAGCGGGTGGTACTGGCCCGGGAGTGTCCCCTCGGCGAAATAGCCCGGGTGGCCAAGACCGGCATTGAGACGGAGGTTTTTGTGCACGGAGCGTTGTGCGCCGGGGTCAGCGGGCAATGCCTTATGTCCTCCATGGCGGGAGGCCGAAGCGGCAACCGGGGCCGGTGTGCCCAGCCCTGCCGCCAGGATGTGCGGCTTGGGGAGCATGGCGGTGCGCTGCTTTCCATGAAGGACCTGTGCCTGCGGGACCATTTGCCAGAGCTAGTGGCGGCGGGGGTCACTTCGCTTAAGATCGAAGGACGGCTGAAACGGCCGGAATATGTGGCCGTGGTCACGGATAGCTACCGTCAGGCCTTGGATGAGATCAAGGCGGGCAGCTTTCGGCCCCAGAACGAAAAGGAAAAAGACCGGCTCATGCAGGCCTTTCACCGGGGCGGTTTTACCCGGGGCCATGCCATGGGCGCGGAGGACGCAGACCTGTGCGAAACAGGGCATGTAAGCCACGGGGGCGCTAGGGTAGGGCAGGTGCTCCAGATCAAAAACGAACTGGCCACCCTCAGCCTGTGCCGGGACCTGAACGATGGGGACAGCCTGCAGCTTCGGGGCGCTGTGGAAATGGATGTGCGCTATTCCGGCAAGGATAGAAAAGCCGGCGAGGAGGCCATTTTGCGGCTTCGGACACCAGGACCCAAGGCGGGGGACCCGGTATATCGCCTGACGGATGCAAAGCAAATGGAATGGGCCAGAGGGCTTCGGGAGCCGCTGATCCCTATTGCGCTTAAGGCTGTGCTGCAAGAGGGGCAGCCTATGGCTCTCACCCTTTCTGCCAGCAGCGTAGAGGCGACCGTTGAGGGGGAGATACCCCAGGCGGCCCGCACCCGTGCCCTTAGCCTGGAGGATGTAGAAAAACAGCTGACCAAGCTGGGCGATACCCCTTATACGCTGGATACAGCCGCCTTTGACGTAGAGGACGGGCTTTTCGTGCCTGTGGCTGCGCTAAACGCCCTGCGCCGGGAGGCCGCACAGCGGCTGACCCAGAAGCGGGTGGAAAGCTTCTTCGGCCGGGAAAAGGAAGAGAGGCTCCAGAAGCAAATACCGCCTGAGACCATGGAATTATCCTGGCTTCAATCGGCCCGCAGAGCCGGAGATCCTGTGAGCCCGTGGGCTGAGGAGCTGGCCGTATCCTTCCGGCAGGTGGACATGGCCCAAAGCCTTATGGAGGCCGGGGCTACCCGGCTTATGTACGAGCCCTGGGACCTGCGTGGGGACGCATTGGAGAAGGCCATCCAGGGGCTGCCGGAGGGCACATGGCTCAAGCTGCCGCCCTTTACCAGCAGCGAGGCTCTGGAGAAGCTGCAAAATGCAGCTAATGCACATAAAAACAAGCTAAGTGGCGTGGTGCTGGGCAGTATAGGTCAGGCAGGGGTGAAGTTTGATCTGCCGGTGGCCTTGGGCGGCGGCGTGCCCGTGACCAATGGCTTTGGCAGCAGTGTGCTGCTTTCCGATAACGAGCCCGCCTTTTTCACCCTCTGGCCGGAGTGGAGCTATCTGGACCTGGAGGCCATGCCTGTGGGACGGATACCCCGCTTTTTGACGGTTTATGGCCGGGAAAAGGCCATGCTGCTGCATCATTGCCCCAAGCGGGTAGCCATAGGGCTTACCGCGGGCCGGGCCGCCTGCACCCTGTGCAAGGGCGAAGGCATGGCCTGCGGCCTGGAGAGCGCGGCGCTAACGGACCGCAAGGGCTACCGCTTCCCGCTGACACGGACCGTGGAGGATGCAGGCTGCATAGTCAATGTGCTGGCAGCCTTGCCGGTGGACCTTAGCAAGTACGAGGGGCAGCGGAAAATATTGAATGCGGGCATGCATGTAAACCTCACGGTGGAGGAGCCGGAGGAGCAGCTGCGCATCGTACGATATTTTAAGAAGCTGCTGGAAGGCGGCGCGCCAGAAACTGGGGCAGACACCACGGCAGGCTATTTCCTGCGGGGCGTCGAATAATATATGGATTACAGCAGAAAGGAATCTGCTTTTTATGGAACAGGATCGCGCATTACGGGTATTGGAATTTGTAAAGATACGTGACCGTCTGGCCGAACTGGCTGTGACGGAAATGGGCATGGAAAAGTGTAAACAGCTTCGGCCTTATCAGGACTTTTCGGAGGTCCGGCGGGCCTTGGATGAGACCGAGGAAGCGGTGGTGCTTTTAAGCTATCTGGGCGGCCAGCCTCTGGTAGGCTTTGCGGATGTGCGGGAGCAGCTGATTTTGGCGCAAAAGGGCGCTGCCCTGCATCCTAGGGCGCTGCTGGACATCGCAGGGTGCCTTCGGGCGGCCCGGGCCGCAC
>JAVBRJ010000005.1:0-68009 GCA_031548115.1 Eubacteriales bacterium | reverse complement strand
GGGAGGCCCGGGTGGCCACCAGCGACGCCTTGGAGCAGACCCTTATTTTGGGCCGTGGGGCCACCCGGGTCAGCTCCGCGGAGCTGCTCCGGGAGCTGACCAAGGAACGAACCCGGGGCCAGGGCCACCACAAGGCCTCCGCCCACGGGCAGAGCGCCCTGGCTGCCGCCCTGACAAAGGAGCAATGGGAGCAGCTGGAGGCACTCCGCAGACAGAAATAACCAAAAGGCAGGAATCGACAGATGACGACCCGACGCAACGTTCCCTCCTCTTTGGAGCCGGAGGATACCATGGATATCCCCATGGATCTGGCTGGCGAGGCGGATGAACTGGCCCTGGATTCGGACGCGCCGGAGGATTTGGAAGAATCGCTGGATGAACTGGACGAGGGCTATGAGCAGCCCAAGGGGCGGAATGCCTCCTGGGACAGCGTACTGGCGGAGCAGTATGCAGGCCTTACAGATGAACAGATCGTCGCGCTGGCCCAAACTGGGGACAGCGTAGCCTTGGAATATCTGCTTAGCAAGCATAAAAATTTTGTGCGCTCCAAAGCCCGCAGCTATTTCCTCATCGGCGCAGACCATGAGGATATCGTCCAGGAGGGCATGATAGGCCTGTTCAAAGCCATTCGGGATTATCAGCCGGAGCGGCTTTCCAGCTTTAGGGCCTTTGCGGAGCTGTGCATCACCCGACAGATCATCACCGCCATCAAGACCGCTACCCGCCAAAAGCACGTGCCCCTCAACAGCTATGTTTCCCTCAACAAGCCCATCTACGACGAGGAAAGCGACCGAACGCTGATGGACGTGATCGTGGAGGGCCGGGCGCAAAACCCGGAGGAGCTGATTATCGGCCGGGAGGACCTGGTGTCCATTCGGGACCGGGTGGATCAGGTGCTGTCAGGTTTGGAGCAGGATGTATTAAACGCTTACCTGGATGGGAAAAGCTATCAGGAGATAGCGGACAAGTTGGGGCGGCACGTTAAATCCATCGACAACGCCCTTCAGCGGGTGAAGCGGAAGCTGGAAAAGTTTTTAGAAGAAGCGAAGGCCCAGGAGGAAGAGGATTAGGGACGAGCGCCAGGGAAAGGAGGATGACCGATGCCCAGCGAGATCTACGAGGTAGTGGCCCAGGCGGCCCGGTATTGGTTTGTCTTTCTCATGGCGATGATCGTATGGCGCAGCTATCGCTGGCTGGCCAAGGACAGGCGGCAACGGAAAAAGCGGCTTCGGCTCTTGCCGGATGCCGGATATATAGGCGAGCTAGTGGTGCAGGCGGGGAACGAAGCATTTCCCCAGGGCACTGTGCTGCCTGTGCCCAGGGAAGGTACCCTGGGCTATTTGCGTAGCTGCGACCTATACTTGCCCGTGGAGGGCGTGGCTTCCAGGCACCTGTGGTTTAGATATGAGGACGGGGACGGCCTGATGGTGAAGGCCTTTTCGGGCCGCGCCTTTGTCGTGGACGGCGAGGATATCACCGGCTATCGGAAGCATGGCTTTATGGCCCATGGCTCCCGCCTAAAGGTGGGGGAGGCCGTGCTGAGGCTGAGGATGTTTGCAGGCTTTGAGACCACAGCCCATGCCCATAGCGGCTCAGGGCTGACGGGCCCCCAGGAAGGCGAGGGCTCCGAGACAGAGGGCCTGACAGGCGATGCCGCGGCGGCAGCTATAACCGCCCAGCAGGAAGCCCTGTGGCAGGCCAACCAGCAATGGCAGCAGCAAATGTGGATGGTGGCCCAGGCCGCCGCTACCCAGGCGGCCGCCCAGGCTTATATGGCGGCCCACCCCGGCGGTGTGCACCCCGGCGGCGCACAGCCGCCCCAGGACGAGTATGTATGGGACGCGGAAGAGACCGACGAGGCGCAATGGGACGAGGAAATGGAGGCGCTCGAAGGGGAGCAGGGCGGAGAAAACGGAAGGGACGATACCCTCCCGCAGCCCAGCCGTTTGTTTAGTCCCTTTGAGCCGCTGACCGAGGCCCAGGAGCCACAGATGGAGGAGCCTGTCTCCCAGGAGATAGATTTTGGATCCGTAGGCACGTTCTACCCTCCGGTGGAGGGCGGCAGCGAAAACTGGCCCTATGCCCCCTATCCTCAATCGGAGGTCACCTTTGAACAAAAGGGGTATACCTATCCCGAGTATGTGGAACCCACGCCCAGCGGCGAGGACGACGACCTGACCGATGCGGCAGCCCCGCCCAAGAGCCTGTACGTGGAGCCGGACGAGGCCGAAAAGGCCAAGAAGCTGCTGTGGGATAAATACCTGGGGGGAGGCCATAAGCGATGAGAAAACGACACGCTCCGCCCTCCAAAAAGCGCCAGGGCAAGCGGCCTGACCGCAGGCTGGTGTCCGTTATCATGCTGTTTTTCTTTAGCGCGTTTTTGCTCATTTCTCTCAATGGGGAGCTGGACCTCCAGGGCCTTTTGCTGGCGGTCATCGTGCCTGCCCTGATCTATATCGCGACCCTGTGGCTTCCCCGGTTTTTCCCGGCGGATAAGCTGCTTTTAGCGATTGCCAATTTTCTGTGCGCCCTGGGGGTCCTGGTGCTGTACTCCACGGACAAGGGCGCGGGCACCTCTCGCGGCTTTCAGCAGGCGGTGTACTACGGCGCGGGCATTGTGGCCATGCTGGTATGCATCATGCTGGTGCGCTATGTGCGCCACTGGAAGATACTTATCAAGATCATCATGGTGGGTGCGGCGGCGCTGCTGGTGCTGCCCCTGGCCATCGGCACGGAGCAAAACGGCGCTACCAACTGGATCAACATCGGCGGCACCAGCCTGCAGCCCAGCGAAATGGTGAAGCTGGCGCTGCTGCTGATACTGAGCTATTATATGAGCGAGCGGAAGCTGGTTCCATGGTTCCTGTTTGCACTGTTTTCCCTGGGGGTCCTGATGCTGCAAAAGGACCTGGGCACCGCGCTTATCTACTACGCTACGACGCTGTTCCTGTTCTATTCCTCCACGGGCAACCTGCCCCTGACGGCCCTGGGCGTGGTGGGCGGCGGCGGCGCGGCGGTGGCGGGCTATGTGATGTTTGCCCATGTGAAAAAGCGGGTGGCCATCTGGCGGAACCCCTGGATATACTACGAGACCTCCGGCTACCAGATCGTGCAGATGCTGATGGCCATTGCCTCCGGCGGGCTGTTTGGCGTGGGCCTGGGCCTAGGGGCCCCCCGGGTGATCCCCGTATACTTCACGGACTGCATTTTCGCCGTCATCTGTGAGCAGTTCGGCATCATATTTGGTATTTTGGTGCTGGTGATGTACGTCATCCTGATCCTCAGGGGCGCGTCCATCGCCACCTCTGCCCGGCACAGCTTCCATGGCCTTCTGGCTATGGGCTGCACGGTGATGCTGGGCATACAGACCTTCGTTATCATCGGCGGCGTCCTAAAGCTCATCCCCCTCACCGGCGTTACCATGCCCTTTGTCAGCTACGGCGGCACGTCCCTAGTCAGCTGCATGGGCATTATCGGGCTGCTGCAAGGGGTGGCCAGCATCAACCAGGACGACATAGAGTATGACTACGAGATCAGCCATTCCTGGCAAGAAGAGGATATGCTGCCGGAGGCGTGACCGGCGGCCCTAAGGGCGCACTTAAAGACATGGCCCCGCGCGGACGGCCCCACTACCCCCGAAAGGAGAGACCTTATGAAACAACAGCGCCTTCGGTTTCGTGTTTTGACCTTTTTGATCATTGGGCTGCTGGGCGTGGCGGCGTTTTATGGGGCCTATTCTGTCTCCACCTACGGCAGCCGCTGGTTTTCCAGCGCGAAGAACACCCGCTACCAGTCCGCCAAGCGCAGCGTCACCAAGGGCGATGTCATCGACCGCAAGGGCGTGGTGCTGGCCACCACCGACGAGGACGGCAGCCGGGTATACCAAAGCAATATCAAAAGCCGTCGGGCTATAGTCCACCTGATCGGGGACGAGGAGGGCAATATCGCCAATGGCGTGGATTCCTTCCAGGCCAGCTACCTGCTGGGCTTTGAGACCTCCCTGACGGAGCGGGTGACCGCTCTTTTGAGGGGGGAGACCCGCAAGGGGGACAACGTGACATTGACCGTGGACAGCAAGCTGTGCACGGAGATCGTAGCTGCCTTTGAAAACGGCAGCAAAACCAAGGGCCTTAGCGGCGCGGCCGTGGTGATGAACTATAAGACCGGCGAGGTGCTGGCCCTGGTGAGCCTGCCTGTCTTTGACCCGGCCAACCTGACGGACAGCGACCGGACAAATCCCCAGCATCCCTTCTGGAACCGAGCCTTGCAAAGCACCCTGCCCCCAGGGTCCACCTTTAAGATCATAACGGCTGCCTCGGCCCTGGAGAACCTGAGCGATGCCAAGACCCGCATTTTTGAGTGTACCGGAGCCACCAAGGTGCTGGACCAGGAGATACATGACTATGCCAAGGCCCAGCACGGAGACCTGAGCCTGGAGCGGGCCTTTGTCGTAAGCTGCAACAATGCCTTTGCCCAGTGTGCCTTGATCCTGGGCGATAATACCCTGCGCAAGACCGCCGAGAGCTTCGGCTTTAACGATAACTTTTTATTCCGGGATTTTGTGGTGGAGAATAGCTACTACCCCACTGTGAACCGCAACGCCGTGGAGATCGCGTGGAGCGGAGCAGGGCAAAGCCAGGTAGCGGCCACGCCCCTGCACATGACCATGGTGGCGGCGGCCATTGCCAACGGCGGCGTGATGATGGAGCCCCGGCTGCTGGCCCGGGTGCAAAGCCCCACAGGGGTCACCCGCCTTCGGTACACCTCCAAGGTATATGGCCGGGTGTGCGATGTAGACACCGCCAAGACGCTGGACGGGTACATGAAAAAAGTGGTGCAGTCCGGCACGGGCACCTCAGCGGGGGTAAGCGGCCTGACCATTGCTGGCAAGACCGGCAGCGCGGAGGGCGCCATCGGCGGAAAGGATGCCACGCATGCCTGGTTTGTGGGCTATATCGCAGACAGTGACCTGCCCTACGCGTGCTGCGTGCTGGTAGAGGGCGGCGGCAGCGGCGGCAGCGTAGCCGCGCCTATTGCCGCGACGATATTTAAGTATATGCGGGAGCATTACGGCAAATAAAAAAGAGGTCGAGCCTGGGTCATACGTGTTAAAAATCCATCCCTAATTCCATCAACACATCCGTGGCCAGCACACCCCGCTGGCCATGTTTTTTTTCGGCCCTTTGGCCTGCCAGGCCGTGAAGGGCGCAGCCTGCCTGCAAGAGCGAAAGGCCGCTAAGGGGCAGCGTCCCCTGGGCCTGGGCTGCCAGCAGCGCCGCCAGGACGCCGGTAAGCACATCGCCGCTGCCGCCCTTGGCCAGGGCTGGAGTGCCCAAAACATTAAGCCCTTGCTCCAGCCCAGACAGAAGCAGACTGACGGAGCCTTTCAGCACCACGGATGTGCCAAATTGGGCTTGCAGGCGTGCCGCCGCTTCAGGGGCAGCCTCCACCACTTCGGCGGTGGACAGCGCCAGCAGCCGCGCCGCTTCGGCGGGATGAGGGGTAAGGCATTGCCTGGACGTGAAGGTATAGTTCCTGAAGGCGAGCTGAGAGAGCAGGTTCAACCCATCCGCATCCAGCACGGCAGGTATATTTTTTTCCTGTATATGAGAGAGGAGCCGGTCCATAAGGTCAAGGGCAAAGGGGCTTTGCCCCAGGCCGGGGCCGATGGCTAGGCTGTCCGCAGCGTCCAGGGCGGAGGTAAGTGTAGCCCAGGCGGCTTCCATATCATCACTGAGGGGTATGCAGGTAGCGCAGGGGCACAGCCCCTGAACGGTGGCGAGGATAGCCTTCGGGCAGGCCACGGTCACCAGCCCCGCCCCGGTGCGCAGCGCCGCCAGGGCGCAGAGGGCGGCGGCCCCCGCCATGCCCAGGCTCCCGGCGATGACCAGCACCCGGCCATAGTGGCCCTTGTGGGTCAAAGGGCTTCGGGGCGGAAAAAAGCCGGCCATGTCGGAGGGCTGGGCAATGGCATAGCCCGGGGCATCATCCCATACGGGAGGGATGCCAATATCGCAAAGGGTGATCTTGCCCGTATAGGCAGGGCCCTGGCCCACGTACAGCCCGGTCTTGGGCCGGTGAAAGGTGATGGTTTCCGTGGCGTGGAGGGCCCCGCCCAGGACCTGGCCTGTTTCGCCATTGAGGCCAGAGGGGATATCCACCGCGATGACGGGTGTGTCCTTATCAGCGGTCCCTTGGGCCGCAAAGGCGTTAACGGCATGGCACAGGGCCAGCGCAGCGCCCTCCAAGGGCCGGGAAAGGCCCGTGCCAAACAGCCCGTCTATCAGGCAGGCAGGGGCTGATTCCAAAAGCTGTTTTTCCAAAGGCGTTCCATCTGTAGCGACTTCATCTGTAGCGGCTCCATCGGTAAGCTCGGCACTGTTAGGGGAAAGGACATGCACCACCACCCCAGGGGCTTCCTCCTGGAGCAGCTCAAGCTCCCTTTGGCAGTCGGGCGACAGCGGGCCATCCAGCAGCCACGCCTGGGCCGAGCGGGTAGGGTGATCCGCGCACAGCATGCGCAGGGCCGCCAGGGCATCCCCGCCGTTGTTCCCGGTGCCGCAAAGGGCGATAATAGGGCCACTGCGGGCTTTAATGCGGGCAGAGACAGCCGCCGCTACATGGGCGGCGGCATTTTGCATAAGCGCCTCTCCGGTAATGGAGGTCTCCGCAAAGACCCGCTGTTCAATTCTTTTCATATCATGGGGGGAAAGTGTGGTAAGCATAAAGGCTCCTTATGGGTCATTGCACCGTACATTGCCGTTGCATTCATTCAATAATAGCTACCGCCGCTGCCATGCCCGCCTCGTGGCTAAGGCTCAGGTGGGTACGGGTGGCCCCCAGGCTAGTGAGCTTTTCCTGGGCAGCGGGAGAGAGCACGTAGCAGGGCTGCCCAGCGGGGGTATGGGTAACAGACACATCCATAAGGGTAAGGCCGCTTCCTATGCCCGTGCCTATAGCCTTTAAAAAGGCCTCCTTGGCGGCAAAGTGGGCCGCCATGCTATGGGCGGCGGTCTGCCCCCGGCCCAGGATATAGGCCTGCTCCTGGGGGGTAAAATACCGCTTCAAAAACCCATCGCCCTTTTCCAGCAGCTTTTCCATCCGGGCGATCTCGCACAGGTCCAGCCCCAGGCCTATCATGCGCCCTGCCCCATTTGCACGCCGTTGTACACCGCCCGGGCCATGACCTCGGCGGCGGCGGCGCACAGCTGCACAAAGTTGACCTCCGCATCTACCCGGCCCGTGGCCAGGGCAAAGATGGTATCCCCGTCCATTTGGGTATGCACTGGGCGGATGGCCCTGGCAAAGCCATCGTGGGCGCAGGTAGCCAAGCGGTTAGCCTGCGCCTTGGTCAGCACTGCGTCCGTGGCGATCACGGCTATGGTGGTGTTCTGGCCGGGCTTGGGAAACTTGAGCAGCTCCGGTGCAGGAGCGGCCCCAAAGAGCAGGTTTTCCGAAGGGATGGGCGTGCCGTCGGCCAGTCGTCCACAGGCCAGCAGCTTGCCATTGTGGGGATCATAGATATCGCCGCAGGCGTTCACCGCCGCTACGGCCCCTACCGTGACGCCGCAGGGCAGGGTAATGCTGGCGGTGCCCACGCCGCCAGGGGCGGGGATGCTGCCAGGGACCAGCTTGCCCACGGTGGCTCCGGTCCCGGCTCCGTATAAGCCCTGATCCACGTGCTTGGCGGCGTTTTTGCAGGCCTCCAGGCCCATAAGGGCATCCGGACGCACCTTCGCATCGCCTACCGCCAGGTCGAACAGCACGGCAGCAGGCACTATGGGCACCTTGCATACCCCGGTGTCAAAGCCTACATCGCTTTTTTCCAAAAAGTCCATGACCCCGGTGGCGGCGGCTAGGCCATAGGCACTGCCTCCGGCCAAGACCACGGCATTGGCGGCCTCCACCGCGTTGCCGGGGCGGGCCAGGTCTGTTTCTCTTGTGCCAGGGGCCGCGCCGCGGACATCCGCGCCCAGCACCGCGCCATCCCGGCTGCACAGCACCACCGTGACCCCGGTCTTGGCCCGGCGGTCCTCCGCCTGGCCCACTCTGATCCCGTGTACTTGGGTAATGGCTCCTTCAAACTTAGGTTTAGACATACCCCATCACTCCTCTCACAGATACATCGCCGCTTAAAACGCGGCGGGGCTTCGCCCATTCATCTTTAACTATTAGGGCCCCGGTTTCGTCCACTGCCTCCGCCGTGCCGATAAATTCGCCCTTGGCATCAATCACCCGCACCCTTGCCCCCAGGGTCACGGAGCGGCGCTGGTATTCCGGCAGGATACCGGGCAGACCGTCCTTTTCTAGGGCACACATCAGCTGCTCCATCCGGCGGAGGTAGTGTACGAGCAGGACGCGGCGGTCGATGGGGGCAGTAGCGGCTTGCGCCCCTATCAGTGTATCCCGTTCTATGCGCAGAGATGTGGCTTTTTCCGCCAGCTCGCCGCCAAAGGTCAGCTGGTTCGCGTTCACCCCAACGCCCATCACGATAAAATGGATGCCATCCATATCGCCAGATAGCTCGCTTAATATACCCACGCATTTTTTACCGTTTAGTACGATATCATTTGGCCATTTGATGCCCGCCTGAAGACCGGGGACGGTATCCTCGATGGCCTGGGCTATGGCGGCGGCGGCGGCCAGGGTGCATAGGGGGGCCTGCTCTATGGGCAAAGTGGGGCGCAGCAGCAGGGATTGGAGCAGGTTTTCGCCCTCAACGGCATCCCATTGGCGCTGCAGGCGGCCCTTGCCCTGGGTCTGCTTTTCGCAGATCGCCAGGCTGCCCCTGGCTGCGCCTTCCCGGGCTTTTTCCTTTAGCCAGGTGTTGGTGCTGGATACCTCCTGGGCGTAGAAAATATCGCCCCGGCCTGCCCAGCGGGTGGTAAGCTCCGCCGCGATATACCCGGGCAGAAGGCTGTCGGGCACAGGTACCAGGCGGTAGCCCTTCTTGCCCAGGCCCTCGATCCGGTAGCCTTCCTCCCGCAGCTTTTCCATGCGCTTCCATATGGCGGCCCGGGTCATGCTTAAGGCTTGGCATAGGCGCTCCCCGGAGATGTATTCGGTGGTTTTCAGGAGGGAAAGCAGTTCGTCCAAGGGCGATACCTCCTTTAGTGAGTGAGCTTTATGCTTTGATAGGTGCCTTGCCTTCTTTGGCAGGCCGTTTCCATTCGTTGCCAGGTTATCTTGATTGTACACTTTTTGGCAGGGGGTTTCAAGGGGGCGGCAGCCATGTTATAATAAGGGAAAGAAACAAAGGCTCAAGGGGAAAAAGAAACAAGCGGGCAACGGCAGGAGGGATAATGCCATGGAATGGATACAAGCTTATGCTCAGGACAAGCCGCCTACCTTTGAGGATATAGAACGGTTTATTAGCAGCCCTTTGTGGAGGGATATGAACGCCTATTTGCAGGATGTCTATGCAGTGCAGCCCCGCATGACCTACAGCACCTGCTCCGGGCAGCCGGGGTGGAACGTGAAATACCAAAAGAGCGGGAAGGCCCTTTGCACGCTCTATCCCATGGAAGGCTTTTTCATTGCGCTGGTGGTGATAGGGACCAAGGAGCAGGATGCGGCGGAGCTGATGCTGCCCAGCCTGTCCCCCTATACCCAGGCGCTGTTTGGAAGGACCGCTTTTTCCGCCGGGGGCCGATGGCTGATGATATATGTGACAGATAAGGATATCCTGCGGGATGCCAAGCGGCTGATGGAGCTGAGGGTAAAGCCGAAGGTGGAGTCGAAGGTAAAGTCGAAGGTGGAGCCAAAGACGTAAGGGGAAAGTGAAAAGCGGATACAAAACACCTGCGGGCCGGGAGGGCTCGCAGGTGTCGCTTTAAAGATTTTCTGGCTGTGGTCGGGCAGCTATGGAATGGGTCCTATGCCAGCACCAGCTCCGCCGCTTCCGTCAGCGACCCGCACACGGGCACTCCGGCGGTTTCGAGGGTTTCCCGGCTTTGATGGCCCCTTGCTACCAAAATGCATTTAATGCCCATAGCCTCCGCTACCTCCGCATCGTGGAGGGTATCCCCCAGCATCACGCAGGCCTCGGGGGCTAGGTGGGTTTCGGCCAGATAGGCCTGACCGATAGCCTCCTTGCTGGTGGCGTAGATGTGGCCCAGGCCCAGTATTTTCTGAAAGCGACCTTCTATGTCGTAGTGTCCGAGCTGCTTTGTAAGGATGCCGATATCGCTGGCGGATAAAACCACCTGGGCAAGCCCTGCCTTGTGGAAAATGTCTAGCGCGTCCAAGGCATCCCCATGCAGAGGTATGCTGTCTGCACCCCGGACGTACTCGTCCATCCAGGCGTGGGCTACCTGCACGAAGTTTTCATCCGTGACCCCCGCCCGCTCGTAGTAGAGCCGGATGGGAAAGGTGAACTGCTGGTAGTAATCCGCCAGATTGTCGATGGTGGGCAGGCCAAAGGCGGGAAAGGTGCGGTTGCGCACGCCAATGGCATATTGGAGGTCATCCAGCAGGGTGCCGTTGAAATCCCAGAAGACTAGCTGATAAGGCATACGCTACCCCATTTCATAATGCAGCTTCTTGGCAATAGGGCTTGCGGCTACCCCGTAGGGCAGCCGCAGGTCAAATAATGGGTCCAGGGCGATAGCCCTGGCGGGGAGGCAGGGGGCAGCGCCCCTTGCCTCGTGCCTCCGCCCCTTGTGCGGCCCCCTTAATACGCCTTAGCGAAATAAATCACTTTACTTGCCTTCTTGCCGCAGCACACGCAGGTGTCGCCCACGGGGCTTTGGTCGAAGGGCATGTTGCGGCTGGTGGCGTTGAAATCGGCCTTGATCTTGTCCTCGCAGGCCCGGTCGCCGCACCACATGGCCTTGGCAAAGCCGCCGTTTACGGCCTCGCCCAGCTCATCCAGGCTGGAAACGGTCTTGATGCGCTCGTCACGGAAGGTGGCGGCCAGGTCAAACATGTTTTGCTGGATATCCTCCAGAAGGGTGTTAACGGTGGAGGTCAGGTCAGAAAGGGCCACCGTCTGCTTCTCGTAGGTATCCCGGCGGAAGACTACGCACTGGCCGTTTTCCAGGTCCCGGGGACCGATCTCGATGCGGACAGGCACGCCTTTCAGCTCCCAGTCGTTGAACTTGAAGCCAGGGGACAGGGTGTCCCGGTCGTCCAGCTTGACGCGGAGGCCCTTTCCTTTCAGCTCGGCGAAGATCTCCTCGCACTTTTCCATAACGCCGCCTTTGTGGGCCGCCACGGGGACGATGACTACCTGGGTGGGGGCGATATGGGGGGGCAGCTTGAGGCCCCGCTCGTCGCCGTGGGTCATGATGATGGCGCCGATGAGCCGGGTACTTACGCCCCAGCTGGTCTCGTGCACGTGGGTGAGCTTGCCTTCCTTGTTCAGGTAGGTGATCTCAAAGGCCTCGGAGAAGTTGGTGCCGAAGTTATGGCTGGTGCCGGCCTGGAGGGCCTTGCCGTCCTGCATCATGGCTTCCATGGAGTAGGTGGCCTGGGCCCCGGCAAATTTTTCCTTATCGCTCTTTTGGCCCACCAAAACGGGCATGGCCAGCTCGGTCTCGGCTACCTCGCGGTAGACCTCTAGCATCTGCATGGTCTCCTCCTGGGCTTCCTCGGCGGTGGCGTGGATGGTGTGGCCCTCCTGCCAGAGGAACTCGCTGGTGCGCAGGAAGGGGCGGGTGCTCTTTTCCCAGCGCATAACGCTGCACCACTGGTTGTACTTCATGGGCAGGTCCCGCCAGGAGCTGACCCATTTAGAATACATGGAGCAGAAGATGGTCTCGCTGGTGGGGCGGATGGCCAGGCGCTCCTGGAGGGGCTCGTTGCCGCCCTGGGTGACCCAGGCCACCTCCGGGGCGAAGCCTTCCACATGCTCCGCTTCCTTAAGGAGCAGGCTTTCGGGGATCAGCATGGGCATGTATACGTTCTCGTGGCCTGTGGCCTTGAAGCGTTTGTCCATCTCCGCCTGGATGCGCTCCCAGATAGCATAGCCATAGGGGCGCAGGACCATGCAGCCCCGGACGGGGGCATAGTCCACCAGCTCGCTTTTGAGGATCACGTCGGTGTACCACTGGGAAAAGTCCACATCCCGGGGGGTGATGTGCTCCACAAAGCCCTGTTTCTTTTCGGTCTCTTGCTTTGCCATAGTCATTTCTCCTTCGCCGTGCGGCTTTTGCGCCGGTTTTGTGCGCCTGCGCGCCAGTATTAAAAAAGGCTTCCCACGCTCCCACCATAGCCAAAAGCTATGTGCTGGGACGAAGGGAGCCTTCGCGGTACCACCCGACTTAAAACGTTTTTTCACTTTTCCCGCTTAAAACGAGAAAAGAACAAAAGCGCGTTTTCACCTTTAACGCCTGATAACGGGAGCAGCCCGTCGGGGATTAGCCGATGAGAAAAGCGCGGGATGCCTTGCCCTGTGCCTAAAGACCCTTTCAGCCTGTGGGGTCTCTCTCTTTCTTGCGCAGCTTGCAAGGGATTCGCCTTCCACCTCCAACGAGGTTTTTCTATGATAGCATAGTTTAGGGGGCTTTGCAACGGCTATTTTAGGGGGAAGGGCGGTCTGCGGGCGCAGGGCGGGCCCCTATTTTACCAAGGTCCGTGCAGCCGCCTTTTCCTTCTTCCGCTGGCGCATCAGCACCACAGCCACCATGGCCACCACGGTGACCACATAGGGGGCCATGGCGGTGATATCGCTGGAGACGTATGTTTGCATCCGCAGGCCCAAGGCATCAATAAAGCCAAAGAGCAGCGCCGCCAGGAAGACCTTAGGCGGGTTGCCGCCGCCGAAGATGACGCAGGCAAAGGCCACGTACCCCCGGGAGGCGCTCATGTTTTCGGAAAACATGGTAAGATACCCCAGAGACAGATGGGCCCCGGCCAAGCAGCTGAGGACCCCGCACAGGACGCTGGCCAGGCATTTCATCCGGGCGGGGCTTTTTCCGGCGGCCTGAAGCGCCTCCGGGTATTCGCCGGCAGCCCGCAGATGGATGCCCAGGGGCGTTTTGTAGACCAGCACCCACAAAAGGGGCACCAGGATCCAGCTGACGTAGACCAGCAGCGTATTGCCGCTTAAAAGCGTCCCCAGGATGGGGATATCCTTGATAAGGGGCAGGCTAAGGGTGGGCAGGGGCACGATGCCGGGGCCGGAGAAGGAGCCCTTCACCCCGAAAAGGGTACGGAGCATGAACACCGTAAGCCCTCCGGCGAAGATGTTCAGCGCCACGCCGATGATGAACTCATCGCTGCCAAACTTGATAACGAACACATAGTAGAAAAGGCCCAGCAGCACGCCCAGGGCTATGGCAAAGACCAGGCCCATCGCCCAGCTGCCGCACAGGTAGCTGCCCAGCACCGCGAAAAACGCGCCCATGAGCATCATGCCCTCGATACCGATGTTGGTGATGTTCACGTGCTGGGTAAGCAGGCAGCCCATGGCCGCCAGCACCACCGGGGTGGAATAGCGCAGGGTGTTTTGGAAAAGCAGGACGTTGAAGATATCGTTCATTGCAATGCCTCCTTTTCCGCCTTGGCAGCGCTTCTTCGCACCTTGCGGGCGGCGGATTTGCGCCCCAGCTCCTGCCGGATGCCGCCCTCCGCCGCCATGAAGAAGATGATCACAGATTGGACGATCAAAATAAGCTCGCTGGAGACCCCGGCGGTTAGCTCCATGGATTTGCTGCCGATGGAGAGGATGGCGAAGAAGAAGCTCATCAGCACGATACCGAAGGGATTGTAGCGCATGATCATGGCCACCAGCATGCCGTCAAAATAGAACTCGTTTGAGACGGTGGTAAGGAACCGCTTGTGTAGGCCAAACACCTCCAGCATGCCCACCAGGCCGCACAGCGCCCCGCTGAGGATCATGCCCCAGATCATCAGCTGGCTGGCCTTGATGCCGCCGTACCGGGCAAAGCGGTCATTTTCGCCGGTGAGCTTCATTTCAAAGCCCACGGAGGAGCGGGTCATCAGATACCAGATGAGGAAGGTGGCAATAGCCACGTAGTAGATGCCGGAGTTGAGGTTTGAGAGCCTGATAAGGGCGGGAAAGGCGGCCCCGGCAGCGATGCTGTCTGTGCCGGTGGCAATGCCCCGCTCCGCGGTCTTTAGCGGGCCGTTGGCCAAAAAGCTGCAAAAATAGATAGCGGCGGAGTTGAGCATGATGGTGGTGATGACCTCGTCTACCTTCCATTTGACCTTTAAAAGGGCAGGCAGCAAGGCATACAAGGCCCCGGCTGTAAGCGCCGCCAGCAGGGACAGCGTCACGATAAGCCAGATAGGCGCGCCAGCCAGCTTGGCCCCTATAACGGCGGCGGCCATGGCCCCCAGGTATAATTGGCCCTCGCCGCCTACATTGAACATGCCCGCCTTGGCGGCCACGGCCATGGCAAGGCCCGTCAGGCACAGGGTGCCAGTCTTGGCCAGGGTGTTGCCCACAGCCCTCGGCTTGCCCAGCGCCCCCTGGAACAGGGCGGTATATGCCTTTATGGGGTCAAACCCGCATAGCAGCATGATGCCTGCGCCCAGAAGGAACGCCAGCCCCACCGCGATCAGCAGGGAGACCAGATAGTCCCGGTTCAGCTTCTGGGAGGGCTTCAGGCGAAAAAGCGCCCGGATGCTTTGCATAAAACTCATGACTCTGCCCCCTCCTGTCTGCCGCCAGTCATGTAATAGCCAATGTCCTCTTTGGTGATGGTCCCTGCGTCAAAGCGGCCTGTAATGCGCCCCTCAAACAGGGTCACAAACCTATCGCTTAAGCGGAACAGCTCGTCCAGGTCCGCGCTGATGAGCAGGATGGCGCAGCCAGCGTTGCGCTTTTCGATGATGCCTTCGTGGATGAACTCTATAGCGCCGATGTCCACGCCCCGGGTGGGCTGGCTGATGATGAGCACGGGAGTGCCGAAGCTGAACTCCCGGGCGATGACCGCCTTTTGCATGTTACCGCCGGACAGAGAGCCTACCGGCTCGTCCACCCCGGAGGTGCGAATATCAAAGCGCTGGGCCAGCTCCTGGGCGTATTTCTTCACCTGGCCCCTGCGCAGGTGGATGCCCATGAAGCTGAAAGCCGAGGTCCGCTGCTTGCCTATCAGCAGGTTTTCCATTACGCTGGATCTGGCGGAAAGCCCCGTGCGCAGGCGATCCTCCGGGATATAGCTGACGCCCTGGGCCCGAATGTCCCCCGGGCTTTGGCGGCTGATGTCCTTGCCATTCAGGAGGACCTGGCCGCCCGCCTGAGGCCGCATGCCCATGATGCACTCCGCCAGCTCGGCTTGGCCGTTGCCCTCTACCCCGCACACGCCTACTATCTCTCCGGCGTGAAGGCTCAGGCTCAGCCCTTTGATGGCCCATAGGCCCCGGTCGCTGAGGGCTTTCAGGTCCTCTATGCGCAGTACCTCTTCCCCTAGGGGATGGGAGGTGCGCAGATCGTCAAAGATAACATCCCGCCCTACCATCAGGGAGGCGATCTCTTTTTCGCTTGTCGCTTGGGTCTTAAGAAGCCCTACCAGCTTGCCCCGGCGCATGACCCCGACCCGGTCGGAGACCTGCATTACCTCCGGCAGCTTGTGGGTGATGAGGATCACGGTGATGCCCTGCTCCTGGACCATCCGGCGTATGACCGTAAACAGCTCCTCCGTCTCTTGAGGCGTGAGGACGGCAGTGGGTTCGTCCAGGATCAGCACGTCCGCGCCAAAGCGCAGCGCCTTTAAAATTTCGACTCGCTGCTGGAGGCCTACGCTCAGCTCCCCGGTGATATCCGTAGGGGATACAAGCAGGCCATAACGCTGCGCCAGCGCCTGTACGGTCTGGTTGGCGGCGGTGCTGTCGTACAGGCCGCTTTTCTTTTTAGGCTCCTCGCCCAGCAGGATATTCTGGGCTACGGTGAAGCTGGGCACCAGCTTAAAATGCTGATGCACCATGCTCACCCCCAGGTCCATGGCCAGCCTTGGGCTGTGCTGGGCGCTGGTCTTATTTTCACCTATGAATATTTCGCCCAGGGTGGGCCTTTCCAGGCCATAGAGCAGGTTCATCAGCGTGCTTTTGCCGGCCCCGTTCTCACCTACCAGCGCGAAGACCTCCCCCCTTTCAATGGAAAGGGAGATATCGTCGTTGGCCGTGACCCCAGGGTACTGCTTGGTGATGTGAGAAAAGCGGATGATCTCTTGTGAAGTGGTGGTCATATGTGGGCCTCCGTGTGCAGGGGCTCCGCCCCTTGTATCCCCGCCAGGGCTAAAGCCCTGGACCCCTTATCGGACCACGCTGCACGTGATCTAAAAGGTAAGGAAGCGGTAACATCGTCCGTGCAAAAGTGTAGTTGAAAAAGTAAAAGGAAAGGCGGAAGCAATACAAAACTGCCTCCGCCATCCTCCCCTGGCAGCCCTAACAATACTACCGCGTAGATTCTACTTCGATCTCACCGGCGATGATCTTGTCCCGCAGGGCTTCCGCTTCGGCCTTCAGGTCGTCGGAGATCTGCTGGGGCATGCTTTCGTCGCCATAGCCGATGGAGATATATCCGGTGGACATATCGGCATCCCAAATGGAGCCGCCTTCAAAGGTGCCATCGGACAGGTATCCGGCGATAACGCCGTATATGCTCTGGCCTACTTCCTTGATCATGGAGCAAAGGACCACATCGGGATTGATGTATTTCTGGTCGCTGTCCACGCCAATAACAAAATTTTTGGTTTCGGCGGCGGCTTCAATAACGCCGAGGCCGGCCTTGCCCGCTACCTGGAACACAACGTCCGCGCCTTTGCTGTAAAGGGCTAAGGCTGCTTCCTTGCCCTTGTCCACGGCATCGTAGTCGTTGGTGTAGATAGGATCAAGAACGATACCCTGATCGTTGGCATATAAGGCGCCCTGCCTGTAGCCGACCAGGAAATTGTTGATGGTATCATCATCGGCACCGCCTACAAAGCCGACCTTCCCGGTCTTGGAGGTCTTCATGGCGATATATCCGGCCAGGAAGCTGCCCTGGTTCTCAGCATAGGTGATGGACATCAGGTTGTCGCCTACGCCATCCAGACCGTTATCAATAAAGATAAACTTGACATTGGGGAATTCCGGTACGACCTCGGTGAGGCCATCCCAGAACTGCCAGCCCACAGCCACTACGATGTCGCATGTATCGGCAGCATCAATCAGTGTGCTTTTGTAGGCATCGGCAGCCCCCTTACATTCTACAACGCTGCCTACGATGCCGTAGTCTGCCTCCAGCTGCTTGAGGCCTTCGTGAGCACTGTCATAGAAGCTCTTGTCACCTAAGGTCTCGGCTATACAAAGGGCCACCTTTACATCCTTAAAGTTGGCTTCCTCGGTGGTTTCCGCCAGGGTAATGGTGTAGGTGGCCACAGCCAGCAACAGACAGATCAGAACGGAAATTACTTTCTTCATAATAAAAATCATCCTCTCTTCACGTGGTCGCACAGGTTAGGCTTATTATACAACGGAAAGAGCCAGAAAACAACATGTCCATTTTTTTCAATACCTTATTTTTTATCCTTTATGCCGATTCGACAGTATTCGACGAACTCTCCTATTGATTTTCAATTCTTTTCACATTATGCTGTATACGAATACTTTAAATGACACATTTTGTTGCGCTTTGAAAGGAGATGGCGAAATGGTCAAGCGGAAGCTGGCGGCGGAGGATGACCTGGAGTTTCTTCGCCGACGGGCAGCGGAGCTATGGGAAGAAGGACTGGAGGAAGAAGCCCGAAAGCTTGTTGATATCATTGACGAGGAACAGATACGGCATATAGTGGCGCTGGAAGAAAAACGGTTCAGGGCCAGCCGCAGCTAAGGGGAAGAAGGACGCTGGCGAGCATATAATTGTTAGCACTCTATTTTAATGAGTGCTAATTTTTTATTGATTATATGGAAATAATCTGGTATGATATCCCTGCGGGCAGTTGTCCGCCCTATTATTACCAATACAGGAGGCGCACCCTAGACCATGCAAAAAGGCAATATTTCGATCCACGCACAAAACATTATGCCCATCATCAAAAGATGGCTTTATTCCGATAAGGACATCTTTGTGAGGGAGCTGGTATCCAACGGCTGCGACGCTATCGCCAAGCAGAAGATGCTGCATCCAGACGCAGAGGAAAGCTACAAGGTCACCGTGACCCTGGACGAGAAGGCGGGGGAGATCCGCTTTAGCGACAACGGCATCGGCATGACCGCCGACGAGGTGGAGCGCTACATCAACCAGGTGGCCTTCTCCGGCGCGGAGGAGTTCCTCAAAAATTACCAGGGTGAGGATAAGGGCGAGGGCAAGGGAGGCATCATCGGCCACTTCGGCCTGGGCTTCTACTCCGCCTTTATGGTGGCTGACAAGGTATCCATCGAGAGCCTGTCCGGCAGCGAGGGCGCTGCCGCCGTGCGCTGGGAAAGCGAGGACGGCATGGAGTTTACCATGTCGGAGGGCGCACGGACTGAGCGGGGCACGGATATCATCCTGCATGTCAGCGAGGAGGAGAAGGAGTTCGCCTCTGAGTATCGCCTGCAGGACGTGCTGCAGCGGTACTGCGGCTTTATGGCCACGCCGGTGTATTACGATGTGATCAAAGAAGCAAAGCCCGAGGCAGCCAAGGCGGCTGAGGGCGGCGACACCGACGATGGGGCCAGTGCCGTCGGGGAAGCGGAAGCCCCCGCCAAGAAGGAGCCCCAGCTCATCAACGACCTGGCGGCCCTGTGGCTGAAAAACCCCAAGGACTGCACGGATGAGGAGTACAAGGCGTTCTACAAGCGGGTGTTCCACGCCTATGAGGACCCGCTGTTCTACGTCCACCTCAACGTGGACTATCCCTTCAACCTCAAGGGCATCCTCTACTTCCCCAAGCTGTCCAATGATTTTGGCACCCGGGAGGGCGAGATCAAGCTGTTCTCCAATCAGGTCTTCGTGGCGGAGAACATCAAGGAGGTCATCCCAGAGTTCCTGATGCTCTTAAAGGGCGTGATCGACTGCCCTGACCTGCCCCTGAACGTCAGCCGCAGCTTCCTGCAAAACGACGGCTACGTAAAGAAGCTTTCCGCCTACATCACCCGGAAGGTGGCGGACAAGCTGGTGGGCCTGTTTAATACCGAGCGCGAGACCTACCAGGGCTACTGGGACGATATCCATCCCTTTGTGAAGTACGGATGCATCCGGGATGCCAAGTTCTTCGAGCAGGTGAAGGATACGCTGCTGTTTAAGACCACGGGAGGGGATTACCTGACCCTTACCGAGTACCTGGCCAAGAACGAGGGCACCATCGGTAAAAAGGTGATCTACTCCAACGATCCCACCCGTCAGGCTGCCTCCATCGGCATGTACACCCAAAAGGGCGTGGATGTGATCGCCCTGGATGCCCTTATCGACCTGAACTTCGTCAGCTTCATGGAATATTCCGTAGGCATCGAGGGTCTGCAATTTGTGCGGGTGGATGCGGATGCCAGCGCCTTCACCAAGGAGCAGACCGACGAGGAGAAGAAAGCCCAGGAGGCCGACCAGCAGAAGCTGGCCGAGCTGTTCAAGGCGGCTACCGGAAGCGATACCCTGGAGGTCAAGCTGGAAATGCTCACCGAGGAAGGCCTGCCTGCGCTCCTAGTACAGGATGAGCAAGGCCGCCGGTTCAGCGAAATGAGCAAGATATACGGCCAGGATTTCAAAATGCCCGAGCAGTCCACCTTGCTGCTTAACCAGGCCAACCCCACCGTCCGGAGCCTGCTGCAAAGCGGCGACGAGGAGAAGAGGCAGCTGATCGCCGGGCAGATCTACGACCTGGCCCGTATGAGCAACCGCCCCCTGGAAAAGGACGAGGTGACCGCGTTCCTCAGCCGCAGCAACAAGCTGCTGGAGATGCTGACCCAGTAAGGTGGGCAAGGGGAACATTCCTGCACCCATTATAAAGGCCGCTGCGCGAACTGCGCGGCGGCCTTTAGTTACCCCAGGCAAGCGCCTCCTCCCGCCCCATGCCCATATGTAACAAATGGAATAAATAGGAAGAAGCCCTGCCCTTTTTCCGTTTCTATAATAGGGAAGCTTATACAGGCTTCCCTTTACAGGGAGGCTATCCATCACATTTTCAGGAGGTACTAGTATGCGGCTGAATAGGTATTTAAAAAGGACATGGGCCCTGGCGGTGACGGTAGCGACGATGACGGCGGCAATGCTTTGCTTGCCTGCGTTGTCCCTGGCGGAGGGGTATGTTTTTCCCGTAGCGCTGACCACCCCCGCCGAAACGGATATCACCAAGGAGGCGGCCATCGCGGTGGCCCAAAGCGAGATAGAGCGCCGAAAGGCATTGACGGCTGGGGAGATTGATACCTATGAGATACAGGCGGCCTTTGTGACCCTTGAAAACGGCGAGAACGCCTGGGTGGTAGCGGCGGAAAACGTGGAGAATAATTATTTAAGAGGCACGGCGCTGATCCTTTCGGCGGCGGAGGGCCGGGTCATTGATTACCAGCAAGAGGACAACGGTGGGCTGATCATTGCCATGATGGAGCAATGGCAGCAAAGGCTGGGCGATAAGGGCGCGTGGTCCCTGGAGGTCCAGCAGCTGTTCCATACCCTGTACGGCGCTGGCCAGAACGCGATTCCGGGCCCGGAGCATATCAGCCAGGAGGAAGCCACCCGCATTGCCCTAAGTGCCCTTTCCAAGCCGCCCAAGAAGCCGGAGTTTCAGTACAGCTTTAAGCATTATACCCAGGCGGATACGGCCTGGGACGAATACACCTGGTACGTGACGATACTTGAAAACGGGGTCAAAAAATACCAGGTAAATATATCGGCTATTGATGGCAGGGTCATCGACGTATTTGATCTGGGAAACGGACTGGGATAAACGAAACGGAGGAAAAGGATAGGCCCTAAGGGCATGGCCCCAGGCGGGGTTTTAGCGGCGCAGCCCCTGGAGAGGCTCTTTTTTGCGCGCCGCTGCATATCCTAGCCCTAAAGGGGGCGCGAATGCGATGAAGAGCTTTTTCCAGCACACGTGGGACCTGCTGATGAAGGGCGGTATGATGGCGGCGGGTTTTTTGCAGGGGCTGAACGGAGATCAGAACCAGGGCATATTTTTGCTGATGGCGCTGATGGTGGCGGATTATATCAGCGGCGTGGCGTCGGCGGCCCTCCACAGAAGCCCCAAGACCCAGCAGGGGGGTCTGTCCAGCGATGCGGGCTGGCGAGGGCTGCTCAAAAAAGCCCTGATGCTGCTGGTGGTGCTGCTCAGCTATGTGCTGGATGATTTTGTAGGCCAGGGCAACGCCATGTTCCAGACGGCGGTGACCTGGTTCTATATCAGCAACGAGGGCATCTCCCTGCTGGAAAACCTGGCATTGGCAGGGGTGCCCATCCCCAGGAAGCTGCGGGCCGCGCTGGAGAAAATGGCGGAGGAGGACGGGGAGCCTGTCCGGCCGGAGCCACAAGAAAAAGCCGCCCCTACAGACGGCGGTTCAAACGGATGAATTTTTGGGCGCAGGGCTATCAGACCACCAGCCCGCCACTTGCCCCGATCACCTGCCCGGTGATAAAGGCGGCATCCTCCCCGCAGAGCCAAAGAGCTATGCCAGCGATCTCCTCCGGTGTGCCCAGGCGGCCCATAGGGGTCTCCTCGGCCAGGGCAGCCAGGGCCTCCTCCCCAAGGGGGGTCACCATGTCCGTGCGGATAACGCCAGGGGCGATGCAGTTGACCCGGATGCCGCTGGGGGCCACTTCCTTGGCCAGGGCCTTTGTCATGCCGATAAGCCCCGCCTTGGCGGCGGAATAGGGCACCTCCATGCTGGCCCCTACCTGGCCCCACATGCTGGACAGATAAACGATCTGTCCAGCCTTGCGGGATAGCATGCCCGGGAGTAGTGCCCGGGTTACATAGAAGGGGCCGGACAGGTTCACGCCCAGCATCCGGTCCCAGTCGTCATCGGTAAGGTCGGTAAAGAGCTTTTGCTGGGCAATGCCTGCGCAGACGACCAGCGCGTCTATATGGCCCAGCTGCTTTAGGGCTTGGCCGCAGGCCTGCTGTACCTGGGCGCTGTTTGCAATATCGCAGGGAAAGGGAATGGCACCGGTCTCCCGGGCCAGCACATCGGCGGCCTCCTGGCTGGCGCAGTAAAAAAACCCCGTCCGGTATCCGGCAGCGGTAAAGGCGCGAACCGTGGCCGCGCCGATGCCCCGGCTGCCGCCCACGATCAAGGCAGTTTGCACAGGAAGCCCTCCTTTTAGCACATTTTCTTGCTGGCACATCAGCTTGCCAGCGCAGTTTTAGAACATCTTCTTTCGCCACAGGATCACGAAGGCGGCTACGGAAGCCACCACCGATATGCCCAGAATGATGTAAAACCCAAAAGGGTTGCTTGAAAAGGGCACGTTTACGTTCATGCCCCACAAGGAAGCGAATATGGTAGGCACAGCCAGCACTACCGTCAGGCTGGTCAGTATCTTCATGACGATGTTCAGGTTGTTGGAGATGATGGAGGCAAAGGCGTCCATAGTACCGCTCATAATATCCCGGTAGATGGCGCACATCTCGATGGCCTGCTTGTTTTCGATGATAACATCCTCCAGCAGGTCCGCGTCCTCGGGATACTTGCGCAGCATATCCATGCGCATCATCTTTTCCATCACCATCTCATTGCCCTTCAGGCTGGTGGAGAAGAACACCAGGGATTTTTCCAGCTTCATCATCTGCAAAAGCTCCTGATTACGGAGGCTTTCCTGGAGGCGCTCCTGCACAAACATGCTGGCCTTGTCGATCTGCTTCAAATACGCCAAAAAGCGGGAAGCGTTTCTATGCAGCAGCTGCAGGATAAAGCGGGTGCGCTTGAAGGTCCAAAAGCCCCGGATGCGCTCCTCTGTAAAATCGGTAATGATGGGGGTATTGCGAGTGGCGACGGTGATGATCACATCATCCACCACGATAATGCCCATAGGGATGGTGGAATAGCTGTAGCCGTTATCCTCGGCTTCCACATAGGGAATGTCAACGATGATAAGGGTCTGGTCTCCATCCCGCTCGATGCGGGCGCTTTCCTCCTCGTCTAAGGCGGCCTGGAGGTAGGTGGGGTCCAGGTTAAAACGGGCATTGAGCCCTTCGATCTCCTCCCGGGTGGGGTTTTGCAGGTGCACCCAGCACCCTTTCTCCATCGTGCTGATCTCGGTCAGATGATCGTCCACGGTCAAGTATATTTTTTTCATTAAAAAAACCAGCCCTTTCTGTTGCGTGTGGCCACACAGAAACCTCGGGCTGGTCAATAAGGGGCATCATAAGCTAATGCCTTAAACGAGCCGGAGCATGTGGAACTGTGTGGGAATGCCGGATGCTTAAATAAGGGTCCGCGTCCACGTTCGCTCCTCCTTTTTTACGCTATAGGTCAGCTTGCAGGGTGTCGGTCATCCTGCGGCTCGTTAGCCATGTCGCCTATTTATCATAGCCATTTGCTACGCCCCTGTCAATAAAAATCCCCTGTTTTTTTCGGGCTATTTAAGGTCTACCCCTGTTACAGGGGTGCGATTTTGCCAAGCCTTTTCCAGGGCCTCCAATATCAGGCCATGGGGGTCGCTAAGGCTCATGGTGGCCATGGATATAACGTCCGCCAGCTGGGCCTTTTGGGCCTCGTTCATTTCCTTAAGCAGCTTTTGATCCTCCGCGTTGTCGCTGCCTACCTTAATGGGCCGGCCATTGCGAGGGCTGGTATATCGGGCGAACCAATCCCGAAGCTCCTCCACGGTCTGGCCCACCATCCAGCGTTCGTAAGCATCCATCTGCTGGTACCATTCATTAGCCGGGTTCATGCCGTAGCTTGCGCCCCGCTCCCGCTTGGTGGCCCAGGCGGTCACCTCCTGGGTAATGCTTTCCTCTGTGTTGACGCTGACACCGGTGACCTGGCCTGTGGCCGGGTCGGTGATGTTGTACCCCTGCCGGGCAGGCCAGCCGCTGAAATGGGGCATGCTGGCCCCGTCGTAGTTGGGGGTGGCCACCTCGTAAATGTCTACCTGAACATCCAGTATCCGCCCTTCCTTGTCAAAAACGCAGCTAGCCATAGTCACGTTAAAGCTGTACACCGGGATATCCTGCACATCCTTGCCTGGGCCTATACGGAAGTTTGCTGCGCTGCCAAGCCCCGTAAAGAACTGGGCAGTGGACGGGTCTACCGTGGGGGCAGGGGCGGGTGCGCCAGAGGGGCCTGGGGCGGTGGAGGCATCGGGTCCCCCGGCCATACCGGCGGTCTCCCCTTGGGCGGGCAGGGTAGCGGACGCTTGCTTTAGGATGCCCTCCACGGCCCCCAGGATGGCCTGGGAGCTGAGGGTGGCACCGCTTACCGCCTCCACTCCGTCTGCGCTGTTGTTTTGGATGATGAGGGGCGTGAGGCCGTCCAGAGCCGTCTGAAGAAAATCATCCGTGTTTTCCTGACGGCCCTGGGCCTGGATATCCGCAATGGTGCCCTGACGGACGGTCACCGTTATCACTAGCTCCCCGGAATAGCCCTGGCCGATATCCTGGTATACCCCGTCCTGCCAAGCGGCCAGGGCCAGGGTCGGGATCGCCAGCAGCACCGCGATAAGCGTCACTAACAGGGCCTCCGCCTTGTGTTTAAAAGGTTTTTTCATGGTTTCTCCTCCTTTGTCTCCCTTGACATTCCCTATAGGGTATAGTATAAAGAGGAGTGGGGTTTATGCCTCCAAGACCTTTGGAAAGGGGATCATTGTATGATCCGTACCATCGTGGGAGCCAACTGGGGCGATGAGGGCAAGGGAAAGATAACCGACGTGCTGGCTGAAAAGAGCGATATCGTTGTACGCTTTCAAGGCGGCGCCAATGCGGGCCACACCATCATCAACGACTATGGCAAGTTTGCCCTGCACCTGCTGCCTTCGGGTGTATTTCATCAGCATATCGTAAACATGATCGGACCTGGCGTTGCGCTGGATATCGAAAAGCTTCTGGCAGAATACGAAGGCCTGGTAGAGCGCGGCGTGCCCAAGCCCACGCTGTATATCAGTGACCGGGCGCAGGTGATGATGCCCTATCATGTGGATTTTGACAAGTTCGAGGAGGAACGCCTGGGCAAGGCCAGCTTTGGCTCTACTAAGAGCGGCATTGCGCCCTTCTACGGCGATAAATTCCTTAAGATCGGCATTCAGGTATGCCAGCTCTACGATAAGGAGCTGCTGCACGCCCGCTTGACCAGCGCCATTACCCAAAAGAACGCCATGCTGGAGCATCTGTATCATAAGCCTGCTATCCAGGTGGAGCCCCTGATGGCGCACCTTTTGGAGCTGGCGGAGAAGATCCGGCCTATGGTCATTGATACCACGCTGTACCTGCACAAGGCCCTCAAGGAGGGCAAGACCGTGCTGCTGGAGGGTCAGCTGGGCAGCCTGCGGGATCCCGACCACGGCATCTACCCCTATACCACTTCCTCCTCGCCCCTGGCGGGCTTTGGCACGGTGGGCGCAGGGGTGGCCCCCCGGTATATGGCCGATATTTACACCGTCACCAAGGCATATAGCTCCTGCGTAGGCGCGGGCCCCTTCACCACCGAGATATTCGGCGATGAGGCCGAGGAGCTGCGCAAGCGCGGCGGCGATGCCGGCGAATATGGCGCCACCACGGGCCGTCCCCGTCGGGTAGGCTGGTTTGACGCGGTAGCCACCCGCTACGGCTGCATGGTGCAGGGTGCCACGGAGGCCGTCCTCACCAATTTGGACGTGCTGGGCTACCTGAAGGAAATTCCCGTATGCACAGCGTATGAGGTGGACGGCAAGGAAATTACCGATTTCCCCAGCACCCCCACCCTTATGCGGGCCAAGCCCGTTTACACCACCCTGCCGGGCTGGGAAAGCGATGTGCGGGGCGTGACGGACTACGCCAAGCTGCCGGAGAACTGCAAAAAGTATATCGAGTTCATCGAAAAGCAGCTGGAGGTGCCCATCCGCATGGTAAGCACTGGCCCCAAGCGCAGCGAGATGCTGACCAGGGGGTAAGGCGCGTTTTGTAATAGCGCATAGCGCATCATAGAAAACAAAGAAGATGTCTCGATGGGAGGCATCTTCTTTTTGAGGTATTTTCGTGTGCAAGGCAGCCCGGAGCAGCGCACGCCTGTCCGCTACTCCGCCACCGGCAGCGTGTCCGCGTCCTTTTCCTTGGCCACGACGATCTCCAGCACCCTTCGATGGTCCGTTTTAGTGACGGTCACAAAAAGCGCCTCGTAGGTAAAGCTATCGCCCACCTTGGGGATGGCCCCCAGCTGCTCCACCACCCAGCCGCTGACCGTGGTGGAATCCACCTCGCCCGTCAGGTCAAAAAAGCTCAGCATTTCGTCAATAGGCGCGCTGCAAACGATCTTATAGGTGCCGTCCTCCAGGGGGGTAAACTCCTGTATGATCTCATCGTGCTCGTCCCATATCTCGCCTACAAGCTCCTCCAGGATATCCTCCATGGTCACCATGCCCACCGTTCCGCCGTATTCATCGGTAACGACGGCCAGATGGCATTTCTCGGTCTGTAGCTTTTTCAGCAGTGTGCTGATCTTAAGGTGGGGCGTAACAAAGATGACCGGAGAAAGGATGCTGGCGATGGTCTGATCCTTGATGGATCGGTCTTTCAGCTTCAGCTCAAAAAAATCTTTAATATGGATAACACCCACGATATTGTCTATGGTCTTATCATAGACGGGGATGCGGGAATAGCGGGTCTGGACGAAGGCCTCTTCAATTTCCGCAGTGGAGGCTTCCTTGGATATGCCTACGATATCCACCCGGGGGGTCAGAATGTCGCTGGCCTTGCTGTCGTTGAAATCCATCACGCTGTGGATCAGCTCTTTGTCCTCTTCGTTGATGGCGCCCTCGTGCTCCGCCTCCTCGATGATGGTCAGCAGCTCTTCCTCCGTGATGGCTTTATCCTCGCTGGATTTGAACAGCTTGGAGAGCAGCTTTTTCCACTGGGTGAAAAACCAGTTCACAGGGGTCAGCATGGTGACGAGAACCTGAACGATGGGAGCCGAGAACATGGCGAATTTCTCCGGCGATTCCTTGGCCAGGCTCTTAGGCGATATTTCGCCGAAGATCAGCACCACCACCGTGGTGACCAGCGTAGATAAGGAAGCGCCCGCGCCTCCAAAATACTGAACAAAAAGCAGGGTGGCCATGGAGGCCATAGCAATATTGACGATATTATTTCCCACGAGGATCGTAGAGAGCAATTTATCGTAATCGCTATGCAGGCGCAGCACAAGGGCGGCCCTCTTGGAACCATTGTCGGCCATGTTTTTGAGTCGGACCCGGTTGATGGAGGAGAAGGCGGTCTCGGTGGCCGAGAAGAAGGCGGAGCATAAAACCAATAGGGCAATACCGAGCAATGAAGCTAAACTGTCACTATCCATATAGGTGATGATTCCCTCCCAGTATATTTGTCACTCATTATACTATGTCTTGCCCGTTGATTCAATCGGGACCCTGCGCAGTTTCCGGCAGGGCTGGCGGGTCCCCCGCTGGTGGGCAGGGACCTTCCCCTGGCTTGCTGCGGCCGAAGCTCACGGCGATAAAGTAAGCGCACAGGCCAAACAGGGTCACTCCCTGGGCCTTGAAGGTGAAATAACAGTGCATAATGGAATGGTTTTGCAAAACGCTGTACCAGAGATACGGATAGAGCGCCACGGCCAAAACGGGCAGGGCCGTAAGCCAGGCTTTGGCCTTGGGCCGAACGCGGAAGGCCACCAGAGCGCAGCCGGCAGCCGACAGCCCAAAGACAGCCAGATTGCGAGGGTTGAAAAAGGCGCTGAGATTGTAGCGGATGGACATGGCCGCGCTGGCGGCCTCCTTGTAGCCCTGGGGCAGCGTACCGTCAATACGGAAAAACGCGTTTTCTACGATTTCCGCCAGCACGTTGGCGGAGGTAAAAAGAGTGCCGCAGACTCCCTTCATAAGCCAGGTCAGGCCGTACCCCGCAAGCCAGGCCAGGGAACAAAAAAGCAGCCGAAGGAAGGCATCCTTAAAGGTATGCGCAGGATCGGTCCGCCTCTCCAGCAGGAGCAGCAGGAGCAGCGGATAGCCCAGGGACAGCACGGGGAAGGTGAGGTAATCGAAAAAGTTGACAAGGGAGCCAAAGAGCAGGAAAACAACTGGGAGGCTGGCCATAAAGCGCTGGCGGCCGTGGCCCAGCAGCACAGCTAGGGAGAAGACCAGCGCAAGCGCTGTTACCGTGAAATATTGAAAGTTGACGGGCGCAAGCCATGGGTAGGTAGTCATAAGCCCCATCAGCAGCGCAATGGCAGTGGGAAGGCCCAGCCTATCGGCGGTCTTGTGGAAGCACAGCCCCAGGAGCAGCGCCAGGAGGATCATATTAAGATAGCGGAGATTGGCGATGCTTAGGAAAACGGATAGGGGCCGCAGGAACACTGCGTATCCGTGCCAGTACCGGGTATACCGGGGTACCATGGCCGCCTCAAGGACCGATGCGCCCTCCTGCGTTATGAGGTTGAGGAACATCTCCTTATCGGTGTTGTTGTCTGCCTGGCCAAAGGGATAGTCGAAAAAATAATGCGGATAGGGGCCCTCGGTTTCAAAAACGTCTAGGGCAGCATCCACGTTCTTCTCGATCAAGGCGTCTGGGATGGCGTAAACGGCGGTAAGCAGCAGCAGGTACAGGCCCACCAGCGCCATAAGCGCGATAGCCATCCGGGTAAGCGTTTTCACGGGTATCACAGTCCTTTATGCATTCTTAGGTCCGGCGTGGTCAGGCTCGGCCTGGGGCTTACCGGTCTCTTTCGTAAACGGTGCATAGGGTATTTCCGTAGCCTTCGATATGAAGCAGCTCGTGGTATCCCTCCGGAGGCGCAACGCCGTAGATAAGGGCATAGGTGGTGTTGTAGAAAAGGTAAGGGGCATTTTCATCCTCGGTGATGATGAGCTGTGCCCGTATATCGGGCGGCAGCACCTGGTAGCCATGGGTGATCCCGAAAAGACTCATGTCATCCCGGCTGCCAAGGGCCAGGGGCAGGTCTTCGCTGCCCTTGGCAGCGCAAAGCTTTTTCATGGCGTTTACGGTGGATACATCCCAATAGTCCAGCTCCATGTCGGTGGAAGCGGAGGCGCGGGCCAGCACGTTATAGTAGGAATATTGGTAGGGATGATTCTGCCAGATGCCCAGGGCGGAAAGGCCGAAGCCCAGCAGGAGCCCCAGCAGCGCTATCCGGCAGAGAAGGGGTTTTTTTAGGCAGAGCAGGCCGTCTATGCCATAGGCAGCCAGCAGCGCCACCCCTGCATATACGAAGTAGAAATGTCGCCAGCCATTATACACCAGAGGACGGGTGAGGAAGGCAAAGGCCAGGGGCAAAAACCAGCTGAGGGTAGCCACGCCCAGCCCCAGCGTCTGTGGGTCCCGAATTAAAGCGGCTTTTTGGCTAAGGGCTGTGCGAAGGGCTCTTAGCTGACCAAGGGCCGCCAGGGGCAGGGTATACAGGGGCAGGGTCACCAGCATCAAATAGGGCAGATAGTAGCGGGGCAGGGGGTTGCGAGCGTGATCAAATACCATGCCCCGGAACACTACCACCCCAGGCCAACGGGTGAAGCCGGAAGCGTTTTGGATAACGTATGCGAAGTAACCCAGCGGGTCCTGCCAAAGGGCGGGGGTCAACAGGGCATAGAAACAGATGAAGGAAAGGACTGTGCTCACAGCCGTGAGGGCCATAGCAGGGCTCCATTGCTTGCGGGCGGTGACCAGCAGGAGGGCGCACAAGCCCATAAGGCCCCAGGGGAGCAAGCCCACCACCTTGATATTGGCGGTCATGGCCCCTGCCAGGGACAGCAGCAGTCCTCTTGGGAGGCAGGGCTTTTTGAGAAAGCGTAAGCCCAGCCAAAGGCAGAGGAGGGCCAGGGCCAGCAAGACCATATCCTTGTTGTTATAGTGCCCCTCGGCAAAAAAGCGTGGGGCGAGATACAAAAGCAGGCTGGAGAGGCAGGCGGACAGGCGGCTAAAGCCCATTTCGCGGCTAAAGCCATAAATAGCCAAGCACCCTGCCATAAACCACAAAAAGGTATATCCATGCCACAGGACAGTGAGGATGTGGGGGGCGGTATCGGCAAAGGCTAAAAGCGGCGCAGCCAGGTAATAGGCGCACTGGCCGTGGTCCTTTTCAAGGCTTTCGGAGATAAGCTGGATGCCCTGCTGGTCGTAGTACTGAAAGGCTTGGCTGCTGGCTCCCTGGAGGTAAAAGGCATACTCCTTCAGGTTTTCCTGAAGGATGATCTGCTCTGCGGGCTCATCGCAGGGGAGGCCGTAATCTGGCGCGGACACAAGCCCGATAAGCGTAAGCACCAGGAAGAAAAGCACAACTAAGGGCCGGGAATGCCCGGAGATAAACCGCGTCATGGATATTCCTCCTGGGTGTTAGTATAGACGGTCACAAGGGGCTGACCAAAGGCCATTATTTGCACGGCAGGGGTCATGCTGGGGGTGGGTGTCCACCCGCTGAAGAATTGATAGGTGTGATTGACCAGATAGTACTTAGCATCCGTAGCGCCAGGGCTGGCAAGCGTCAGCCTTTCGGGGTGGCTGAGGGATGAAAGGCTCAGGGCAATGCCTGTATCCGCCCATAGGTCCGAGCCGGCGATAGCTACGGGCTGGTCAGCGCCGCTTTCCAGTTGGCATAGCGCCTCCAGCGCGTCCTTGACGCTGACGTTCCAATAGTCCCGCTCCATAAAGGTGTTGATGCTTTTGCCTGCCAGAAGGGGATTGTAGTATACGTATTCATAGGGGTGGTTCAGGAGCATCTGCACCCCCGTAAGCCCCATGCACGCCGCCAAAGCAGCGGCGGCCAGCCGGCGGGGCTTGCTGCGCCACATATGCCCCATGAAGCGGGACAGGCCGTGGCCTGCCAGCACCACGATGGGGGCATAGAGAAAATAGAAATGCCGCCAGCCGTTATATACAAAGGTGCGCGTTAAGATCGCAAATACCAGCGGAATAAACCATAGCAGCGTTATCAGCAGCAGCGGATAGCGCAGGGAGGAGGGCCCTTTTCGACCGAAAATGCACACAAGCGCTGCGCATTGGCCCACTGCCATTAAAAGCCATACCCAAAGGGGCGTGGTCACCAGCATGGTATAGGGCAGATAGTACCAAGGAAGGGGCGAGACGGAGGTGGAAAAAAAGCTGCCGCGAAACAGCACATAGCCGCTCCAGCGGGAGAAGCCCAGGGTATTTGCGATATTATATTTGAGAAAGGCCAGGGGGTCCGTCCATAGGGCCGGGGTAAGCGCGATGTATAGCACCGCCAAAGCAGTCATGGAGACTAGGCCCAGGCCCAGCACCTTGAGGTCGAGCCGCTTTTCTGCGGCCAAGCGCAGCAGCACAAAAAGCCCCATCAGGCCGAACAGGGCAAGCCCTATTACCTTTGTATTGGTGGCAAAGGCGCCCGCTATCCCAAGCAGCAGCGCAGCCGAAAGGGAGGGCCTTTGCATCAGGCGCAGGGCCTGCCAAAGCATTATAAAGGTCAAAGACATAAGCACGATGTCCTTGTTATTATAATGGGCCTCCGCGAAGAAGCGGGGAGAGAGCATCAAAATGACCACCGATGCGCAGCTAAGCCCCCGGGAAATGCATAAATGCCTGGAAATATGGTATAGGGCAATAGCCCCCAGCCAAAATACAAACCAAAGATAGGCGAAAATAAGGGCGGTCCGGGTGCCGTCGGCCAAGGACTCGTTCATGATCAGGCCGGCCAGTGGGTAGAGAATGCCTTGCCCATGATCCCACTCCATGCTTTGGGAGATGGGCTTCACATAATTTTCAGGATAACCGGCGGCTATGCTGTCGGTTTCGGTGGCGGCGTAGTTCTTAAAGGCGGTATCATCCCCGCCCAGCCATAGGGTATATTCCCATAGATTCATCCGCAGGATGTTCATCTCCGCAGGCAGATCCCAGGGTACGCCGTAATCCTTGCAGGTCATAAAGCCTACGGCTAAAAGGAGCGCAAAGAATAAACAGACCAAGGCCTTTTGCTGCTTTTCACCGGGGCGGCTGAGGAACCCGGGGCGGCTCAAAGGGGGGCGGCTCGAGGGCCCGTTTTTCTTTTGCATAGGGAAGCCTCCTTCACAGAAAGATGCCATGGATACAGAATAGCACAGAAAAAGCTATCGGACAAGCAAAAACCGCCGCCCTAAAAAGGGCGGCGGCCTGCTCCCAAGGGAGCGCCATGTGCTTTTAGCAAGCACGCGGTTTGATTAAGCGGCTGGGATGACCAGGGTCACGATACGCAGGGCGAATAGGGCAAAGGAGATCCACATAACGGGGGAGATGTCCTTGGCCTTGCCGGTGGCCAGCTTGAGCAGGACCCAGCTGATCATGCCGAACATGATGCCGTTGGCGATGGAGTAGGTGAAGGGCATGAGCACCACGGCCAGGAAGCCGCCTACTACATCCGCGATGTCGCCGGAGAATTCCATCTTTTTGATGGAGCTCATCATCAGCAGGCCTACGAAGATCAGCGCGGGAGCGGTGGCAAAGCCGGGGATGGCGCTGAAGAGGGGGTAGAAGAAGATAGACACCAGGAACAGCACGGCGGTGGTGGCAGCGGTGAGGCCAGTGCGGCCGCCTTCGGAAACACCAGCGGTGGATTCCACGTAGCTGGTAACAGTGGAGGTACCCAGGCAAGCGCCTGCTACGGTGCCGATAGCGTCAGCCAGCAGGGCGCGGCCCGCACGGGGCAGCTTGCCTTCTTCGTCCAGCAGGTTGCCTTCGTTGGCAACGCCGATGAGGGTGCCCACGGTGTCAAACAGGTCAACGAAGAGGAAGGCGAAAACGATGGTCAGGAAGCTTACGAAGTTCTGAGCTACCCAAGCAAAGTCAAACTTAAAGATGGCGGATTCGGTGATGGTGGGGAGGAGGGTCCAGCCGCCGAAGTTGGGGATGACGGAGAAAGCACCGGCGGCTACGTCTACCTTGTACCAGCCGATAAGCTCAGCGCCGATGCCCAGCAGCCAGGTGGCCAGGATGCCTAGCAGGATGGCGCCCTTCACCTTGAAGTGGTGCAGGATGGCGATCACCAGCAGGCCGATGAGGGCCATCACCATGGCGGGGGAGGCAAAGGAGCCCATGTTTACCAGGGTGGCCGAGTCGGCGATCACGATGCCCGCGCCCTTAAAGCCGATGAGGGCAATGAACAGGCCGATACCAGCGGTAATGCCGAACTTCAAGTTGGCGGGCACGCTGTTGACCAGGGCTTCACGGAACTTGAAGAGGGAGAGCACGATGAAGATGATACCTTCCACCAGCACGGCGGTGAGGGCTACCTGCCAGGGAGCTTGCATAGCGCCGCACACGGTGAAGGCGAAGAAGGCGTTGAGACCCATGCCGGAAGCCAGGGCTACGGGGTAGTTGGCCAGAAAGGCCATGCACAGGGTGGCGATGGCGGCGGACAGGGCAGTAGCCAGGAAGACCGCGCCTTTGTCCATGCCGGCAGCGCTGAGCATGTCGGGGTTTACAGCCAGGATGTAGCTCATGGCCAGGAAGGTGGTCAGACCGGCGATAAGCTCGGTCTTTACGTTGGTCTTGTTCTCCTTAAGCTTGAACAACTTCTCCATGCAGGAAGACCTCCTAATAATGAATTTAATGTTCCAGAATAGGAATAAGTTCGTCCTTATTATATCGTATGTTTACATTTGTGACAAGTAAAAGGTTCGTTTTTTCGACAAAAATCTCAAAGCCTTGCGAATTAAGGGAAAAGCGTGTCATATTGTAAAATATCTTGACATCACAGCCCCTGGGTGTTTTAATATCATTCGGAATCTTTCAGGATTGTTCTCCCAAAACCTCATACGAAAGGACGTACCCACATGCAAAATCAAAGCGTTGGATACCTGCCAAACGAACGGCCGCCTTTTGGAAAACTGCTTCTATATGCCCTGCAACAGGTGATCGTCATGTTCCCCGCCACGGTGACGGTGGCACTGATCACCGGCTTTCAGGTTTCCACCACCATCTTCGCCAGCGGGTTGGCGACGCTTTGCTTCATCTTAATTACAGGCCGGAAAATTCCCCTGTACTACGGCTCCAGCTTCGCCTACCTGACGGCGGTGGCGGCCATGTGCGCGGCGGAGGGCTTCCAAATGACGGATGGCATTTTGCCTCCCGAGGCCATTTCCCACGCCCAGTTCGGCATCATCTTCTCCGGCCTTGTGTCCATCGCGGCGGGCCTCCTTATTAAGTTCTTCGGCAGCAAGTCCGTGGAGAAGGTGCTGCCCCCCGCTATTACCGGCTCTGTGGCCATGATCATCGGCCTGACCCTGGCAGGCAACGCCCTCACCGATGCCATCCCCGCCGTTACGGGCGCTATTGCCCCCGTGCAGGTCTGCTGGACTATCGTGGCGCTGGTCACGCTGCTTTCCACTGTGATCTATGCTAAGTATCTTAAGGGCCTCCTGGGCCAGCTGCCCCTCCTTTTGGGCGCGCTTACCGGCTGCGTGGTGGCCGGGGTGATGTACCTATGCGGCATCGACCTTTTCCGGGCCATGCCTGAGGCTGCCCTGTCCGCGTCCCTGTGGAAGCTGGGCGATGGCTCCCTCTTTGCGGTGCCCGCCTTCACCCTGCCTAAGGTGAGCTGGACCGCCGTGCTGGGCATCATGCCCATCGCCATCGCCACCATCCCCGAAAGCACCGCCCATATGTACCAGCTGGATGTGTACGTAAGCGAAGTGGCCCGCCAGAAGGGTAAGAAGCTGGGCTATAAGCTGACCGATATGCTGGACCGGAACCTGATCGGCGACGGTATCTGCGACATGATCTCCGGCGTGGTGGGCGGCCCTGCAGGCACCAACTACGGCGAGAACATCTCCACCATGGCGGTAACTCGCGTGTTCAGCGTTCCGGTGCTGGTGGCCGCAGCGGTCATCGCTATGATCGTTAGCTTCTTCACCCCCCTTATCCGCGTCATCTACGGCATTCCCGTGGCGGTCATCGGCGGCCTGGAGGTGTACCTCTTCGGCGCTATCGCTGCCCAGGGCATCGCCATTATGATCGACAAGCAAGTAGATATGTTCTCCTCTAAGAATATTGCGGTCATTGCGTCCATTATGACCATTGGCGTCGGTGGCAACTATGCCTTCGGCGGCAATATCCCCTTCTTCGGTATGCAGATCCCCTGCATCGCCGGAGCGGCTATTTTCGGTATCGTGCTGAACCTGGTGCTTTCCATCGGCGATAAAAAGAAGGTGGACACCACCGAAGCGGAGGCCCAGCTGGTGGATGGCCAGGATGGGGCTATGGCTGAGTAAAAGCTTAAAAAAGCTTAAAAAACCAAAAGACATCGTAAAAGGTAAGGCCGCCTGGTGGGGAGAGGATCCCCGCCAGGCGGCTTTTTATGGGCGCGGCGCTGAGGCCCGCTTTGGAGCCGGCTTCAACAAAGGGATTGAATTGTAGTGAGGCTACGTGCTACAATATTCAAGTTAAAGGTATCATCGCCCTATTATGGATGTCACAATGTTAGGAGAAATAAGATGAATCAGGGGAAAGTACAGGAGCGGCAGTCGAATATTGAGCTGCTGCGGATCGTAGCTATGCTGATGATAATTACATTTCACGTTTCGACGCACTGCATAAAATATCAGCTGACCAATACTGAGTCCATAGCGTTTTGGAGAAACGGATTATTCAACACGCCTGCTTTTTTCCCCTCGCTCCTGCTCCTGGAGACCCTCCAACCGCTGGGGAAAGCCGCCAATGCGATATTCATGCTGATAACGGGCTTCTTTATGATCTCCCGAAGCAGCATCAATTTAAAGGAATCCATTAAGAAGGTCTTGATCCAATACGCTTTTGCCACCTGCCTGCTGGTGGTGGTATCCGCATGCCGCGTTTTGTACGTCTATTCCGATGCAGTGGGCCTTCTGGGGATTAGCATATTCAATAGCTTTTCATGGTTTGCGGGCTATTATATCTTCACGATCATATGCGCGGCGCTGTTTATCAACAAGCTGGCCGGCAAGCTCAGCCAGCAGCAATATTTGACCGTGCTGTTGGCGTTGTTCGCTTTTATAAGCCATGATTGGCTGGGAAGCTTATTGTCCGACCTGAGCAACAACCTGCGCGTTGGGGCCACAGGCGTTTTTCTCTACATGCTGGGCGGCTATATTAAGAAGTATGACCCCTTTGCAAAGCTCAGGGCTACGAGCCTTATAGCGCTGATCGTTTTGACCTTTGGCTTTGTCTGGATATCCTATTACAATAAGACCATGTCAAATATCAACACGTATCATATATACGGGCAGCAGGGTACCTTTATCCAGAGCATGACCTCCTATACGGATTACAGCATAGTGTGCCTGCTTTTAGGCATTTGCCTTTTTGAGATCGGAAGAAGAATACGCATCCCCAGCTCGAAGGTGATCAATTTTGTCAGCAAATCCACCTTTATGATCTACCTGCTGCATGATAATAATTTCTTTCGTGAAATATGGAAGGAGCGGGATTGGATCACGCTTTACTATAACGATCTGCCAGGGTTTTGCAGCAAGCTGGTTTTGACGGTAGGCGCGACCTTTGCTATAGGCTTTTTCTTCTACCTGCTATATTTGGGGATCGAGAGAGTGGGACAGACCAAAGCCTTTAGAGCCATTGCTTTTAAAAAGCAGGGACAGGGAGAGGCCCTTTAGGAGCCTCCTTAAGAGCCTGCTTAGAAGCCCCTTTCGTTAAACATAAGCATAGTCTATGGAATAGGTATCGAGGCGTTTTAATGCCTTGTTTTATTCCTGTATCTGGATTGACACGCCCTCCCCCCCTATGCTATCCTGACATAATCGCTTTTGGAAAGCCAAAGGCAAATTAACACAAGGAGGTCATACCCATGACAGAAAACGCCCAGCAGATCCAATTGATCGCACTGCGAATTAGGGAGCTACGGGACATCGCGGGCCTAACCACACAACAAGTAGCGGAAAAGACGGGCATTGACCTCATTGATTATGAGGCATATGAGACCGGCACCAAAGATTTTTCCTTCTCTCACCTTTTTAACATCGCCGAGGCCCTGGGGGTGGATATCTCCGACCTTTTGACCGGGGAAAGCCCCAAGCTTCACGGCTATGTGCTCACCCGCGCCGGACAGGGGCTGGAATTCAAGCGCCGCCAGCAGTACCAGTATCACCATTTGGCCTACAACTTTAAGGATAAGCTTTCCGAGCCGTTTATCGTCACCGTGGAGCAGGATGAGCCCGGGGTGGTAAAGGAGGCCCACAGCCACGAGGGTCAGGAGTTTGACTATGTGCTGGAGGGGGCCATGAAGATCGTCCTGGGCGGGAATGAACTGTACTTGAAAGCAGGCGACAGCCTGTACTATGATAGCTCGCTGCCTCATGCCATGTACGCTGTGGAGGGGGACTGCCGGTTTATCGCAGTGGTCGTGAAGGAGGGTACGAAGGCATGATGAAGCCTCTTTATTTGGATTACCTGGATTGTCCTGTGGAATATGCCACCTATGATGATTTCAATAAAAAGTTCAAGATCAAGCGCCCGGAGAGCTTTAACTTTGCCTATGACGTAGCGGACCGCATCGCCCATGAGGAGCCGGAGCGGCTGGCCGTGCTGTGGACGGATGAAAACGGCGCGTGCATTCGTTATACCTTTGGGGAATTGATGGAAGAAAGCAACCGTGCTGCCAATTACTTTACCGCCCTGGGCATTGGGAAGGGCGATAAGGTGATGCTGGTGCTTCGCCGTCATTTGCAGTTCTGGCCCATCATCATGGCCCTGCACAAGATCGGCGCGGTGGCCGTACCCGCTACCCACCTGCTCACCGAAAAGGACGTGTTCTATCGGGTCAATGCCGCCCATATCAAGATGATCATCGCCACTCACCGAAGCGAAACCATTCTTCTGGCGGTGGAGGCCGCGCTTCATGGCTGCGACTCCCTAGAGACGATCATGATCCTAAAGGGCGAGCGGGAGGGCTTTGAAAGCTACGAAAAGCTTATGCCCACCTACTCCGACCAGTGGACAAAGCCCACAGGAGAGGCCTATCCTAAAAACCGGGACAGCATGCTTTTGTACTTCACCAGCGGCACCACAGGCATGCCCAAGATGGTAGAGCATGATTTCTTCTACCCCTTGGCCCACATCGTTACCAGCCTGTACTGGCAGCAATGCGTGGACGGCGGCATCCACCTGACCATCAGCGAGACCGGCTGGGCCAAGAGCGTATGGGGCAAGCTGTACGGCCAATGGCTCACGGGCAGCGCCGTGTTTGTGTACGAGTTTGAGCGCTTTATCGCCAAGGATATCCTCAAGCAGATCTCCGATCATGGCATCACCAGCTTCTGCGCGCCCCCCACCATGTACCGCTACATGCTGCAGGAGAACTTTGCAGGCTACGACCTGTCAAAGCTCCAGCACTGCGCCGTGGCAGGCGAGCCCCTGAACCCGGATATGGCTGCCGAATGGCTGAAGCGCACGGGCATAGAGCTGCTGGAGGCCTTTGGTCAGACCGAGCTGGTGGTGACCCTGGCTACCTTCCCCTTCATGAAGGTGTGCCCTGGCAGCATGGGTAAACCCAGCCCTATCTTTGATGTGGACCTGGTGGACGATGAGGGCAAGAGCTGCCCTGCGGGCGTTACCGGCGAGATCGTAGTTCGGGCCACCGTAGAGGATCGGCCTGTGGGCATGTTCTCCGGCTACCACAAGGACCCGGAGCTGACCAAGACCGTTTGGGACGGCGGCCTGTACCACACAGGCGACGTAGCCTGGCGGGATGAGTGGGGCTATTATTGGTATGTAGGCCGTGCGGACGACGTGATCAAGTCCAGCGGCTATCGCATCGGGCCCTTCGAGGTGGAAAGCGCGCTGCTGGAGCATCCCGCCGTGCTGGAGACCGCCATCACCGCCGCGCCGGACGAGCTGCGGGGGCAGGTGGTAAAGGCCACCATCGTTCTAAAGCCCGGCTTCCTGGCTTCGGACGAGCTGAAAAAGGAGCTGCAGGAGCACGTAAAGCGCATCACCGCGCCCTACAAGTACCCCCGCATCATCGAGTTTGTATCAGAGCTGCCCAAGACCATCAGCGGCAAGATCCGCCGGGTGGAGCTGCGGCAGAAGGACCAACAGAAGTAATACGAAAAGAACGAAGCTAAAAATAAGAATGGTAAAAGCAAGAACGGCTTTTCATGAGGATCAGAGAGGGAGTAAATGCGTAAACGAATCTCAAGGATCATAGCACTAGTCCTGGCCCTGGGCTGTACGATTCAGCCCGGGCTAGGGCTTTGCCTTGCTAAGGCGGAGAGCGCCCAGGCAGGAGCGCAGGTGGAGTCCGGTGAAAACTGGTTTGGCGAGGACTTTGCCTACGATATAACCGATACCGAAACCTGCTGGAAGCTTTTGCAGCAGCCTATCACCGTGCTGAACGTGGGCGAAAAGGAGATCGTTTACGTCCTTAAGGAGCCGGGTGGCGAGCGGGTATTCACCGACGAGCAGGGCGGCACCATTTCCGGCACCTCTGCCGGAGTCCACGTGCTGGGCAAGGATGAAAAGGGCTGGACGCTCATCGAGGGCATGGACGAGTACGACCGCCTGGTCCGGGGATATGTGCAGACGAAGCTGCTCAAGACCATTACCCCCAACAGCAAGTACGGCGTTATTATCGACAAGCTGACCCAGCGACTGTATGTATTTATTGACGGCCAATTTTTTAGCAGCTGCGCCGTATCCACTGGCATGGTCTACGAGGAGAAGCCCTATACGGAGACCGCCAGCGGCGAATACCTGATCTGCAGCTGGGTGGGCGCGTTTGAAAACGAATTTTTGATCTGCGAAAAGGCCCTGCGCTTTAACAACGGCGACCTGATCCACCAGGTGCCCTACATTGTCCTGGGGGATGGCACCCAGCGCTACGAGCCTTACGAGTCCAAGCTGGGGCAGAAGGCCAGCCACGGCTGCGTGCGTACCGCCCGATACCCCAACGATGAGGGCTTGTGCATCCAGTGGCTGTGGGACAACCTGAAAAAGAATACCAAGGTGCTGATCTGGGACGACGACGGACGGGCCCTGCCCTACCCGGCGGAGGATACCCCCCTGTACTACAACAAAAGCGGCGGCACCAAGTACCACTCCAGCGCCACCTGCCGGGGCGTTCGGGCTCGGTATCATCCGCTGGCATCGTTTTTGTACAGAGAGCTTGAGGATTCGCCGTATAACAAGCTGGAGCCCTGCTCCTTTTGCACCCCCTCCAAGCGGAAGGCTTGGGTGGACGAGTTCAACCACGGCCGGGGCATGGAAACGCCCGTGACGGTGGAAACACCCGCGACGGAGGCCACATCGGAAGAAACAGAGGCGGTGCCGACTTTCTCCGGGACGGAGCTGCTGGATGGGGAGGGCGGGAATGAAGCACTGAATGGGCAGGAGCCCAGCGCCACCGCAACCCCTGCCCCTGCGGTGGTCGTTGAGGATACGGACACCGACGAGGTGGAGTTTATTTTCCCGGTAGAGTAATGCAGGCGTCCTGGCATGCGGTGCATCGGGATCGGGTATTTCCTCTTTGCTTGTAGGCATAAATAATTTGCAGCAATAATATCCCGGCTGTTGAGATCAGGTAGAGTATGCGAATGCTGGCAAACGGCATTGTTTTGGTTGCGGCATCACTTAACTCCAGTAAATGCTTTGCGGCGCCGCCAAGCAGGGGCCCTAAAACACAGGCGATCCCGATGGCAGCGGTGTAAAAATTATCATAAACGATGCGATGGGTCCCAGGCATTAGCTCGTATCGGCGATTAAAGACCGATATGGCAAAGCCCGAATTTGCGATGGAGGCTAAGATAAACGCAGCCGGGATAAAGAAAGGGTAGCTCTGGGGAGACGCAAATGCCATAAACAGGGTTTCACCGGCAAAAAACCATATGGAGGCTTTCAGCACAAAATGATGCCCACGAGCATCGCTGATCTTCCCCCAAAGGCCTAGCATAGCCACCTGAGGCAGCGAAATGAGCATGAACATGGAGGTGGCTAATTGATAGGGAAGCTCAAGATAGCGTAAAATATATACCATTGTAAAGCTGTCCGCGATATTGAGCAGCAGGTAGAATACGGCAATGTAGATAACGAAGCCTAGAAAGGGCTTGGCCTGCAGCGGTAATTTTACTGCGTCTAAAGGCCTCAGCTTCTTTGCTGGTGGGATATCAAGGGTACGGTCAGGTATGCGGCATAATATGGCTAATTCTACCGCGCCCATGACAAAAGCAGCTAAGAAAAGCACCAGAAAGCCAATATACCTTCCTTGCATGGCATCCAGCAGGTATCCGCCCGCCATGGATAGCGCCACTGTGACGACTAGCGAAAGCGTCTGCCGCAGCGATATGTATTGGCCGCGTTTTTCTTCACCGATGAAAAAAAGCATCCAATGATTCAGCGCAACGGTGGTCTGCGCTTGCAAAGTAAATGCAACGATAACAATAGGGATGAATACCGCAATTTGCAGCCTAGCCGGCAGGAAGGCCGGTATCGTTACAATCAGGAGCGTTGCTGCTTTCGATAGTATGGTAAGGCTGATAGCAAGCCTTTTCAGGCTGCGGAAGCGCTCTAGAAACGCCGCAAGGGCCAGCGTCAATATGCCGCAAATGTTGGCGATCACGCTGATATAGCTGACCAGTACATCGCTGGCCCCCATCAGTACGGCAAGGCCGCTTAGATACACACCGCTGGTCAGATAGCTGAACGCCGTGCCAAAGGCCATTTGTGAGAAAAAATACTTCGTAGGCTTTGCATCAAAAAGATTCGAGAGTCTTTTCTTTTTCATTTTGGTTCACTCCTTGGATCACTCCATTGTAAGTTGTACCTCATCAAAAATTTTACCTGCCGTCAAAAAGGCCATTCCCTCATAATAATCATGCCAGTGATCTGGTGCATATAAAATTTCACCTAGCATTTCATGAGGCAGGCGTGCATATAGCACATCGCCGATGGGTCCAATGCACTCTTTTCTAAGATAGGGGCCGCCAAGAACGATATACTCGGGATTGAGCACAGCACATATCCAGGCAATGAGATTTGCGATAAAGATGGTATATGCGGCATCGTCCATGGGCTCCGCTAAGCACTCGGCCAATGATCTTTCCCCATGTGATGGGATCAGACCAAGCTCACCTGCATAATTCTTCCATCCGCGGATGATCTTCCCCCCGGCTATAAAGCCTGCGCTGATACAGCCTTTGTTTAAAGACAGATAGGCCAAATTGATATTTTGTGTGCTATCGCTGGGAAATTGTTTTTCATAGCAACGCCCAAAACCGATGGCTATGGCATTCAAGTCGTTTTCTAGTATTACTGGGACCCTGTACCGCTCTGCCAGGAAGCTGCGGATATCAACTTTGCATAGCTCTCTAGCGGAGTTGTTTTTCAGGTAATGGCCATCCTCCACAATACCAGGGACCCCAAGGCCAATAGACTTGATCTCGCTTTTTTTTGTGAAGGCATCCAAAAAACGCAGGATGGGTTCCTTTATATCCCCGCTTAAAACCGGCAGCTGCTCTGTGCGAACGATCTGCCCGCAAATGTCAACCACCAGGCAGTGGATCACGGCCTCTGTAATACAGAATGCCACACCGTAGTACCGGTCCATTTTAAAACGGTATCTTTCAGCCTTCCGACCGCCACTGGATTCATCGTAGCCTACGCTTTCGATGGCTCCATCATTGAGCATTTCGGTCAGCATAGAGCGGACGGTTGTAGAGCTTATCCGGGTCTCTTGGGCGATCTCCGCCCTGGTTGCGGTGCCCTTAGCCTGTATGACCCTGCGTATGGAGGATAGATTGACTTGCTTTAATATGTGGGGCTTTGCAGTGAGATCATTCATATATATCATCCTCAAAAACTTAAGTCGAAAACTTATATAAGTTTTCGACTTAAGTATACGGATAGATCATGCAATTGTCAACCCCTTACTCTTGCCTGGCGTACCACCGTTCCCCGTCCGTAGCCAAATACACTGTTCCCTCGCTGGTGTACAGCGCGGGGATGCCTCGCTGGGTGAACTGGCGGTTTTGATCGGCGGTGTTCTTGGGTGCGTTGGTAACAATGGCAAGCTGAGGGGATACTGCGTCCATAAACGCCTGGACGGTGAGGGAGAGGCCATGATGGGCCACCTTCAAAACATCCGCCTTGAAGGTCTCCGGCGGGTAGTTTTCCAGCAGGTAGCTTTGAGGGCGGCCTACGGCATCGGCCAGCAAAAGAAGGCTGCTGTCTCCGTAGGAGATGTACAATATCAGACAGGACGAGTTGATATCCCCTAGATCCTCCTCGCAGCGATATACTTGGATCTGGGCGGCGGTTTCCGGCCAGATAGAGAAATCGTCTGCGGCCAGCTGAGGCGGGTCCCCAGGGGCACCGCCGCCAAAGAGCAGGCAGTCCCCGGGCCTTAGCTGCACATAGGGCACCTCTCCCTTTTTCAGCAAGGAAAAGAGGGTCTTGTAATAGGAGGACTGAGTGGTCTGTGCCAGGGGTCCGAAAAAGACCTTGGGATAGTGGGCCCGCTGCAAAAGGGCCAAGGCCCCCTGGATATGGTCTTCGTGCTGGTGGGTGTTTAGCATAGCGTCTACGCTCAGGGAGCCGTTTTCCTCCAGCAGAAAGTCCCGCAGCAGGGGAAACTCGGCCTCCAGGCCGCCGTCGATGAGCAGGGTCTGCCCGTTCAGGCGCAGCAGGAAGCCGTCATCCCGGGCCAGAGAGATAAAAAAGACTTCCAAAAGGGAAGCGTCCTTTTCAAAAGGCGCTTCCCCATGGAGTTGCAGGGTATTTTCGGCGCTGGCTGACGAAATAAGCAGGAGCATTCCCAAAAGCCAAGCCGCTACTTTTGTAAACAAGTTTATCACCCTATTAGATCTTGTGCTTGAGCCTGTCCTTTTCCTCAGAGCGCTTGGCGTTGTTGAAGCGGTTCAGGCTGCCGACCAGGTAGCCGGTAATGCGGCGGATACGCTCGAAGGGATGGTCGTCCTCGGTGCGGCCGCATTTGGGGCAGCTATCTCCGATGATGCCGTTATATCCGCAGACCGGGTCCCGGTCCACTGGGTGGTTGATGGAGCCGTAGCCAATGCCCTGGTCGTGCATGTAGCGCACTACCTTTTCAAAGGCATCCAGGTTCTTGGAGGGGTCGCCATCCATTTCGATATAGCTGATATGTCCGGCGTTGGTCAGCTCGTGATAGGGGGCTTCAACGGCGATCTTCGCAAAGGCATTGATGGGGTAATATACCGGCACGTGGAAGCTGTTGGTGTAGTAGTCACGGTCGGTAACGCCCTCGATGAGGCCGTAGCGCTTGCGGTCGATCTTCACAAAGCGGCCAGACAGGCCCTCGGCGGGGGTGGCCAGGAGGGTGTAGTTGAGCTTGCGCTCCTTAGCCAGATCATCGCAGAACTTGCGCATGAAGCCGACGATCTCCAGGCCCAGGTTCTGGCTGCTGGCATCCTCGCCGTGGTGGGCGCCCTTGAGGGCTACCAGGGTTTCCGCCAGGCCGATGAAGCCGATGGACAGCGTGCCGTGCTTAAGCACTTCGCGGATGCTGTCGTTCCAGTCCAGCTTTTCGCTGTCGATCCAAACGCCCTCGCCCATCAGGAAGGGGAAATTTTTGACCTTCTTGTTGGAGATGATTTCCAGGCGCTCGTCCAGCTGCTCTACCACCAGCCTCATGGTGCGCTCCAGTTCCTCAAAGAACCACTGGAGGTCGCCCTTGGCCTTGATGGCGATGCGGGGCAGGTTGATGGAGGTGAAGGACAGGTTGCCCCGGCGGGGGCAGATTTCCCGGGTGGGGTCGTACACGTTGCCGATCACGCGGGTGCGGCAGCCCATGTAGGCGATCTCGGTCTCGGGGCAGCCTTCTTTATAATACTTCTTGTTAAAGGGCGCATCCACAAAGCTGAAATTGGGGAAAAGGCGCTTAGCGCTGGTGCGGATAGCCAGACGGTACAGGTCGTAGTTGGGATCGCCGGGGTTGAAGGAGATGCCTTCCTTGACCCGGAAGATCTGGATGGGGAAAATGGGGGTCTCGCCGTTGCCAAGGCCGGATTCCGTGGCCAGCAGCAGGTTGCGCATCACCATGCGGCCCTCGAGGGAGGTGTCCATGCCGTAGTTGATGCTGGAGAAGGGCACCTGAGCGCCGGCGCGGCTGTTCATGGTGTTCAGGTTGTGGATCAGGGCTTCCATGGCCTGATAGGTAGCCTTGTCGCTTTCCTTTTCGGCGTGCTCCCGCACAAAATCCATCAGCCGGGTAAGCAGCTCGTCCGAGGCGGAGGGCAGCAGCGCGGCCAGCTTTTGGGTGAGGGCCTTGTCAAAATCCGCATCCACGGACAGGGTAGGCCATTTGCCGGTGTCCTTGTCTACCTCTGCCAGCAGCCCTACCGCCGCGTCGGTGCCTTCGTCCATATTCCCCAGCAGCTCCAGGGCGCGGCCCAGATTGTCCCGGTAGCGCTTGCGGAAGGTCTTCTTTACGCCGGGGGCCATGCCGTAGTCAAAATTGACCACGCTCTGGCCGCCGTGCTGGTCGTTCTGGTTGGCCTGGATAGCGATGCAGGCCAAGGCGGAATAGCTGTAGATATCGTTGGGCTCCCGCAGCACGCCGTGGCCCGTGGAGAAGCCGTCCTTGAACAGCTCCAGCAGGTCGATCTGGCAGCAGGTGGTGGTAAGGGTGTAGAAATCCAGATCGTGGATGTGGATATCGCCCTCGTTGTGGGCCTTGGAATGCTGAGGGTTGAGGACGTACATTTCGTAGAACTGCTTGGCGCCCTCGCTGCCGAATTTCAGCATGCTGCCCATGGCGGTATCGCCGTTGATATTGGCGTTTTCCCGCTTGATATCGCTGTCGATAGCATCCTTATTGGCGATGTCATCAAAAATACGCATGAGGCGAGTGTTCATTTCCCGAACGCGGCTGCGCTCGGCCCGGTAGAGGATGTAAGACTTAGCCGAACGGACAAAGCCCCGCTCGATCAGCACGCTCTCCACCATATCCTGCACCTGCTCTACCGTGGGAACAGAGGGGATGCTCTCGTTGTTTTCAAGGTTGGTTAGAACCAAGGCGGTCAATTCCTGCGCCGTTTCAAGGGATTTTTGGCTTCCGCTGGCCATGAAGCTTTTCTCGATCGCCGCCTCGATCTTTGCTGTATCGAAGGGAACGATACGTCCGTCACGCTTTTTAATGGAATTGATCATGGGCACGTCTCCTTTTTTATACCGATGGGAATAGAGGCAAAGGATCGGCAAAATTTGTCAAAATTTCGCAACAAACGGTATTGCCGCTATCTATAAGAATGCTCTTTGCGCACGCGCGTTTGCGTTTTGCGGAGGAGCAACATCATTATATGGTGTTGTATGTCTATTGTCAACACAACATGTAGTTGTGCCAGAAAAATATAAAAAGCGCGGAAACCCGCGAATTGTGACGGAAATAAGACAGTATGGTGGAGTTTTCCACAGGGGAATGTGGAAAAATTTTTGTTTTCAAATAGAATTTCCACGTGTTTTCCATATAAACGGCGGGGTTTTCCACGAAATTCCCACAAATACGTGTTAATACACGTTTTGTTGTTTTTTTGTTACGAAGATATAACGGGCTGTAGGACCGGCAAAGGCTACGTAAGGGCTTCGCCGGACGAGCCGGAGAAGCCGGGGTAGGGGTTATACGGTGAGCGGGGCAATGAAGAAGTTGAGGTCGTAGCGGTCAATGCAGGCCACTTCATGATAGCAGTCCGGCGTGGCGGTCACACCCAAGCCCAAATTAGGGGCAATAACCACTCGGGCACCCCGATTTACCACGATCTGATACCGGCCCTTATCATCGGTGGCAGTGCCCATGGCTACGCCGTCCACGGTGAAGGTGATGGGAAAATTGGCGATATAGCCAAAAGCATTGCGGACCTCGCCGCCCAGGACGATGACCGTGGGACAGGCGCAGGCGCAGCGGTTACAGCAACGGTTTTGACAGCCGCAGCGATTTTGGCAGCCGCAGGTACGGTTACAGCAGCGATTCATGCAGCCGCAATTATGGGAACAGCACATAGAAAGGCCTCCTTTAAGGCGTGTGGCACTGAAAGGCAGCGCCCATATATCCTATGCGGGAGGGAGGATGGGGTGCGAAGTGTGCCGCAGGCGGCTTGGGGTGCGCCGGATGGCGAGCACAAAAGCGGGCTGCCCCACTATTGAGGCAGCCCTGGGAAGACCGGGCTATTGTAGCGTTACGGGGGTGAGGGTGAAGCTTAGGTCGTTGCGGTTACGCAGGGAGCGGAGGGTGTAGCTAGGCGGGTTCACCGTCACGCCCAGGCCGGGCTGGGGCGTGATGACCACCAGGGCCCCAGTGGGGGCGGTGAGCATGTACCGGCCTACCCCGTTGGTAGTGGTGGAATACGCCACGCCGTCTACCGTGTACCCGATGGTAAGACCTGCCACGGAGCCGCCGCTGCCGATGACCCGGCCGGACAAGGTAACGGTGGGATTGGGCTGGAAGCAGCCGCCCTGGCAGCCACAGTTTGTGCAACGATTATTTGTATACATAAGGAAACCTCCCATATCAAGCGGATAAGGCGCGTGTGCGCCTGTACCATTCTATGAGGGAGGAGGGGGAAGGTTCAAAAAAGGCACTGCAAAACAGACGGACAATAAAGGCCCCCAAAACAGGTTTGCAGAAATAGACCTGTCAAGACTATTAAAATAGTCTTGACAAAGAGCAGACTACTGTGGTAGTATACTATTACAGTAGTCTCAAGAGGGGATGTGAATGCAGATGGATATCAAACTCTTTGACTCGGAGCTGAAAGTGATGGAAGTCCTATGGCGGCGCGGAGAGACCAGCGCAAAGGACATTACACAGGAGCTGAGCGCGGAGATAGGCTGGAACAAGAATACTACCTACACCGTGATCAAAAAATGCGTAGACAAGGGCGCAGTGGAGCGCCGGGAACCGGGCTTTGTGTGTCGCGCGCTGATCACGCGGGAGCAGGCGCAGGAGCAGGAGATCGACCAGTTGGTACACAAGCTGTTTGACGGGAACGAGCAGCGCTTGTTCGCGTCGCTGCTGGGCCGGCAAAAGCTGCCCCGGGACGTTGCGGAGCGCTTGCGCCGGATGATAGATGAGGGGGTCAGCGAATGAAGCTGTTATGGGCAGGGGCTTCGGCCTCTGTGCTGATCGTAGCGTTGATCGGTCTTCGGCTGGCGCTTATGAAAAGAGTGCCCAAGGGATTCTTTGCGGCGCTTTGGTGGCTTCCCTTTGCTGGGCTGCTGCTGCCCCTGGAGCTGCCTACCTTCCAAGCCGTGGTACACAGAACCGTGCCCGTGCTGGGAAGGGTGCAGGCTTCCCCGGAGGGGGCCATGCGGGCTATGCCCATGCAAAGCGGCATTCGTATCGCGCTGGAGCCTGTGGCCCAGGCGATGGAGCGGCAGGCCGCAGCAGCACCCGGCATACCCCTGTGGCAAGGGGTGTGGATAGCGGGCATGGGGCTGGTACTGGCCTATGGGATCATCTGCACGATCTGTGGATACCGAAAATTCGCTACCGCCCTGCCGGACACAAGCCCCAAGGTGGCCCAGTGGCTATCTGCCCAGAAGCTTCGCCGCCCGGTACAGGTGCGGGAAAGCGACCGTATCGAAGGGCCTATGGCCTATGGTGTGCTGCGCCCGGTGATCCTGCTCCCCAAGGGCTTTGCAAAGCGTGAGGATATGGCGCTATACCCGGTGCTGGCTCACGAGCTGGCCCATATACGGCGGCTGGACCCGCTGACAAAGCTGCTGCAATGGGCGGGGTTGGCCCTGCACTGGTGGAACCCGCTGGTGTGGGTGATGGTGCTGCTATGGGGACGGGATATGGAGCTGGCCTGCGACCAGCGGGCCTTGAAGGAAAATAGCGGCCAGAACCGCGCCGAGTTTGCCCATACCCTGCTGACGCTTTCCCAGGGGCGGCAGCGCCCGCTGGCGACACCCTATGCACTTTCCTTTAGCAAATATGCATTGGAAGAAAGGATACAGCAAATGATGAGACCTAAGAAAATGTCGATAGCAGCGGTGCTGATCGCGGTGCTGGTGGCGCTTCTGGCGGTAGCCATGGCAGGCACCGCAGAGATGAAGGAACCCAATGAATGGCTAGAGCAGGCACGGGAGAAAATTGCCCAGACAGAGGTGGTGGACTGGTCCACTGCCAGCGAAGAAGAGCCTGTTGGTATTGAACGGCACGAATTTGATGGGGTCATGATGTTTAAACCCGGGAACAGGGATACCTGGATGACCTACGATGAGCTGGTGGCGGATAAAGAAGATGGGTATTATATATTGACCGATGCGGAAAGCCAAAAATACTATGAAGACAAGATAGCTTATATGGAAGCTTGTGCAGCTAGTGGCGCGCATTTTTGGATGATAGGTAAAGGCTGGATGGAGGATCCCCAGGAGGCGCTGCAGATCGCTCGGGAGGAACTTAAGCGGTATTTGGACGATATCCTCGAACGCCGCGAGCTTCCGTATAGGGCCGTGCAAGCAGGATATACCGAAGCGGACTTTGAAGGCTTTGAAGTGACATATCCGGAGGTGGAGGGCACTGAGCATACAAAAATAGTGATGCAGATCGGTTCGGCAAGTTACTTCTTTTTGACAGTTGAGCGTACCGATGCTGAGCTGCGGGAATTCCTGCTGGATCGCTGCACAGATTGCGTTTACTATGGCATATTGACCCAGGAGCAGGCCAATGACATTATGAGTGCGGATTTCCTGTATTAGGGAATAGTGTCAGTGGATGCAGCTTCTAGCCTTTGATAAAACAGGAGCCTTTCGGCGTGAATAACACGGGCCGAAGGGCTCCTGTAAACGATCAATAGGCTATTTGGCTCCCAGTATTTCTTATTTACCCTTGATCGCGCAAAGCGCGATCAAAAAGGGGTCCAGGGCGAAGCCCTGGTGGGGTCCAGGGGTGAAACCCCTGGCGGGATCGCAAAGGGCAGCGCCCTTTGCGGCGTCTCCCGGCCCCCGTTCCCTTACCACAGCAGCCTTTGCTTGTCCTCTACATCCACGGACAGGGCCAGGTTGTCGGCGTGGTCGGCGATGCGCTCCAGGTTGTTGAGCATGTCCAAATAGAGCATGCCGTTGCGGGGGGTGCATTTCTTTTCCTTCACCCGGTCCACGTGGTTGGCAGCCAGCAGCTCGCTCATCTCGTCCACCCGCGCCTCCAGGGCGATGACCTCGCCTACGACCTCCGGGTCGATGATCTGCCGCTTGACGATGGTGATGGACTTTTGGATCATGCCATCCACCACCTGGCTCAGGTCGGTGATCTCATGCTCGGCCTTGCCCGAGAAGGTGATTTTTTCCTTCTTGCGGGTGGTGCCGATATCCACAATGTTTTCGCTATGGTCGCCGATGCGCTCCAGGTCGTTGACGACGTGGAAGAGGGAACCGGTGATGCGGACATCCCGGTCGGAGAGCGCCAGACCCTTTAGCTCGATAAGCCGCTGGGTGATCTCCGCGTTGAGAAAGTCGATGACCTGCTCCCGGTTTTCAAATTCGCTCATATCCATGCCCTTGGGCTGCTGGAAATACTTGAGGGAGAAGGAGAAGTTTTCGTACACCAGGTCGGACATGCGGCACACCTCAGCAAAGAGCTGCTTGGCGGCGATGGGCGGCGTGGAGAAAAGGCGGTCGTCAAAGTGCTGCAGGCGCAGGGGCTCCACCTGCTTGTCCTCGCCCCGGACCACCAAGAAGGCCAGCTTTTCCAAAAGGCCTGCCATAGGCAGCATGATGGCCGTGGTTACCACGTTGAAAAGAATGTGGGCAAAGGCGATCTGCAGGCGGACGTTGGGCCCTGCCAAAGCCGTCACCCAATCCGCAATAGGCAGAAAGATGGCCAGCACCAGGAAGATGACTGTGCCAATTACATTGAACAAAAGATGGACCACGGCAGTGCGGCGGGCGGTGCGGTTAGCGCCTACGCTGGCCAAAAGCGCGGTCACGCAGGTGCCGATGTTCTGGCCGAAAAGGATGAACAGGGAGGTATTAAGGGTGACGGCACCGGTGTCCGCCAGGGCCTGCAGGATACCTACGCTGGCGGAGCTGCTCTGGATGAGGGCGGTTACCCCCGCGCCTACCAAAACGCCCACGATGGGGTTGGAGGCGAACTGCATCATATCCCGGAAGACCTGCCAGTCCCGAAGGGGGACCATGGCCTCGGTCATGGTGTCCATGCCCATAAACAGAACGCCCAGACCCATGGTGATCTGGCCCAGCATTTTAATGCTGCTGCGGTTGCCCAGCAGCATGCACACGCCGCCGATGGCCGCAAAGATAACGCCGAAGTTGAGCTTGACGGATAAAAGCAGAGAGGTGACCGTGGTGCCGATGTTGGCGCCCATGATGACCCCGATGGCGTTGGACAGCTGCAAAAGCCCTGCGTTTACAAAGCCCACCACCATCACCGTGGTGGCGCTGGAGGACTGGATCACCGCTGTGATCAAGAGGCCCACCAGCATCCCGGTAAACCGGTTCTTGGTCAGCAGCTCCAGCAGCTGCTTCATCTTTTGTCCGGCGGCCTGCTCCAGGCCGTCGCCCATGGTCTTAATACCAAACAGGAAAAGCCCTAGGCCTCCCAAAAGAGTTAATACGCTAAAAAAATCCATAGTTTGCCTCCTTGTGGCTCGCAGTGCGGAAAATTTTCTTTATTCCGCCTAATTCCCTATTTCTATCCATTTTATCACATATATAGCATAGCATATTTTGCGTCTTTCGTAAAGGCGGAAGGCCTTTCCTGAAAATCTTGTTTCTTCCGTGTATAAAAACAAAATTTGCACTTGTGATTTCAAGGGGTTGCGACTATAATAACGGTGGTTGTATTCGGGTCTGTGGTTGTAAGCCGATGCCAGACGCGGGCAAAGCGGTCCACGTAAGCCGGGCAAAGCCCCGGTGAGCATGGCGCGTTCTAGAGGTAAGACCGGCCGCCGCTTCGGCGGGGAGAGAGGGCGCGTAGGGCGCTAAGCGATGAGCAGACCCTCCAGCCGGCGAGTGTGGGGTAAAAGACCAGGTCAGCCGGATACGATCAGGAACCTAAATAGAGACGGAGGATCCCCAAAAATGTACGAAGACAAGACCTTGACCTGCCGCGATTGCGGTGCGGAATTCGTGTTCACCGCTGGTGAGCAGGAGTTCTATGCTGAAAAAGGCTTCCAGAACGAGCCCACCCGCTGCAAGGACTGCCGCTCCGCCCGCAAGGCCAATCGTGCTTCTGCGCCCCGTGAGCAGTACGAGACCACCTGTGCCCAGTGCGGCGCGCCGACCACCGTGCCTTTCATTCCCAAGAGCGACCGGCCCATCTACTGCAGCGCGTGCTTTGCCGCCACCAAGCAGGGTTAATGGTGCTTTTCTCTTACTAGGATGATAAGCCAACGGCCCCTTGTGCGATCTTGCATAAGGGGCTTTGGCTTGCCCCTTTGCCTGCTTAGTGCCTGCCCAAATGTAACGTTTGCCCCCCGCCCTTTACACCGGGCTGCTGCCTGTGTACAATGGGATGTGAAAATAGGAAAGGAGGATGCTTTCCATGCCCCATGCGAAAAGCTTCCCCTGGCTGGTAGTTTTGATGATGACCGTGCTTTTGTGCGGAGGGTGTATAGCGGGCGCGGCGGCGGATGCGCTGCCCCCCAGCTCCCTAAGCCTCAACGTGGAGGAGGACGACATGGCCCTCGCAGCCAGCGATGATGCCGCCGGGGATACGGACAGCGCCGCCGATGCACAAGCCAGCACCGCGGATGCAGCCAGCGGCGATGCTGCCGCTCGTCAGGATTTTATCGACAGCATCCTTTCCCTGGCAAAGCAGAAATTTGACGATGCTAACGGCAAGGGCCAGCGGGCCCAGTACAGCGGCGATATATACGTCTGCAAAAATTTTACGGTCTATCTGTTCCGGGAGAACCGGGACCGCTTCCGCATGGCGGAGTACCCAGATGTGCCCCTGGTGATCCCCGATAACCAGAAGAAGGCGGACTGCGCCCCCTATGTGTACGGCGTGGAGTGGAAGGACGTGCCCGCCAGCGAGGGCAACCCCTTCTATGCCGCCGCTACCTTCCGCTACGATACGAACCTTTCCAAGAAGGAAAACCGGGAGCTGGCGCGGGCATTCCTCCAGCAGGTCCAGCGTGGGGATTATTTCCAGATGGCCGCCAATTATTACTATGGCATCGGCGCGCACAGCATGATCTTCATCGCCGATTACGACGCGGCCACCGACAACGTGCACTGGACCGACAGCAACATGAAGGGCGAGAAAAGGGGCAGCGACCGCTACGGCTATGTGCAGTACGACGCAGAGAAGGAGATAGACTGGTTTGTAGATGCCTTCTGCCGCAAGGGCTACGGCGCTACGATCTATCGCCTCCGGGATGATATCATCTACGCCCCGTAATAGGGGCATAGAACGTATATACTTCTTTACTATAGGCCATATTTTAATAGACCCTATGGCTTGTATACCGGGCCGCCCTTGCGCATTGGGGTACATTTCGGTATAATGGACAGTGGCAATATTGAAACTGATATTTCGGCCCGGACCCGCTTTAACAGGGCGGGCGCGCAAGGGGCCGCGCAGGGAGCAGCATGCAAAGAATCCGGCCTAAAAGGAGCCGCTTTGTCGGCATTTTGATACTGATAGGAATCGTAGCGGCGTTGGGGCTTTTGATATGGGGCATCACCGCACTGGTCGCCCCTAAGGCGGAGACCTCTGTTTTGGCGTACCGCCTGCCCTGCCAGTACAACGAGACCCTTATGCCCTTTGGCGAAAATGTGCTGTACTACGATGGGGCCAGCATCCACTGCATGTCCTCCACAGGCTCTGTGCGCTGGTCCTTCCAGATCGGCAGCAATGCAGGCTACCACTGCAACGAGCGGATCGTGGCTGCCTGGGTGGGCAGCACCATTTATATTTTGGATCAAAACGGCAATTCTACCTATAACGACAACCTGGGCGAGACCATCCAGTTTGCCCGGGCAGGCGGGCAGTACGTGGCCGCCGTTGTCGGCGATACCACCGCCCCCCGCTTGGTGGTCAAGGACCATACCGGTGCTCACATGGATGAGGAAGCCGATGCCTATTCGGACCTGATCCTGCTGGACGTTGGCTTTTACGGCAAGAATGGCGAGTATATGTGGACCCTGGCCCTGGACGTATTTGGCACCGCCGCCAATACGCTGCTGAACACCTTTGAAGTAGGCAAGATGAACACCGGTGAGGTGAGCCTGGGCGACAGCATTACCTACGCTATCATATATGAGAACAGCGTGCTGCGGGTCATCGGTACCCGGAAGATGAAGACCTTCAACTACCGGGGCACGGAGGATGTATCCCAGAGCGTGCTGGTGTACGGCTGGCGGCTCATCGGCAGCGAGGTCCCCGCTCGCGGCGACGCGCTGATGCTTTTCGCGCCTACCGCCCAGACCGAGAATCAGTTTGACCTGCGGGAGCTGCGGCTTATCTATGGCGCTAATGACAAGCGCTACAGCCTGCCCTCCACCTGCGTGGGCGCAACGGTGTGGAATCGCACGCTCTACGCCCTGTCGGATACCGTTTTGTACCGGGCCGGGCTGAACGCCAGAAGCTTTGCGGAGTACACGCTGCCGCTGGATAAGCCCGTTACCCGCTATATTGGCGCTACCACCAATGGCCGGGTCATTGTCGCCTGCGGGGAGGACGTGTACCTGCTTACCCTGCCGGAGATCCGCTAACGGCAAACGAAAGGAGCACCCATGAATACTGTTGATTGGATCATCATTGGCATCATAGGCCTGTGCGTGCTTTTCGGGTTTTACCGCGGCTTTATCCAAACCGTGCTGAACCTGGGCGGCTGCCTGCTGTCCCTGATCGGCTCCTTTGTGATCTTCCCGCACATGGCGGATGCTGTCAGCGCGAATACGGAGATCACCCGGATGATCAGCTCCTACACGGATTCCGGCAGCATCCTGGGCGATCTGGACCTGAGCAGTCAGGCCGTAAGCAATCTGACCAGCCAGAACATCGCCACCATCGTAGATAAGGCCAACCTGCCCACGCCCATTGATACCCTGCTCAAGCATAACCTGGACCAGCAGGTCTTTAGTCCCCTGGGCCAGCTGGCCACTAACGTGGGCGATTACGTCAACCAGACCATCCTTTCTGTCAGCATCAACGTGATCTGCTTTATTATTTGCTTTATTCTCTGCTTTGTGGCTATTGCCATCCTGACCAACCTGCTGAGGGCCGTTTTTCATTTTCCCGTGCTTAAGCAGCTCGATTGGCTGGTGGGCGGTCTGTTCGGCTTTGGCCTGGGTATGGCCCTGTGCTTTGTGGCTTTTACCGTCATGCCCATCCTGGAAAGCGTCATCCCCATTCCCCAATTCCGGGAGCTGGTGGAGGCCAGCAGCCTTGCCAAGCTCTTTGAGAACGGAAACCTCATCGTGTCGATCATGAACAGGCGGTTGTAGGGAGCGGGGAGACAATTGGTCGCGCTGCACGCGGCCCAAAAAGAGTAAAGGAAAGGGGTTGTCTCAAAATGAGTTTGGGGTAGCCCTTGATCGTTAAGAACCTCCCAAAATCAGCTCATTGCACGCTGACTTTGGGAGGTTATTTTGTGTAGCTTTTCATTTTAGGGCTATTGTGAAACAGTCCCTGTTTTATATAGTTCGTTTTCCCATGGCTACGCTAAGCGCAGCCAATAAAGGGGCCTGGGACTTCGCCCTCGTTACCGCGCGCCTGGCAGCTTGACCCGCCCAAGCAGGGGCAGGAATACCATGGCCAGGATAATGCCGCTGGCACCCTGGATGGCGTTGCCGGGGACGTTGGCCCAGGCTCCGGCAGCGCCGTAGCCCATCAGCAGCCACTCCACGAGGAAATAGCTCAGGACCATGACCACTTCGGCCAGGAGGAAGAACAGGGCCTTGAGGGCCAGAGGCTTGCGCTTGGCGCCCAGGGCAGCAATGGCGGCCACTGCGCCCTTGATGAGGAAGGTGGGCAGGGCATAGGTAACGTAGCCCAGGAGCAGGTCCGCCAGCATGCTGCCCAGGGCGGCAGCGGGAATGGCCAGCCAGCCCAGCAGTCCAGCCCCCAGGAGAATGATCGCGTCCCCCAGGTGCACATAGCCGCTGGTCATGGGTATGGGAAACGTGAGAAGCGAGGTAGCCACAAAGATCAGTGCGGCCAGCATGCCGCCCACCGCCAGGGTAAGGGGACTGCGCCAGCCGGACCGGGATGTTCTTGGGGATGTAGAGGTTCCCATTGAAAAGAAGCCTTCTTTCAATATGGAATGTGTTAGCTAAGGAACAGGCTATTCGGCCTGAGCCTGGGCCTGGAGCTGAGCCTGGAGCTCCTCCAGGTGCCGGGCCTCCTCAGCGGCGATGGATAAAAGGACGGTCTGGGTTTCCGGGTCCTTGCACTGCGCAGCAAAGGCCTGGTAGGTGCTGAGGGCCTTTTCCTCGGCCTCGGCGGCCAGGCGCAGCATGCTGCCCTCGTCCTTGATGAGGCCGCCCCGCACCGCGCCCATAAGGCCGCCCTCAAATAGCAGGCCGTCCGCCACGGCGGCCAGCACCAGCAGCCGCTCGTCGGGCTCGCTGAGGCCTGCGTACAGGCTTTGAAACTGCTTAAGATGGCGGCTTTCATCTGCGTGCATTTGGGTAACGCCCTGATAGAGGGCCGTATCCTCCCGGTGTAGGTCTTGAAGGAGGCATAGGGTGCGCTCGTAGAGACGAACGGCGCCCCGCTCCATTTCACAGGCCAAGAACAGCGCTTCTTGTGCGGATCGTATCTGCATAGCCCTCTCCTTTCCACAGCTTATCCACAAGTTTTCCACATATATCCCACAGGGGCCTTATTATCGTGGGGAATACGGGAAAGCCTTGTGAAATAAGCATGTTGGGCGTAATGCTTGTAACGGTCAGGCTTTCTCGGCGAAGAAAGCGTTGAGCTTTTCCACAAGCGCATCGGCATCCGCGCCGTGGGCCGCGCAGGCATCCGCCAGGGACTCCGCAGTGGCGTGAGGGCAGCCCAGGCAGTGCATACCAAAGCCCATGAAGATGCTGGCGGTTCCGCGGTCAAGATTTAAAACCTGTCCTATGGACATTTCCTTAGTAATCGTCATATTGATCGTCTCCTTCCAATGTGCGCCTTGCGGCACGCTTATATTACCATTGCCTGCGGGGGAATGTCAAACGGTCAGGCTTGCGCAGCGCAAAGGATTCTGGTACGCTGTCTGTACTGATAGATTAGCTTTGCAGGCGCGCAGGGGAGGACCATATATGGACGCAGTAAAACAATATGGAGATATATTGGAGAAAACGCAGGTGTTTGCGGGGATATCCCGGGAGCAGCAGCTTTCCTTGCTGCCCTGCCTGGGCGGGCATGTGGAACGCTATGAGAGCGGGCGGGCCTTGCTTAGGCTGGGGCAGCGGCCTGTGGAGATGGGCATGCTGCTTGGAGGCCGTGCGCATATCCTCAAGGCCAGTGCGGACGGGACGGAGGCGCTGGTAGCAGCCCTGGGCCCTGGGGATGTATTTGCGGAGACGCTATGCTGCGCCGGCGTGCCGGAAAGCCCGGTAACGGTGATGGCGGTGGAAAGCTGCACCGTGCTGCTGATGCGCTATGAGGCGATGATAAAGGGCTGTCCCAAGGCCTGCGGCTTTCATCAACGGCTGCTGGAGAACATGCTGCAAATGCTGGCGCAGAAAAACTTGCAGCTGCAACACCGCATGGATATTCTGGCCCTTAAGACCCTGCGGGAGAAGGTGCTGGAATACCTACAGTCCTTGCCCAAGGGCCCGGGCGGGCGTATCACCCTGCCGCTGAATCGGGAGCGGATGGCGGCGTTTTTGGGGGCGGACCGGTCCGCCCTGTCCCACGAGCTGATGCGCATGAAAGCAGATGGGCTTATTTCCTATCGAAAAAACGAATTTGTGCTTGGGACGGGCATTGACAAGGGCTCCCGCCCGGTGTAGCATAAGGGATACGGCTTTTTAAGGCGGACTTTGAGGAGGCAGCAGCATGTACCGTTTTGAATCGGATTATCTAGAGGGCGCGGACCCGCAGGTATTGCAGGCACTGGTGGACACCAACAGCCAGCAGTGGGCGGGCTACGGGGTAGACGACCACTGCGAAAATGCCAAGGCCCTCATTCGCGATATGGCGGCTTGCCCCGATGCGGCGGTGCATTTTGTGGTAGGCGGTACCCAGGCCAATCTGACGGTCATCGCCTCCGGGCTGCGGCCCTGGGAGGGCGTGCTGTGCGCCAATACCGGGCATATCAACGTTCACGAGACTGGGGCCATAGAGGCCACAGGCCACAAGGTGCTGGCGCTTCCTGGCCGGGAGGGCAAGATATCCGCCCAGCAGGTGGCAGAGGCAGTGCGTGCCCACCGGGAGGACGCCACCCACGAGCACATGGTAAAGCCCGCCATGGTCTATATCAGCCACCCCACCGAGGAGGGGACCCTCTATACCCGCCAGGAGCTCAGCGAGCTGTCCGCGGTTTGCCGGGATAGCGACCTTTTCCTGTTTGTGGACGGGGCGCGGCTGGGCTACGGCCTGGCGGCGGAGCCTGAGGTGGATATGCCGTTTTTGGCGAAGGTGTGCGATGTGTTCACCATCGGCGGGACCAAGGCAGGGCTGCTTTTTGGCGAGGCCATCGTGCTCACCAGTGGACGCCTTGCCGACAGCTTCCGGTATGGCATCAAGCAGCGGGGCGGCATGCTGGCCAAGGGGCGGCTGCTGGGGGTCCAGTTTGAGGCGCTGCTGAAGGACGGCTATTACGTGGATATCTGCGGCCGGGCCAACGCCCTGGCCCAGCGGATGAAGAAAGCCTTTGTGGCGCATGGCTGCGCGCTGCTTTGCGATACTAGGGCCAACCAGATTTTTCCTATAATAACGAAGACCCAGATGGAAAAACTGGAAAAGGAATGCTCCTTTTCCTTCTGGTGCCAGGTGGATGAAAACAGCGTTGCAGTTCGTTTTTGTGCTAGTGTTACTACGACTGAAGCGGCAGTAGAGCACCTGGAGCGCGTTATAAGCCAGCTGTGACCCCAATAGCCGGCGGCTGAAAAACGAAATATTTCCATAATGAGGCCTATGTAAATGTTTGGAAATTTGACTTGACATTTTAATAATTCCGTAATAATATGGATATGAAAAATCGAGTGCTAATACGTCTTTATATATGGACTCTTGAGGCGTGAAGAACAATAATGGAGGCGTGAAAAGGTGAGGACGATGTTAGGAAGTGAAAGAATCGGTAAGGCGTGGGGGCGCAAGGGGCTAGCCCTGCTTGTGCTGGTTTCCATGCTTTTTTCTGGCATGACGGTCGCGGCGGCGGGTTCGCCTAACGACATCGCGCCTTCTGAGCCCCGGTATTTTGTACAGATACCCAGCGGCGTGCAGCTTATCTCGGGCAACAGCAAGGAGATGCTCTCCAGCAGTGAGGTCTTGATGCTGGTATCCAAGACCACCTATATCTCCGGTACCGAGACCTATTATTGTGTATTTTATAAAAATAGCATTTGGAGCGTCGCTGCCTCTAGCGTATCGGCTAACATTCTGGGCGATGCCGCAGCCCAAAAGTATATGATTGATACCTTCTGGTCCTCTACCAACTATGTTTCTGTAAACGATGATACGGCGTCCAAGGGTGATATGCGCACAGCGTCCGTGCAATGGGCCCTTAGCATTTTGGGGTACTATTCCGGCGTTATCGACGGCAATTTTGGTTCCGGCTCAGAGACTGGAACCCGCAATTTCCAGAAAGCGAACGGCCTTAAGGTGGATGGCAGGGCAGGCCCTGCTACCCAGGCGCTTCTTTTTAGCCAAGCCACCAAGGCATATAATAGCGGCAACGTGGGCAACTGGAGCGGCACGGGCACTGGCACCACCGGCACCACCGGCGGGAGCACAGGCGTGGTCAATACTACCGGGACCCTGACCACCACAGACAGCGTAAACCTGCGTAAGACCGCCAGCACCAAATCGGCGCGGTTGGCGGTAGTACCTAAGAAATACACCCTTAACTATATCGACGCTACGGTGGTCGCAGGTGTTACCTGGTATCGGGTCACCTACGCCAGCAACACCGGCTGGGTCATGGGCACCTTTACCAGCCTGGGCGGCGGCGGCACCAGCGGCGGCGGCGGTACCGTAGTGGGCACGGTCACTATCACCATGCCCGGGACCCGCGTGCGCAAAACCGCAGATGGCGTTAAGACCGGCACAGTGCTGGCCAAGGGCACGGTGGTTTCCCTGATGGGCAGCGCCGTTACGGCGGGCGGCTATAGCTGGTATCCTATTCAGACCGCTAAGGGCCTGAACGGCTATGTGCGGGGCGATTGTGCGACCGCCAGCATGGGCGGCGGCGGAACCGTGACCCCCTCCACTGGCGCGAAGACTTATATTAGGCTGATCAGCAATTTGAACCTGTTCACCCAGGACGAGAAGCCCTCCTCCGGGTTTACCACGGTGGGTGCCGGGGCTGTCCTGCAGCTGGTGAACACCACCACCTACACAAAAAACAATGTGCAGTATTGCTCCGTATATTATAACAACAAGAGCTACAATGCGGTCTATGCTGATGTGCAAGGCTCCATTATGACCGAGGCGCAGCTGACCACCTATATCGTAGATACCCTGTGGAGAGAGAGCTACAAAACCTCTCTGAAGGAAGAGCTGAACCTGGTAGGCGATATCAACGTTCACTCCGCGCAGTACGCCCTGTCCATACTGGGCTTCTACAATGGCGTGTTGGACGGCAACTTCGGCGGCGGCACGGCCAGCGCTGTGCGTAACTTCCAGCGCAAGAACAGCCTGACCGTTGACGGCAGCATTGGCCCTAAGACCTGGGTGAAGCTGTTCCCCATGGCGATCACCGCCTACTCCGCGACCTCTGGCGGCGGCACCTCTGGCGGCGGCGGTGGAAGCGCTGTAGTGACCGAATTTGGCACCATCAAGAGCATTGAGAAGGCCACCTGGGACTACGGCAACCAAGGCGCGAACATGTTCCCGAAATCCTCCTCCGCTACGGTCATGGATACGCAGACCGGCAAGGTCTTCAAGATCGTGCGCTGGTCCGGCGGTAACCATGCAGACTGTGTGCCTGCCTCTGCGGCGGATACCAAGGTGATGTGCGATATCGTAGGCTTCTCCTACAACAGCTCTCACCCCAACAGCACCCAGTTGACCAAGATCATCGGCGACAGCAAGAACAATAACGCCACGTATGCTTGGCCTGACTTCAGCGGCAAGTTTGGCGGGAAGGGCGTTGGAAGCGACTGGGATCGTCGGCCTGCGCTGCTGAACGTGGACGGAAGGGTATTCTGCGTAAGTATTTACGGCTGGCCTCACGGCTATAACGACTACCCCAGCTTCCCTGTGAAGCCCTCTGTAAACAACTACTATGGCATGATGTGTATCCACTTTGTGGACAGCAGGACCCATGGCGGCAACAGCCCGGATAGCAAGCACCAAGACGCTATCAATGTAGCGTACAAATACGCTAAGGACCATTGGCCCAGCCTGTGCAAGTAAGGGTCAGCCGTCAGTAAAGCATGCGGGCTAAACGAAATATGTAAAGCAGAGAGCTGTCTCAAAAAAGCCCTAAAATGAAAAACTACACAAAATAACCTCCCAAAGTCAGCGTGCAATGAGCTGATTTTGGGAGGTTTTTAACGATCAGGGGCTACCCCAAACTTATTTTGAGACAACCCCTTTTGCTGAAACGTATTATTATTTTGAAGCGCACAACCTCTATATACAATATAGGGCAGCAGCCCCTACCTCTGCACTTCTTCGATGAGGTCCAGCACCGCCTGAGTGCCATCCTTCACGGGGTAATCCTCCAGGGCCTTTTCCAGCGCGCCCCGGCCCTTGAGCAGGCTGAGCAGCTCCCGGGTCAGGGAGTCAGCCGTCATGTCCTCCTGAGGCAGAACGCGCGCCAGCCCCTTTTTGCGGTAGCTTTCCGCGTTCTGTATCTGGTCGCCACGGCTGGCTCCCAGGGGATAGGGCACCAGCAGCATGGGCTTGTGCAGGGCTAACAGCTCGCTTAAGGTGTTGCTGCCTGCACGGCTGAGCACGATATCCGCCGTGGCCAGGGCATCGGGCAGCTCCTCGCTTAAAAATTCCTTCTGGCAATAACCACAGGTGTCCGCCAGGGCATCCTCCAGGTTCCCTTTGCCGCATAAATGCATAACGTCCATAGTGGGCAGCAGCCCCGGCAGGGCCTCCCGAAGGCATTTGTTGACGCTTTGGGCCCCCAGGCTGCCGCCGGTCATCAGCAGGATGGGCTTTTGGCCCGTAAAGCCCATCAGGGCCAGCCCTGCGCCCCGGCTGCCTTGGAAAAGCTCAGGCCGCATGGGAGTGCCGGTCATCACCGCCTTGGAGCCTAGGGCGGCGGCGCATTCTTCAAAGGTGGTGGCTACCCGGCTGGCAAATTTGGCGCAGATACGGTTGGCTAGGCCGGGGGTCAGGTCGCTTTCGTGGCACACGGCAGGCACCCGGCACAGCCAAGCCCCGATCACCACCGGCACGCTTACGAAGCCGCCCTTGGAGAAGCATACGTCAGGCTTTAATTTCAGCATCAGACCCACGCTTTGGAAGGCGCCCCACAGCACCCGAAAGGGATCGGTGAAGTTTTGCAGGCTGAAATACCGGCGAAGCTTGCCGCTTTGTACCGCGTGGTAGGTGATGCCGGGTATTTTGGCGATCATCTCGTGCTCGATGCCGTTTTGGGTGCCGATATAATGGATGTCGTAGTCCAGGGCTTTTAGGCGGGGGATCAGGCTCAGGTGAGGGGTCACATGCCCCGCCGTGCCGCCGCCGGTCAGTACGATGCGTCTTGTCATGCTCAAGCTCCTTGGTGGAATATTGCATGGTATAGTATACCATAGAAACGAAAAACTAGCACAACATGGAAAAACAAGAGGGGAACAGGCAGCCTCTTGCGCTTTAGGCGGGATATGACTATACTGAAAAGGCCCATTCAAAGGCGGAAAGGGTGGTTTGGATGAAGTATATATTGGTGATCGGCGATGGAATGGCAGATACGTTCCTGCCCCAGCTGGCGGGCAAAACGCCCTTGGAGGCGCTGGCGCTGCCAGCCTTCGACCGAGTGGCTGGGTGCCACGCAGGCCGGGTGCTGACCGTTCCCCATGGCATGCCCGCAGGCAGCGATACCGCTATTTTAAGCATATTCGGCTATGCACCGCAAACCTATTATACTGGCCGCAGCGTGCTGGAGGCAGCGGGCCTGGGCGTGGAGCTGCCCCAGGGCAGCCTCAGCTTCCGGGTGAATCTGTGCGCCGTTTCTGAAAATGAGGACGGAGCCACCATCATCCATAGCCACAACGGTGGCAATATCCACGGGGCCGAGGCCCGGGGCCTTATGAACGACCTGATCGCTGATCCGGCGTTTAAAGCTTTAATGGATGAGGCAGGCCTTGCTATTACCGTCACGGACAGCTTCCGACATATCGGCGTGATGCGCTCTGAGGCCAAGGACATCGAATCGGTGCGCCTGACAGAGCCTCACAACGTGCTGGAGCAGAATATCGTCCCGCATTTGCCGCATATGGAGCGGGATACGGACGACGCAGCCGCTAAGAGGATGTGTGACGACATTCGGGCGTTAATGCTGAAGAGCTATACTATTTTGAAGGATCATCCCATCAACCAAAGGCGTATGGCGGAGGGCAAGCTCCCCGCTAACATGATCTGGCCCTGGGGCGCAGCCACAGCGGTATCTTTGCCATCCTTTGAGGGAAAATACGGCCACGGGGGCACGGTGATCAGCGCGGTGCCACTGGTGTGGGGCATTGCCAACATGGCAGGGCTTAAGACCCCTAAAATACCCGGCGCTAACGGCGACCTGGACACCAACTACGAGGGCAAGGCAGATGCCGCAGTAGAAGCGCTTTTGCACGGCGGGGAGACCTTTGCAGCTGTGCATGTGGAGGCCCCGGACGAAATGGCCCACGCAGGCAATCTGGCCGCCAAGCTGGAGGCCATCCAGAACGTGGAAAACCGCGTGGTGGCCCGTATCCTTACCAAGCTGGACCGCAGCGGCGAGGCGTATCGCCTGCTGCTCTTAAGCGATCATCCCACCTTCCTCACCACCCGCACCCATGACGGCAGCCCCGTGCCTTATGCCATCTACGATAGCCGCACTGTGAAGGCTGCCAGGGACGCAGGCAAGCCCGCCCCCACCCGCAAGTTCTGCGAGCGGGAGCTGGACTGCGAGCCCGTGCTGATGGACGGCACGGAGTTGATGAAGCTTTTGTTTGAACAGGCGTAAAGGCCCTATATACGCAGGGCTCCGCAGGTGACCTGGCGGCAGATATCACATACGGAGTAGCATGTCGAGGTGTCGATGACCATGCCTGCCTTTTTCGCGCATGACAATAGACCTGCCGCTCCGCTCTGGATGATCGCCCGCATATATTCATTCTGATACGGATCATAACGATGAACGATCTCTGTGATATCCTCAGCGTAGATATTGCCGATAACAAAGCCGCAGATCATTACATCCCCATTAGGCACAATGGAAAGGGAGGATACTTCTGTCAATGGCTCCGTATAAGGCATGGAGCCGCATTTGTCTGCAAGGCTCAAATGGGGCGGCGGATAATACTGCGCAAGATATTTCACCGCGTTGCCTGCCATAAAAATATTATCTCCCGTTGAAATGGGAAGGCCCAGATCGGAGAATTGTAAAAGGATCTCGTGGGTTTTGGTATTGTAGATGTTATCGGTCTCTTCATTTATCACCCATGCAGGCTGGAGGGATATGCCTTTGAGCCCAGCTTCAACGATGTCGCAAGCAAATTGATGCACTGCTTCAATTGGAATTTTTTCTTGGTGAAAGGCATCCACGGAGAGCAGCAGATCGTTGATGCCTGCAAGGGATAAACGATTGGCGACCTCTGTGCGTTTGGCTTTGCTCCTTGTAAAATATCCGTTTGTGATCAACTGCCGAGAAGCAATGCCACATTCCAACGCTTTCTGATGGATAGCACAAACGACCTCGGGATAAAGCAAAGGCTCGCCGCCGAAAGTCATCACAGAGGTGATGTCAAAGATATCAGCAAGCGCTTCAATGGCCTTTGTTGCTTTTTCAGGAAGGACGGATTTGCCCCCCTTGCTGTAATTGAGCTGTTCACCTACTGAACAATGTATGCATTTGCCGCTGCACTGGTATGTGACTATGAACTCGAGCCGGTTCAGGTTCATATACTCTGACGCTTTATATTTCATAACTATACCTCTTTCATATGTGTTTACTATGAAGGCGGTGCAGTTAGTATTGACAACTAGATCAATCCATCTCGATGCAATCAGCTGTCTTCAACTGCACCGAGCAGATACCTCGCATATTTCTTCTCAAAGATTTCACAGCCTCTCATGCCTCAAATGCAAAGGCGCATTATACGTTATTTTATCACATCAACAAAAGGCCAAGCAAGCCCACAAGGGGAATGCGTTTCAGCTATTTTGGGGGGGTTTTTTTGCGGAATGCTTTTCAGCCTATTTTGTGTGGTTTCCTTTGGGTAGGGGCCACTGTGGGCCTTGGTATTTTCTTTTGCGCAAAATACCATTTAATAAGGAAGAAACCCCTTTTCAAAAAGGTAAAAAAATGGTATACTATAAGTAGGAAACCGCATTGTTTCAATGCGGTTTTTCGCGGGGATTGGGAAGCTTTTCTCAGGCCCACGAATGCTGGCGCGTGTGCGTCCAAAGGAAGTGGAATACCCGGTGAGCGAAATGACTCCGGAATTTGACGAGCTCCAGGCCCCCAAAGGCCCAGCAGCCCAGGAAGAGCAGTTGACCCAGGAGGGCGGCGATCAGCATAGCCTTTCATCCACCGCTGTGGAGGAAAACGTATACGATGAAACCCAGATACAGGTGTTGGAAGGCCTGGAGGCCGTGCGCAAGCGCCCCGGTATGTATATCGGAAGCACGGATTTTCGTGGATTGCACCATCTGGTTTATGAAATTGTGGATAACGCCGTGGACGAAGCCCTGGCGGGCTACTGCACGGACATCCACGTAACGTTGCACAAGGACGGCAGCTGCGAGGTGGAGGACAACGGCCGGGGCTTCCCCGTGGGCATCCATCCCAAGCTGGGCCGGCCTGCCGTTGAGGTGTGCCTTACGGTGCTCCACGCCGGTGGCAAGTTTGGCGGCGAGGGCTACAAGGTATCCGGCGGCCTTCACGGCGTGGGGGCCAGCGTGGTAAACGCTTTGTCCAGCCACCTGATGGTCACCGTTAAGCAGGACGGCAAGGTATACCAGCAGGAGTACGAGCGGGGCAAGGTGCTCTACGACCTGAAGGTGGTCGGTCAGACCCAGGAGACCGGCACCACCATCCGCTTTTGGCCGGACGTGAAAAGCGCCGAGAACCCCGACGGCATTTTTGAGACCGGGGATTTTCAGTATAACATCCTCAAGACCCGTATGCGGGAGATGGCCTTCCTCAACAAGGGCATCCGCATCATTATTGCCGATGATCGCACCGACCCGATGACCGAGCGCACCTATCACTACGAGGGCGGCATCCGGGAGTTTGTTAAGTATCTCAACAAGAACAAAGAGGTGCTCTTTGACGAGCCCATCTACGTGGAAGGCCTGGTGAAGGATACCACCGTGGAGGTGGCCCTGCAGTACAACGACAGCTACCAGGAGAACATTTTCACCTTCGCCAACAACATCCACACCCCCGAGGGTGGCACCCACCTGACGGGCTTCTCCACCGCCCTTACCCGGGCTATTAACGACTCTGGCCGCAGGTTCAAGATCCTCAAGGACAACGACACCAACCTGAAAAGCGAGGACGTGCGGGAAAGCATTGCCGCCATCATCTCCGTAAAGCTGATGGAGCCTCAATTTGAAGGCCAGACCAAGAGTAAGCTTGGCAACAGCGAGGTCCGTGGCATTGTGGACAGCCTGGTTTTCGACCAGCTTTCCACCTTCCTGGGCGAGAATCCCGCCATTGCCAAGGCCATCCTGGACCGCTGCCTGGGCGCCGCCCGCGCCCGTGAAGCCGCCCGCAAGGCCCGGGAGCTGACCCGTCGCAAGACGGTGCTGGAGAGCGGCAGCCTACCCGGCAAGCTAGCGGACTGCACCGAGCGGGACCCCGCCAAGTGCGAGATATTCCTCGTGGAGGGCGACAGCGCCGGCGGCAGCGCCAAGACCGGCCGGGATCGGTTTTTCCAGGCCATTTTGCCCCTTCGCGGCAAGATACTGAACGTGGAAAAGGTCCGCATCGACCGGGCTCTGGGTAACCAGGAGATCCGCGCTATGATAACCGCCTTTGGCTGTGGCTACGGCGATGAGTTCAGCCTGGCAAAGCTCCGCTATCACCGCATCGTCTGCATGACCGACGCCGACGTGGATGGAAGCCATATCCGCATTCTCATGCTCACCTTCTTCTACCGCTACATGAAGCCCCTTATCGAAAATGGCTTTGTATACATCGCCATGCCCCCCCTGTACAAGGTGACCAAGGGCAAGAAGGAATACTACGTCTACAACGACGAGGAGCTGGAAAAGCTCATGACCGAGATCGGCCGGGACCCCAAGCCGGAGATCCAACGCTACAAGGGCCTGGGCGAGATGAGCAGCGAGCAGCTCTGGCAGACCACCATGAACCCCGAGACCCGCACTATGATGCAGGTGACCCTGGACGATGCCATTGCCGCCGACGAGATCATGTCTTTGCTGATGGGCGACAAGGTAGAGCCCCGCAAGGAGTTCATCGAGGAGATCGCCAAGCTCGTCACGGATCTTTACATCTAAGGGAGGTTCGCTCGTTGTGTGAGGGGGACCTTGTCCCCCTCTCACCGAAGGCTTCGGCCTAGCCTCCGCCTTCTTGCTCCCCCCTGCCAACGTATCAGTTGGACGTTAACGGCATTGGGGTATTGGGTCGAGAGCGATACCTGTGGTCGCAAAGCAAACCACAAGGAACCAAACATGATATTAGGAAATTGCAAGCAGCAAGCAGCAAGCAGCAAGCAGCAAGCAGCAAGCAGCAAGCAGCAAGCAGCAAGCAGCAAGCAGCAAGCAGCAAGCAGCAAGCA
>JAVBRJ010000019.1:0-87310 GCA_031548115.1 Eubacteriales bacterium | reverse complement strand
TATCCCGGTGGGGGTTTTTTTGTATCCACTCACGTGGGTGTTGGTGTTTTTTTACAGGTTTTTGGGGTTTGGGGCTTAATGTACTTAATAAAAATTGTCGGCGCCCGGGGGGGGGCCCCGTGCCCGCCTCATCAGCTTTCTTACTGGGTTTCTTTATTCGGGTCCCGCTTGGGCTTGCTGATCTGAGCGGCGAACTTCTCCGCCTTCATGTCCCCATCCTTAAACTTTTTGATAAGTCTTTCATATTGAAAGGATGTCCGCAAAACCGGGAAGATAATGTGGCCCTCATAGGTCTCAAAATCCTTGAGATAGGCGGCCGTCACCTTTCCGATGTCATCGTTCCAAAAACGATACTCTCCGGGCAGGATGTCCGCGTACAGATCGGCATATAAAATGGTCGCACGGTCATCCTCCAAAAGGCGGTCCTCCAGGGCGGTGATGCATTCGGCCTTCCACTGGCTGCCCTCACGAACCATGTAGATAGTGGCTGAATTTCTTACCAGCATGGGCTGATCCGCAGTGATGCGGGAGGGCACGGTGTGAGCGATGCCGTATTCCATACCATCCAGGCCCTCATGATACCGATCAAAGAGCTTGAGCATTTTTGCTCGCTTTTTGCCGTTAGGCTCCACCTTGTACAGGGCGATGCCCACCTCCCGGGTGCGCTTTAAAAGCTCAATAAACTCCGGCGTTTCAAAATTTAGCGGCTCCCCTGCATAGAAGGCCTGCATTTCCCAGCTTTCCAGCAGCACGCTCAGCAGCCAGTACACGTAGTTATACTTGGCCGGGCCGCCGCCCTCCGAGGCATAGGCCGCCACACAGACGTTCTTTTCGGGCTTGGCCTTTATCCGCTCTACCCATTTTTCCAGAAAAGTGAGTAGCTCCGTGTAGCTTTGGGGCACGTCCTCCGCCGTAAGCCCGGCGGCGTCCCAGGCCTCCTGACACCAGTACACCGGCCAGGCCGTGCTGTCCGTAGGCACGCCCAGTATCCTTCCATCCTCTGTGGTCACCAGGGCTTTAAGCTCCGGCCGAAGTCTGGCGGTATACTGGCGTATAAGCTCGCTGCTGGACAGGTCGGCTAATAGCCCCGTGCCTTTTAACAATTGGAAGTCCTCATCAGAGGTATAAATGCCTGCCATGTCCGGCGGCTTCTTGCCTTCGAGCCACGTAATGCAGGGGGCCCAGATGTCGTAGTTGCAAAATTCTACGAAGTTGATACCCTTCTTCCGCCAGTAGGGCGCACCGATCATGGAGCCTGTTTCCCTGAGGGGCTCCCGGTCCTCTGCCAGGGCGACCCCGGCGGCAGTGGAAAACAGCATCAGTAAAGCTAAGACCAAGGCAAGCGTTTTTTTCATTGTCTTTTCTCCTTTCGGGCAAGACCTCCATGGCACTTTGGAGCTAAAGCCGCGCAAAGAGCCAGCAGGCAGGCGGATACCCGGTACAGGGTACCTTCCATGTCGGTCACCGCCTGGGCGAATTCATCGTGGGTCACAGGCACCTCCGCTGTGCGTAGTAAGTCGACCTATACCCTTACTGATGGAATGGAATGAAAAAAGGTTCTGTAAAAATGAAAAATAAAAACCTGCTAATCAAAATCAAGCCCTAAAATGAAAAACTTCACAAAATAACCTCCCAAAGCCAGCGTGCAATGAGCTGATTTTGGGAGGTTTTTAACGATCAGGGCAGCCCTTAACATACTACCATTTAACGGGTGGATATTGGGACAAAGCCGCTGCTATTCCCCTTTACTTTCCCTTTAGCCTTCTTTCCAGCACCTCAGGGCTGGCGATAGAATAGCCAAAGAAGCCCAGCTCCTGAGAAAGGGCCCGGTATTTGCCGTGGACATACGCCACCAGGTCCATCTTTTCTTCGTCGATGGAGCCGGACTCGGTAAAGTATTCTTCTTTAATGCATACCTGCACGATCTCCGCCAGGAACATATCATGGCTGCCCAGGGGGATGATGTCCTTCACCTGGCAGCTGAGATAGGCCGGGCTTTCTTTAAGCGCAGGCACGCCGTCAAGGCCCTGGGCGGGGATAGCATGAAGGCCCAGCGTGGCGAACTTATCCATATCCCGCCCACTTTTGACTCCACAAAAATCCATAGCCCGGGTCAGGGGGCGGCTGATCAGGTTGACGGTAAAGGCACGGTCCTGCTGGATGAGGGCATAGCTGTGCCTGTCCTTGCGTAGGCTGATAGAGAGCATGGGCGGGTGGGAGCAGCAGATGCCCGTCCAGGCCACGGTAATAAGATTGGCTGTTTTTTCCAGCTGGCCGCAGCCCACCATCACCGTGGGGCTGGGGCACAGGTACGGGGTAGCGCCGATCGCGCGGAAGTCAATATTCTCCATGTTTTCACGCCCTTGTCAAGCTTTGCCTAAATAGTGTACAATAAGCCGTATGACCTGTCAACGAAGGGAGGATACCCATGGCCCGCTATGAATATAAGCACCGCCGGCCCCCACGCCACCGCATTCGCTTTTCCCGGGTACTGATGTTTTTGATCCTTATGGGGATCATCATCTATCCCTTCTATGAAGCCACCACCCTGAAGGTAGATTACCGCACCGCCAACGTGGTGGACCTGCCCGCCAATCTTCGCAACCTTAAGATCGCCTTTGTCAGCGATATCCACCAGGGCCAGTTTTTCTCCCAGGCGCGGGTCAACAGCCTCGTTGCCCAGATCAACAGCCTAGGGGCGGACCTGGTGATCCTGGGCGGAGACTACGCCGAGGACAGCGATGGGGCCATTTCCTTCTTTGAGACCGCCCCGGCCATCCAGGCCCGGCTGGGGGTGTACGCCGTGGTAGGCAACCACGACCGCACCGAGCCGGAATCCAACTTCGGCGTGCTGGTAGGGGAAATGAAAAGCTATGGCTGCACCCCCCTTACCAATAATATCGCCAAGATCAAGGTGGGCCAAAGCTATATCACCATTGCCGGGGTGGACGATTACTACAACGGCTACCCGGATGTGGCCGGGGTGGCCGCCCAGGTGAAAAAGGACGATTTTGTGATCTTTGTGGGCCATTCGCCGGATCTGCTGCCCGCCGCCTTCGCGGCCAAGGGCGCTGACGGGGACACGCACTGGTTCGACCTGGCGCTGTTCGGGCACACCCACGGCGGCCAGGTAACGCTGCTGGGCCAGCCGCTGTTTTTAAACCTGACCCCGGAGGTGGGCCTGCGGTATCTGACTGGCTGGAAAGAAGAAAACCGGGCCAGCATTTTGGTGTCTAACGGCGTTGGCACCAGCAATTTCCCGGTGCGGCTCTTCGCCCAGCCCCAGCTCCATGTCATTACACTAAAGTCTAAGTAAAGGTTGCGGCACGATGCAAGATATACAGGCGGAAAAGACCCAATCTATAAAAATGCCCCGGGGTGCCTGGGGCACGATGCTACTGCTTTTTGCGGCGCCTTTGGCGGCCCTTTTGTTGTTTGAAGGCTTTGCCCGGGGCGGCCTGGGCACCTTCCCTTGGATAGGGGAGCGGTTTCCCATGTTCCTTCTCAATTACGGGCTTTTGGCCTCCGTTTTTTGGCTGTTTACCCTCTTTCGCAGCGGCCGGGTCCGGGCGACCGTATCCATCGTGTTCACGTTCCTGCTGTCCATGGTGGGCATGGCCTCCTATTACAAGATCGCTTACCGGTTCGAGCCGGTGCTGCTGACGGATATCTTCCAGCTGGGGGATATGAAAAGCGTCCTCACCCACCTGAATATTGATATCAACTGGACCCCCGTCATTATCCTGGCCCTTTGCACTGCCGGGGTCCTCTATCTGTGCCTCCGCCGCATCCGCTGCGTCCGCGCCAGACATAATTTTATCTGGCCTGTGCTGGGAGTTTTGCTGTTTATGGCGCTGCTGCCCGCCTGCACCTTCCAAAATCCGTATGTGGGCAGCCGCACGGACATGGTGGGCTATGCCCGGGGCGGCGGCAGCCTGTACGCCGTTATAGCCGCTGAAAAAAAGCGGCAGGAGATATACGCTATCGAGTATACGGACGAGGAGGTGGAGGCCGCCTATAGCAAGGCCTCGGCCCTTACGGCCCCCGACGCTTCAGATAGCCCCAACATCATTTTTGTCCTGTGGGAAAGCTTTACCGATGAGGCCCACCTCAGCCAATACCTGGACCTGACAGATACCCTGATGCCCTTTTACCAGCAGCTGACGGCCACCTGCCGCACCGGGGAGATATACGTGCCCAAGATGGGCGGCGGCACCAGCGAAACGGAGTTCGAGGTCCTTACCGCCATGAAGAGCGATTATACCCAATGCCCGTATTCCATGGGCATCCCCAAGCTTAACAGCGTGGCCTCCATCCTGCGGCAGCGGGGCTATGCCGCCACCGCCATCCACTGGTACGACGGGGTCTTCTACAACCGCTTCCAAAACCACCGCCAGCTGGGCTTTGACCAGCTCTACACCAAGGACACCACCTCCCGGGAGCTGGAGACCCTCGGCATGTTCGTAAGCGATCAGGAGCATTTCCGATCCGTGCTTTCTAAAATGCGTTCCACCAACGAGCGGGACTTCATCTTTTGCATCACTATGCAAAACCACGGGGTCTATTCCGAGTATGACCTGTCCCAGACCTACGATGTAGATACGCCCTTTGCCAACTTCCTCAGCGAGGAAGCTATGCTTACGCTGCGCAACTACTGCTACCTCCTGCGCCAAAGCGACAAGGCCCTGGAAAGCTTCATCGGCGAGCTGTCGGCCCTTTCAGAGCCTACGGTGGTGCTGTTCTTCGGGGATCATATCCCGCCCTTTGGCCGGGAGGTGTACCAGGAGCTGGGCGTAAGCCTGAATACCGATCAGGCGCATATGGCCCCCTATTTCATCTGGAGCAATGTGCCGGACATGAACGTGGCGGAAAGGGCCGACATGGAGGCCTGGGAGCTGGCCCCCTATACCCTGGCAGCCGCGGGCATCCACAGCGACCCCTTCTTTAGCTGCGTGGATGCCCTCCGCCAGCGGGTCCCCGGCCCAGAGGCCGCCCAGGACGAGACCTTCCGCATCCTCAGCCGGGACGCCCTGGTAGGCGCGCAGGTATGCTACCAAAAGGCTGGCTTCACCATCGAAAGCCCGAATTATCAGATCGGCGGACCTATGGAGCTGATGGAATTTGAGACTCAGCTGGTGGACGGAGCGGTCTTTGTGCTGCCGGTGCTCAAGGATGCGAACCAGTCCTTCCGCCTGGCGGTGAACGGCCAGCGGCTGGACGACTGGAAGGTGCTGGAAACGGACAAGCCCTTCACCCTTCAATGCGTCATGGAAAACTATAGCCGCAACCGCTTCAACCAAACCCAGACCTATACCTTCCAGAGCACCGACGACCTGCTGGCTCACAGCCGGCGGCCCCAGACCGAAATCATCGACCTGTCCAAGGAATCCTTCACCATCGAAAAGGAGGGTGGCGGCTTTCTGGTGGTGGTGACCCAGGGCCAGTACAAGGCCCAGGTATCCTCCCTGACCCTGGATGGCACCCGCCTGAGCTGGCAGCAGAAATACGGCTTCCGCAAGGCTGGGGAGTATTACCTTTGCGCCTCCAAGGCCGCCCCGGTGGCTATCACCCTCAGCGAAAGGGACTTTGAGGGCTACCCCCACACCAGCGAGGGCATCGCCGCATATTTTAAGGACCATAACGCCACCTTGACCTGCTACCGGCCCCAGGGGACCGCTCTGGAGGGGGCCGCTGCTCCGGATGAGGCCGCCCCGGAGCGGGCCTCCAGTGCCGAGGGAGCCACGCCATGAAAAAGCCTTTGGGATGGGGGCAATGCCTTTTAGCAGCGGGGCTTGTGATGCTGATCGCCCTGTGCCTTTGCCATCTTACCTTTGAGACCAACGACGATAGCAGCATCGTTGCTATTGCCTCCGGCGGGTTCACAGGCAGCCCTTATGCGGGCAACGGATATACCAGCTACCTGTACGGCGCGCTGCTGGCGGGGCTGTATACCCTCTGGGCCGCCCTGCCCTGGCATGCTCTTATCTTGCTTCTGCTTATCTTTCTTTCCCTGGCCGCTGTCCTCAAAAGCCTGCTGGCCCTGTGCCAGGTCCATTCTCTGCGGCCAGCCCTAGGCCTGGGGCTTTTTGTGGCCCTGTGCGCCGGGGTGTTTTTTCCTTACATCGCCAAGCTCCAGTATACCGCTGTGGCCGCCTTTGCCTGCGGCGGGGGTATGGCGCTGCTTTTGGCCCACTATGCCGCCCCTAAGGGCCGGGACAGGACCCTTTCCCTGCTGCTGGCCGGGGCGCTGCTGCTTTTCTCCTTCTGCCTGCGCAGCGATTCCTTCTGGCCTGGGGCCGCCCTTATACTGGGCTTCCTTGTGATGGACGCACTTGAAAGCCGCAGCCTGCGCCCGCTGATACCTGCCGCCGTTGCGGCGGTGGCCGCCCTTATGCTGGGCGCGCTGGACACCGCCCTGTACCGCCTGAACGAACCGGGCTGGGACACCTTCCGGCAATTCTATCATTACCGCTGCCAGCTGCTGGACTATCATAATACAGACCTGATGGCCCAGGTAGCCACCACCCAGCTGGGCTGGCCTCAGCCCACGGTGGATATCATCCGCAACTGGTACATGCTGGACCCCCTCATAAACACCGACTCCCTTAAAGCGCTCATCACCGCCATCCAGCTCCAAGCGCCTGCTCCCACCGCCTTTTCTCTTATTAAGGCCACTGGCAGCATCCTCCGGCGCTACCCCATGTTTGCCTTCAATTTTGCCGCCTTTGCGCTCTTAGGGCTGTGCAGCGCTATCCGCTTTTTTAAAGAAAAAAAGGGGCCCCGGCTCCTCAAGGTCATTGGCGCAGGGGCTTTTATGATCGCTTTTATCGCCTACTTCTACGGGGTTTTAGGCCGCCTGCCGGAGCGGGCCGCCTTTGCGGCGGCCTGCCCTGGCTATATCGCCCTGGCCCTGGCCTGCCTCCCCGCCCTGCAAGGAAAAGCGGCCCTAAAGCCCCGCCCTCTGGCCGCGCTTTTAGTCGGGCTGACCCTGCTGGCCGGTACCGCTACCCTGGCCCTTACTATGCCAAGGGACCTGGCCCTACGCTGGCAGCCCACTGCCCAAACGAGCCGGGAAAAGCTCTCCGAGACCCTCCGGGACTATGCCCAGGCCCACCCTGACGCCGTATGCGTTACCGATATCCCCCAACGGTATAGCCCTTTATATGCCGGCAAAACCTATGCCGTTTCGCTGGTGGAATGGGGCCATGCCATGCAGGGCTCCGATATGCTCAAGGCCAAGCTGGCCGCCTGCGACCTTACAGCGCTGACGACCGAGACCCTCTTTGCCCCCAATGTGCGGCTTATTATTTCTCATGGCAATATAAGCCTGTTTACGGAATACCTGCAAGCGCTTTACCCCACCTGCCAGCTAAGCCCGCAGGAAAACGGCGCAGGATACGGTATTTATACCCTTAGCTTGACGAACTGACCGCTTCACGTTACAATAAAGTCGGCTTTGCAGGGACGCTTGTATTGATTTAGCTATTATTTATTCGCTTCTGTTCTCCCTGCAAAGCATGATCATGCCCCCTTATCTACCCCAGAAAGGAAGGATCGCTTTGTTTGGAAGACGTCCTGATGGCAGGCGCGTAAAGCACATGGACCCCATTGTCCAACTGACGCCCTACCTCATGCCCCAGCGGTGTGATGCCCAGGTGTTTTTGGACCACACGGTGGACTACGAGCCCCTTATGCGCTACATCGCCCAAAAAAGCCGGGAAGGTGTTAAGATCACCTTCATGGAACTCCTCATCGCAGCCTACGTCCGCGGTATCTCCCAGGTGCCAGAGGCCAACCGATTCGTGATCAACAAGCAGCTCTTCAACCGCACCGAGCTGACCGTGGCCTTCACCATGCTGATGGACACCCCTGACGGTAGCTTCGAGGAAACCGCCGTTAAGATCAAGTTTGACCCCACCGACACCATCTACGATGTAGCCGCCCGGGTCAAGCAGACCATCGAGGCCAACCGCAAGCCGGAAAACCCCGGCATCGCCGTCAAGCTGGCCAGCCTTGTGATGGCCGTGCCGCTGTTGCCCAATGTTGTGGTGGGCGTGGTAAAGTTCCTGGACCGCTACGGCCTGTGCCCCAAGGTTTTGCTGGACATCCTGCCCTTCCATACCGGCATGTACGTTACCAACATGGCCTCCATCGGCATGCACCGGGTATACCACCACATCTATAATTTTGGCAATACCTGCCTGTTCTTCAGCATTGGTGCGCCCGAGCGGGAGTATGGCGTGGACGGCACCGGAAAGGTCGTGCGCAAGCGTGCCCTGCCCGTTGGCATCACCGCCGACGAGCGGGTCTGCGGCGGCGCGGTCTATGCCACGCTGTTCGCCGCCATCAAAAAGCACCTGGTCCATCCGGAGCTTTTGGAAGTGCCTCCGGAGCAGGTCCTTTTCAACGAAGGCTGCACCTTCTCCTGCCCCAAGCCTGAAGGCATCATCCTGCCCAAGGGCCAGCCGGAAAACGAAGTCACCGCCGAGGGCGCTGTGCCCGCGCAGGCGTAAGCCGCTAACAGGAGGATGTCTCAACACGTGTTGAGGCATTCTTTTTTTGCATACGGAAGGCTTGCTTTCAGGCGCAGATCATCATTTGTGTACGAAGGGGATGCGTGCCCTCGCTGCCTTCACCGGCCACTGGGCCAGCAGTATCCCCGCCAGCATCAGCCCACAGCCGGCCAGCTCCCTGGGGCTGAGCGCATCCCCCAGGATCGCCCAGCCCGCCAGCACCGCAAAGACGCTTTCAAAGCAGAGCAGCAAAGAGGCGATGGCGGGGTCGGTCTCCTTCTGGGCCACGATCTGCAACGTATAGCCCACCGCACCGCTCATCACGCCTGCGTAGAGGATGGGGACAGCGCCCTTTACGATGCCTTCCCAGGTGGGCTGCTCAAATATCCCCATGCATACAAGGCCCAGGCCCGAGGCCACGAAAAATTGGATGCAGCTCATCTGCACGCAATCCACCTTCGCCGAAAAACGGTCGATCACCAAAATATGCCCGGTAAAGGCCAGCGCGCAAAGAAAAAGAAATACATCCCCCTGGCTGATGGTCAGGCTCTGGGTAACACACAGCAGAAACAGCCCCACCGTGCACAGCCCGACCCCGGCCCACACCAGCCCACGCACTCGCTTGCCCACCAAAAGCCCCGCCAGCGGCACCATCACGATATACAGCGCGGTAACAAACCCGGCCTTTCCCGCCGAGGTCTGAGCTATGCCCAGCTGCTGCAGGCTGGACCCCAAAAACAGCATCAGCCCACACAGACACCCGCCCACCAGCAGCGTCTTTCGCGAGGGCGCGCCCTCTAGGACGCTCTTGGTGGCCTTGTCCTTCTTCGCCCTTTTGTCCAAAAAATAAATGCAGGGAATCAACGCCAGCCCTGCCAGCAGCATCCGCGCCCAGATAAACGTAAACGGCGGCATATAGTCCATCGCCACATCCTGCGCCACAAACGCCACGCCCCAGATCAGCGCTGTTACAAGCAGCATTGCATTTGCCCTAAATGTCCGACTCATACCTTTGCCTCCTTCAAGCTGCGGCAAACCGCACAAGGAACAGCGTACTACGGAAGGAATGGCTTGTCAACGCAAGGAGGCGGAAAGGACAGCCAAAAAACGAGGCTGCCTCAAGCTACTTGAGACAGCCCCGCTACTATACCATTATCGTTTTATTCCGCAGAGGTGTCAAGCTCCTGCTCGGGCTCCACGGGTACCTCTTCCTCGGCGGCCTGCTGAGCCTCAAGCTCTGCAATGCTGGGGATGGAGCCGCTGTAGGTAATAGCGGCAGCCTTCACCCATTCATCCACCTGGGCGGAGATCAGCTCGCTCTTCTTGTCCTCCAGCAGGGAAGTCCGCTTGGCCTCCCGCTCGGCATCGGTCATTTGGATGGGGCCGGCAGCCACATCCCCGATGTACTTGACGATATGTACGCCATAGTCGCTGATGTAGGGAGCGGATACATCGCCGATGTTGTCCACGGAGAACGCAGCCTCCACGAACTCAGGCACATAGGTGGTGATGGACTGGGTGGCCACTTCGTAGCCGCTGGTCTTGTAGGGCTCGCTGAGCATGCCGCCATCGGTGGCGCTGCCGTCAGCCTTTACGCCGTAGGTGGCGATCAGCTCGTCAAAGTCCGCGCCGTCTGCGAGCTTCTGGTTGATCTCGTCGATCTTGTCAGCCAGAGAGCTGAGAATGGCTGCCTTGGCCATGTCCACATCGTTCTGGGTCACAGGCGCCTGGGTGGATTCCGGGGGGACAGCGTCAGTGGCCTCGGCGGTGGCTTCTGCCGCCTGGGCAGCGGCGGCCTCGTCCTCAGCGGCTACTTCCTCCGTGTCCTGCTGCTCTTCCAGGCGGGCCTGCAACGCCTTGTAGCTGCTCATCAGCTCGCTATCCACCTCCAGCAGGATGTGCTTCACAGCGCGGAAGCCTGCGGGCTTATACCATGCATGCTCCATATCGCTGGCCGCGCCATACATCATGGCGTACATGGCCATCTGGTCCACATAGTTTTCATGGTCGATATAACCGGCAATGTCGTTTTCATACAGCGCCTTGTCCGCTTCCACGCTGGCTTGGTAGGCCGCTTCCACATCCGCGTCGGTCACTACCGCGTCCTGGGTGATCACGCCTTCAAGACGGCCATATATCTCATTCTCAATATATTCTGCCCGCAGGGTGTCAGGGGTGTAGCCTGCCTCGTTGTAATAGGCAACGGCGGCGGTGTTGGCAGCAGCCTTTTCCTCTTCGCTGCTTTCCTCGGTCATGTCGGGGTAATAATAGGTGATGTAGTTCTGGAGGGCGGCATCCCAGTCGGCATCAGCCTGCGCATAGATGGCATCCCGATCTTCCACCGTCAGCTGGTCCAGGCCCAGCTCCTTAGCCTTTTGCATCATTACCGTAGTGGTGATGACATTTTCCATCGCTACAGAACGGAACAGATTCACATTCTGGGTCTGGGTCATATCGTAGTAGGAACCGTAGTTGCCTACCAAATTCTCGTAATTGGCCTTTATGCTTCCCCAGGTGATATTCTCGCCATTTACAGTGGCGACCACCGCATCATCTGCCAGCTCTACGGCAGTGGAGGCAGCAGGGGCTGCGGTCTCGGCAGCGATGGTCTCAGCGGGGATCGTATCCTCCGCCAGGGCCGCCACGCTAGCCAGCAAAGCGATGCAAAGCACGAGAGCCAACCATTTTTGAATTCTTTTCATGTTTTTTTGCTTCCTTTCTCTTCTAACGAAAATCAACGGGAAAGGCCGCCCGCAAGCCCTTTGCCTCACCGTCGTATCCTTCGATGTCCTGGTTATTATGACACACCCTTTTATCTCGCGCAAGGGTTTTACCATGGATTTCAAGAATGTTACAGTCTATTCACATAACGTTCACGCGCAAGGGATTTTTTTACATTTTTTGCACGAAGGTATAGCGCAAGGGGTGAGGCGAATGATCATACGGGTGTATAAAGCCAGGCGGCGGCTTGAAGCCATTAACGACATGGGCCAAGGGCTTTTTTCCGCAGGGGTGGCCCTGGGCCGCGCGCCGGAGGGCCCAAAGCAGGCCGAAGGGGATGGCCGGACCCCGGAGGGCCGCTATCGGCTCTGCCTCATCAAGGAAAAGGGTAAGTATGGCCGAAGCCTGGGCCTGAGCTATCCCGGCCCGGAGGATGCGGACGCAGCCCTTAAGGAGGGACGCATTGACCCGCCTACCCATCAGGCCATCCTTCAGGCACACAGCAAGGGGGCGCGCCCGCCCTGGGGCACGCCTCTTGGGGGCGAGATCTACCTGCACGGTGGCGGCACCGCCAGCGACTGGACCCAGGGCTGCATAGCCCTGGAGGACGGCGACATCGAGGTGCTCTTTGGCCTTCGGGCGCAGATCGAAGCCGTGGAAATTCTTCCTTGAACCGTCCCCCTACACCTTCCATTTTTCGCTTCCTGTGCTATAATATGCCTATGAATGAGATGATCGTACCGGCGCTGGATCGCGCCCTGGAAACAGTGCTCTATTCCAACAGTGACCCTGCCTTTGTGGTGGCTGTCAGCGGCGGTGCGGATTCCGTAGCGCTGCTCAAGGGGCTTGTGCTGCTTCGCGAGAAAAAGTCCTTTCGTCTGTATGCCGTCCATGTGGAGCACGGCCTTCGGGGAACAAGCTCCGTTCAGGATGCGTTCTTTGTAAAATCCCTTTGCGAGCAGCTGGAGGTGCCGCTGCTGCTTTACCTGGCCAAGCTGGAGGGCACCATGCACACCCCCGGCATAGAGGAGCAGGCCCGGGATGCCCGGCGTTTGTTTTTCCGCAAGGCCATGGAAGCCACCGGAGCACGCATACTGCTGATGGCCCACCACCAGGACGACCAGGCCGAGACCGTGCTCATGCGCCTTTTGCGAGGCGCAGGCTCCCAGGGGCTCGGCGGCATGCACACCCGCACCCCCTTTGGAGAGGGCTTTATCATTCGGCCTTTTTTGAGCATACCAAAGCAGGCGCTAAAAGATGCCCTCACCCGCATTGGCCAGCCCTGGCGGGAGGATGAAAGCAATCAGGAGCTGTGCACCCTGCGCAACAGGCTTCGCCATGAGGTGCTCCCCCTGCTGGAGCAATACCAGCCCCAGGCCGCCATGCTGCTGCGGCAGGATGAGGAGCTTCTTACCGGCTTGGCCGACCAATTGCGCAGGCAATCCGTCATTTCCTGGCCGGGGGCATACGCCATCGAGGGCTTTCGCTTAAGGACGATGGAGCAGGTCGTGTCCATCCGCGCACTGCGGCAATGGGTCGCCAATACGGAGCCCTTTAAGGACGGTGAAAGGACCCTTTCCTATGCGGAGTCCCAAAAGATATATGATCTGTTGGACGCGGACCCCAACACCGAATATAACCTGCCCCACGGCCTGAAGCTCCATGTAGGATACGCCTTTGTGCATATCCTACATCAGGATGGCAGCCCTCTTGAGCCTGCGCCATTGCCGGAGCCCCTGCCCCTGCCCAAGGAGGCCTGCGTGTTTCGCTTCCATGGGCTTCCCTTTGAGCTGGAGCCCTTTAACCCGCAAAAGCAGCGAGTCCCTACAGCCCATTACAGCGTCGTCCTCACACAAGATCAGCTGGATGCCGTCCTGCGCACGCCCCAGCCCGGGGATGTGATCGAGCCCTTTGGCGCTCCCGGCCACAAGCTTTTACGCCGCTACCTTTCCGGTGAAAAGGTAGATAGGCCCTTCCGGCCCCATATGCCCATCCTCGCCCAGGATGAGAATGTGCTGTGGGTACCTGGCCTGAGCACCACGCAGGCCACTCGCCTCAACGGCTGCCCTTCGGTTCCCCTTTGGAAGCTATCCCTTCGCGGGCCGCTTCCCTATTCATTTTATAGAGCGGAGTGATCCCATGAACAAGGAAGCCCAATTGTACCAAGATCTGGAAAGCATCCTCCACACCCGCGAGGAGCTGAAGGCCGCCATCCAGGAGATGGGCCAGCGCATCACCAAGGACTATGAGGGCAAGACCCCCGTTATGGTCTGCATCTTGAAAGGCGCCAGCGTCTTTTTCTGCGATCTGATCCGGGAGATCGACCTGCCCCTGGAGATCGAATTCATGGCCACCTCCAGCTACGGCGCCAGCACCGTCTCCAGCGGCGAGGTGAAACTGGTGAAGGACCTGGACCGCAGCATTCTGGGCCGGGACGTGATCCTGGTGGAGGATATCGTGGACAGCGGCATGACCCTCAACTACCTCAAAAAGACCCTTATGGGCCGTGGCGCGGCCAGCCTGCGCATCGTCACCCTGATGGACAAGCCCTCCCGCCGGGTGGCCCCCCTCACCGTGGACTACACCTGCTTTGAAATTCCGGATGCCTTCGTGGTGGGCTACGGCCTGGACTACAACGAGCGCTATCGCAACCTGCCGGATGTGGGCATTCTCTCCTCCCGCATTTACGCGCCGGAGGAATAAGGGCGCGGGGATGCCTCCGTGCCAGCCGCAAGCCTTGTTCTTGTGGCTTTTCTTGATAAAAATAACTGGCACATTGGGGCTGTATTGACAGTCCCTCCTTCATGCGCTATCCTTAATGTTACATTATCCCCTGACCGTTGCGCCCTGAACGTCAGCGCATAAGCATCGGGCCGGATAAAGCCTATATCTAAATTAAATAGGGGATGTTTTTATGCAGTGTGTTAAAAGGGCTTGTTTGATATTTCTTTGCGTCCTGCTTTTACTGCCCGCCACCTCCGTGACCTCGGCCCATGGGGCGACCATAAAAGAGCAGTTTGCCAGAATGCGTGACAAGACCCAGTTCAATGTGAAGCTTGACGACTACGCCCGGTGGCAGTGGAAAAACAAAGCGCTCACCTTTGCCCCGCAGATCGTTAACGACTGCGCCCAGGACATCATAGCCTATACGGTAGACATCTATTGCCTGAATGTCTACGATGAAATCATCTATTCAACGGATGGCTATACCTCTCATTTGCAGTTTACCATCGACGCCACCGTGGGTGCCGGCAAGACCAAGTATGCGCCTTATCTTGACCTGAGCGAGTTTAAGCATACAAAAATCAAGTATGTGAACGCTGCTGTGGTAAAATACCGCATGAAGGATGGAACCATCCGCGAACAAGCCGATGATGAATACTCGTATAGCCTATGGGAGATCAAATAAGCGGAGCGCAATGGCTCGATCATGCCCTGGATATCTACTGCATGGATGTATTTTCGGATGTGATATACTCCAGATACTGGCTCGTCTGCAAGCACGATGACGATAAGCGACGCATATGAAACAGCCAAGCAAGCAAAGAAAAAACCAGCAGTAGAAAGGAAGAATCTCCATGAAAACAAAGCTAACTTTGGCGCTGGCAGCGCTCCTGGTCCTATCCGCCCTGTTGGGCTGTGCCTATGCGGAAGGTAACACCTCTGTTGCCATACTGGGCACAGGCAGCAAGCCCATCCTGGTCTATATCTCCTTTGGCGACAAAACTGCGGCTTTGTATGAGGTGGACACCGACCAGGATATGCTGATGGCGGCCCTGGAAGAGGTGGGGCTCATCAAAACAGAAAAGGTGTCCTGGGGCTACAATGTTGTCACCGTAGACGGACGCACCGCAGACTACAATAAAGCAGGGGAGTACTGGAGCATCGGTTTGTTTGACGAGGAGGATGGCGAATTCTACCGCATGGAGACCGCCCTGGAAAAGACCCCCCTGGTCCCGATGTCCACTATCGGCTTTTTTCTGGAGAAGTAGTACAAACGCAATCCCATATGTCAGGAGGGAATGGCTGTGAAAAAACTAAAGAGGCTGATACTGCTTTGGGTCAGCGTAACGCTTTTAATGTCGACGCTGGGGCTGAGTACGGCTTTAGCGCTGGACCTGGGCAAAACGTCTGTACTAGAGGCATATAAAAAGTCCCTTTTCAAAATGAATCCTGGGGACTATGCCAAGTGGCAATGGAAAGGCAAAACGCTGACGTTTTCCCCAAAGATCGAAAACAACGACGACCAAAGCATAGTGGCCTACACGGTGGATATAAGCTGTTCGGACCTTTATGACGAGCCAATATATACAAATGATTACGATGGTACGCATTTGTGGTTTGACATCGACCAGACCATCGGCGCAGGCAAGGTCAAGTATGCGCCCTATCTTAGCCTCGAGCAGTTTAGCAGCAAAAAGGTCAAGTACGTAAAAATTGCGGTGGTCAAGTACCGCACCGCAGACGGCGTCAACCACGAAATGCCCGCTGCCTCTTATGAATACCATAACTGGACCATCAAATAAGGCCCAGCGCCAGTCATGAGCAGCCATAGTAAAACCAAGTCCTGCAACTACTTTTGCATAGCAGGGGCTGTCGCGCTTGAAGAAAAGCGCGGCAGCCCCAAAACAATTCCATGAAAACCTTTTACCATTGAAAAGCGCACCCTATAGCAAGATCAATTAGCAAGATCCATATTGCGCTTCGCCAGTGGTGAGGCATTTATTTTACCTCTGGACATTATAGCCGGGATAGGGCAGCGCTAAAACAAGACGTATATCTCTGTCTGCGATCTTCTTTTGGCTCATAATATAAATCGCTGCCCACATATCAAAGCCCAGCGCGCCACCACAAAGAAAGGTGGTAAACCCTTCCTCAATAAGCGCCAAGGCAGTATAATGCAACCGCGTCAGAATATTTGGCATTTGCTCTTGCGGCAGATGTCGGTGACCCGTAAAGCAACAGGCAGTAGTGTTCATTTGAGGCCCTCCTTTGATGGATATGGATAAATGCTTTTTCTACAATGTAGTGGAATACGTCCCGATCCCCCCTTGGGCGTTTTTTGCAACGGCGGAGTTTGACGAGCTGGAACAGGAGATCAAGCAAGGGAGCGATGGTTCAATGATATTTTGTGATTAGTGCCATGGCACTAACTTTTTTTATTATAAACTTTTATCCTTATTAGTGTCAAGACACTAATAAGGAGATCATTATGACAACCGTAGATGTAATTGCAAGCCGTATTCGTGAGCTATGCCAAGAACGGAAGATCACGCCCAATGCACTAAGCTATATTTCCGGTGTGCCCCAATCCACTATTAAAAGTATTTTAAACAACGAAACCAAAAGCCCCGAAGTATTGACCATCAAAAAGCTTTGTGATGGCCTTGAGATCACCCTCGGGGCCTTTTTCTCAACGAAGGCGTTTGACGAGCTGGAACAGGAGATCAAGTAAACGAAGCTACACTACATTCCCAAATATGACGGACGTTCTATGTCCTAGGAAGTGCAGTATATACTGCGCCAGCATATAGCCAAATTTGAAGAGTAACCTGAAGCGCTACTTATTGACGGCCCAGCGCAAGACCCTTAGCTTTACGAGCGATCGTAATAAGCCCCCGGCGCATACACGCCAGGGGCTTAGCCTATTTTAGCTTTCACTCTCTGCAATAATAAGGATATCCTCGATCCCGCAATCCAGCACAACACAAATGCGCAAAAGTATATCCCGGTCGTACCTTGTCACTTTATTTTTGTAGTAGTTATCAATGATCTGGTAATTTGTAGAGGCTTTCTTTGCCAGCTCGTAACGGGTCATTCCCTTTTCTTCAAGATAGTCATCTAACCGTAGCCTGATCTCCTGCATATTCATCACCCTATATACTGTATCGCGTATATAGGTCGATTGACAATTCCTTTATATAAGTATATATTCATATAACTATATACTGCTGTCTGGAGGGTTCCCTATGCTTTGCGAAAACAAGTTTTGCATATACTGGCGCAACGGTCATTGTTGCTTGGAATACATTTCTTTAGACGCTATGGGAAGATGCCGAGAAATGGTGCTTGTAAACCTGCCCGAGACCTCCCTCGCCAAAAAGCGAATAGAAGCCCTTTCCCATTTTGCTGATCAATATAAAGCCCGGGAAAAGCACGAAACCTTCGACAAAGAAAAGGATCAAAGCAAATGATCCATCCAAATGCAAAAACTCCCCGGCGCGTATGCGCCGGGGAGAGTTGGGTCTGGGGGAAATAGACGCTCGCTTTGATCGTCGCGCGCTGCCTTTTCCCTCCGATGCCCCAGGCAGGGCCGTTAGGGGCACAAGCCCCTAACCCCCGTACTTGCGATTAGTCAGCCAGCTTCTTGTAGGTGGTGTAGCGCTGCTTAGCATCCACTTCGTTCTTCTCGAAGAGGGTTTGCGCCACTTCGGGGAAGAGCTTGCTAAGGGAAGCATAACGCACTTCGCCGCCGATAAAGGCCTGGTAGTCGCCGGTGGGCTCCTTGGAATCCAGGATGAAGGGGTTCTTGCCCTCATCAGCCAGATCCGGGTTGTACCGGTACAGGCTCCAGTAGCCGCACTCCACAGCCTTCTTGGCTTCAGCCTGGGCCAGGCCCATGTTGATGCCGTGGTTGATGCAGGGCGCATAGGCGATAACGATGGAGGGGCCGTTGTAGGCTTCCGCTTCCGCCATAGCCTTGATCAGCTGTGCGGGGTTGGCGCCCATGGCCACGCTGGCAACGTATACGTAGCCGTAGCTCATCGCCATCATGCCCAGGTCCTTCTTCTTGGTGCGCTTGCCGGCAGCGGCAAACTTGGCGATGGAACCGGTGGGGGTAGCCTTGGAGGACTGTCCGCCGGTGTTAGAGTACACTTCGGTATCCATAACGAGGATGTTCACGTCCTGGTTCTGAGCCAGCACGTGGTCCACTCCGCCGTATCCGATGTCGTAAGCCCAGCCGTCGCCACCGAAGATCCAGAAGGACTTCTTCACCATGATGTCGGCATCGTCGGCAATTTCCTTGGCCAGGGCATCGCACTCGCAGCCGCAGTCCTTGCAGCCGTTCACCATCTCCAGCAGCTTCTTGGAAGCGGCCTTGGACTTGTTGCCGTCGGTCATGGAATCGAGCCACTCGTCGCAGATGGCATCTACGTCGGCGTTCTTAGCAGCAGCCTTGAATGCGCGAACATTGTCGGCCAGCTTAGCGCGGCGCTGGCTGATGGCCAGGTTCATGCCAAAGCCGAACTCAGCGTTATCCTCGAAGAGGCTGTTAGCCCAAGCGGGGCCCTTGCCTTCGTCGTTCGTAGTGTAGGGGCAGGTAGGCGCGCTGCCGCCGTAGATGGAGGAGCAGCCGGTGGCGTTAGCCACGATCATGCGATCACCGAAGAGCTGGGTAACCAGCTTTACGTAGGGGGTCTCGCCGCAGCCTGCGCAAGCGCCGCTGAACTCGAACAGGGGCTTGAGGGCCTGGCTGTTCTTCACGGAGGTCACGTTCTCAAGGCAGCCCACTTCGGGCACGGTCATGGCGAACTCCCAGTTCTTCTCTTCCGCAGCCTGGGTAGCCAGGGGCTTCATTTCGAGGGCCTTTTCCTTGGCGGGGCAGACCTGTACGCAGTTGCCGCAGCCGGTGCAATCCAGGGGGCTGACCTGCAGGCGATACTGCATGCCGTCAAACTCCTTGCCGGTGGCCTTCTTGGTGGCGTAGCCCTCGGGAGCCTTGGCGGTCCATTCTTCATTGGTGTAGATGGGGCGGATGCAAGCATGGGGGCAAACCAGAGAGCAGTTGCCGCACTGGATGCACTTGTCCATGATCCACTCAGGTACGGTGACGGCGATGCCGCGCTTCTCGTACTTGGTGGTGCCGGTGGGCACGATACCCGCAGGGTCAAAGGCGCTAACGGGGAGGCTGTCGCCTTCCTGGGCCAGGATGGGAGATACGAACTCCTCAAAGTACTTGCTGGTCTCCATCTTCACAGGCTCCGCGCCGGTTGCAGCGTTAGCCCATTCGGCGGGAACGGCGATCTCGGTGAGGCCGCTGATGGCGATGTCGATAGCATCCCAGTTCTTCTGGACGATAGCGTCGCCCTTCTTGCCGTAGGTCTTCTTGGCGTATTCCTTCATGTACTTGTCGGCATCCGCATAAGGGATGACCTCGGCCAGCTTGAAGAAGGCAGCCTGCATGATGGTGTTGATACGGCCGCCCATGCCGACCTTCAGGGCCAGCTCAACGGCGTTGATGTTGTAGAAGCGGGCATGCTTCTTAGCCAGCAGCTGCTTCATCTTGGCGGGGAGCATCTTGTCCATTTCTTCAGCAGTCCACTGGCTGTTAAGCAGGAACACGCCGCCCTCTTTCAGGCTGGACACCATGTCGTACTTGGTCACATAGCTCTGGTTGTGGCAAGCCACGAAGTCCGCCGCGTCGATGAGATAGGTGGACTGGATGGGGGTCTTGCCGAAACGCAGATGGCTGATGGTGATGCCGCCGGACTTCTTGGAGTCGTAGGAGAAGTAGCCCTGGGCGTACATATCGGTGTGGTCACCGATGATCTTGATGGAGTTCTTGTTAGCGCCAACGGTACCGTCGGAGCCAAGGCCGTAGAACTTGCAGCAAACGGTGCCCTCGGGGGCGCTGTTCACCTGCTCGCCGGTGGGCAGGCTGGTGCCGGTCACGTCGTCCACGATGCCCACGGTGAAGTGGTTCTTCATGGCGCCCGTCATGTTGTCGTACACAGCCTTGACGGTGGTGGGGGTAAATTCCTTGCTGCCCAGGCCGTAGCGGCCGCCCACGACTTCCACATCGGTCTTGCCTTCTTCAAGCAGAGCGGTGCAAACGTCGGTGTAGAGGGGCTCTCCCAGGGAGCCGGGCTCCTTGGTACGGTCGAGGACCGTCAGCTTCTTGCAGGTAGCGGGGATGGCGGCCAGCAGGTGCTTGGCGCTGAAGGGGCGATACAGGCGGACCTTGATGAGGCCCAGCTTCTCCCCCTTCTTGTTGAGGGCGTTGATGGTCTCCTCGATGGTTTCGCAGCCACTGCCCATAGCGATGACTACGCGATCGGCGTCGGGAGCGCCAACATAGTTGAACAGCTCGTACTTGCGGCCGACCAGCGCGGATACCTTCGCCATGACTTCTTCCACGATAGCGGGAGTCGCGTCGTAGTACTTGTTGGCGGCTTCGCGGTTCTGGAAGTAGATGTCGGGGTTCTGAGCGGTACCCTGCTGATGGGGATGCTCAGGGTTCAGGGCGCGTTGGCGGAAAGCCTTCACCTTGTCCCAGGGCATGAGCTTAGCGATATCGTCGTAGTCTACAGCGTCGATCTTCTGCACTTCATGGCTGGTACGGAAGCCATCGAAGAAGTGGAGGAAGGGCACGCTGGTCTCCAGGGTAGCCAGGTGCGCTACCAAGGCCAGGTCCATGGCTTCCTGCACGCTGTTGGAGGACAGCAGCGCAAAGCCGGTCTGGCGGCAAGCCATAACGTCCGCATGGTCGCCGAAGATGCTGAGGGCGTGGGCGGCCAGGGCACGAGCGCTAACGTGGAACACGCTGGGCAGCAGCTCGCCGCTGATCTTGTACATATTGGGGATCATGAGGAGCAAGCCCTGGCTGGCGGTGAAGGTGGTGGTCAGCGCACCAGCGGCCAAGCTGCCGTGCACAGCGCCCGCCGCACCCGCTTCGGACTGCATCTCGCTCACATGGACGGTCTGGCCGAAGAGGTTCTTCGTTCCTTTCGCCGCCCACTCATCCACAACCTCCGCCATGGGGGAGGAAGGGGTGATGGGGTAAATGGCAGCCACGTCGCTAAACGCATATGCTACGTGGCCTACGGCGGTATTGCCGTCAACGGTCATCTTAGTTGCCATTGATTGTCCCTCCTAAATGATTTATGATTGAAAGCCGTCTGTGCCAGGCCTTTTTCCTTAACCATGCTGCCGCACCTGCGACAATAACAGACGGAAATCTCCAACATGCCTATTATAGAGAGTTGTGAAATGCTTGTCAACCTTTGCCAGTGTTTATAGGAAATTTGTCCGAACATTTTATGTAAAATTATTTTGATCGCTTTACATGAAATTATTTCGGCTGAAAAAAATTCCGTTCCTATGATATACTAATGGCCCAGGCAGCGGCGGGCCCGCAGGACCGCGCTGCCTACTCTTCCTTTAGGAGGCCCCTATGAACCTTGTTCACCTTAAATATGCCGTAGAGATCGCCGCCACAGGCTCCATCAGCCGGGCGGCGGAAAAGCTGTATGTTGGCCAGCCTAATTTGAGCCGTGCCATCAAGGAGCTGGAAGCCTCCTTGGGGGTGACCCTTTTTGACCGCTCCGCCAAGGGCATGGAGCTGACCCCGGATGGCGAGGTCTTTATCCGCTATGCCAAAAGCATCCTCCGCCGGGTGGATGCCATAGAGGAAATGTTCAGCAAGGGCAGCGCCAACCCAAAGCAATTTTCCATCTCCGTACCCCGGGCCAGCTATATCTCCCATGCCTTTGCAAGGTTTTCCAAGGCCCTTCGGGACGAGACCGACGCAGAGATATTCTACAAGGAAACCAACGCCATGCGGGCCATCAAAAACATCCTCCAGGAGGAGTATAAGCTGGGCATCATCCGCTATGCAGAGAGCTACGATAAGTATTACAAGGAAATGCTGGAGGAAAAGGGCTTTTCCTATGAGCTCATCACAGAGTTTTCCTACGTGCTGCTGATGAACCAGAAAAGCCCCTTGGCCCAGCAGGAGGCCATCACCTTTGAGGACCTCCGCGGGCATATCGAGATCGCCCACGCGGACCCCTTCGTGCCCTCCCTGCCCCTGTCCGAGGTAAAAAAGGAAGAGCTGCCGGATGATATCCGCCGAAGGATATTCGTTTTTGAAAGAGCCAGCCAGTTTGAGCTGCTGGGGGAGAACACCGATACCTTTATGTGGGTCTCCCCCTGCCCTGCGGACCTGCTGGGCCGCTACGGCCTTACCCAGCGCCGCTGCCCGGAGAACAAGCGGCTGTATAAGGATGTGCTGATCCACCGGAAGGACTACCAGCTATCCCCCCTGGACGAAAGGTTTATCGCCGAGCTGCAAAAGGCCAAGGAAGAAGTATTTTAAGCGGGTATATCAATTTATGCAACCCTCTATGTAAAACCCAGCATATCCAAAAAAGTCGGTATTTGTTAAAATATTATCAAGCAGGCCTTTGCCCTGCTGCTACATAAGGAGGTTCCCCCTATGAAGATCACCTGTTGCATCGGCTCATCCTGCCATATCAAGGGCTCCCGGGAGGTGGTGGAAGCCCTGCAAAATCTGATCGCCCAGCACCACCTGGAGGATAAGGTGTCCCTGGGCGCGGCCTTTTGCATGGGCCACTGCCAGCAAGGGGTCAGCGTGCAGGTAGAGGACTGCTTCTACTCCGTATCCCCGAGCACCGTTTCGGATTTCTTCACCCAGCATATTTTAACGAAGGTGGGATGATGCCATGATCATTCAGATCTGCGTAGGCTCCTCCTGCCATTTGAAGGGTTCCCAGGAGATCATACGTCTTTTTCAGGAGGCCCTGGAAAAGCATGACCTCGCCGGGGATATCACCCTGGCGGGGAGCTTTTGCACCGGGCAGTGCAACCGGGAGGGGGTCACCGTACAGGTGGAGGATACCCTGTACCCCGGCCTGACCCCGGAAAACTTTAATGCGTTTTTTGCCGAAAACGTCCTGAAACGGGCGGCGGCGGAAGGAGTATGATCCATGGACTGCCTGACCCTTAAAAAATCCAACTGCAAGAACTGCTATAAATGCATCCGGCATTGCCCGGTGAAGTCCATCCGTTTTTCCGGCAATCAGGCGTATATCATCGGCAACGAATGCGTGCTGTGCGGGCAATGCTTCGTGGTCTGCCCGCAAAACGCAAAGCAGATCGTGGACGAGACAGAAAAGGCCAAGGTGCTGCTGCAAAGCGGCGCTCCCGTCATCGTCAGCCTGGCCCCCTCCTTTGTGGCCAACTATGAGGGCGTGGGCATCAACGCCATGCGGGAGGCCCTTCAAGGGCTGGGCTTTTTTGATGTGGAGGAGACCGCCATTGGGGCCACGCTGGTCAAAAACGAATACCAGCGGATGCTGGAGGAGGAGCGTCGGGATGTCATTATCACGTCCTGCTGCCACTCCATCAACCTGCTGGTGCAAAAATATTTTCCAGAGCAGCTGGGGGCGCTGGCGGATGTGCTATCCCCCATGCAGGCCCACTGCAAGGATCTGAGGGCCCGCTACCCCCAGGCTAAGACCGTTTTTATCGGCCCCTGTGTAGCCAAGAAGGACGAGGCCGCCTACTACGAGGGCTTTGCCGACGCGGTGCTGACCTTTGACGAGCTGACCCGCTGGCTAAAGGATGCAGGCATCGACCTGCCCTCGCAAATGGATAGTGCCGAAAGCACCCGCGCCCGGTTCTTCCCCACCACTGGCGGCATTTTGAAGACCCTAGACCTCGAAAGGACCACCTATACCTGCCTGGCCCTGGATGGCATGGAGAGCTGCATCGCCGCCCTCAAGGACATTGCCTCAGGCAAGATACACCACTGCTTTATCGAGATGTCCGCCTGCACGGGCAGCTGCATCGGCGGCCCTGTGATGGAGAAATTCCACCGGGCCCCTGTGCAGGATTATATGGCGGTGGCGCGGTTCGCCGGCACAAAGGATTTCCCTGTCAGCCAGCCCGCCCCTGGCGCAATGCAAAAGACCTTTGCTCATATCCAGCGAAGGCTCCTGCCTCCCACGGAAGCGGAGATCACAGACATCCTGCGCCAAATGGGCAAGACCAAGCCCTCGGACGAATTAAACTGCTCCTCCTGCGGGTACACCACCTGCCGGGAGAAGGCCATCGCCATCTTCCACGGCAAGGCAGAAATTTCCATGTGCCTGCCGTACCTTAAGGATCGGGCGGAGAGCTTCTCCGACAATATCGTCCGCAATACCCCCAACGGCCTCATCGTGCTCAACGAAAAGCTGGAGGTGCAGCAGATCAACCATTCGGCCCTTAAAATGCTGAACCTGCGCGCTGCCAGCGACGTGCTGGGGGACGGCGTAGTGCGCATTTTGGACCCGAAGGATTTTAGGCAGGTGCTTACGGAAGGCCGCAATCTCTACGGCAAGCGCATGTACCTGGCGGAATACGAAAAATACGTGGAGCTGACCATCACCTTCGACCGGGACTATCGCCTGCTGATCTGCATCCTGCGGGATGTGACCGAGGAGGAGACCGCCCGGGAGCGGAAGGAAAACATCAGCCGCAAGACCGTAGAGATCGCCGACAGGGTAGTGGACAGGCAAATGCGCATCGTGCAAGAGATCGCCTCCCTCTTAGGGGAGACCGCCGCAGAGACCAAGATCGCCCTGACGAAGCTAAAGGAGTCCCTGTCTGATGAATAACCTGTGCGCCGACATCGGCTACAAAAGCATTAACCATGCCGGGGAGCAGCTATGCGGCGACCATGTGGACATCGTGGAGCAGGACGACGCATCCTCGGTCATCGTCCTGGCGGACGGCTTGGGCAGCGGCGTGAAGGCCAGCATTTTGTCCACCCTCACCTCCAAGATCATCTCCACCATGATGGCGGAGGGCCTTTCCCTGGAGGAGTGCGTAGCCACCATCGCGGCCACCCTGCCCATTTGCTCTGTGCGGGGCGTGGCCTACTCCACCTTCACCATTATCCACCTGATCAACAATATCACTGCCGAGCTGATCCAGTACGACAACCCCCACATCATTCTTTTACGGGACTTTAAAAGCTACGATTACCCCAAGACCCAGCTGACCATTGGCGGCAAGACCATCTACCAATCCGTAGTCAAGCTTCAGGAGGACGACCTGTTTATCACCATGAGCGACGGCTGCCCCCATGCCGGCATTGGCACAGCATACAACTTCGGCTGGAAGCGGGAGGACATCGCGGACTTTATGGAAACCATCGCCCCGGTAGGGTATACCGCCAAAACCCTCTCCACCATGCTGGTGGACGAGTGCGACAAGCTCTACGGCCATAAGCCCGGGGACGATGCCACCGCCTGCGTTATCCGCATCCGAAGGCGCGAGCCCATGAACATCCTCTTTGGCCCGCCCTCCCACCGGGATGATTGCGACCGGATGATGTCCCTGTTCTTCTCCAAGGAGGGCAAGCACATCATCTGCGGCGGCACCACCTCCTCCGTGGCAGCCCAGTTTTTGGGCAGGCCCGTAAAGGTGAGCCTCACCTACGAGCGCAGCGATGTGCCCCCCACCGCTGAGATCGACGGGGTGGACCTGGTGACCGAGGGGGTCATCACCATCAACAAGGTGCTGGAATATGCCAAGGATGCCCTGGGGGACAATCGCCTCTACACCCACTGGAGCTACAAGCACGACGGGGCCTCCCTCATTGCGCGGCTGCTTTTTGAGGAGGCCACAGATATCAACTTTTACGTGGGCCGGGCCGTAAATCCTGCCCACCAGAACCCTGACCTGCCCATCAACTTCAATATCAAGATGAACCTGGTGGAGGAGCTGTCCGCCTGCCTTACCAAAATGGGCAAGCGCATCAAGGTTAGTTACTTTTAGGAGGCGCTTATGCGAAAGTTTGACACAAAGGTACAGCATCTCAAATACAAGGTGCTCAAAGAGGTGGCCAGCCAGGCCTGGCAGGGCACGCTACTTCAAAACCTGCTGGACATCCCCCGCAAGATCGTTCCGGGAAGCAAGCCCACCATGCGCTGCTGCGTGTACAAGGAGCGGGCCATTTTGGCCGACCGGGTGAAGCTGGCCATGGGCGGCGACAGCGAAAACCCCAATATCATCGAGGTCATCGAGACCGCCTGCGACGAATGCCCCATGGGCGGCTACGAGGTGACCAACGCCTGCCGGGGCTGCCTGGCCCACCGCTGCGAGGACGTATGCAAGCGTGGCGCGCTTTCCTTTGACCATAACCACGTAGCCTATATCGACAAGGAAAAGTGCATCAGCTGCGGGGCCTGCGCCAAGGTATGCCCCTTCACCGCCATCGTGGACCGAAAGCGCCCCTGCCAGAACGCCTGCAAAATCAAGGCCATTTCCATGAACAAGAGCAAGGCCGCCGCCATTGACAATAGCAAATGCACGAACTGCGGAGCCTGCGTATATCAATGTCCCTTTGGGGCCATTATGGACAAATCCTTTATCCTGGACGCTATCGGCCTGATCAAGAGCAGCGAAGGCAATCAAAAGTACAAGGTCTATGCCCTGGTGGCCCCCTCCATCTCCAGCCAGTTCACCTACGCAAGGCTGGGCCAGGTGATAGCGGGCCTTAAGCAGCTGGGCTTTTATACCGTTATCGAGGCGGCCCTGGGGGCCGATATGGTGGCCTTTGCCGAGGCCCGGGAGCTGACCGAGAAGGGCTTTTTGACCAGCTCCTGCTGCCCTGCCTTTGTGGAGTATATCCATAAGGCCTTCCCGGACCTTACGCCCCTGATATCCCACAACCTATCCCCCATGGCCACCCTGGCTAAGTATATCAAGGCCACTGACCCCGCCGCCAAGGTGGTGTTCATCGGCCCCTGCACCGCCAAAAAGGCCGAGGTACAGCGGGAGGAGGTAAAGCCCTACGTGGATGTGGCCCTGACCTTTGAGGAGCTCCAGGCCCTTTTTGACAGCCGGGAGATCGACATCACCGCCCTCCCCGAGGACGTGCTGGACAACGCCTCCTACTACGGCCGCATCTTCGCCCGCTCCGGCGGCCTGTCCGACGCGGTGGCCCAGGCCCTCAAGGAGCAGGCGCTTACCGCCTTCCCCTTAAAGGCCCTCCCCTGCGACGGCATCGAGGCCTGCCGCATAGCCCTGCTCAAAAAGAGCAAGGGCGTTTTGGACGCGAACTTCATCGAGGGCATGGCCTGCCCGGGGGGGTGCATCGGCGGCGCAGGCTGCCTCACCCACGGGGACAAGAACAAGGCCGAGGTAGATAAGTACGGCCAGGAGGCCTTTGAAAAGACCATCGGCGACGCTATCGCGCTGCTTAAATAGGGCGGCAGGAGTGCCCCCCATTATTTTTCACAGGTGAAACCTTCCATGTCCACCAAAAGTCTAATGGGTGAGATCAACGTTGAAATCACCGAAAGAACCGAGGAATGGCTGATGGACAAACAGTTTTTTGCCGAGGAGGTCAGGTCGCAGGAGCGCTCCCTCTACCGTGTGGCCCGCAGCTATCTGCATAGCGATGCAGATGCGGCCGATGCAGTGCAGGAAGCCCTGACCCGGGCCTGGGAAAAAAGAAAGGCGCTGCGGGACCCAGCCTTATTTCGCACGTGGCTGACCCGCATCCTCATCAATACCTGCAAGGATATGCTCAGGCAGATGAAGCGGGTGCAGCCTGTGGCCGAAGTGCCCGAACTGCGCATCGCTGAGCCCTCCAGGGAGCAGGATATACGAGACGCGCTGCAGGCCCTTGATGCCCGGCAACGCATCATCCTGACGCTGTTCCACCTGGACGGCTACTCCCTGCGGGAGATCGGACAGATCCTTTCCATTCCCCAGGGCACCGTCAAGAACCGGCTCTTTCGTGGCAGACAGAAGCTGAGAGACGCACTGAAGGAGGAGGTGTTCGGCGATGAAGCTTAACGAGTTTGACCGCTCCTTTGGGGATACGCCCCAGGTGTTTTCAGGCCGCATTGACGAAACCCTCCTCACCCTAAAGGAGGATGTGCCTGTGAAAAGGTTTACGATCAGGACCGCTATTTTGGTAACGCTTATACTCATGCTGCTATGCGGCATTGCCTATGCCATCGTGGTTTCCCAGGGCCAGGAATGGTACTATAACAACCGCTTTACCGCCTTGCAGGAGGTGGAGCCGCTGAAGCATCAGGCGATCATGGATAACCTGCAAACCGAGGTGCCCCAGGAGGACAGCCCGGATAAAGGCGGGGCGGTCACCATGACGATGCAGGACTATGCCTGGGTGAAGGATCAGGTATTCACCCTGAGCATGGCCGCCCGGCCCACCCAACCCCAAATGGTGGAGCTGCATCCCATCATGGCCCTGGATACGGATGGAAGCTATGGCCCCACGCTGGAACCAGACGACCCCGAGTCCCGCACGGAGCACTGGCTGTGGACCGAAAAAGGGTTTGGCCCTCCCCAGGATACGATGCTGGACCCCAGCAAAAAGCTGATGCTGCTGGACTTTGAGCCCTCCGGGGTGATGATCGGCGATACGGACGTGGAGCTGCCCAAAGCCAGCTCGGATTCCTTTGCGGGCGAGGACGGGGCCAGCATCTGCGTGCTGGAGTTTGACCTGCGTTGGCTGGATGACGATTTTATCCGCAGTAAATTTCAGCCTGAGCCCTCTCCGAAGCCCTACGAGGACGGCGAAAAGATCCCTACCTTAACGCTTACCTTCGATGGCTATTATGAAGGAGAGCAGCCGGAGGAGGGCACCGACCCGGCGGTCATAGAGGCCGTCACCCGCCTGCAAAATGGCCTGTCCGCGCTGGGCTTCTACAACGGCCATATCAATGGCGTGTTCGACAAGGAGGTGCAGCAGTGCCTGATGGGCTTCCAGAAGATGAACGGGCTCACCGCCGATGGCATTGCGGACCCACTGACCCAGCAGACCCTTTTCCAAGGGGGCGCGCTGGATGCCAGCGGCGAAGCCGCGACAATGCCCACGCCGCCCTCCCAGGAGCAATCGGCCCAGGAGCAGGCGCAAAGAGACGAGGTGTGCCAGCAGCAGCTGGCCCATGCTAAGCAGTGCCGGGATGCCATCGCCCAAAGCACCGACGCAAACGGGAACCTCACCCTTCGGCTAAGCTACAGCGTGGTCCCCTTTGAAAACGGAGCGCTTGGAGAAGCCGCCCAGGGCAGCGTGGTCTTCCAGGTGCAGACCAAGTAGCAGGGGAAGGGCTATAAAAGCAAGGGCTATAGACCCGATATAATGCAAAAGGATGTCTCAAATGATTTGGGACATCCTTTTTGTATATGAAAACCTTGATTTCCAAGGAAGATCATTATGCTGATGAAGGGAGATCATTGTGTTGATGAAGGGAAATCATTATGCTGATGAAAGGAGATCATTATACTGATGAAGGAAGGGCGGGCGGGCATGACGAAAAAGCCCCTGCCTATTTTTTAAGCGGGAACCTGCAATTTTGTACATCACAATAATACTTATACGGTGTAGTAAATCCGGTTTCAATAATGTCTACCAGGCTCCCTGAAAAGCGGATGGTATCGCCTGGGTAGTAGGAATAAAGGCTTTTCTTCAAGGCCCCAAGGCGCAGGAACTTAAAAATGCCCTTAAAGCCTCTATGGGTAAGCATGATATCAAAGCACCCATGATCCGTTTGAAGGCATACCTTCCCCTTCGTGCGGCGCTCGAAGACTATTCCTTTTACTGTGACCTCCCCTGATACCGGTATGCCGGCGCCCCGTCGCAAAGCGTATATCCTTGCATATTGTTTTCTTATTCTTTTCTTTTCGATAGTCCTTTCCTCGGCGGTGAGGCTGTCGTCCTCCTTTACAAGGTACAGTTCCTCTCTATAATTCAAATAGCTTCCAAGCACCTCAAAAATATCTGCCATATTCACCTCTCCCCTTTTGTCTTGAGTATAATAAGTGTTATTGGCGATGTAAAGCCCAAGGGGCTACTTTTTACATTTATCACTCAAATGGATTGACCCCCAGCTGGGCAAAGGCCAGCCAAGCTGTGGCGCCCGTGTGGACCCGCTTGCCATAGAGCCAGGGGATGTCCGTTCCGCCTACATCAAAGCCTGTGGTCACACCGTCCCTGTCTGCGGCAGTGATGCTTCCGTCCTCCCTGGCGCTGGCGTTTAAAAAGCTGAGTATCTGCTGGTATTTTTCCTCATTGCCCAGCTGCTTGTACGCCAGGGCCACCTGGGCCGTTCCTTCAAACCATATGCCATCCCGGTCCGTGTTAAAATCGTATCCGCCGCCAACGGCCATGTTCGCTTCCACGAACGCCATCACCTTTTCGCCGTCCTGGAAGCTGTCGCCAAGGGCGAGAATAGCCCAGGTGTTGCAGTCCAGGGGCAGAACATCGGTATTGGGCGTGATCCCATCCGCCAGGGTGCCGGTGTAAAAGCAGCCTCTGTCCCCATCGTACATGGACAGCACAAAGGCCCGGGCATATGCAGACGCATCCGCGTACCGACTGTCGCCGGAGAGCCGCGCCAGCTTGGCAAAGGCCGGGATCAGGTCGATATTGTGCTCGGTGGATTTATAGGTGACCTGTGCAGAGCCTTCGTCCCAGCCCTCAAAGCCGCCTGCATAGCCGCCCTTTTCGTCCTTAAGGCTCAGGATGAGCTGGCCTATCCCGTTGGCCGCGTCCAAAAACTGGGTCTGCTGGGGTGCCTGCTCGTAAAGCTCGCAAAGCGCCAGCACCGCCCACGCCAGGTTGCCCGTTGAGGTGGATACGGCATATACATCCTCATGCCACGCTTTAGCGTTCAGGTCATAGAAGCCAGGCATGCGGGCAAAGGGCTCTCCCTTTGCAGATAGCCAGCCGGGAAAGCTGGCAGGGTCGCCGCTTGCATAGGCATTGCGCAGCCGGCCATCGGAAAAGGTCCTGTCATGCTGATAGGCGTATACCATCGCATCCCCTAGCTGCTGGGCGCGCGCTATGTTTCCGCTGCGGCTCAGGGCAATGGCAGCGGCGGCATTGTCGTAGAGGTAGGCAAAATCGTTGATGACCGCGCCCTCCATATCAGGCACCAGAGACTCATAGCTTTTGATAAAGATCGGGCCCGGGGCCCTCTCAGCCCATTCGTATTTGATATCGTCCAGGTAAAATTTGATCTCGCCCAAGGGATAGTTGTCTTTCCAGTTGGTGACCCAGCCAAAGCCGCAGCCTATCCGGGACAGATCGCTCCCCTGCAGCGGGATCTCAAACCTTTGCCACTCCTGTGTAAGCTTTACAGTACCAAGACTCAGCTTATGCACAGAATCCATATACGGCTTCTGGGGTATGTCAAAATACCAGCCCAGGCCAGCCGCAAAAAACTCCACGCTTTCCCCGCCGTTCTCCCCTCGGGCATAGAAGCTCAGCCTCTGGGCGCCGGAAAGGTCCATCCCGGCATCCGCGTCGCCAAAGTCAGCCTCCGGCTGCTGCTCCCCCGGCTTCAATATTCCGTTGACGAACATATACCCGCCCCAGGAATGCGCCGCAAAGTCCAGCTCCGCCGCTATGCCTGTGGTCCCGCCCCGGCCCTCCGCCGCTTCGTTCATTTCGGGTACGCTCCCAAAGGTGTCGCCCATCCACGCCTTTTGGGTAAAGCGGTTCAGGCCGTCGCCAAGATCCTTATATACCCACAGGCTGCCATCCTGCTCCTCCAGCTGAGCGGCCAGCCATTGGACGGCCTTGGACTGGGGCGCACCCAGCGCGCCTGCCAAGGCCCAGGAGGGGACGCTCCACACCGCAAGCAGGGTGTTTGCAAAAACGAATGCTGCCAAAAGAATACCTATCTTTTTCATACCGATCCCTCCTGTTGTTATATAATTGTAAGACTGTAGCTTTCTATACAACTATACTACCGCATCTTCCTATGCCCGACAATAGCCGGCGTGGGTTTGGCACAGGTTTGGCACAGGCACTAAAAAGGGAAAAACAAAGGAGGAGCTGCCCTGAAAAAAACCAAATAGCATATGGAAAAAGGCAATGCAAAAAGCAGGCACGGTCGAAAGCCGTGTCTGTCTCAAAATAGCCCTAAAATGAAAAACTACACAAAATAACCTCCCAAAGCCAGCGTGCAATGAGCTGACTTTGGGAGGCTTTAACCATCAGGGGCTACCCCAAACTCATTTTGAGACAGCTCCTGTGTGGGCTATGAGGATGCGGCTCCTTAATACTCCAGCTCCGCAAAGTCCGTGAACTGGTAATCACCAAAGACATCGTTGAGGCAGAAGGAGTAGAAGTACACGCCTTCTTCCACCGCGTCACGGCCAAACTCCAGCGGCTTATCTCCTACCTCGATGGCCTCGCCTTGATAGGTCTCCAGCTGCATTTCCTCGTCGGCATCCCAATACATCAGGTCGAACAGCGGCACCACCAGATCGCCCTTTTTCAGATTGTCGTAGCCCCGGGCGGGGTTGCCATTGTCGTCGTAGCCCTCGGTATAGCCTACCACCGCGCCGCCGGGGTTCTCAGCATTAAAGACCACCAGCAGGTATTTCTCCCGGCCATTTACCATAGCAGGGATCAGCGAACGGGTATAGCCCTCCGTCACGACCTGGTCGTACATGGGCACCATCTGCCCCTCCAGGGTGGGCCAGTTTCCATTAAACAGGCCGTATACGATACCCTTCGCCCAGTCCACATGCACGTCCTGCATCAGGCCGAAGTCGAAGTATACCTCCTCGCCATATGCGTCGCCCACCTCTTCCCGGGCATCCTGCAAAAGGGAGGCCTCCACGAAGGAAAGGTTCTCCATGTCTTCCTTGGAAAGCTGCACCGTGTGCACGGCGTTGCCATAGGCCGCCGCCGCCTGCACGTAGTCGTCCTGGGTCATGTTGGCAGGCTGCTCCGGCTCTTCTTCTCCTTCTTGAGAATCATCATCCCACCAGCTGTCCGCGTCGCTGCTGGTGGAGGTCGAAGCCGAGGCAAAGTCAGCAAACCAGCTCTGGGTCTCCTCATCCTCCATATCCATCGCCTGCGTTTCGATCTGGGAGGGGGCAAAATGATAGGTACCCCCCGTAAGCTTGGACAGGTAGTTCATCACAAAGTCGGTATAGCCAGAGATAAGGAACTCGGGATTATAGGTAGGCATATACTCATCGGCCTTGGCCTTGGTCTTGTCCGGGATAAGGATGGAAAGACCCGCCGCCGACTTGATATTGGCGGAGCTGCGGGCATAGGGGACCGCCTGCTTCACTGCCTTACCCAGGGCTTTGGCAGCCGTGGGGGCGATCTCCTGCAGGGCGTATGCCAGCTCTGCCAGGTCTACCATGTCGCTACTCGAGTCCATGAAATCGCCAAAGGCCTTCATCCTCGCCCTTGCACGGGAAATGGTGGCAAATTGGCCATTTTCAATGGCCCTTTGCAGCTCGCCGCTAAAGGTGTCTACGGCGGCCATCAGAGGCTCCATCTGGTTAAGGTCCGTAAGAGCCAAGGTCACATAGTCATCCGGATCGTCCCGGAGGGCACCGTCGATAAAGCTGTCCACCACTGTTTTGCCTAGGTCCTCGGTGCTCATGGAGGGGTCAGCCTTCAAAGCGCTGAGCCACACGTCGTACCGCCAGCCTGCGCCGGGCTCCAGCTCCTCGCTGGCGATCATATAATCCGCAAAGGTATACAGGTGCGCCGCCACCTCGAAGGTGGACATAAGGCACGCGTCAAAGCCTATAAAGCTGAGCTTCTTGCCGTCGAGGCCTTGGCTGAGCGCGGTGTAGATCTCGCCGATCTCCAGGGAGTTGCCACTAATTTCGTCATAGCATACGCCGGCGGTGGCTCCGCCGCCATGGTCCCACAGGATCAGAGCCGTGCGGTCTGCTGGGTAGGTTTCAAGGCCGTAGCTTACAAAATCCGCCAGGGTATCGGGATCGCCCATGTCCAGCTTGCCCAGGGATTCGCTTTCTGGATATACATCGTCGTAGACCAAAAAACGTTGGCTTTCTCCGCTTTCCAGCAGACCCGTTGCCCATTGGTCGGTGCCTCCTGCGTGTACCAGCACCATTATGGGGCCTTCTACATCAAGCTCGGCCTCCAGTATCTCCACAAAGTCCGCCGTGGCCGCGCTGATCTCCGACTCCAGGTCCGTGCCGCATAAATACAGCAGTACCAGGAACGTAGGCTCTTCTGCCGACGCGCCAACAGGCAGGCCCAGCGCCAGCCCTAACACCACCGCCAGCAGCAACGATACGATCTTTTTCATAATACAACCTCTCTTTCTTTCCAACCGCTTTGAGTCATTTATTATCCATTCGCAGTATCACCGAGGAGCGGAAGGTCTTGCCCTTGTTTTCAAAATAGGCTTCCCCGCCGCTTCGCTCCGCAATGCGCTTAATAGATGACAGGCCGATACCATTGCCCGAATGCTTCCGGGACATAAACGTCTCTCCCTGCTTGTACAGCTTCCCGTCGAAGCTGTTGTCCATGGTCAGCGTCAGGTACTCATGCCGCCGTTGGGCATACAGGGTGATGAACCTTTTGCCCTTTTTCTGCCGCTTACAAGCCTCAAGGGCGTTTTCCAGCAGGTTACCTACCACCACGCACAGATCGCTGTTTTTCAGTCCTCCAATAGTCTCCGGTATGTCCAGCCGCTGGTCCAGCTCTATGCCTGCCTCCTGGACCAGGGCCACATAGTACTGGGCTACCGCGCTTACCACCAGATTATCGCACAGGGGGTGATCGTAGGTGGTGGAAATGTGGCTGGCGATCTCATCGCAGTGGCGCAGGGCGCCTTCGTTGTCGTTCGCCTGCAAAAGCCCCCGTATGGCGGCGATCTGATGCCGCAGATCGTGGCGGGCCTGCCGGGTGCTTTCGATGCTGGCGGTGAGAAGCTCATACTCCTCGTCCTGGATGGTCAGCAGCGTTTCCAGCGTAGTCCGCTCCGCCTCCAGCAGTGTTTTCTCCCGGGTGGACTCGAAGGTATCCGCGATCAGGGTGTAAAGCAGCACCGAGAACGCCAGCAGCAGGATATCCAGCACGGTATGCTGCCAGGTGAAGATCAATATCTTTTGGGATAGGGAAAACATGATCGACAGCAGGTACATCATCAACGGAAGCAGCCACAAATACCGCCACAGGGCGCTTTCCATGCGGATCAGCGGGCGCAGCTTCCGGCTGGCAAATACATACATAGGCGGATACAGGACCACCAAAAGCCCCAGGTTGATCAGGTTGAAGTTAAGGTTAAAGGCCGCGCCCCTGTTGGCAAAGAAATACAATTCCAAATAGGCGGCAAAATCGGACACGACACCGCCAAACAGCTTCACAAACAGCGCCATAAACAAAAGCTTGGAGGCCTCTGTTTTCACCGTCCAGATAAAAACCAGCACATACAGCACCAGAAACACTATTTCATGGATGGTCTGGATGGATTGATACCCCGGGTAAAACTCCATCAGCAGCAAAATGGAAAAGGCATGGGCCACCGTCATAGCCAGCCCGCGGAAAAAAGCCTTGCGGACAGGCACCTTCAAATAATCCAGCACCCCGACAAAGGCCAACATAAAGTATGGAAAATCGTTGATGAAAATGCCAAAGGCCCGGATGTAGTTATTGTCCATCTGCCATTTTCCTCGTTTCCATGGCCAGGTACTGCGCGAAAAGGCTTGCCATTTTTCTCTCATCCTTTCCGCGGATATATACTACCTCACCATCCTCCATGATAAAGTCCCGGTCCACCGACTTTACATAGCCCAGGTTTACGATATAGCTGCGGTGGCAGCGGACAAAGCGGGGAGAGGGCAGGAGGGATGCCAGGTTTTCGATATTCACATCGGCGTTGATCTGCTCTTCTTCCATATGCAAAATACAGGTATGGTTGGATACCTCCACATACCGTATCTCATCCAGGTCCACATCTACCTTGCCCTGCTTGGTGATCAGGCTGAGCATCTCCCGGTTTTGCCACAGCTTGGCAACGAGCTGGAGCGCCGCGTGCACCTCCTGCTCCTGATAGGGCTTCTCGATATACTTAAGCACGCCCAGCCGGTAGCCATCCCGGGTATGATCGGGGCTGGAGGTAACAAAAATAAGGACCACCTTTTCGTCCAGGGCCCGGATAGCCCGGGCGGTGTCCACTCCGCTTTCCTCCGGCATATAGATATCCAAGAACACCGCCTGATAAAGCCCTTTTCGGAAGGTTTTCAGGAGATCCGCTCCGTTGGAAAAGGCGGCCACCCTGGAAGGCTGCTTGCTTTTAGCGATAGCGGCAAGCAGTTTATCGCGCTCATCCTCCATGTCCTCGCATACCGCGATCCGCAGCTCCGCGTCCATCAGCTCACCATCCATCTATGCACAATTATATTTAACTGCTATCCACATGGCTAAATGATTTATTCTTTTAATAAGAAAACCATAATCCCGTTTGTTCGTCAAGTTTTTTTCACGCACGTGAAAGCGGGTAGGTTTTATCTTGTTTTTTTTATATAATGGAAATACCAACAATCAACAGGAGGATGAAAAAATGAAGGTAAGCAATATGGGGCAGACCATCACCATTGAGGCCAAAAAAAATTATACCACCGACGAGCTTTTTGAGCTTTGCAAAGCGGAAGGCAACTGGGGCGGAGCTGAGCTGCAGATGAAAAAGTTCCTGGGCTTTAAGAGCATCGTTTTCCCCGGTGCTAAGGGCTGGGATAACCTGGTAAGCTGCTCTAAGAGCACCATCACCATGGCCCAGCAGAAGTCCAGTGGCGCTGGCATCCTGAAATCCCTGCTCATCGACTCCGTAACGGACGGCTTGGGCGGCATTTTTAACGTGGAAGGCCGCTCTAACGCCCAGATCATGGAAGATATTGCCAAGGAGATCGAGCGGCTGGTGGGCTAAAGCTCAAAACGGGTACCAAAAAAGCTCCGCTTTTAAACGGAGCTTTTTTTAATGCTGATAGATCCAGCTTATTCTGCCGCGGGAGCTTCTTCTTCGCCTTCCTCAGCGCCTTCCTCAGCCGCTTCTTCTTCGCCTTCCTCGGCGCCAGCCTCATCGGCGGCTTCAAAAGCTTCGGGGAAGGTGGTGGCCGTGGGCTTGCCATCGGTGACGCTCAGCTCAATGCCCTTAACGGCGGTCAGATCAATGCCCTTGAAGTCGACAAAGTTGCCATTGCCGTCATCGCAGCGGATATTCCACAGGCTGCCTTCGGTGATCTCTACGTCAAAGGCCACACTAATGATGGTGTCAGGCGCAAAGGGCTCGGCCAGGTAGCTCTCGCCCCAGTTGTCCTCTTCTTCACTGGGAGCGATGAAAAGGGCCGCGATCTGCGCGCCGCTGGAGTTCTTCAGCTGGAACTCCTGGCCGTAATATTCTTCCTCGCCGCCTTCTTCGGCTACCTCTTCTTCGGCGAAAGCGGGCACCACCAGCAGGGTCAGGCTCATCATGAGCAGCATAAGGATAGACAGGAACTTCTTCATACTAATTTTTCCTCCTTTAAAATAAGTCTTTGGGATGCTTTGCATCTTTGACTTGCTTATTCTAAGGTCTGCCTGCTGGTAAAACAATCCCATTTCACGCCCGTGAAATGGGACATAATGCAGTTCTGCCCTTATTTTTCCTGTGCTTGCCACCGCGCCGCCGCCAGGGTCCTTTTGCTCCCCTCCCGCTTCCTAGTGGGTTTATGCAGCGGATGGGCCATGGTGGCTTCGATATTCCTTCGGGGTAATGCCCCGTGCCTCCCGAAAGACCTTTGTAAAATAGCTTGCGCTTTGAAAGCCACACCGCAAAGCAATCTCACTAATCGTGCTTGATGTGCTGCTTAGCAGCTCACAGCTTTTTTGAATACGGTAATCCGTCAGGTACGCATTGGGAGTCTTTCCTACATATTTTTCAAACAGCTCAAAGCATTTGCTTCTGCACACGCCGCCTGCCGCAGCCATTTCAGGCAGAGAAATTTTGTTCTCATAGTTTTGATGAATAAAGCCTGTCATCTTCCATGCCATAAGCCAGTTAAGGCTATGCTCTTGCGACGGAATGGCTGTATCTATTTCATTTGCGATCATGCCACACACCCCGTGGGCGTAGGAGGTGGCGAGAAAGAAATTCGGCTTCGGGTCGATAAGCGCTTCATGAATTTGTACCATAAGCTCCAGCACCTTTTGATGCCAGGGCTCCCTGCCATCCAAAAGAAGATAGTCCTGGGCCGTATCGCTAAATTTATCCTGTGCATATTCCTTGACGGGCCGCAGCTGCATTTCAAAAATCGCAGGATGGATCGTGAGGACAAGGTATTTGCAGTTCTCCTGCGCCTTGGAATAATTGTAGTGCAGGCGCTTGCTGTTAATAAAAATCGCCTGGCCCGGTTCGATGCGCGCATATTCGCCCTCGATAAAGTAGTCCATGCCCCCCTCAAGGGCCAAGCCAAGCTCCAGGTCCTTATGCCAATGGCACGCAACGGCATAGCGGTGAAAAATTGCAAGGTTGCCTATGGATGCATACAAGGGAAAATCAGGAATGGGATAAGCGATCACTTCGCAAAGGTCTGAGAGCACCTCTAATTCATAGTTCATGGTTCGTAGTTCCCACTTTCACGGACGATATTTATATAATTATATACTGCTTTAATTGATTTGACCAGTAAGAATGTATTATATTGATGCTAGCAACTGGCAGGAGGATAAATATGCAAAAAGGCCGCTTGGATCGACTTGGAACAGAGCCTGTGCCCAGCTTGCTTCTAAGCATGTGTACACAAACAACGCTATCTCTTGTCTTGTATAGCATTTATTCCTTGACCGATACCTTTTTTATTGCACGAGGGGTGAGCGCATACGCTGCTGGCGGCGTTTCGCTCACCCAGCCATTGCTGCTGCTGCTAGGCGCAGTCAGCACCACGATGGGAACAGGCGGCGCGTCTATCATCTCCCGTGCGCTGGGGAAGGGCGACCGTGACAAGGCAGCGAGTACGGCGGCAAACGTCTTTTTAGTTTTTTGGATCATGGCGCTACTTGTCAGCGTCGTGGGGGTGCTTTTCCTAACCCCTTTCATGCGCTTGTTGGGGGCGGAAGAAATACTCATGCCCTATGCCAAGGGCTATGCGCGGATCATTTTACTGGGTGCCATTACCTCCACAGGCTTCTCCGCTTTGATAAGGGCGGAGGGAAACACCAGGTTTTCTTTGTATATTTGGATATTCCCTGTTTTGATCAATCTTATTTTGGACCCGCTGTTTATATTGGTTTTCCAATGGGGTGTGGAAGGTGCCGCCCTGGCGACGGTGGCCGCGCAGGCGACCTCCGCCGGAATGAGCCTGTATTACTTCTTTTTTTCAAAGCGCGATGCCTATCGCATCCAAGCCAAGCATTTTCGCCTTAGGGGCAAGCTGATAGGTGAAATCCTTTCCATTGGCTCGCCAACGCTCATTTCGCAAATAGGCCTTAGCCTCTTTACGACCATCGTCAATCAAATGCTTTTGCACTTTGGCGGTGCAATGGCCATTGCGGCATTTGGCATCGTTTCTCGCATCCAGGGTTTCTTGGTCATCCCACAGAATGGCATCGTACAGGGAATGCAGCCCATTATTGGATATAATTTTGCCGCGAAAGCCTTTCTCCGGGTAAGGCAAACGACTATTTACGCGCTTATAGCCAGCGCGGTTTACGGAACCGCAACAATGGTAGCAGGGATCGTGCTTGCCAAGCCGCTGGTAGCTATCTTCATTGCCGATGCGGCCATTTTGGAATTGGCAATATCCGTGCTTAGCATAATCGCGCTAAGCTTTCCGTTTAAGGGCGTGCCAACGATCGTATCGGCGGTCTTTCAGGCGGAGGGGAAGCCCCTTAATGCTGCAGCACTGCTGCTGGGAGGCATTTTTGCGGTACAACTGCCGCTGCTGCTTTTGATGACAAAGCTTTTTTCCCTAACGGGCGCTTGGGTCTCTTTTGTATTGGCAGACGGTTTAATGTGTGTACTGTCTTTATGGCTCGTTATTAAACGGATGGGGGCATCCGCTCGGGTACAGCTGGCAACAGAAAAAGAGGAGGAAGCATCATGAACAGCAACACAAAAACGATTCTTTCCAAGGCGACCATTGAAGCCATTATAAAAAGGCACTTTGGGGCCAGGGCCTCTGTGGAAAAAATTACGGAGCTGACCGAGGGCTGGTTCAACGCAATCTATGTAGTATCCTATACTGGGCGCATTGGCCAAGGGCTCATTGATGTGGTGCTCAAAGTGGGCGTTGAAAAGGGTAAGTATATCCTTTCCTATGAAAAGGAGCTCATGAGTGCTGAGCTGAAGGTTTATAGTCTTTTGCGCGATACGATCGTTCCGGTTCCCCAAATCCTTGTGTTGGATCAAAGCCGCGAGCTGACGGATTGTGATTACTTTATCATGGAGAAGCTGACAGGGGACAACTGGGGACACCTGGAAAAGGATATCACCCTGGGCAATAATGAACGCTTGATTGCTAAAATGGCTGAATATACCGCAGCCATACATCAAGTGAAGGGTACATATTTTGGCTATATCAAGGATGACACAAGCTACCATCACACTACATGGCGCGAGGGCTTTTCCGCGATGGTGCATATGCTGATTTCAGATGGCAAAAAGGATGGCGTAGCGCTGCCATACGATAGCGTGCTTGAAGCCTTTGAACCGCTATGGCCTATTTTGGACGAGATCAAGGAGCCCTGTTTGGTCAACTTTGATATGTGGAAAAAGAATATTATGCTTAAAAGTCTTAACGGCGAATATGTGATTGATGGCATCATTGACCATGAGCGCGCTTTTTATGGCGACCCCTATGCAGATTTTATCTCCAGCAACACCCTTTGCGGCAACGTGGAAACCTCTGAGCTATTCAAAGCGCATTACAGCCGCATCACAGGAAAGCCCTTTACCTATACGCATAACGACAGGCTTCGCCTGGCAATGTATACCCTTTATCTGACGCTGATGATGGGCGTGGAGGTATACCGCTATAACGAAGAGGACACGCAAAAAATGCTCACACTATGCAAAAATATGCTGACTGAGCAGCTGGAAGCGCTAAAGGAGCTTATGGGATAATGTCAAAGGCCTGCGCCCTCGCCCCACCGCTCCATCCTCTTTTCCATGGAGCGGTCCATCGCCTGCACAGAGGGCATAGGGGCGACAGCCCCTAACCGCAACCCCTTCCATCACTTCATCAGCTTCACCAGCACCGCCTTTTGGGCGTGAAGCCGGTTCTCCGCCTCGTCAAAGATCTCGTCGGCGTGGGCTTCCAGCACCTCCGCGGTGATCTCCTCGCCCCGGTGGGCGGGCAGGCAATGCAGCACCATAGCATCGGGCTTGGCGCTTTTCATCAGCTCCGCGTTCACCTGGAACCCCGCAAAGTCCGCCTTGCGCTTTGCGGCCTCCTCCTCCTGGCCCATGGAGGCCCACACGTCCGTGTAGATCACGTCCGCGTCCTTCGCCATGGCGGCGATATCGTCCGAGCATTCAAAAAGCCCGGTTTCGGATGCCCACTTCATGATCTCGCTATCCGGCTGATAGCCAGCGGGGCAGGCGATGGATACCTGCATGCCCACCTTGATACAGCCCACGATGAGAGAATTGGCCATGTTGTTGCCATCCCCCACAAAGCACAGCTTAAGGCCCTTGAAGCTGCCCTTCCGCTCCCGAATGGTCTCAAGGTCCGCCAGCACCTGGCAGGGGTGCGCATAATCGGTAAGGCCATTGATAATGGGGATGGAGCCGTACTTGGCCAGGTCCTCCACCTCCTGCTGGGCAAAGGTGCGGATCATAATGCCGTCCAGGTAACGGCTGAGGACACGAGCGGTATCCTCCACAGGCTCGCCCCGGCCGATCTGCAGGTCTCGATTGCTCAGGAACAGCGCCGTGCCGCCCAGCTGAGCCATACCCACCTCAAAGCTGACCCTCGTGCGGGTAGAGGCCTTTTGAAAGATCATGCCCAGGGTCTTGCCCTTCAAATGGGGATGGGCGATGCCGTGCTTCTGCTCGTATTTCAGCTGATCCGCCAGGGAAAGTATCTCCATGATCTGATGCTCGGACAGGTCCCCCAGCTTCAAAAGATGCTTCATCTTATCGCTCATTTATTTCACTCGCTTTCCGCTTTGTCGTTTGCTGTTTCGGCATGGCTGATCTCGTCCTTGATAATGTCCACGGCCTTTTTAAGCTGCTTCCAAGAGATGGTCAAGGGCGGCAGCAATCGCAGCTTGCTTTTGGCGGTAAGGGTCACCACGCCCCGGTCAAGGAGCGCCTTTACCAGCGCCTTAGCGTCCCTTTCGGTCTCGATGCCCAGCATCAGGCCCAGGCCGGTAACGCTTTTCACGCCTTTAGTGGCCTCCAGCGCCTGACGGATATACGCACCCTTCTTTGCCACTTCCTCCAGCAGGTCCGGGGTAAGCTGCTTTTGCACGGCCAGCGCCCCGGCGGCGCACAGGGGGTTGCCCCCAAAGGTGGAGCCGTGGCTGCCGGGGGTAAGGACCCCCTCCACCTTTTCGCCCAGCAGGCACGCGCCCATAGGCAGGCCCCCGGCCAGGCCCTTGGCGATGGTCACCACGTCAGGCAAAATGTCAAAATGCTGATAGCAAAAAAGCTTCCCTGTGCGGCCATTGCCGGTCTGCACCTCGTCCACCATCAATAGGATGTTCCGCTGCTCCGTCAGCTCACGGGCGGCCCGAATGTATTCCGGGGTCAGGGGGTTCACGCCGCCCTCTCCCTGGATGGTCTCTATAAGCAGCGCGCATACATCCCCGGCGTTCAGCGCATCGGTCAACGCCTGAATATCGTTGGGGGGCACATGCCGAAATCCCTCTGGGAAGGGCCCAAAGTCGTGATGAAACACCTCCTGGCCCGTAGCGGCCAGGGTGGCCAGGGTCCGGCCGTGGAAGCTGCCCTCCAGGGTGAGGATCACCGGCTTCACGTTCTCCCCGTGCTTGTCTGCGGCGTACTTTCGGGCCACCTTGATAGCGCACTCGTTGGCCTCCGCCCCGGAATTGCCAAAGAACGCCTTCTTCATGCCCGAGCCTTCGCAAAGCAGCTTGGCTAGCTTCACCTGGGGCTTGGTATAGTACAGATTGCTGGTATGGCCCAGCACCTCCGCCTGCTTTTTCACAGCCTTGAGCCACTTTTTATTTCCATGGCCCAGCACATTTACCGCAATGCCGCTGCCCATGTCGATGTAGGGCCTTTCGGCTTCATCCACAAGGCGGCTGCCCTTGCCATATACAAAGGTCACGTCTGCCCGGCCATAGGTAGGGGCAATATACGCCTGATCCCATTCCTTTACAAAAGACATAGCTGTCTCCTTTTCTTACTGAGCGGTAAACATGGTGCCTACGCCCTCGTCGGTAAGGCATTCGATGAGGATGGCATGGGGCACCCGGCCATCCAAAATAAAGACCTTCTTCACCCCACGGCGAATGGCTTCTATGCAGCAGTCCACCTTGGGGATCATCCCGCCGGAGATAACGCCCTCCCGCATCAGCTGGGGCGCGTCGCTGACGGGAATTTTTACGATGAGGGTGCTGTCGTCCTTGGGGTCCCGCAGAATGCCGCGAATATCCGTCATGGAGATGAGGCTTTCCGCCTGCAGCTCCGCCGCGATGCGGGCGGCGGCGGTATCCGCATTGATGTTGTAGGCGTTGCCCGCCTGATCGCAGCCCACGGTGGAAATAACGGGGATATATCCCATGTCCAGCACGTCCAATATGGGCTGGGCGTTCACCTTCGTGATCTCCCCTACAAAGCCGTGGACCTCGTCCAGCTTCCGGGCCTCTATCATATGGCCGTCCATGCCGCAAAGGCCCATGGCCTTGCCGCCGATAGACTGGATGGAGGCCACCAGGCTCTTGCCCACCTTGCCCGCCAGCACCATCTGCACCACCTCGGCGGTCTCCGCGTCCGTCACCCTGAGGCCGTCCACAAACTCGCTCTTCTTGCCGATGCGCTGCAAAAGATCGCTGATCTCCGGGCCGCCGCCGTGGACCAGCACCACCCGGGCCCCCACCAGCTGCAGCAGCAGCAGGTCGCCCATCACCGCCTTTTTCAGCTCCTCGGAGACCATGGCGTTGCCGCCGTACTTGACCACAATGATCTTCTGATTGTATTTCTGGATATACGGCAGGGCCTGGATCAGCACCTCTGCTCTTTGCTCGATAGTCATGGGGAGGCTTCGCCTCTTTCCTTTTTTATTTAGGCTGCTATGCCCAAGCTTTAGGGGATGCAAGGGACGCCGTCCCTTGCATCCCTTGCTCACGTCCTATAGTCCCCATTGATCTTTACATAGTCATACGTCAGATCGCAGCCCCAGGCCGTGGCCTTTTTGCCGCCCATGTTCAGGTTCACCTGCACGTCGATATCCGCCTCGGACAAAATGGCCTTTGCCTTGTCCTCGTCAAAGGCCACCCCAGCGCCCTGCTGGCACACGACGATGGTCCCCACGGCGCTTTCAAAGGCCACGTCGATCTTCTCAACGTCCACATCCGCGCCGCTGTAGCCAATGGCGCACAGCACCCGGCCCCAGTTGGCATCCGCTCCAAATATGGCCGCCTTGAGCAGCGAGGACTTGATAACGCTCTTGGCTACGGTCTTGGCCGTGAGGGTGTCTGCCGCCCCGGTCACATGGCAGGTGATCAGGTGGGAGGCGCCCTCCCCATCCTTAGCCATCATCCGGCACAGCTTTTCGCAAAGCGCCGCTAGTGCCGCCTTGAACGCTGCAAAGTCCGGGCCTTGGGTGTCGGTTAGCTCCCCGTTCCCTGCCATGCCGTTGGCCAGCACGCTTACCATGTCGTTGGTGGAGGTGTCCCCGTCCACAGACAGCATGTTGAAGGTATCCTGCACCACGTCGGTAAGGGCCGTCTTGAGGGCCGCCGGGGCGATAGCCGCATCTGTGGTGATAAAGCACAGCATGGTGGCCATGTTGGGGCAGATCATCCCCGAGCCCTTTGATATGCCGCCCAGGCGCACAGCCTTGCCGTCCAGGGTCAGCTCCACCGCCACCTCCTTGGCCACGGTGTCCGTGGTCATGATGGCCTCGGCGGCGCTCAGGCCGCCTTCGGCTGTGCTTGCCAAGCCTGCGCATAGCTTTGCCATGCCCTGCTCAAAGGGCTCCAAGGACAGCGGCTGGCCGATGACCCCGGTAGAGGCCACGATAATATCATTAGCCTTGATCCCCGTTTGTCCCTCCACCAGGGCGCACATGCCCTCGGCGATCTCCCTGCCATTGGCGTTGCAGGTGTTGGCATTGCCGCTGTTGCAGATGATGGCCTGGGCGTAGCCGTCGGCTACGTTGTGCTGCGTCACGATCAGCGGCGCGCCCTTGACCAAATTCTGCGTATAGCAGCAGGCCGCAGCCCCCCGCTTTTCGCTGATGATAAGGGCCACGTCCTTCTTTAAGCGGTTTTTGCGAATGCCCAGGTGCTCCCCTGCGGCTGAAAACCCCTTGGGGGCGGTGATGCCCCCGGGAATGAATATATGGCTCATCATTTTCCCTCCGTCGTTCCGACCGGGCCGCACCCTGCGGCGGCAGCGCCGGGCCGGAAGCTCCGCGTTGTGATTTACTTAGGGATGACCAGGCCCGCCGTTTCCTCCAGGCCCAGGCGCAGGTTCATGCACTGCACCGCCGCGCCGCTGGCACCCTTGCCCAGGTTGTCAAACCGGGCGTATACGATCATCCGCTCGTCATTGCCCGTCACGAAGATCTCTATGCCGTCCGTGCCCGCCATGGACAGGGGACTGAGGAAGCTATTCGCGTTGGGGGCCAGCACCTTTACCAGCCTTTGCCCCGCATAATGGTTGCGGTAGATATTCGTGAGAAAGTCCACCCCGCCCCGGGCCTTCATGCCCGCGCCGCCGACGGCGCTGAGCCATTCGATGGTCATGGGAATGCCCACCAGCATGCCGCTGTAAAAATCGCAGACGATGGGCTGGAACACCGGAGGCTTCGCTAGACCGCATATCTCGGTGATCTCCGCCAGATGCTTGTGAAACTGCTTCACGCCGTAGGGCCGAGGCGCTTTCAGGCTAGGGTCCCGGTCAGGGGCCTCATACTCGGCGATCATGGCCTTGCCGCCGCCGCTGTACCCGGTAATGGAGCTGATGGATACTGGCGCGCTTCCCGGCAGCACCCGTGCCTTTACCAGCGGATACAAAAGGCCAACAGCGCCGCTGGCATGGCAGCCGGGCACTGCAATACGCCTTGCCTTTTTGATGGCCCTTTCAAACCTCGCGTCCAGCTCTGGAAAGCCATAGGCAAAGTCCGGCTCGATCCGATGGGCAGTGGACGCGTCGATGATCGTGCCTGCACCCTCGGGCAGGGCCGCTACCAGCTCCCGGCTGGCCTCGTCCGGCAGGCATAAAAACGTGATGTCCGCCTGCTTGGCCATTTCCAGCCTCGCTGGCAGACTCTTGCGCTCTGCTTCCGGCAGCGTAAGCAGCTCCAGCTCCGGCCTGCCGCTGACCCGCTCCACAATTTTTAGGCCTGTGGTGCCCTGGTTGCCATCAATAAAGACCGTAGGCATTACTTTTTCCTTTCCTTGCCGCGCGCAGCGTGGCAAAAGAGGGTGCAGGGCTGAAATCCCTGCCGGGAATGCAAGGGGCAGCGCCCCCTGCGCCGTCCCTTGCATTCCTTATTTCTTCAAAAGCGTCGCTCTGGCCGCAATGGGCAGGCCGAAGAGGTTGATAAAGCCTGCGGAATCCTTCTGGTCGTACACCTCGTCCTCGCCAAAGGTGGCGATCTCCTCGCTGTAGAGGGAGAAGGGAGAGGTGACCCCAGCGTTGATGAGATTGCCCTTGTAGAGCTTCAGCTTCACTTCGCCGGTAACCGTCTGCTGGGTGTTCTGGACGAAAGCGTCCAGGGCTTCCCGCAGGGGGGTGTACCACTGGCCGAAGTAGACCAGCTCGGCGTAGCGGCTGGCGACCAGCTCCTTGTAGTGCTGCGTGTCCCGATCCAGGCAGAGGGTCTCCAGCACCTGATGGGCCCGGTAGAGGATGGTGCCGCCGGGGGTCTCGTACACGCCGCGGCTCTTCATGCCCACAAGGCGGTTTTCCACCAGATCGCACAGGCCGATGCCGTTTGCGCCGCCTACCGCGTTCAGGTATTCCATCATGGCTACGGGGGCCAGCTTCTGGCCGTCCACGGCTACGGGGATGCCTTTTTCAAAGGAGAGGGTCAGGTAGGTGGGGGTGTCCGGGGCCTGCTCAGGGCTTACACACATCTCCAGGAAGCCAGGCTTGTTGTAGAGGGGCTCGTTGGCGGGATCCTCCAGGTCCAGGCCCTCGTGGGACAGGTGCCAGAGGTTTTTATCCTTGCTGTAGTTGGTTTCCCGGTTGATCTTAAGCGGGATGTTGTGGGCTTCGGCGTAGTCGATCTCCTCTTCCCGGCTCCTTATCTCCCACTCCCGCCAGGGGGCGATGATGGTCATTTCCGGGGCAAAGGCCTTGATGGTCAGCTCGAAGCGGACCTGATCGTTGCCCTTGCCGGTGCAGCCGTGGCAGATGGCATCCGCGCCTTCCTTGAGAGCGATCTCCACGATGCGCTTGGCGATGATGGGCCGGGCAAAACTGGTGCCGAGCAAATACTCGCCCTCGTACACCGCGCCGGCCTGCATGGTAGGGTAAATAAAATCGGTAATGAAGGATTCCTGAAGATCCTCGATGTAGAGCTTGCTGGCGCCGGTCTTGATGGCCTTTTCCTCCAGGCCCTCCAGCTCGGTGCCCTGGCCCACGTCGCCGGAAACAGCGATGACCTCGCAATTGTTGTAGTTCTCCTTAAGCCAGGGGATGATAATGGATGTATCCAGTCCGCCGGAATATGCTAAAACGACCTTCTTGATGTCCTTCTTACTCTTAATAGCCATGGTCAAGTCCTCCTAATGAATAGTTATGCATGTATTATGCATATTATTCATCCTCTTGTCAAGGGGTATGCTAAATAAAAATTGAAAAACCGAAGAAACTGTGCTAAAATAAAGAAAATCATAACGCATAGCGTAATAGTATGACTATACCACAATAAAGAGGATGCCTATGGATGATTTCAAATGGTATTCCACCTTGGACAAGTCCAATTCATACACCTATATCGTGGATCTTGAGACCCACGAGGTTTTATATGCCAACGAAAAGCTTACCCGCGCCAAGGGCGATACCATAGGCTGCCAATGCTACGAGGTCTTTTGCGGGATGACGGAGCCTTGCGCCTTCTGCCTTTCCATGGATGCGCTTAAGGCCGCCGGAGGCCGGAAGGAAAGCGGCTGGCACTACAACACCGCCTTTAAGAGCCATTTCAGCCTGTACCAGCAGGCGGTGCCCTGGGAGGATGGCCGGGAGGCCTGCCTGTGCATAGCCAGCAACCTCACCGAGGAGGACCAGCATTCCAAGCGTATAAACGATCTGCAATCGCAGTTTTTTATTCACGATGCCATCAACAAATCTCAGGATATCTATTTCTTCGCAGTTGACCAGGACGGGCGGGTGCTGTACGCCAACGACCAGTACAAGCGCTCCGTTGGCATGGACCTGCAATTTGGCGATCTGCTGCCTATACGGGATATCTATAACGCTGCGGACGCGGACCGCTTTTTTGACGTGGTATTTCCCTCCGTTTTCGCGGGAGAGACCTTTGCGGCGGAGATCACCCTGATCGACAAGAAAGGCAAAAGCATTCCCCTGAAGACCAACTCCTTCCCCGTCACCAGCGAAATGGGCAAGATCGTGGCCCTGGCCTCCTTTGGCATTGATATCCTCTCCGAGGTGGAGACCCAGAAAACCGTGGACTGGCAGCGCGAGATACTGGAAAACACCCGGGATCTCTTGGCATGCTTTGATATGAGCTACAAGGTGGTATATTGCAACCCCGCGCTGAACCGGTTGACCCGCTGGCTGGATGCCCCGGAGACGGCCTACGCGGACGGCCGCTACCTGGACGAATGGTCGGCCAATTATTTTCTGGGCACTATCATTCCCGAGCTGAGCGCAGGCCGCTCCCACAAATGCAAGCTTACGGTGGTCTCCTCCCAAAATGAGCATATCCCTGTCAGCGCGGACTTCTTCCCCATTTATGACCGGGCGAACAACCGCATGGGCTCCGGCTTTGTGATGCACGATACCACGGACCGCCGGAACTTGGAGGGGGCCAACCAGCGGCTGGAAATGGCGCTGGACCTGGCCAACGCAGGCTCCTGGGAGATCGACGTGGTAAAAAAGATCCTCTATTACGACGACCGTTTTGCCCGCATCCTGCACCTGGGCCCCGGCCCCATCACCCTGGCCCAATGGGCGGACCATGTGGCCTCCATTATCGACAACAAGGAATACAGGCCGCTGCTGGACTATCTGCGCCATCATTTTGACGGCACCCAGTCCTCGGACTATAAAAACATGCTCTTTACCTTCCCGGACGGCACCTTCAACTACACCAACTGCACCGCCAAGACCTTCTGCGACGAGCAGGGCAAGCCGGTGCGCATTTGGGGTGCCACCTGGGATGTGACGGATGCCGTGCTGGAGCAACGGGCCTTTGAGACCATGAAGGAAAAGCAGCTGCTGACCCAGGCCTTTATCTCCAACTTCTCCGTGCCCTTCACCCAGCTCTACGACGACTTTGACGAGCTGATGAACGACGCCATAAACAGCCTCAGGGACTTCTTCGAGGCGGACCGGGTGTCCGTATACGAGTTCCAGGAGGATAGATCCCTTATGTGCACCCATTCCTCCTACGATGACAACATGCTGAAAAGCCGGGTAGGGGCTGCCATGTCCTATGAAAGCATGAAGACCCTCTATCCAAAGCTAGACCGGCGGCCCTATTTCTATCGCCGCAGCACCGAGGAGCTGTACGTGGAGCACCCTGCCGTATCCGTCGGGGCCAAGAGCATCTGCTACATCCCCATTCGCATCGAGGGCAAATCCATCGGCTATTTGGTGCTTTCCACCCACGAGGCCCACGCCAACTGGCAGGAAAGCGAGTTCCGGCCTGCGGTGATGGCAGCGTCCATCATCGCCGGGGCCTATTCCATCCGCGCCCGGGATGCCGCCCTGCAAAAGGCCACCGCCCAGGCCCAAAGCGCCAACATCGCCAAGAGCCAGTTCCTGGCCAATATGAGCCACGAGATCCGCACGCCTATGAACGCCATTATCGGCATGGTGCAGCTGTCCGAAAGCGAGACCTCTATCGACAAATACCGCCAGTATATGGATACCATCAAAAGTGCCTCCGGGCATCTGCTGAGCCTTATCAACGACATCCTGGATATCTCCAAGATCGAGTCCGGAAAGCTTCAGCTCAGCGCCAGCGTATTCAGCCTGGAGCATGTGATCATCAAATCCTGCTCCATCATGGCCTCCCGGGCGCTTGAAAAAAACCAGAAATGGCATATCAACACAGGCCGGGCCCTGCGCCTGCGGTATATCGGCGACGATATGCGCATATCGCAGATACTGGCCAACCTGCTCTCCAACGCGGTGAAGTTTACCCCGGAGGAGGGGGTCATCACCGTATACGCGGATGAAAAGCAGGTGGAAAACGGCAAAGCCCTTATCCAGCTCACCGTATCCGATACGGGCATTGGCATGTCCCCAGAGCAGCAGGAGCGGGTGTTCCACTCCTTTGAGCAGGCGGACGGCAGCATCTCCCGCAAGTATGGCGGAACGGGCCTGGGCCTTTCCATCAGCCAGTCCTTTGCCCAGATGATGGGCGGCTCCATATCGGTGGATTCCAGGCTGGACCATGGCTCCAAGTTTACGGTGGACATCTGGCTGAACCTGGCCGAGGAGGAGGAGGCCGAAGCCCGGCTGCGCCTTGAGCGGCAGCTTCAGGGGCACAGCATCTTCCTGCTGTCCAAGGACGACGCCGTCGTGACCCGGCTCAAGTGCTATGGCCAGGACTACGGCATGGCCGTGGGCAGCGCCGCCACCGCCCATGAGGCCCTTGCCCTTTTGACCGAGGCCCGGGATCAGGGCCGCCCCTATGACGCGGTCTTCTACACCTTCCTCCCAAAGCGCAGCGAGCATTTCAGCGCCCTGCAGGACATCGCCGGTCCGGGCTGCCTGTGGCCCATAGTGGATTTTGGGGCTTGGCCCTCCGCCCGGGGCAGCGTGGCGGTGCCCACCGACCAAAGCTATCTGGAAAAGCCCATCTTTGCCCAGCGGCTGGGCAGCGCCCTTACCGAGATCCTCTGCCACGGAGAAGGGACGGTCTCAGAAAACGCGGCTACCCAGGCGGATTTTTCCGGCCTGCATATGCTCCTGGCCGAGGACGTGGAGATCAACAGCGATATTTTGAAAATGCTGCTGGCGGATACAGGCATCCATATCGACGTGGCCCAGAACGGGCAGATCGCCGTGGATATGTTTGCCTCCGCCCCGGACAAGTACGATATCATCCTCATGGACATCCAAATGCCCCTCCTCAACGGCATGGATGCCACCCGGCTCATCCGCCGCCTGCCCCATCCCAACGCCACCGACATCCCCATCGTCGCCATGACCGCCAATGTCTTTAAGGAGGACATTGACGACTGCCTGATGGCAGGCATGAACGACCACCTCTCCAAGCCCATCGACCTGCCCATCGTGGTGGATAAGATCGCCAAGTATACAAAGCGCAAAAAGCTTTAAATTGACACCAAACCAGCCCTATGATACACTCTCAAAGAGCCTATAAACAGGGGGAGGTCTATCTCTGATGCAAAAATTTGCAAGAAGCGCAGGCGCTTTTTTTCTTTGCTTTTGCCTTTGCGTGTCGCTGGGGTCCGCATATGCCGCTGCCGCATTGGACCTTACAGGCCAGACCTTTGACGGTCTGCCCGCGCTGATGACCGCTATCAATGAGGCCGGTGCTCCAAAAACGGTGGACCTGACCGGGGTGCCAATGGAGCTGGAGGACAGGCGGGCGCTGATGGCGGCCTTTCCCGATACGTCCTTTGAATGGATCGTGGATGTATACGGGCTTAAGGTCAGCTCCCAGGAAGCGTACATCGACATCGGCACAAAGAACGTGAAAAGCCTGGATGTGCTGATGGATTATCTGGACTGCCTGCCCAATATCCGCAGGGTGGATATGTACTACCGCACCGTGCCCCAGGAGTATATCCCGGAGCTCAGTCGGCGGCATCCCGATATCCGCTTCAACTATTTGGTCAAGTTCGCCGGCTATCATGTCCGCACGGAGGTATCCGCGTTCTCCACCCTCAAGGACGGCTCGCCGCCGTACATAAAAAGCGAGGAGTTTGCCCCGCTTAAATACCTGCCGGACCTGCAGGCGCTGGACCTGGGGCACAACGCCATTACGGACCTTTCCTTCCTGTACGACCTGCCCAACCTAAAGGTGCTTATTTTGGCCGTAAACAAGATCACCGATATCACGCCCATCGGCAGCCTGAAGGACCTGGAATACCTGGAGCTGTTCATGAACGACATCACGGACCTCAGCCCTCTTGAGGGGCTGGACAAGCTGCTGGACCTGAACTTGTGCCTCAACGACGTGGAGGACATCACGCCGCTGCTGGGGCTTACAAGCCTTGAGCGGCTTTGGATCAGCCGGAACAAACGGCTGTCCGACGCATCCAAGGAGCAGCTGCGGCAGGCCCTGCCCAACACCGAGATCAACTTCACCACCCAGATGAGCACCCAGGGGGGCTGGCGCACCCACCCCCGGTACAAGGTCATCCGGCGGATGTTTTACAGGCGCGTCTATTTCCCCTTTGAATAGGGTTCTTGGAGGAACAAATACATGAAACGAATCATCGCCGGCTGCCTTCTGGCAGCCATGCTCCTTTCCCAAAGCGCGCTGGCCGCTATCGTGCCAATACCGGAGGCCGCCACGGAGGGCTATCCCTACCTGGCGGAAGGGCGGCTGTCGGAGGCCGAATACCAGGATGAATCCATCCACGTTACGGTGGAGGTGTACCAGTACAAGCGGACCAAGTGCACCGTGGCCTATGTGACCATCCAAGACCCCTCCCAGCTGCGCACGGCCATGAGCAGCGACCGCTACGACGACCACCGCTATGTAAAGACTTTGGTGATGGCCAAGAAGGCCAACGCGGTAGTAGCCATCGACGGCGACTTTTTCAAATACAACACCTTTGGCTATACCGTGCGGCAGGGCAACCTGTACCGGGAACGGCCCGACGGCGTGCATGACGTGCTCTTCATCGACGACCTGAGCCAGCTTTCCGTGGTCCGGGAGGCTACCCAGGAGAGCATCCAGGCCTTCCTGGACGCCATGCCCTCGGAGCGGCACATCGTAAACACCTTCAACTTCGGGCCCTTGCTGGTGGAGAACGGCCAGGCGCTGCCTATCACCATCAAGCAGTACGAGCCCAACGCCAAGCACCAGCGGGTGGCCATCGTGCAAAGGGGCGAAAAGGAATATGCCCTGGTCCACTGCTTCGGCGCTGTGAAGATCAAGGACAGCGGCCTGACCATGGAGGAATTCGCCAGCTTTATTGCGGAAACGATACCGGACTGCAAGATCGCCTACAACCTGGACGGCGGCGGCTCCGCCCACATGGCCTTCCTGGACCGGTTGCAAAACAGCAACGATTCTTGGCGCGCCATCAGCGACATCGTATATTTTGCCTCGGCCTATCAGCCGGATTAAGGAGCCTTTGACATGGAGATTCTTTCGGGCCCGATGACCCCTTATGTACTTTGGCTTGCCGCGGCCATGGCAGGCTGTGCCTCCCTGGCTTTTTTCCGGCTAAAAGGGCTGGGCCTGAACGCCGCCTCCCGGGCAGCGCTTATCGCCGCCAGCCTGTTTTTGGGTTTTCTCGTAGCCCATCTGCTGTATTGTCTTATGTCCTTTACCCTCACTCTGGAGGAATACGGCCTAGGCTATTTCTTCGCCTTCTACAAGGGCCGCTACATGCTTTTTGGCGCGGTGGCGGGGGTATGCCTGGGTACCTTTATCGTATCGAGGCTCAGCGGACAAGGGTCCCTTCCCGCGCTGGATGCCCTGGCCCCTGTGGGCGCGCTGATGATCGCCCTGGCGCGGTTTCTGGAAGGGCTGAACGGCCAGGGCTTTGGCCCCGATGTGGAGCTGGAGGCCCTTCAATTCTTCCCGCTGTCCATCTTTGACGGCTATTATGAGACCTGGTATTTTGCCCTGTTCGTGGTGGAGGGGCTTTGGGCGCTGATGATCGCCCTGTGGCTTTTCAAAAAGAAGGCTGCAGCCCTGCCAGGAGACCGGCTGTGGCTGCTTTTGCTGCTCTACTCCGCCGGACAGATCCTCTTTGAAAGCCTGCGGCAGGACGACGTGCTGCGCTGGGGCTTTGTGCGCTGCTCCCAGGTCATCAGCGCGCTGGTGGTAGCGGCGGCCCTTCTCTTTTACCAGCGGCAGCGCAAGGCGGCGGGCCCTGGGCGTATCGCCCTGGAGTGGGCGGCGCTGCTGGGGCTAATGGGTGTGTGCATGGCCATGGAATTTGCCCGGGAGCAAAAGATAGAGCTGCTGCTGTGGATGAACGAGCCTATGTGCTATGGCACCATGCTGGCGGCTATCGCAGGTCTGGTGGCGTTGGTTTTCTCCGTGCGGAAAAAGGGGCAGGCGCAGGGGCTGGCCTGTGCTGCCAGTGGGACCAGCCCGGCGTAAGAGGCGTGGGTATGTGCGGTTTGGATGCGTTAACTGGTTTGAATGTTGTATAAAGGGCTGTCTCAGGGTGAGGCAGTCCTTTTTATGTGGGTTCGCTTGGGCGGGACCGGGATGGATGACAGTCCTCGGGCATGGGTGACAGCCCCCGGGCATGGGTGACAGCCCCCAGGCATGGGTGACAGCCCCCGGGCATGGATGACAGCCCTCGGACCGGCGCACACAAAAAGGATGCCCCTACAGAGACATCCTCATAATGCTTACAGGTCATCCGCGTCCTGCTCCGGCAGGCCGCCGTCCTCCGCCATGCCGGTATAGCTGCCCAGCACGTCGGAGGCTATGTCCTCGTCCGCCATTCGCGCCAGCTCCCAAAGCCGCTTAGGGTCGGGATGCATGAGCCTGGGCCTGCGTTTTTCGCCGCTGTCCATAGGCCACCTCCTTTCCCGCTAGTTTGAGCGGGCCGAGGCGTGACTATGCATCAGGCATCCAGGTTTTCGGCCTCGGCCTGGGCGAACTCAGACTGGTAGAGATGCTCAGAAAACCGCCGGGACCCGGCCAGCATGGCGGAGAAAACGAGCAGGAATAAAATGCCGCTCATGGATACATCCGACAGGAAATGCTCGCCCAGCATCACGCGGGAGATAATGGTCAACACCCAAAAGCCCAGGGCGCAGAAGGTAAGGACATTGGTCCAGGCCTTTTCGTTTTTCTTGCACAGGCCCAGGAAGGATGGAAACAGGCTGAACCATAGCACGCTCATGGCCCCCAGGCTATGGCCCGAGGGGAAGGACTTGATAAGGTCGCCCATTTCCGCTCTGCGCTCCGCGCTGGGGAACTGGGGCGCATACCAGGGGGTGAACTGGGCCTCAATATTATCCATGGTCCAGAACCGCTGCCGGCCCCACAGGTTCTTGATATTATCCAGCACAAAGCGGCTGCCGCAAATGGCCACCACGCCGATCAGCGCGGCCACCAGCACCTGCTTGGGGTACTTCCGGGAGGCGAAAGCGCCCAGCGCCGCCGCCAGCAGGAAGCAGGCTATCTGTATGATCACCAGGCCCTCAAAGGGCAGGCCGTGGAGATGGCGGCTGCCCAGGTGGCCCTTAGTGGTCACGTAGATCACATAGACCCCAAAGACCTCCACCAGCACACCCAGTATACGGCTTATATTCTTCATCTGATCGAACTGATACAGCAGCGCGCCAAAGAGCAGCCCAGCCGCAATGGGGATCAGCACAAAGATGGGGCACATGGCCGCCACCGCCATGAACTCGCCAAAGGGACTGCCGGGGGTGTAGATGAGCTGGGAGACCTGCACATCCCAAAGCGTGCCGCACAGCAGCCCCAGGGCGGCTACGCCTATCACGATCCAATAGGTTTTTTTCATAAGTGTATACCCGCTTTCCTTTGTTCTTATAGAGGAAATATGCTTCATTATAACACACTTTCACAAACCCCACACAAACACGCCCGCCTTCGCATACCCTATACTGTGCATTTTCATGCACGGAAGGGAAGGGTTCCGGTGATCACAGTAGCACAGATCGTAGCGGCCTTCCGCAATATTATCGGATGGCCCTATAAGTCCCCCGGCAGCAACAACAAAAACGGCATCGACTGCTCCGGCGCCTTTGTCTACGCCTATAAGCTGTACGGGCAAAGCATTTACCACGGCTCCAACCGCATCATCCGGGTATACTGCAAGGAGGCCCAGGCCATCACCAGCGTGGGCCAGCTGCGTCCCGGCATGGCGGTGTTCAAATACCGCACGGACCTAAGCCAGATGAGCGACATCTATAAACCCGGCGGCCAATATTACGACCCCGATCTGCCCTATGACTACTATCACATGGGGCTGGTATCCAGCGTGGAGCCCTTGCAGATCATCCACGCCACCACTCCCGTAGCCAAGGTGGATACCACGCTTTCCGGGGGCTGGCGGGTGGCGGCGAACCTCAGCGCTGTGGACTACCAGGCCGCGCCTCCCACCCCCGAGCCGTCTTACGCCGTCACCATCGCCCCCAGCGGTAGTACCGTGAACCTGCGCCGCAGCCCTACCAAGCAAAGCGTGGTGCTGGTAAGGGTGCCCCTGGGGCAGACGGTGCGGGTGAACGAGGCGTATGACGACGTGTGGTGGAACGTCACCTATCAAAGGACCACTGGCTATATGATGCGTGAATTTTTGCAGGGAGTGGCTTTGGCCCAGCCGGTGGATGCTTCCCCCTTTGTGGAGGCCTCCGGCTCCGACACGGAAAACGCGTAGGGCTTTTGAAAACCGCCAAGCCTTATATCTTGCTTGCCAAAGAAGCCTTCCGGCCAGTCCCTGGCCGGAAATTTTTGATTTTCTATAAAAAGGGGGTTGCATTTTTTTACAAGGTGATGCATAATAGTCCCCAAGCGGACGGCAAATCGCCCGTAGGGCGAAAACCGTCCCACCCTGAATACAGTCATCATACTCCGGTATTCCCCAGTGCATCCTAGCGATCTGCTCAATCCCATCGAAATAAGGAGGCTATCACATGGAACGCGTATTTAATTTCTCGGCTGGTCCCGCTGTTATTGCGGAAAGCGTACTGAAAAAGGCACAGGACGAACTGCTCTGCTACCAGGACAAGGGCATGAGCGTGATGGAGATGAGCCATCGCAGCAATATGTATATTGAGATCTACGATGAGAGCATCGCCCTTTTCAAGGAGCTGATGGGCGTTCCCGAGGGCTACGACGTGCTGATGCTCCAGGGCGGCGCCACCCAGCAGTTTTCTGCCATTCCCCTGAACCTGATGAAGGCGGAGGGCGGCCAGGCCGACTACGTGGACAGCGGCAACTTCGCCCACCTGGCCGCAGAGGAAGCCAAGCGCTATGGCACCGTGAACATAGTAGCCTCCAGCCGGGATGACAACTACGCCTTTGTGCCCGATGTGAACGCCATCCAGTGGAACGCGGATGCGGACTACGCCTATATCACCACCAACAACACCATCTACGGTACCCGCTTCCTCACCATCCCGGATACCAAGGCTGTGCCCCTGGTGGCGGATATGAGCAGCAACATCCTCTCCGAGCCTATGGATGTATCCAAATTTGGCATGATCTTTGCCGGTGCCCAGAAGAACATCGGCCCCGCCGGTCTTTGCATCGTGGCGGTCCGTCACGACCTGCTAGGCAAGGCCAACCCCCTGTGCCCCAAGCTCCTCAACTGGGAGCTGCAGCAAAAGAACGACAGCATGCTCAACACCCCCAACACCTACGGCATCTACATGGCGAAGCTCGGCTTCGAGTGGCTGAAGGAAATGGGCGGCGTGGATGCTATCTACAAGCAAAACATCATGAAGGCGGGCCTCCTGTACGATTACCTGGATAACAGCAAGCTCTTTAAGGGTACCGCTCAGAAGGAATACCGCTCCCTCATGAACGTGACCTTCGTCACCGGCGATAAGGACCTTGACAGCGAGTTTGTAAAGTATGCCACCCAGAACGGCCTGGTGAACCTGAAGGGCCACCGGAACGTAGGCGGCATGCGGGCCAGCATCTACAACGCCATGCCGGTAGCCGGGGTGCAAAGGCTGGTAGATGTCATGAAGGCCTTTGAGGTAAGCAAGGCCTGAGCCAGCTGCTTTATCCTTTCCAATGTACACTGCTATAAGCAAACAAAGACAGGAGTGCTCCCAATGTATAAAATTCAAACCCTGAACGCTATTTCGGATATCATCCATCAGCATTTAAGCGCTGAAAACTACCTCATCGCCAAGGAAGAGCCTGTGCCGGACGGCATTCTGGTGCGCTCTGCCGACATGCACGGCATGGAGCTGCCGCAGAGCCTTCTGGCCATCGCCCGGGCCGGAGCAGGCACCAACAACATCCCCATTGATGAGTGCAACACGCGAGGCATCGTGGTCTTTAACACCCCCGGCGCCAACGCCAACGCCGTGGCCGAGCTGGTGATCTGCGGCCTGATGCTGGGCAGCCGGAATGTGGCTGGCGGTATCGACTGGGCCCATACCCTCAAGGGCAAGGGCGCGGAGGTGGCCGGCTTGGTAGAAAAGGGCAAGGGCCAGTTCGCAGGCCCTGAGGTCCGTGGCAAGACGCTGGGCGTTATCGGCCTGGGCGCTATTGGCGCCATCGTGGCCAACGCGGCTGTAAGCGGCTTGGGCATGGAGGTCGTAGGCTTTGACCCCTTCATCAGCGTAGACAGCGCCTGGTCCCTCAGCCGCGCCGTCAAGCGCTCCAACACCATGGACGATGTCTTCGCCCAGGCGGACTATATCACCCTGCACATCCCCCTGTCCGACAAGACCCGTGGGGTCATTGATGCCGCCACCATCGCCAAGATGAAGGACGGCGTACACCTGCTGAACTTCAGCCGTGCCGAGCTGGTGGATGCCCAGGCCCTGAAGGCCGCCCTTGAAAGCGGCAAGGTGGCCAGCTACGTCACCGACTTCCCCACGGAAGAAGTGCTGGCTATGCCAAATGCCGTCACCATTCCTCACCTGGGCGCCAGCACCCCCGAAAGCGAGGAGAACTGCGCCAGCATGGCCGCCGCTCAAATTCGGGATTACCTGGAGCACGGCCAGATCAAGAACAGCGTCAACCTGCCGGAGATCCTCCTGGGCTACAGCGAGGGCACCCGCCTTTTGATCATCCATGAGAACGAGCCGGGCATGGTCAGCGCTATTTCCTCGGCCATCGGCGAAAAGAAGATCAACATCAACAACATGATCAACAAGAGCCGTAAAAACATGGCCGTCACCGTGCTGGAGCTGGGCGAGATGCCCGAAGCCGGGCTGATCGCCGAGCTGGAGGGCCTTAAGGGCGTTATCCGGGTGCGGTGCTTCCAGGAGTGATCCCTCCCCGCTGAAAGTGCGCTAAGCCTCTTGTTTCATTTGTTTAAATGAAACAAGAGGCTTTTTCTAAAATTATATATTTCTGCTAAAATACTATTGACAAGTCCACAAAATAGACTTATAGTATAGATGAAATTAAATATAGGTAAACCTAGCGAAAGCTAGCGACACAAAGCTAAAGGGTCTACGCCTTTCAGGAGGTATGACAGCCAGTTGCAAGCCCGTCCTATTGGGGTATCCCCCCAGGGATGTACTTTGTAATTGGCAGGCGGTATCTATCGTCTGTTTTTGTTTATCACTTTATTATATGAAAGAGGAATGCGTATGATTGTATCATGAAGAAAAAGGTAATAGGCACATCCGCTAACAGATAAACCATTCAAATAAGCAGGAGGTCTCATTATGTATATAGGTGGTTATGGTCTTTTCCGTCCCGTTGATAAAAACGACCTGGAAGTGCTATCAAAAGCCTACGAAGGACAGGTAGGCGTACTCAGAGCTCCGGTCTTTGCCCAGACCCAGGTGGTAGCTGGTAGGAACTATCGCATCTTTTGTAATGAAAACCACTCCCCCGCGGACCACCCCTACCCCGCCGTTGAAACGATCTTCGTGCCGCTGCCAAGCTCCAAGGCCCGCATGAGCACCAGCGTGACGACCTACGGCCCCATGGAGATAGGACCTGGCCCGTACCGCCTTCCCACAGAAGATGATATGGAGATCATTAAGCGGATCATGGAGCAGCGGGATGGGCTGCTAGTAGAAGTGGTCGGTGCTATGACCCATGCCAGCAGCAGGACGTACTATTTCTATGCCAATATCGGCCCCACCCAGGTCTGCAGCAAGCTGCACCCCGCCATCATCATCGTACAGGTCACCCAGGATGGCGAAAGCTTCGAGATCATCGAAAGCTAACGCCCCTAGCCCTATTACCCCCCGTCCTTTTGGGACGGGGCTTTTTTTGTTTCTCACAAAGAAATGCATATGCTCAACTAATTAAGCATACTCAATTCATTAAGCTCGCTACAATAGGACCGGGTGAATATTTTGATTTCTTACAAACCCTTTTACGAAACCCTGCTCAAAAAAGGCATCACGGAGTATCAGCTGATCTACAAGCAAGGGCTGTCCGCCAACACACTGCACAGGATGAAGCACGGGGAGGCTATATCCACCCGTACCCTGGATACCCTGTGTTTTATTTTGGACTGCCCGGTGGAGGACATCCTCCTGCATGTAAAGGACGAATGACCGCTTATTTTCTTATCTTACTAGGCTGGAGGACACCGAATGTACAAGCTCATCCTGGTCGATGATGAAAGCGAGATCTGCGAAGGCCTCAAGGAGATCGTGCCCTTTGAGGCCCTGGGCTTCACCGTGGTGGGGGAGGCAGGCAACGGGGTGGAGGCCCTGCAGCTTTGCGAAAGCCTGGAGCCGGACCTCATTATTACCGATATCCGCATGCCCCTGATGGACGGGCTGACCCTGTGCCGCCAGGTGCGGGCCATTTCGCCTACCACCCAGTTTATTATTCTCAGCGGCTATGACGATTTTGAATACGCCCGGCAGGCCATCGAGGTCAAGACCATGGGCTATTTGCTCAAGCCCATTTCCTCGGCGGAGTTTATCGAGATGCTGAAAAACGCCAAGCTTACCCTGGACGAGCAGTTTTCCAGCCGCCGGGATGTGAACCGCCTGCGGGAGCATTTCCGGGACAGCCTCCCCGTGCTGCGGGAAATGATGCTGTCCTCCCTGCTCTCCGGGGCGATCTCCCCGGAGGTAGCCCTAGGCCAGGCGGGAAAATACGGCCTGAACCTTAATGCGGAGCGCTACGAGGTGGCCCTGGTGAAGCTGGGGGACACCGCCGGAGACGCAGGCATCGACGACCCTGAGCTTCGGCTTTTTGCCGTGCGCAACATCCTTTGCGAGGTGCTGGAGGCCCACCGGGATATATGTCCCTTCCGGGTCTTTATGCACAACGGCCTGCTGGCGCTGCTGTTCCTCCTGAGCCAGGAGACCGTCTCCTCCCTGCCCTATCTGGAGGAGGCCCGCAAGACCGTGAAGCACTATCTGTCCTGCCCGCTGTTCCTCGGGCTCAGCGCGCCCTTTGATGCCCTCAGTGCAGCCCCTGCCGCCGCCGCCCAGGCCCTGTCCGCCATGGACCAGGCCCTGCTGGCCGGGCAGGAGCAGGTGCTGATGATCACAGATATCGAGCAGGCCAGCGGAGACAGCCTGCGCATCGACGACCTGCTGCTGCGCCAGCTCATCAACAGCACCAAGGCTGGAGAAATGCAGCAGGCCGAGGCCGCCCTCAGCCGCCTCATGGATGCCTGCCGCGTAAGGCGGGTGAACCCCAAGGCCTATCAGACCTACCTGATGGAAATTTTCATGGGCTTTGTGCGCATCGTGCCGGAGCTGTCCCTGGAATGGCAGGACCTGGGCGCCACCTTTGACCAGATCATGCAAAAGTTCTTCCAGTCCTGCCCCACCGTGGACGAAGCCCAGGAGGAGCTGCTGCATCTTCTCCACGCCCTGGCCGGGGCCATCCAAAGCCACCGCAAGACCTCCAGCCTGCTTCTCTCCTCCCAGGCGGAGGAATACCTGCAAAACAACTATGCCCAGCCGGACCTGTCCCTGGAAAAGCTGTGCCTGCACCTGCACATTTCCCCCTCCTATTTCAGCACGCTGTTTAAAAAGGAGACCAAAAAGACCTTTCACCAATATTTAACGGAGCTGAGGATGGACCAGGCCCTGACCCTTTTAAGCTCCTCCGAGCTTAAGACCGCCCAGATCGCCGAAAGGGTGGGCTTGCCGGACCCCAGCTATTTCAGCTACTGCTTTAAAAAGCATTTCGGCTTTCCCCCGTCCCAGGCCCGCAAGCCCCATTGACCAGCGCGACGCTGAGCCCACGGTATGGCAACGCGCCCTGGAAAGCGCAGAAAGGAGGCAGCCGCATGTCCCAAAGCCGCAGCACCGGCTACAGCCTGCACAATATTATTGCGACGGCGTTTTTGCTGTGCATGGGCCTGCTGCTGCTATTTGTGATGTTCACGCTGGTGCCGCGGGTATCCACGCTTCTTGAGACCAACGCCATCGACCGCACCAAGGAGACCGTGCTCCAAAGCGTAAGCACGCTGGATATCTACGTGGACAACATGCTGTCCTCCCTGCACTTTTCCTCCACCCTCATTCCCTCGGACCCGTCCCAGGAGGACGACAGCTGGAAAAACCGCCTGCTGTTTATGAAGCAGAGCCGCAGCGAGATCACCACCCTGGCGCTTTTTGGCCAGGACGGCAGCCTGATCTACTCCACCGACGGCGAGCTGCGGGTGCCCCCTGAGGAGGTCCGCGGGTCCAAATGGTTTGAGACCGCCAACCGCTGGGAGGGCACCGTTACCTATTTTTCCGAGCCCCACGTGCAAAAGCTCTTTAGCGACAAGCGAGCCCTGGTGGTCACCATGGCCCGAAGCCTGGAATATATCAGCGAGGGCCGTTGGCGCAAGGGCGTGCTCTTAATGGACGTGGACTACGCCGCCTTTAGCTCCGTCATGCGGGGCACGTCCCTGGGCTCCAGTGGCTATACCTACGTCATCGACGAAAGCGGCCAGCTGGTCTACCATCCCCGGCTGGCGCTGATCCACCAGGGCTTAGCCCAGGAGGACCTGAGCCAGGTATCCAGCCAGATCCTGGGTGCCACCCGGGACAGCTTCCAGGGCCGGGACCGGGTGCTGATCATCACCACCGTGGGCCAGGCCCGCTGGCGGGTGGTGGGCGTTGCCTACATCGACGAAATTTTGGCCCTGCAAAACGCCTTTATCCGCATCATCTCCATCGTTATCATGAGCGCGGCGCTTTTATCCCTGGCCTCCGCCACGCTGATGGCCTTCTTTGTCACCCGGCCTATCCGCCATCTGGAAAACAAGATGAAGAAGGTAGAAGCAGGGGACCTGAACGTGACCATCACCGAAAAGGGCTTTCGGGAGATACGCTCTGTATCCTCCGCCTTTAACCACATGCTCCACCGCATCCGGGCGCTGATGGCCCAGGTGGTAGAGGAGCAGGAGAAAAAGCGCCTCCACGAGCTTAACGCCCTCCAGGCCCAGATCAACCCCCACTTCCTATATAACACCCTGGATTCCATCGTCTGGATGGAGGAGCGGGGCCGCAGCCAGGAGGCCATCACCATGGTCCTCTCCCTGGCCAAGCTGTTCCGCATCTCCATCAGCAAGGGCCGCCGGTTCATCTCCGTCCGGGAGGAGCTGGAGCACGTGCGCAATTACCTGGTCATCCAGAAAATGCGCTTTAAAGATAAGTTCACCTATCAGCTCACCGCCCAGGAGACCCTCCTAAACGAGCGCACGGTAAAGCTCATCGTTCAGCCCCTGGTGGAAAACTGCATCAACCACGCCATTGACGAGGCCCAGGGCAAGGAGCTGCACATTTCCATAGACGTGCGGGAGGACGGACCGGACCTGCTGTTTACCGTAGCGGACGATGGCATCGGCATCCAGGAGGACCTGCTGCCCACGCTGCTTTCCACCTACGCAGGGGAAACAGGCATCGGCCTTAAGAACGTCCACGAGCGCATCCAGCTCACCTATGGCCGGGCCTACGGCCTCACCATCCAGAGCGTGGAGGACCAGGGCACCACCATCACCCTCCGCATCCCGCGGGGATGGGAGGAAAAGCCATGAGAAAGCCTATCCTCATCGCTATCGTCTGCGTGGCGGCCTCCCTGTGCCTGCTGTTTTTTGGCTTTACTTTTTCCGCCCCTAAAACCGAGACCCCCAGCCCCAGCTATGCGCTGCTGATCCAGGACGACACGGGCACCTTCCTGATGCAGCTTCGAAAGGGCATGCAGGAGGCCGCTGCCGCCCAAGGCGCACGGCTGGCGGTAGAGACCCTCAGCACAGACCTCACCGCCCAGGCCCAAGCCCTGGCGGACCAGGGCATTACTGGGGCGCTATTATGGATGGACGATCCCCGGCCTATGGTGACCGCCTGTGAGGAAGCGCAGCTGCCCTGCATCGTCATCGGTCAGGAGATACGGGGGCAGATATGCGTGCTGTCCGAGGACAGCTGGGCCGGGTTCCTGCTGATGGAGCGGGCCTATGCCCTGCGCGAGGACGGGCAAAGCATCGGCCTGATCGCCCAGGAGGACGACCTCCACGCCAAGGACCGCATCTCCGGCGCCCACACCCTTATCCAGCGGAGTCCGGTGAAGGTCCTTCCCTGGCCCCAGGAGGCTTCCGCACTGGAGGCCTATGATGTGCTGGTGGCCTTCACCGGCGAGGCCACCGCCGCCCTGGCAGATATGAAGGCTGCGGGGTTGCTGGCCCCCGGCTGCCAAGTGCTGGGCGTGGACACCGGGGACCGCCGCACCGAGGACCTGGAGAGCGGCAGCGTCCAGGCCATGATCTTTGACAACCCCTATGCCATGGGCTATATGTCCATCGAAAAAGCCAAGGACCTGGAGACCCTTTCGCCCTCGGTGCACACCTGCACCCCTTCCCTGATAGATACGGAAACGATGTACCTGATGGAAAACGTGAAGCAGGTATTCCCGCTGCTGCAATAACCCGCATGATGCTGGACCCTCATGGTAACATTTCGAGTCCGTATCACCACGAGCCATGTACATGGGCCCACTGACCGCCCGAAAGGAGGAAGCCTATGCCCCGCCGTTTTTTACGCTGCCTGCTGGCCGCCGCGCTGCTGCTGAGCACACCGTTGCTTCCGGCCGCACCGCTGCCGGTCACACCGCTTCTGGCCGCACCGCTGCCGGTCACCCTGCCGCTGCCCCTCGGTCTGCCTGCTGCTGCCCTGGCCCAGGAGGCTTCCCTGCCCTCCCTGGGGGTATGCATCTACAACGGAGAGGACACCTTCATTTCCAGCCTTTTAGGCTATATCCAAAAGGAGGCGGAGGGCCGCGCCGCCCTGACCCTCTACGACTCCCAAAACGACCAGAACCGCCAGAACGATCAGGTGGAGGCCCTGCTGGAGCAGGGGGTAGACGTGCTGATCGTAAACCCGGTGGACCGCACCGCCGCCGTTTACCTGACCCAGATGGCCATGCGCTACCAAAAGCCCATCGTGTTTTTTAACCGGGAGCCTTTGGCGGAGGACCTGGCCCTGTACGACAAAGCCTATTATGTAGGCATCGACCCCAAGGAGCAGGGGCTACTCAGCGGCCGGCTGGCGGCGGAATATTTTAAGACCCATCCTCAGGCGGACCGCAACGGCGACGGCACCATGCAGCTGGTCATATTAAAGGGGGAGCCGGGGCATCAGGATGCGGAGCTGCGCACCCTATACGCCATCAAGGCCCTGCAAGAGTCTGGCGTGCCCTTTGAAAAGCTGCAGGAGCAAAACGCCCTATGGGAAAAAAGCCTGGGCCAGGAGCGAATGGCCGCCATGCTGACCACCTTCGGGGACCGCATCGAGTGCGTGATCTGCAACAACGACGACATGGCCCTGGGGGCTATTGATGCATTGAAAGCCGCCGGGTTCTTTTCCGGGGATAAGTTCATGCCGGTCCTTGGTATAGACGCTACCGCCCCCGCCCTGGAGGCCCTGGAGCAGGGCTCGCTGTACGCCACGGTCTTCAACGATGCGCCGGGGCAGGCCAGCGCCGCCATCGACCTGGCCCTGCTGCTGGCCCGGGGGGAAACGGTGGACAGCGAAACTTTCTCATATCCTATGATTGGCAAGGTGGTATATATCAAAAGCACATCTGTGCTGGCGACCAAGAAGGAGTAGCTTATACGGCAGGCGGTGCGAGCGCGCACAAGCCCTCTGATATAGTCTGCCGCAACCTAAAAAGGATGCCTCAACGTTGAGACATCCTTTTACTTATTATGCCTTTGCCCCCAGCGAGGATAGCATGGGGCGCTGCCCTTGCCGTCACTCCATCGCCATCAAAAACGCCTCAAAGAACTCCGGGCAGCTCCAGCTGCCGCAGGCGCTGACGGCATCGTCCGCCACCATGAGCTGGAGGGTAAGGCCGTTCTTCATGCCGATCAAAAGGGACTGGGAGCCACCGGAGGAAACGCTGGCGCTTTGGTAGGTAGCGCTATCCAGCAGGGTCTCCATCAGGCTTTGGGCGGCCTCCGCATCATCCACTGCGCCTACGCCGCTCAGCTCCATCCACAGCACCTGGGAGGCGGGGCAAAGGGTGTCCTCCAGGCTTTCGTTGCCGATGACTGCAGCCCCTGCAAAGCTCACCCGCTGGAAGGCCCGGTAGGTGCCATTCACCGGGGCGGCTATCATAGCCCCTGTCATGCCAGAAATGGCGTATACGGCCTCCCCTTGGCCAATGGTATTGCTGATGATGCCGCCGGTACCAAGGGCCGGCTCCAGGGTATATTCCTCCACCTGGCCCAGGCTTTCGCCCAGCAGGCTATCCGAAACGGAGGCGGGATCCTCCAGCAAACGGTAGGCCGCGCCGCTAAGCAAAATCATGGGGAAATTGGAGCCCTGAGCCGGAACAAAGAGGCTGCGGAAGGTGGGTACATCCTCCGCGCCGCCCAGGGAAATGCTGCCGATAGGCACGTCCAAAAGCGCCCGGACCTCGGAGGGATTGCCGCCCACATTGCCTGCGGGCTGGCTGTCCAGGACGGTGCCGGAGGGCACGGGACCCACGGGGGCCTCTGTGTCTGCGGTCCATCCGTAAATGCCCACGCACAAAAGCAGCGCCATGCACACCGCCGCCACAGGCCGCAGCTTGCTTATCTGTATTTTTCTTTCTTTCTGACGGGCCGCCGCCAGCTTGATCTCACCTAACATTTTGGGGGTCGCATTGAGGCCGCCCAGTTGCCTGGATGCGATCTCCGGCAAATTTTCCAAGCCTTTCACTGCTGGGGTCCTCCTTCCAAAATAGATTCCAGCTTTTTTCTGCCGCGGGATAACCGGCTGGAGATGGTGCCTTCCGGCAGGTCCATCATCTCGGCGATCTCGCTGATGCCGTAGCCCTGGTAATAGTGCAGCAGGATCACCTCCCGAAAGGGTGCGGCCAGCTCATGGATGGCTACCATCATGGCTTCCTCGTCGTCCTTGCGGTCGGTCTCGTCCGGCGCGGGGATCAGCTCAAAGGTCGGGCTTCCCAGCACCACCCTTTTCACCCAGGCCCCCCGCCATAGATCCCGGCAGCGGTTTAAGGCTACCTTTAATAGCCATGCCTTCTCCCGCCCTTCGGTCAGCTCCGGGGCATTGGTCATCAGCCGGACGAAAACGTCCTGGCATACATCCTCTGCCCTTTGCTTATCTCCCAGGTAAAAATAGCTTACCCTGAGAACGTCTCCCGCGTATTTCTCGTACAGTTCCTCAAATGTTGACATCGCCGAGCCTCCGTTTTTGCCCGGAGATGCTTTAGTATCGGGCGTACTGTGCTCATCCATCAAACGAACCGCCCTTCCCATTTCATGCAAATTTAAGAAAAAAATTTGCAGAAATTAGTTTTTACGCAAAAACGTAAGGAAATACTCAAAAGAATCGCACAGGGCCTTAAAGCAGGCCCGGATAATATTGCTGGACACCCCGACGGTGGTCCATACGTTTTTGCCATCGGTGGTCTCGATGAGGACCCGTACCACCGAGGCCGTGCCGCCCCAGCCCACCACCCGGACCTTGAAATCCCTAAGGTGCATGCGGTGAAGCTCCGGATAAAAGACCGTCAGGGCCTTCCGAAGGGCGGTATCCAGCGCGTTTACAGGGCCGTCCCCCTCCGCCGCGTTGATCTCCTCCCTTCCATCCACCGAGATCTTCACGTAGGCCTGGGCGGACTGGCTGTCCTTTTCGTTGCCGGAGAGGACGTGGATATCCATCACCTGGAAAAATTCCTTCCGCAGGCCCAGGGTGTCCAGGGCCATCAGGTCAAAGCTGCCATCGGCGCTTTCGTAGGCATAGCCCCGAGATTCCCGACGCTTTAGCCGCTCGGTCACCTGCTTCACCCGGGGGTCTTCCCGGGTCAGGTCTGGGATCAGCCGTTTCAGCCGGGCATAGACCCCGGCGCGCCCGGTCTGCTCGCTGAGGATGAACCGGCGGCGGTTGCCCACGCTTTCCGGGGTCACATGCTCAAAGGTCTGGGCATTTTTGATGACCCCGTCGATGTGCATGCCCCCCTTATGGGTGAAGGCGCTATATCCTACATAGGGTGCCCTGGGATTGGGGACCAGATTCATGATCTCCACGATCTCCCGGGCGGTCTGGGTGAGCAGGGATAGGTTCTCCGGCGGCAGCACTTCATATCCCAGCTTTAGCTGCAAGGTTGGGATGAGCGTGCACAAATTGGCATTGCCGCACCTTTCGCCTACGCCGGAAATGGTCCCCTGGAACATTTTAGCCCCCGCCTGGACGCAGGCGAGGGTCCCCGCCACGGCCAGGCCCATATCGTCGTGGCAATGAATGCCAAAAGCTGCCTCCGGTAAAGCGGCCATAGCCTCGCACAAAAGCGCGCGCATATCCTCCGGCAGGGTGCCGCCGTTGGTATCGCAGAGCACCAGCGCGTCCGCCCCGCCCCGCAGGGCCGCCCGCAGGGTCTCAAAGGCGTATGCCTTGTCGCATACGCAGCCGTCAAAAAAATGCTCCGCGTCAAAGAGCACCCGCCGCCCCCGGCCCTTCAAAAACGCCACGCTTTCCTCTATAATGCGCAGGTTTTCCTCGGGCTGGGTCCGCAGCACATCCTTCACGTGGAAAAGGCTGGTCTTGCCAAACAGGCTGATCACCGGCTGCTGGGTGTCCGCCAGGGCCAAAAGCCCTGGGTCCGTCTCCGGCTGGCCGCCGGGCTTCATGGTACTGCCAAAGGGCACCAGGGTGGCCGTCTGTAAAAAGGGCCGATGCTTGGCCTCGTCAAAAAAAGCGGCATCCTTGGGGTTTCCGTATGGATTGCCCGCCTCGATGAGCTGCACCCCCAGCCGTTCCAGGGCCTGGGCAATGCGGCGCTTATCATCCAAGGAGTGCTCGATGCCCTCACCCTGGGCTCCGTCTCTAAGGGTGGTATCCAGTAGCTCCAGTTGGCTCAAGTCGCGTCCTCCTTTGTGCGGGCAGTCGTCCTGCCTTGTTCAGGCAGCATCTATGCAGGCAATGTCTGTGCAGGCAATGTCTGTATGGGCAGTGCCTCTATTGTACCCGTTTTTGTCCAAACTGTAAACTATGCGGTCTATAGGCTTTCAATACCTGTAAGCCGTTTTTCTTTTCGCTGCAAATATGCTATAATGCATGATGAATATTTTTACCCGGCTTTCGGGTCGGAGACAAAGCCAAGAGGTGCAGCCATGTTTAATAAGCTGATGAACAATTTCTATTATGGAAAAAGCGGAAAGGGCGACTACCGTCAGGAGGACCTGCCCGAGACCCGTTGGCAATTATTTTGGGAAATGTTGAAGATCCGCCTGTCGGCCCTGTGCCGGCTGAACCTGATGTACGCGGTGGTATGGTTGCCCGCTATGTTTGTGATATTTTCGGGCGTTACCAGTTGGTACAACGTCCTGGCTGGCCTTGGAGAGGCCCAGGCCGCCGTGGAAGCCTTGACCCTCACCGCCGAGGAGTACGCCATCCAGGCTGCCGCCAGCAGCGAGGCCTTCAAGGCTATCATCTTGCAGACCCTGTTCATCCTTATTCCCGCCATTGCCATTACCGGGCCCGCCACCGCTGGCGTGGCCTATGTGACCCGCAACTGGGCCCGGGACGAGCACGCCTTCATCTGGTCCGACTTCCGGGATGCTGTTAAGGAAAACTGGAAGCAGGCGCTGGCCGTGTCCTCCATTACCGGCCTGATGCCCGTGATCCTGTACGTGTGCTGGATGTTCTACGGGGACATGGCCACCCAAAACATGCTCTTTGTGATCCCCCAGGCCCTTACCGTGATGCTGACGGTGCTATGGATGTGCTCCCTTACCTATCTTTACCCCCTGATGGTCACCTACCGCCTCAAGTTTTCCCAGCTCCTCCGCAATGGCCTGCTGCTCACCGTGGGCCGCCTGCCCATGAGCCTAGGGCTCAAGCTTTTGTCCCTGGTGCCTGCGCTCATCGCCGCCGTCGTATCCTTCCTGACCCCCTATTTCATCTACGCGGTAATGATACTGGGGCTGTACTATATCGTCTTTGGCTTTGCCCTCAGCCGCTTTGTAGGTGTCAGCTACGCCAACAGCGTTTTTGACCGCTATATCAACCCCCAGATCGAAGGGGCAGAGGTAGGCCGTGGCCTGCACACCCCCGACGAGGATGACGAGGGTGATGAGCCCGGCGACTATTTTTCCGGCGATGATTCCCAAGCCTAACGCATGAGCGGGGCCATTATCGCGCACCCTATCCGGTAAAAGGAAAAGGAGCGCGGCTAGTATGACTCCCAAAAGCGATCTCAAGCCTCAACCCCCGCTGGAGTTTCTTACTTCCAAGGAGCGGGCAAAATACGAACTGGCACAGGAACTGGGTCTTTTGGAACGCGTGAAGGACGTGGGCTGGGCCGGGCTTTCCGCCAAGGAAACAGGCCGCATAGGCGGGCTGATCGGGCAGGAGAGCCGGCGACGGGTCAAGGCCCCATAGCTTTTCCTGCGCAAAGGAGCAACTTACCGAATGTATACGGCTTTCGCATCCGTTTATGATCTGCTGATGGCAGATGTGGATTATTCAAGCTGGGCGGATTTCTACCGCCTGGTACTGGGACAATATGGCATTCCCTTTGGCAAGGTCTGCGAATGTGCCTGCGGCACAGGCAGCCTGACCCTCCTTTTTTCCTCCATGGGCTATCAAATGACAGGGGTAGACCTGTCCCCGGATATGCTTTTTGAAGCCAGCCAAAAGGCCCGCAGGCAGGGGGCCATGATACCCTTTGTGAAACAGGACATGTGCCAGCTGCACCTGCACCGGCAAATGGACGCTGTTTTGTGCACCAACGACGGCGTGAACTACTTAAAGGATGCCGCCCAGGTACAGGCCTTCTTCACCTCCGCCTACCACACCCTCCGCCCCGGCGGCGTGCTGGTCTTCGATGTATCCACCCCCTACAAGCTGAAAAACATCCTGGGGGACAGCTTCCTGGGGGATGAGACCGAGGACATCGCCTACCTGTGGCGCAACCATTTCTCCAAGGCACGGCAGTGTGTGGAGCTGGACCTGGCCATCTTCCTGCGCCAGAAGGACGGCAGCTACCAGCGCATCGGCGAGCATCAGAGGCAGTACGCCCATGAGGCGGCGGACCTGGAGGCCTGGCTCCTAAAGGCAGGCTTCACGGATATAGCCATTTACGGCGACAAGCGCCTGGCCACCCCCGCCGCCAAGGAAAACCGCTGGCACATTGCCGCCAAAAAGCCCGCAGCCCCCGAGCCCTTGCCCCAGTACGCCGACCATGCCCAATATACTGAAAGATAAGCCAAGGGCTAAAATAAAAAAGATAAGCCAAGGGCCAAGATAAAACCAAAGGATAAAGGATGTTATGATGAATACCGAAGCTATCCACGCACAAGATGACCATATTTTGCATATTACCTTGAAGGATGGCATGGTCCGTGGGCTCCTGGTGACCGCCACCCAGACCGTGCAGGAGGCCCAGCGCATCCACCTCACCAGTCCCGTGGCTACCGCCGCCCTAGGGCGCACCCTGATCGGCACCGCCCTGATCTCCTCCATGCTCAAGGAGGATAAAGCCTCGGTTACCGCGTCCATCGACGGCGGCGGCCCCATCGGCAAGATCGTCTGCGTGGGGGACCGGGAGACCGTCCGGGGCTGCGTGGACGTGCCTGATCTAGAGATGCCCCTCAGGCCCGATGGCAAGCTCAGCGTAGGTATGGCCGTGGGCACTCAGGGCCGCCTTAGCGTGGTAAAGGACCTGGGCATGAAAAGCCCCTATGTGGGCCAGGTGCCGCTTACCTCCGGCGAGATCGCCGAGGACTTCGCCCATTATTTTGTACAGAGCGAGCAAAGCCCCTCCCTGGTCAGCCTGGGGGTGCTGGTAGCGGAAAATACCGTGCTGGCCGCCGGGGGCCTGCTGCTTCAGCCCCTGCCCGGCTGCCCGGACGGGATCATCGACCAGCTGGAGCTTCGCAGCCCGCTGTTTTCTGAAATTAGCCGGGAGCTGGCCCACGAGCCTATGGAGGATCTGATGAAGGGCTGGTTCGATGGCCTGGACCCCGTTATTTTGGAAAGAACGCCCCTTAGCTATAAATGCCACTGCTCCCGGGAGCGGATGGAAAAAGCCCTCATTGCCCTGGGCAAGGAGGAGCTGACGGAGATGATCGCGTCTGGCGAAGGGGAGGAGCTGCATTGCCATTTTTGCAAGGCTACCGAGAGGTTCTCTACCCCTGACCTGATCCGTATGCTCAACAAGGCCACCCGGTAAACCAGCAAGAGGAGCGAAATATGAATGATCTGCGTCGTCCCGCAAATCCGGGACAGGTGGTATCACTGGAAAAATCCGCTCGATATTGGTCCAAGCGGGCGGAGCAGCACCGCAAGCGAGGCGAGCATCACAGAGCCGCCGCCCTGCTTCGCCATGCGGTGGACCTGGAGCCTGCCTCCGGGGACCTGCTGATGGAGTACGCCCAGACCCTTCGGGATATGAGCTGCTTTGAGGCCAGCAACCGGGCCGCCTTTAACGCCCTGGCCCTGTCGCCGGGGGAGGCCCTGCCCTATAATCTCATTGGCCGCAACATGCTGTCCCTGGGCCGGGAGCAGGAGGCCGTAGATGCCTTCGCCCATTACCTGCACCATATGCGGGTGATGCCTCCCGAGGCCCTGTACTGGGATGACGAGACCTACGAGCTGGAGGACTGGCTCAGCGACGGACAGGGCCGGGGCACCGCCCGGTACGACGCGCTGGTGCATATCGCCTCCCTGCGGCTGGCCCGGGGGAATATAGCCGGCAGCCAAAAGGCCCTCAAACGGGCGGAGCGGAACCCCGCCGCAGATACCCGCCTTAATGCGCTGTACGCCATGCTGTACCAGGCCCTGGAAAAACCTGCGCGGGCCCTGGAATTTGCCCTTGCCTCCGCCCGGGAGAACCCCCATCACGTGCCCACCCTGTGCGCCCTGGCCAGCATTTATGTACAGCTGGACCAGAAGGGCAAGGCCTGCGGCGCGCTGATGGCAGCGGCGGTCTATTGCCGCTACCCTCACGAGGAGCAGCTTTTCTGCTTCACTGCCGCCGCCCTGGGCATGGAAAACCTGGCCCTGGATATGCTGCGCAGCCACAACCGCAAGACCCCGGACCGTTTGCCTACCCTCTCCAACCTGGCCATTTTACTGCTTCGGCGGGGCCAGATACCGGAGGCTATGGGATATTTGCATATGTGCCGGGATCTGGACCCGGACGACCTGACCATCCTCTACCTGTTCCAGCTGGTCACAGAATGGGAGGAGCAGGGCCTGCCCCCGGAAAAGCTTCGCACCCAGGCGGAAGCCCTGTCCTTTTATCCCTTTCTGCCGCTGCAGGCCCAGCAGCTGCTGCTGGAGGCCCTGGCCCGGGAGCTATCCGCGGGGCTGGAATCCTTTAGCGGCAAGCTATGCGCCGACACCCGGCTGGAGCGGATGTTCCTCTACGCCCTGACCCTGCCCACCGGGGCCCTGGGGCGGCTCCTCTACCCCATCGCAACCCTCATGGCCCAGGAAAGCCCTGCCGCCGCCCAACGGATGCTCCGCAGCGTTTTGATGCAGAACACCCCAGACAGCGACGTAAAGCGCTACGCCCTGTCCGCCCTGGTGGCCCTGGGCGCGCCCGCCCCCTACGTCGTCTGGCAAAACGGCCGCATCATGCAGGCCGCCCCGGAATCCGAGGTGGAAAAGCCCGTCTCCGTCATCCAACGGCTCCTCAAGCAGCGCATCCGGCACACCGCCCTTTTAGCCAAGGATAATAAAGCCCAGGGCCACGCCCTTCGGCTTTTGTACCGCATGGACCGGCGGGACCGCTTTGCCTTCGCGGCGGACCCAGCCCATATATGGCCCTTTGTCATGGCGAAGCATTTTGCCCTGCACACTGGCGGCCCCGTGCCCGCCGAGCCCTACGCCGTTACCCAGCATAGAGACCAGGCCCAGAAGGCTTTGGGCCTCCTGTGTGCCCTTGAACCTATAGCCCAAGAGGAGGAACCTTAAAATGGCCAAGAACCCTGATATCCAGCTGATGGACTTTGACGCCCAGTTTTCGGAATACCTGAACCAATGGATCGAGAAGAACCAGCATAAGTATAAGCGCCCTGAGGACATGGAGGACGAAATGCCCGGGGTGTACCTGAAATTTCTAAACACCCCCGCCTCCTGGCTGGAAGGGGCTACCCCTGGCGAATACTTTAACCGCTACGAAAGCGCCCAGGAGCTGTGCGCCCTGCTGCGCGCCTATGCGCAGGGCGAAGTGCCCGTGCCGGATACCCTGCTGGACCGCCTGGCGGAGCTTAACGAGGAGCCGCCGCTGATGGACCTGGCCGCCGATACCGCCGCCCCCTGCGAGGCCCGGATGCTGGCCATCGACCTTTTGCGGCAGCTGGACAGCACCGCCCCCATGGTGGAATACCTGCGCTGGCAGGTGGACCGCAGCCAGGAGGAGGACCTCCTGGACAGCGCTCTAGAAAGCCTTCGGGCCATGGGCGATGCCGTTCGCGGCCCTGCCAAGACCGCTTTCCTGGCCGCCCCGCAGGCAGGGAAGGAAGCCCTTTTGGACGTGCTGTGCGATTTTCCCGGGGATGACGGGGTATTCGCCTTTACCCTGGAATGCTTCAAGACCCAAAGGGACAAGCGGGCCCTTTACGCGGGCTACCTGGCCAAGCTAGACGACGACCGGGCCCTGGAAGCCCTCCTGGATGCCGCCGAGGACCCCGCCTGCTCCTATATCGACTTTATCGAGATCCGCAGCGCCATCGAGCGCTTGGGCAGCGAGGCCCCTGTGCGGGACTTCCAAAACGACCCCACCTACAAGGCCGTGCAGCGCCTGCAATAAGGCGCTGTTGCAGCGTGGGCCAAGCCCGGTGCAACAAGCCTTAGTCTATCATTCGTTACATATTTGGAAATTTAGCTGACCATTTGGAAGGAGAACCCCTTTGATAACATTACAAGAGATCAAGCAAAACGAGAGCATCAAGGCTTTGGTGAAGGCGGGCAACCGCTACCTGGAGGCCCTGGGATATACCGACCACGGACCCCACCACCTCAGCTACGTAAGCCGCACCGCCACCGGCATCCTAAAATCCCTAGGCTACAGCGAGCGGGAGATCGAGCTGGCCGCCATTGCCGGCTGGGTGCACGACGTGGGCAATTCCATCAACCGCCACGACCACGGCCCTAATGGCGCGGTGATGCTCTTCCCCATCCTTAAGGATGCGGGCATGGACATCTCCGACGTGGTGGAGATCATCACCGCCGTGGGCAACCACGAGGAGCAAAGCGGCACCGTGTCCAGCGCGGTCAGCGCCGCCCTGGCCATCGCCGACAAGAGCGATGCCCACAAAAGCCGGGTCCGCCATGGCCGCCCGGACGTTTCCGATGTTCACGACCGGGTAAACTTTGCCATCCAGGAAAACGATGTGACCGTGGACCGGAAAAGCAAGGTCATCCGCCAGTCCCTTAAGATGGATGCCAGCTCCAGCGTCCTGGAATACCTCAGCATTTACCTGTCCCGCATCCTCATGTGCGAGCAGGCCGCCAAGTTCCTGGGCTGCAATTTTGAGCTTATCATCAACGACAGCCCTGTCAACAACAGACGATAAAGCACTGCTTCTGCGCTGGCGCAAGCGCAGCACGAGGCCGAAACCGAGGGAGGGCGCATGCCCGCCCAGCGCCCGAGAAAGGAGCCAGCCATGATCTGCAAACGATGCGGCACTTATGCTTCCGATGAAGCCTTGACCTGTGACCACTGCGGGAGCCTTTTATCCGATGGGGCCTCCCGGCCCATGGACACGGGGGTGCGGGCCATCCGTCAAGGGAGGCTGAACGCCACCCCGCCGATGCTGTCTGACCAGAGCCGAAGCGATATCCCTGAATATGGAGACTACGACATGTCCCCCCTGCCCTTGGAGCAGCAGCGCAGCCCCCGCCGAAAGACCGCCGGAGAGGGCCTGGCTGGCTTTGCCAGCCGCCCTAGCACCCACCGGGGCGTGCCCGTGAACCCCAGGGGCCGGGTCCGCAGCATTTCCTCCCGGCCCGTCAAGACCCACGCCGTCAAGCGCTACCCCATCAACTGGATGCTGATCGGCATTATCATCGTTTCTGTGGTGCTGGTGGCGGCCATTGGCACGTACGTTTACGAGAAGACCAGCCCCGAGGGCCAGCGGCGCACAGCCCGCAAGAATGTGATGCTGTCCTCCGATGCCATGTTTGAGCTGATCACCGCCAGCGATGACCTGCGCCAAACCGAGCGGGAGGAGACCCTCTCCGAGCTTAACGCCGTCCCCGTCCAGACCTACTGGCTGGTAGGCCAGGAGTACATGGACGTAGGCGATGTGGAGACCGCCATCACCGCCTTCCGCCTAGCCGATGCCCTGGAGGAAACGGAAAACTACGATGGCCGCCTGCTGCTGGCCAACGCCTACGAGCTGGCCGAGAACGACCCTGCCGCCGAGGCCGTTTATCTGGAGCTGGCCGAGACCATCGCCCCCTCCCGCACCGAGGCCTATACCGCCCTGATCCGCATGTATCTGGATGAGGACCGCAACCCGGACGCGGCAGCCATGATGCTCAAGGCATACCAAAACACAGATAAGGAGACCTTCCGCCTCCAGCGCAAGGACTTTATCCCCAACACCCCCCAGGTGGACCTGGCCGCAGGCCGGTACATGCTGGAACAGCCGATCCAGCTTACCTCGCCCCAGGGCTATGATATTTATTATACTCTTGACGATGAGCTGCCCGTGCCCGAGGACGGCCTGCACATTGACGGCTGGACCTACACCGAGGGCGGCGGCCTGACCATCCCCGAGGGCAACCTGACCCTTCGGGCCTTCTGCCTCAGCGAGGACCTGGTCAGCGATCTGCTGTCCGTCACCTACAACGTATACTATCCCACCCCCTCTGCGCCCTCCGCCACCCTGGCCCCCCAAACCTACAGCAAGCTAAAAACTGTAGGCCTGCGTCCCGGCAGCAAGGAGGACGAGAAGGAGAACAATAAAGAGCCCGAGGAAAACAAGCTAAAGTTCTACTACACCATCGACGGCTCCACCCCCACCGAGGAAAGCCCCGTCTACGACGGCACCCCCATCAAGCTGCCCTCCGGCCGGGTAACGCTGAAAGCCGTCTGCGTCAACAAATACGGCAAGATGTCCGCCATGCGCGAGGTGGGCTACAAGTTCGAGGTCAGCCCCTATCCCCTGGATACATACGCCGAGGGCGACAAATTCTCCGGCTTCACCCTGAACGCCACTACCATCGAAAACTTCAAGGAGCGCTTTGGCCAGCCTACCGCGGAAGAAGAGACCCAATACCTGCACATGACCGACGACGCCCGCAAGCTCACCTACAGCTGGGGCCATGCCATTTTCACGCTCACAGGCGGCAAATGGGGCCTGGTCCGCATGGAGATGAACAGCGAGATCGCCGCTGGTCCCAGGGGCGTAGGCTTTGGCAGCTCCGAGGCGGACATCACCGGCGTGTTTAAGGACATGGGACAGGTGCAAAGCCCCAACGGCGACCGGGGCCTGTACTACGCCGATCCCGATATCGGCAGGGTCATCCAAAACGAGGATGGCACCCGCACGGTCCAGTATTCCTGCAAGACCCTGGAAAGCAAGGTCTGGGTGATCCAGTATCACTTGAAGAACAATAGGGTTTACCAGATCTGTCATTACTACCAGCCATAGGGAACGCAAAGGGGCAGATAGCGTATCTGCCCCTTGATGGTTCTTTACAGTGTCACACTTTTAACTGCGATCCATACCTCTTGCCGGTGGTCCTGCATATAGCATTCCACAACAGGCAGATCGTCCAGCTGATATCCAGATTTGGGCAACCACTCGGAGTAAAACTGCTTGTATACGTTCTGGATGGCACCGGGCAGCTCGCCATTCGCCTCAATAATGACCCAGGTAGCCGTTTTTGTATGAATCTCTTCCATGCCGTTAGGCGCGGGAACAGGGGTGCAGTTTGCAACGTCCACATGATTGGTCACGCCAATAAAGTAATCCATGTCCTGGGAAGCGCCCCATTGCCCGCCGATGGCAAAGCCCAAAAAACCGGCAGGCCTGTAATCCGTTTTTTGAAGAAGCTCCATGAGGCGGCTCATGGTTCCGTCCTTCCAAGCGAGAGCCCAGATTTGAGGAACTTCTTCAAAAGCCTGCTCTGTTTTCATGGGGTGCTTGAATCCTGCCACGCTAAAAGCGGGCCACGTCTCGATCTGGTAATTCATATGATCGTCTCCTTTGACTGTGATCTGGAAGGAGAGCTTGGGACAGGACCGTAGCTGCACCGTTTCCGTTCTGACCGTAGACGGGGCAACCCCATGAAACGCCTTAAACGCACGGGCAAATGAATCCTGAGACTCATATCCATATTTCAGGGCAATGTCGATCAATCGCTCGTCCGTTCTGAGAATATCGAATGCCGCCAGGGTCAGCCGCCTGCTTCGTATATACTCCGAAAGCGATCTTTCGGCAATATAGGAAAACATCCGCTGGAAATTGTAGATAGAGCAGCAGACGATCCTTGATATTTCCTGATTGGATATTTCGCCATCAAGATTTTCCTCGATATAATCAATTGCAGCGTTTAATTGCCGTGTCCAGTTCATAACATCCCTCCGTTATAGATCATAGTCCTGGAAAGGTCTCCCTCACCCGACTTTTCGTGTCGCATAGTATCGGGTATGCTTTACTGAATTATAAAGCACCCTTTGCTCCCTGTACATAATGCCCTGACGGAGCAAACCGTTGCAGACTATAGCTTACTTTCAAGTGGGGATATATCTCCGTAATTCACAGAAGGGATCGCGGTTGCCAATGATAAAAGGGATCTTATTCGACATGGACGGTGTGCTGCTGGACACCGAAAGCATGGGTATGGCGGTGCTGCCCCAGGTGGCGGCCCAGATGGGCTATGCCTTCTCCCAGACCTTGTACCTGAAAATACTGGGGACCACCAACGCCTTGAGCAAGGAGCTCGTAACAAAGGAGCTGGGGGAGGCCTTTCCCTTTGACGCAGCTATGGATGCCTTTTTGCAGGTGTTTTTGGATGCGGCCCAGCAGGGTACGCTGCCCCAAAAGCCGGGGCTGGGCCCATGCCTGGCTGGCCTAAAAGCCCGGGGCCTGAAGCTGGCCCTGGCCACCAGCACTAAGCGCGCTGTGGTGGAGGCCTATATCGACAGCGTGCCGGAAATGCAAGGCGTTTTTGACACCATCGTATGCGGCGGCGATGTGGGCCGCAGCAAGCCCGCCCCGGATATCTACCTCAAGGCGGCGGAAAGCCTGGGGCTTCTGCCCCGGGAATGCATCGGCGTGGAGGACAGCCGAAACGGCCTAAAGAGCCTCACCGCCGCAGGTATCCAAAGCGTCATGATACCGGACCTGCTCCCCTTTGGCCCGGAGCTTGCGCCTTACGTGACCTGGCAGCTGGACAGCCTGGCCGAGCTTGGGCCTTTGGTGGACAGCCTTAGTCCAGCAGCGTTTGCCAGTTTTCCGCATGATATGCCTCAAAACACATAGTGATCTGCTGCTGGGTATTCTTTTCCGTGGCCAAGGGCGGCAGCGCGTCCAGGGCGAAATATCCGCTGGCCACCGTTTCCGTATTGGCTTCAAACTGGCCGCCAGTGGCCCTGCACAGCACAAATATCTTACATACCTTCCAGGCGTACACAGGCAGGTTATGCTTCTCCCGGTCCTGCACCGCGATCACCCTTACTGCCACCGCGTCCAGCCCTGCCTCTTCCTTTACCTCTTTTACCGCGCTTTCCATCACCGACAGGTTTACGTCCACCCAGCCTCCGGGCAATGACCACTTTCCATTGCACTCCTTAACCAGCAGTATCTTGTCCTCCGCGAAGATCGCCGCCCGGGTGTCCAGCTTGGGCGTTTGGTAGCCCGTTTCGCAGCCAAACAGCTCCTTCACCTTTGGAAGGGGCATGTCTCCTTGCTGGGCCAGCATTTCTGCCGCGATCTCCCGGATGCGCTGGTACCGCTCCCGGTCGTACACGTCCCTGCCATAGTGCAGCCCTGCCTGGGCTAGGCTTTGCAGCTCTATTGCCCACTCCAGCCATGGGGTATCCTGCGCCATTTCCCCTCCGCCCCTTTCTGCTTTGCGCTGTTCTTCGCGGCCCAGCTCCAGCTCGGCTTGCGTTATTTCGGCTTTAGCCCGAGGCTGTCCCTCACTCATCCCATTTCAAAAACTGTAGCCACGCATATCTCTTGCTGGCCTCTGGCTTAAATAGCTTGTCCAAAGTGGTCTGTATAGCGCTTTGGCTTATTTGTGCTCCAGGGTCATGGGCTCCGTTGCAAGTATTCTTTCCCGGGTCTCCTGGTCGTAGGCCCGCAGGGAAAAGGTAAGGCTATGCAAGGCTGGGTCCTGCGGCTTGAGTACCAGCTCCACAGGGATATCCACCGTTGCCAGCAGGCGCTTGCCCGCCAGCACCCCCTGGGGGAAAAGCCTCAATCCGGCATCTATCCCGTTGATCTGCCCGTCGTATATCTCCAGGGCCATGTCCCTGGCGCTGTTATTTAGGATCAATAGCTTCAAGCAGGGGGAGCCCATTTCGCCGCCATGATTATTGCTTGACTGATATATCCCCAGGGGAATGATCCTTATGCCCTCCTCATCCAGCAGCGGAGGCAGCGCGCTGGCGCTCTCCAGCCAGCCCTCCGCCGGCAAGCACTCGGCCTCTATCAGCGCTGAGCACAGCATGGGCTCAAAGCCGCTTGCCAGCACATTATCTACCTTCATCCGGAAGCCGAAATCTCTAAGCTCGCTCTCCCCCATATCGAAAGCGTCCGTCTCCGACAGGAGCACGGCAAAGCGCCCTGCCTTGCCCGGGTGCACAGTGGCGCTAAAGAAAAGCGCATCCATTTGATCGTTCACATAGGTGTCCACCAGGCTGAAGGAGCAGGTAGCGGCGCTGTTGTTTTCGATCTCCAGCACCATCTGATAGTCGCCCCGCTCCCATTCTATCCCTGTTATCCGGGCCAGGATACCCGCCTCATCTATTATGACCTGCGGCTCCACGAAAACATTGCAGGTAGGCCGGAAGGGAAGGTATCGGAAGGCTGCGGATAAATCCAGCTGGGTATGGAGGACCAGCTGCTCCCTTTTGAGCTCCTGGTAGCTGTCGCTGTCGCTGACCGTCAAAAACAGGTCCATCGTCTCTATCACCGCATCTTTAACGCTGAAAAGGGGCAGGTACCTCATCTTGATCTTTTCGGTGACCCGCTGGGTCTGCCCAGGGGCGATATGGTAAGCGGATAGCGGGAAGGACAGGTTCACGACCTGGTCGTTTAAATACAGGCGGCTTGCGCCAAAGTTTACGTCGCCTGTCTGCCTTAGGTTGGTGACATCCAGCTCCAGGCACAGCTCCCACTCATAGCCGCAGGTCAGCTTAAGGTCCGACAGGTGGACCGCTACCAGGTCGTTTTCCAAAAGCAGGGTATTGCCTCCGGTCAAGCTGGCAGCGGGGATGTCCACCTCCGTTTTAGGCGGGGCATCCGCTTCGGTTTGGGTCTTGGCGGCCTTCAGCGGCACCAGCCCGGAGGCATACTCATTACCCTGCACATCCCGCACCACAAACATGCCCATCAGGGCCCCATCCAACTGGTCATAGCTGTCCATGACCAGCTGGATGGCATTGGACAGACGAATGCTGTTTCCATAGCTGATAGGACCCTTTTCCCATTGGAAAAACGGCAGCAGGTTCCCCTGGCGGTCGTAGGAGGGAAGCCGCGTGCCTGTCATCATATCAAAGGCAAACAGCTCCTGCAGGGCCAGCTGGTTTTTGCCTGCGTTAAAGGTCGCCTTATCTGTGCGCAGCACCTGCAAAATAAAATTTTGGTTGCTATTTCGGTCCAAGCCCAGCTGCATTTCCACAGACATGACCTCGGGCATTTCCCACCAGCCGTCCTCTTCCGCCGGCTGCCTGTAGCCAATACCTTGGGCTACCGCTTTTATATAGCCGTCTCCGCTTTCCTGCTCGATTATATAGATAGGCCCTTTCTCCCCTGTCTGCTGGTCAACAAAGAACAGGGTGCTGTGCTCATAGGGCACAGACAGAAGGCCCGCTTCATCCAGGGTCACATTGCGCATCAGGCGCACAAAGCCATAGCCGTTTACCTCGCCCAGATGCTCAAGCACCAAAAAGTAGGCGCTGGCAAATGCCGCCTGCTGCTGGGGCGTCAGCTGCAGGGTCACGTTCTGGCGGGTCACCAGCTCTGGGGTCAGGCTGGCGGCCTCCCAGGCCACCGGCTGCCCCGCCGCCAGCCGTTTGGCATATCCCTCCAAAAACTGCTGATACCCGGCCGAAAAGCCTATCTCCTGGTATATCTGGAAAGCCTGGGTCTCAAAGAAGGCCAAGCTGCTGTGGGGATAGTACAGCGAAAGGCCACAGGCGCTGTCGATATTGGCATCGTTGCAGATCACTAGCTGCTCTATGGCTGCCAAAAGCGCCCTTGTCTCCTCTGGGTAAAAGCTTTCCAGGTCCTTGGCCAGGGCGGCCATGTCGATGAGGTCATAGTTGGAGCCCATGGATGCTTTGCCAAAGGACCGCTGCTGGTCCCGCAGGCGCACCAGGGAAGAAAAATTACCCAGCGCCATGCCATGCCCCAGCCGAGCAAACAGGGCATCCAGCGCCGTCTCCAGCGGGGCCAGCTGAGCCAGCTCTATGCAGGACAGCGTAAGCGCCGGCAAGAACTGGGCCAGCATGGCCTTATTGAATTGCTGCTCATAGTACTGCCCATAGCTGGCCACCATGGCGCGGCCTATTGCTGCGCCATCCGCCAGTGTGGGCAGCTGGGCTAAAAAGCTATAATCCAAGCCGTTGTTTTGCACGGCCTCCTGGGAGGCCACCAGGAACCGGGCATAGTCCCGGACCGTATAGGCCGTCTCGGCGGTGGCCATCAGGCAGGCATCAAAGGCGATCCACTCCAGCCTTTCTTCCTCCCCAAAGGGGCTGGCCTCCAGCGCCTGGCGCAGGCATGGAAGGCTCATGCTCTTGTCATCATAGCGGGTGTCCACCCCAAACCCAGCAATAGGGCCACGGCCGTGATCCCACAGCACCAGGGCATACCGCTCCGCCGGAAAATGCTGCCGCCCATAGTTCAAAAAGGCGGATAGGGTCTCCGGACTGCACATATCCAGCCCAGTATATTCCTCCAAATGCTTTAGCTGCCCTCCGTCCAACTGAAAAAGGTGGTTCTTGTTCATGTCCATACCACGCATCCAGTTAGGCGCGCCGTTCATGTAGATCAGCACGTTGGTGTGGGCCTGGTCCACCCCTGCGTCCAGCATCTCCTGAATATCCGCCGAGGCCAGGCCAAAATCCGCCTCCAGGTTGGACCCGATCATGTAGATCATCACGGTGTCCCGGGGCAGCGAGGGCTCCGCCACCGCCGCCACAAGGGGGCTTGCGGCCCCAAGGGGGCCTGCCGCCACAAGGGGGCCTGCCGTCACAAGCAGGAGCACCGCCAAAAAGGCTGCGGTCAAACGGGCATACGCTCTTTCCATCATAGGGTCTTCCTCACCACCTGCGGTATGAGCTTAACAAATTCGCTCTCCCCTAATGCATCGCTCTGGACGCAATAATGCTCCTCGCCCGCCTGCCATAGCGCGTAATAGGTGCGGGTCTCCGTATCCAGCCCCAAATAAACGGAAATACCCTCCAGCTGGACGGGGTCAGCCTGCTCCTGCAAAAACGCCTCCAGCAGATAGGGGAAGGGGTGTATCTCTACCCAAAGGCTGTCTTTTCCATTTGTATACTGGAGCCGGGCCAGGGTGCCTGTCTCCTCTGTCCGGGGCAGGCTGGTGTGGCTAAGGGTCAGCCCTGTCATTTCATACCCCGGCACCAAGTCTTTCCCCTGGGCTTGGAAGGCCGCCTCTGCCTCGTCTGCCCCCGGGTCTTCACCGGCGGTCAGGCGGTCCGGCTCCTCGCCCCGCATCACGCCGCTTTCACCCGGCAGGGCGCTTCGGGTAAATGGCGTGATAGCCAGCTTTTCGCCCGGTGTAAGCAGCAGGGAGCCTACCCAAAGCAGGCATAAGCAGGCGGCCATGGGCAGCGCCACCCGCTGGACCCACCAAAAGCCCTGGGCCCTTTGGGCGGGCCATTTATCCGCCTGGGCCTGTTCCGCGCTGGCCTGTTCCGCCTGGGCCTGTTCCGCTTTTGCCATGTCCTCCTGGGCCATTTCTTCCTTCTTAGCGCGCATTTTTTCCAGCGTGGCTCCCACCAGTGCCTCCGGCGCCTTGATGGAATCATTAAATTCCTTGTACGGATCATTCATACGCTATACTCCTTTACCATCTGGGGGATCAGCAGGCTCAGCCTTTTTCGGGCCCGGTGCATTCGGGTCTTTATAACGCCCTCCTGCACCGCCAGAAGCCTTGCGATCTCAGCAACAGAATACTGCTCATAGTAGTACAAATGGATGACAGACTTCTGGTCTGGCGGCAGGGCCTGTACCGCCTCGTATACGGGCAGCCCTTCCTCCTTTGTGCCGTCTGTCAGGCTCGCTGCTGCTTCATCCTCCAGCCATTCTCCCGCGCCAAGCGCTTCATCATCAATGCTGATATTGTTTTGCTCCTTGGTGGTGCCTCGGAAGTGATCCATACAGCAGTTGTAGGTCACCTTCATTAGCCAGTTTTTCACATGGGCATCGGATTTTTGGCTAAGGGTATCCTCATTCTCCACCATGCGCAAAAAAACGGTTTGAAAAACATCCTCTGCGGTCTGCTGCTGCCGCACAGTGGCCAGCGCGAACCGATACACAGGGTCTTTAAAAAGCTCAAGCCAGTATTCTAGTTGTCCCATGGATATGTTCGGGCTTGTCATAAACGCAGCACCTCGTTTTGTATTGGTGCGTCTATCATACCATATTTTTACACCTAAGCAGAGCGAAAAATAGGGCGAGCCTGAACATTTTGTGTTTTTCCAAAGACCGGTACACCCATAATACGGCGGCGGCTCGCAAAAGGTTACACCTACAAAAATATTTTCCCTTTTCTTCCGTGTAACCTTTAGCCCTTCCAGGCGTAATATCCATGTAAAGCAGATCAAAGCCGCTGAAAGCAGCGGCGTACCAAAAGCATTAAGGAGTGGAGAAAATGGCAAATCAGACGAACAAAAAATATGGGATACTGGTCTTAGTAGCCGTGGTAATCATTATCGGAGCAAGCTTTATATTCACTAGTGGAGGGTCCTCCATTGTCGGCACCTGGGAAAGCGAGGACGGCTATGCAGTCATGTTTGGCAACAACGGCGCGCTGTCCGACAGCAGCAACCAGTTTAGCCCCGCGACCACCTACAGCGTGGATAATGGCAAGCTGCACATCATCGACAGCCTGACCGGCCGCCATGAGGTATTTGGCATCCGCCGCTCGGGTAATACGCTCATCCTCAGCCAGGACGGCTACTCTACCACCCTCACCAAGCGCTGAGCCTGAGGGCGGCTGCCTTTATAAACGATCTGGGTCAACGGGAGCCAATATGCTCAAAGAAATCGTCCCTGCTTTCATCTTGGCCCACATTTGTAAAATACAGCCCGAAGAGGCCGTTGTCATAGGGCCCCGCATCCTCAACGTGATATTTTTCGCTGGCAAGCTGTGAAACATGGAATTCAAATGCTTCTTCCGCCACATCAAAAGCGGTTTTACCGCCGAAGGCATCCAGCGGGACGCGCCAGTTCATTTTAAGGGTATTTTCCTCATAAAGATGCAAATACAGCTTGCTTATTTGCCAAGGGCCCAAGGTTTCAGCCTTTTTCTTGGTGTTGCTGTAAGCGGGGTCCGCCGCCGCCGCGACGGCCTCGCAGGCAATGTAGCTTACCGCCTTATGTGCGCCATGGCCATATTCGCCACCCAGGTCGTGGGTAACGACCACAGCCGGGGTATAGCGCCGGTAAAGGGTGGCGATGTGCCGGGTCAGGCGGTCCTTGTTCCAGGCCTTGAGGATCTTATCCCTGCCCGGGGAATACGCATCCTTAAAACTGGCGATATCGGGATAGTGCGTCACGCCGCAATGCCATAGGCCATCTAGCAATTCCAGGCAGCGATAGGCCGTGGCCGGTACGATATACGCCACCTGCACGGCTTTCCCCAGCTCCTTGCCATAATAGGGTATGGTGCCGCCAAAGAAGATCAGTTCATCATCCGGATGTGTGGAAATGACCAGCATATCGCACTGCTCATAGGGAGCCTCCCAGCGCTGGATATCGGCAGGCACATCGCCACGGCTATAAACGCGGAGCTCGGCAATGCGCATTTTGTCCCGGACACCCGTAGCCTGGATCAGTTGAAAGGAGCCAACGCCTTCAGGTACGGGGATATAGGAGGCCAGGAAGGGATCGTTGCAGGTGGCAACGGTTTCAAGCGCCGAGCCGTTATCCACCTGGAGCTGCACCCCCACAGGCTTCCCCGACCACTTGATGTAAACAAAGCCGACCTCCTCGCCCTCTGGCACCGCGACCTTGATCGCAGCGGACGTACCTGTGCCGCTCTCATAAACGGTGGTATAGCTATTATCGTATAGGCGCTTGAGCTTGTCCCTTTTATGCTTTGCCGTAAACTTGCATTGTGATGTGATATCCCGCGCGGTTTCGGCCTGCGCCGAAAAAGCCGTGGCGCATACTGCCATAAGCACAATAAAAAAGATCGAAAATAATTTTAAGGTCCTTGTCCTTCGCATACTTTCAGTTCCTTTCCCCCAATTGCATCACATTATAGCACAAAGCGCTTTCTTGTGCTACGGGAGGATAAGCAGGAGCTAAACGGTTACCACAAAGCCCACTCTCGAAGAATCAAGAGTGGGCTTTGTGATGCCCCAGAGCGATGCAAATCCGAACCATTTATATCGCCTAGCGGGAATCTACAGCCGTTTTCATATTGACCCTAAGCAGGCTATTCCCTAATCCGCAGCAGGCTGATCCTTAATCCGCTTGGCCACTACCACCAGCCTGTCATTCTCCCCATGAT
>JAVBRJ010000023.1:0-53653 GCA_031548115.1 Eubacteriales bacterium | reverse complement strand
AGCCAGGGCGCTGAACCCTACGCCGCCGGAACAGCGGGGGTTGACCTCCAGAAAATAAAAATCGTCCTGATGGCCGATAAACTCCATATTGACTACGCCTACGATATTGGCTCTTTCGGCGATGCGGGCGCAAATGGCCTCCAGGGGGTGGCCCGGCAGGATGCGCCCCGTCGTGCCCAGGCCGTTCACCGTGCGGAGCAGCTCCTGACGGGTCAGGGCTTGCACGTGGCCCAATGCATCCCGGGCCACATCCACCGTGTACACAGCGCCGGCTATAAAGGGCTGGGCGATATAGTCCGCGCTGGTCAGCAAAACGGAATCAAAGGCTTGGCGGGTGTGCACCACGGCCTGCCCCTGGCTGCTGCGGCCATGGAGGCGCTTGAGCATCATGGGAAAGTCGGCTTCGCCGGGTGCCCAGCCGTAGGGAGACCGGGTGGGGATGGTGGCGCAGATATGATCTGCCGCCAGGGCCTCTGTCATGGCTTGCTTATTGCGGCACAGGCGGGCAGCGGCTTCATCGGGGGTGCAGACTATGCAGCCCAGGGCGGCAAAGCGCGCCTTCTGGCCGCAGAGCACGTCCACCTCCACATCCGTCAGGGGGATGAGATAGCTTACCTGCTCCCGCTTTACCATGTTCAGCAGCTGGGCAAGGTAGGCCTGGGCATCCGTGGCGGGTACGGCCTGGAAGAATACATCCGCCTGACAGGAGGCGAGGTTCCACTCCCGGGGATATATATCGCAGCCCACCACCCGGTGGCCCGCTTCATGGAGCGCGTCCAGCACGGTGGAGGCGGAGGCGGAGCCCAGGGCCGTTACAAGCGTCGTTTTCATGATCAAGCCTTCTTTTTGCATACTCATGCCTTTTCTGTGGGCCTTTTTATAAGCCGCTGGAGCATGTCCAGCAGGAACTGCATGCCCTCCAGCCGCAGAACGAGCGCCAGGCCGCCGTAGACCGCTACGCCCACCAGCACCTGCACAAGGAGCAGCCCAAGGGGAGCCAGGGGCAAAAGCCCCGCGGCGGAGACCGCCAGGAACATCACGATGGAAAGGGCCGTCTGAGGCAAAATATCCCGCATTTGCTCCAGGTAGCCATAGCCCAGGAGCTTCCGGTTGGGAGAGGCATTCACCATGGCGGAAAGCAGGGTGCTCAGGACCCCGCCCCAGGCAATGGCCAGGGCACTATCAAAACACAGCACGGTTACGGCCAGGATCACCAGGCCGTAGCTTTTTTTGATTAACTCCAGCTTGAGAAATACATCGCTGCGGCCCATGGCGTTGATGGCCTGTAGATTGGCGGTATGGATGGGGTAAAAAGCAAAATCAATGCAGCAGATCTGCAAAAAGGGCACAGCGGGCAGCCATTTGTCCGTTAGCAGCAGGCGGATAAGCGGCTCCGCCACGGCAGCCAAGCCGGCCATCAGCGGCATCACCAAAAAGCTGGAGGCCATCACAGACCGGCGCATCATCTGCTTCATTTGGGCAATGTCCTCTTGCAGCTCGGAAAGCACAGGCAGCATCACGCTCTGGATGGAGCCGTTCACCGCGTTCATCACCAGCTCGGGAAACTGCTTGCCCTTATTATAAAAGCCCAGGGTATCCGCTGTAAACTTTTTGCCGATGAGGGCGGTGCGCAGGTTGGCATAGCCGGTATCCAACAGGCTGGCCGCCAGCAGCTTCCAGCCAAAGCCGATGAGGCCCTTTACCCGGGCCCAGGAAAACAACAGCCGGGGCCGCCATTTGACGATGATAAGCAGAGCGCACATGAGGGTCAGCTGGTTTGTGAGCTGCTGGCCCACCAAGGCCCAATAGCCCATACCTGCATAGGCCATGGCAATGCCCACCGCGCCGGAAAGGGCGGTGGCACACAGGCTGGCAAGCATCAGCGAACGAAATTTCATCTCCCGGGCGATGACCGCGCTTTGCACGGATATAAACGCGCCAGGAAGCAGCAAAAGCGCCAGTACCCGCAGCACAGGGGCCAGCTGAGGCATGGCAAAGAACGTGCCAATGGCCGGGGCCAGCAGGAAAAGCAGCAGGTATAGCGCTATGGCGATGCTAAGGCTCACAAAAAATACGGAGCTGAGATCGGTATCGTCTACCTCTTTTTTTTGGATAAGGGCAGTGCCCAGGCCGCTTTGCACAAAGACCTGAGCCAGGGTGATAAAGACCATCAGGATGGTCAGCACGCCATGATCGGAGGGGCTTAAAAGCCGCGCCAATACGATGGCTATCACAAGGGCCATGCCCTGGGTGCCCAGGCTTTCCGCCAGCTTAAACAGGAAGGAGGAGGCGGCTTTTGCGGTTCTTTGTTCACTCACAGGCAAGACTCCTTCGGAGGATGCGGCAGATCAGTGCCACATCCTCGTCCGATAGATCGGGGTACAGGGGCAAAGTCGCGACCCCATCCGATATCCGCTTGGCTACCGGGACCTGGGCGGTATCAAAGCCGGGGCGGCCGGCAAAGCATTCCATGTCCGTGATGAGGGGATAGAAATACTTGCGGGCAAAGATGTCCTCCTGGGCCAGGGCGGCGCATGCCGCGTCCCGGACCTTTCGCCCACCTTCAAAGACCACGGGGAAATAGGCGTAGTTGCTCTCCACCCCGGGTTGGACGGCGGGCAGGCGCAGGCCGGGAATGCCCCCCAGCAGATCCAGGTACAGCTGGTATACATGCTTGCGCAGGCGGATATCGTCTTGCAGATGCCGCAGATTGCACAGGCCCATGGCGGCTTGGAATTCGCTCATTTTGGAGTTGCCGCCTACGGAGACCACGCTTTCGGGGCCGGTAATGCCGTAGTTGCGCTCCAGGGCCAGCTGATCGCTAAGGGCCGCGCTCTCCGTGGCGACAGCGCCTCCCTCGATGGTGTGGAACACCTTGGTGGCGTGGAAGCTAAACATGCTGGCCAGGCCGAACTTGGCGGCGGGCACGCCGCCTTTGGTCACGCCAAAGGCATGGGCCGCGTCGTAGATAACGGGGAGCCGGTGCTTGTCCGCAATGGCCTGGATGGCATCCACATCGCACAGCGCGCCGTAGACGTGGACAGGCAAAATGGCGCAGGTCTGATCGGTGATGAGGGATTCCAGCTTCTCTGGGTCCAGCGTATAATCCGTTTCCCGAATATCGCCAAAAACAGGGGTCAGGCCCTTGCGCAGGATCGCATGGGTGGTGGATACAAAGGTGAAGGGGGTGGTGATGACCTCTCCCTTCAGGTCCATGGCCGCCAGCAGCGCCTCCAGGGCCAGGTGGCCATTGGTGAACAGCTGCACATGGCCGCTATCCAAAAACGCCTCCAGCAGCTGCTCAAAGGCCATATGCTTGCTGCCGTTGTTGGTGAGAAAGCGGGTGTCCCACAGGTCCCGTATTTCTTCGCAGTATTCCTCAAAACCGGGCATGGAGCTTCGGGTCACATTAATGCGCATAAAGTCGTCCCTTCGTACCTTGGTATAAGGCGCAGGCGGGGGTCAGGCGCTGGGCCAAGCCTGGGCTGCGTCAAAGAAAAGCGGCGTGCCGCCGGTATGCATAAATAAAATATCCCGGCCCTGCCAGCCAAAGCCCTTTATAAGCTCCTCCATGCCGTGGAAGGCCTTGCCGGTATAGGTGCCATCCAGGGGCAGGCCGTAGCGGGTCATGGCACCCTGGATGCAGCGGGCCACCTCCGGGCCGCACTGGCCGTAGGTTTCCCGGAAAGCGTCGTAGACCTCGATCCGGTCCAGAGCTGTGGCGGGATCAGGGGTCAGGGGCGCTGCGCTGTTCAGGTCCTTTGCCATATTTTGGGCCTTTGCAGCAGCCTTCAAATAAGCGTTGGCGAAGGCCCCGATATGGGCCTTGGCGTTTTCGCTGTCCCGTGCCACAGAAACACCCATGATATGCCAAGGCCGAGCCTCGGCCCCAGCCAGCAGCTGGCCGCATATAAGGCCAGCCTGGGTCATGCCTGTGCCCGTGGCCAAAAATACAGCCTCAAAGCTTGCGTCCAGGCGGGCCTCCTGGGCGGCGATCTCCGCGTACATGGGGACGTAGGCCGCCGTAGGCACGGCCTCGTTGCCCTGGCCCAGGCGGTCTCCGTAGGTATAATAGGGCCTTTGGCCCTTTTGCCGGAGGGCAGCGAACACCGCGTCCACGCTTTGGGCCACGTTGGTTTTCAGGCAGGGGACGATATTCGCCCCGAAGGCCTCGCAAAGGCTAGCATTAAAGGAGGGGAGCCGTGCGCCGTCATCATCCGCAGGGGACAGGATGGTGATAGGCACCCCCTGGGCCGCGCACAGATTGCTGAGCACCCGGCAGAGGTTGGAGCGGGCGTTGCCATAGGTGACCATATGGTCACAGCCCTTTGACCGCATGTCCCGCATATATTCGATAGCAATGCGCACCTTGTTGCCGCCGAAGGAATAGGGCAGCAGATCCTCCCGCTTGATGAACAGGCGGTTGCCGCTGGCATCCGTATCCAACAGATACAAGGGAGTGGGCTCAAAGCGCCCTTCCAGCCTATCCATCACACCGCCCGCCTGGCCATGGCCAAGGAGACCTTGGAGCCCAGCTTTTGCGGGAACACCAGTCTCAGGGTGCAGCGCAGCCGCTCCTTGGTGGGCAGGGAGCGATAGGTATGGCCTACCTGGCCGCCCCAAAGGGCCACCAGATGGGGCGCGTTATGGGCCATGATCCACAGGTAATGCTTCTTTACCTGCTGCAGGCCCTCAGAGTCCGGGCTGCCGCTAAAGCGCTCCACGTCGTCTACCAGCTCCACCACGGTCTGGCAGCGGGCATAGAGCTTGTCCCGGCTTTCCTTTTTCCAGATGTGCATGGCCGAGCCGCTGACGTTCTCCCGGTATACGCAGCTATATATATGCTCGTACCAGGCGTGGCCTGCAGCGGTGAGGTACAGCTTCATGCGCAGGTCCCCGTGCTGGCACATCTTCTCGTGAAAGGCCCTGGGCAGGGCCCGCAGCGCATCCGTGCGGAAAACGATGCTGGCGGTGGGGATGAAGGAGAGCCGGGCGATCTCATCCAGGGTATAGGAGGCGCTTTCGCCCTTGTACCAGGGGCGCTCGGCCTCATAATAGGGCAGGAAATCCCGGTCCGGGGCAGCCTCCTGCTCGTCGTGGATATAGGCATTGGTAAAGGAGAAGGTGCAGGTGGGGTCGCTTTCCATATGGGCAATCTGCCGCTGGAGCTTTTGGGGGTCGCACCAATAGTCGTCCCCCTCGCAAAGGGCGATATACTGGCCCTTGGCCCGGGGAAAGTTGAAGGTCTCGTTTATGGGGATGTTTTTGGAATACTGATTTTGAATTTGAAACATGGGCTGGATGATATCCGGATATTGATCGGCGTAGCGGCGGACGATAGCCGCCGTTTGGTCGGTGGAGGCATCGTCATGGATGAGGATCTCAAAGGGGAAATCCGTTTCCTGGCTCAGGAAGCTGTCCAGGGTCTGAGCGATATATTTTTCATGATTGTAGGTCGTGCAGCAAATACTGATAAGCGGTTTCATGTGTATCTCCTTGATTTGCTTAGATGAGGACTCATACAAAATCATCATAGCCCAGATTTACATTTGTGTCAACGGCAAGCCAAAACATCCGGCAGGGTCTATGCCCTGGCCGGATGCGTTTAAGGTCTTTGCGTTGTTTTACGGTTACTGCATGGTGGAGAATTTGTTTTTCAGCTGGGTTATCTTTTGCTGCTCCGCCTGCTGCATGGGGTACCAGCCCCGCTGGGACATCTTTTGGTAGATGGTCTCCTGGGAGCACAGGCTTTCTTTCAGCGCCTCGTCAAAGGCACCATGGACATTTTGAGTGCTGGACTCGATGGTGCCATGCATGTACAGGTCGCAGGCTCCCTTGGTGGTTTGAAGCAGGTTTTCCATTATCACTTGATCGTTCATAGGCCCCTCCTTATACGACGTTGAAAAACCGCTGGAACAGCTGGTTGTGGGTATTGGCCAGCTGCTGGGCGTAGTTTTTCAGCTCCGGGTCGGTCAGGGCCTGGGCGGCCTGCTGGCATTGGGTCATCAAAAATTTCTCGTGGTTCAGTGCATCCTCCAGATAGATGAGTTCCTTTGGACTCATGTAAATCACCTCCAATGGGTATTGTTCCCAAAGGAGGCGATCATATGCCAGCTGAACATGAATATCTTTACAGGGGTCGCTTGGGCACCCTTGCCTGAGAGGGCTTTATCGGCTCCGCTTAGCCTTGGCGGGCTTATTGGTGGGTTTATTGGCGGGCTTAGTGGTGGGTTTGGGCTTGTTTGCGGCCCAGCCGGGCTTCTTGCCGGTGGTCTTTTTGGCGGCAGGGCGGGACGCGCCAGCAGCAGGGCCGGACTTTAAAGAAGCTGGGCCGGAGCCTGAGGGCCTGCGGTAGCCCTGGGTGGGGGGCACCAGGCATTCCCGGCCAAAGCCGATGAGGTCCTCCCGGCCAAGTAGCCGGAGGGCCTCCCGGATGAGGGGAAAGTTTTTGGGGTTCTTCCACTGGAGCAGCGCCCGCTGCATGGCCTTGTCGTGGGGCGTTTTGGGCACGAAGACCGGCTTCATGGTGCGGGGGTCCAGCTCGGTATAATACATGCAGGTGGACAGGGTGCCGGGGGTGGGGTAGAAGTCCTGCACCTGCTCGGGCTGGTGGCCCTTTTGGCGTAGGTATTCCGTCAGCATCAGGGCATCCTCCAGGGTGGAGCCGGGGTGGCTGGACATCAGGTAGGGCACCAAAAACTGTTTCAGGCCCAGCCGCCGGTTGACGGCCTCGTACCGCTCTACAAAGCTGTCGTATACCTCCCGCTTGGGCTTGCCCATCAGGGCCAGGACATTCGGGCTGATATGCTCCGGCGCCACCTTGAGCTGGCCGCTGATATGGTGGCGGCACAGGTCATTAAAAAAAGTAGGGTCCTTATCGGCCATGAGGTAGTCAAAGCGCAGACCAGAGCGGATAAAGACCTTTTTCACCCTGGGCAGCTGGCGCATTTTTACAAGGATCTGGCTCAGCTCCCTGTGGCTGACCTTGAGGTTTTTGCAGGGGGTGGGGTAGAGGCATTGCCGGTCCTTGCAGGCCCCGGATCTCAGCTGCTTTTCACAGGCGGGGGAGCGGAAGTTGGCGGTAGGGCCGCCTACGTCGTGGATATAGCCCTTGAAGTCCGGCATTTCGGTGATCAGCTTGGCCTCGGTCAGCAGGGATTTTTCGCTGCGGGAGGCCACGATGCGCCCTTGGTGAAAGGTGAGCGCGCAGAAGCTGCACGCCCCAAAGCAGCCCCGAACAGAGGAGATGGAAAAACGGACCTCCTCCAGGGCAGGAACGCCGCCCTCGGCGGCGTACATGGGATGGTACAGCCGGGTATAGGGCAGGGCATAGACCGCGTCCAGCTCCTCCCGGGTAAGGGGCCGGGCGGGGGGATTTTGCACCAGAAAGCGATGGGTGTCCTGCTCCTGGCAAAGGGTGCGGCCGCGAATGGGGTCCTGCTCCTGGTATTCCATGAAAAACGCCCGGGCATAGTCCCGCTTGTCCGCGCAGATCTCGGCGTGAGAGGGGATAAGGATGGCATCCTTGGGCGGCTCCTTGGCCATGTAGCAGCAGCCCCGAAGGGAGGGCAGCTCATGGGCGGGCATGCCTCGGCGAAGCCAAGCGCAGCAGTCAAGGATGGTGTTTTCGCCCATGCCATACATGAGGATAGTGGCGGCGCTGTCCGTAAGCACGCTGCGGCGCACCTTGTCATCCCAGTAATCGTAGTGGGAGAAGCGGCGCAGGGAGGCCTCGGTGCCGCCGATCAAAACCGGCAGGCCGGGATAGGCCTGATGGATGCGGTTGCAATAGACGGTGGTGGCCCGGTCCGGGCGCAGGCCCGCTTTGCCGCCAGGGGCATATACATCGGTGGAACGCCGCTTCTTGGCGGCGGTGTAGTGGTTCACCATGCTGTCGATAACGCCGGAGGTCACCAAAAAGCCCAGCTTGGGCCTGCCAAAGCGCTTGAAGGCCTTATAATCGTGGTGATCCGGCAGACAAAGCATGGATACCTTATAGCCCGCGTCCTCCAGGACCCGGCTGATGATGGCATGACCAAAGGAGGGGTGGTCCACATAGGCCTCCCCTACCACATATACAAGATCCGGCGCGTCCCAGCCTCGCGCCTCTACGTCTTCCATAGAAACAGGCAGAAAATCCATGCTGTCATCCTTTCGGCGATATTTCGCCGACACGATTATACCATGGATCGGCGGATTTGTCTCTGGAGCTGTGAGAATGGGACCGCGCAGGTCATGGGGACAGAAAAGGGGCAGAAGAAGGACAGAAAAAGGGGCATCCGCATGATGCGGTTGCCCCTTTTCAAACAGGATATTTGTTATTTGGTGATACCCACCACGGCAGCCTTTCCGCCGTACACGATGGTGCCATCAGCCTTGGAATAGAAGGAACGGACATAGATCGTATACTGAGAGACGGAGTCGAGTCCGCTTATCTTGTACTGGCTAATGCCATTTCCGGTCACGCTCACATACTTAACGAGGGCAGTGGAGCCCTTCTTTTGATAATAGAGCGTGTAACCGCTGGCTCCGGGAACAGGCTTCCATTGGATGGCCAGGGCGGAGCTGTTGCGGCCGATGAGCTTCAGCTCTGTGGGCTTCAGCGGGACCACCTGCGCCACGATAGCTGCGCTGGCCGGGCTGTAAGCAGAGCCGCTGTAAGACTCGATACGGAAGAACCGGTCCTCGGCCATGGGAAGGTTTTTAGCCGTGTAGGTCTTTGTGGAGCCAGATACCGTGCCCAGGACAGTGAAGGGCCCACTTGCGGAGGTAGCCATGGAAATGCGGTAGCCGTCCACGTCGCTTACCCCAGTCCAGGTCAGCTTCAGGGAGTTGACGCTTGCAACGGTGGCTGTTAGGCCGGTGGGGGTTTGCGCGGAGGTGGTGGCAGAGACGACCGTACTCTTAACACCTTCGTAATTTGTATTGTTGACGGTGCTGTATGCGGAGACCCGGAAATAGTAGGTCTGCCCGCAGGCCAAGCCCGTAGCGATATAGGACTTGGTCGTACCGCCGCTGACGGTCGCGATCTTGGAGTAGGTGCCGGAGGCGGAGGTGGCACGGTAAATGTTATAACCGCTGGCACCTGCCACAACAGTCCAGGCGACCTTCGCACTCTTGGTATACGCCCTAGCGGCGACAGTGACGGGAGCTACGATCGCGGGGGTGATGACCGCCGCAGCACTTAATGCGCCCATTACATAGCTGCCGTTTACCAGAATATAGGGCCGGACCTTAAAGTACATCGGAGTGCCGATCTTCATGGAAGTGGAATTATAGTACAGCGTGCTAACATTTTTCAGCATCGTGTAGCTGCCGTTAGCAGTGCTGCTGCAAAGGACCTGGTAGCCGTCCGCATCCGGCACCTGCGTCCAGGCCAAGCGGCCCGAGGTGGCGGAGAGGGAGGCAGCCTTAAGCGTGGGCGCGGGCAGGGTAAGCGTCGCCGCTGCCCCTACGTAGGTGGGGGACGTTATCTTGCGGCCCAGCTCGTAATAATAGGAGCGTACGCCGTAGGTATAGGTCTTGCCATAATGGCTGGGGTCGCTCTTAACGTCGGTATCGGTATAGACAAGAACATCGTTGACGGTCTCCAGCTCGGTCCATACCTTGGTGATCGGATCGCGGCGGTAAATAACATAGCCATCGACATTGGGGACCTCTTCCCAAACGATGCGGATGCCGCTGCTGATGCAAGAAGCTTTGAGGGAGGCAGGTACCGCAGGCCGCAGATAGGCACCGTATTCGGCGCTTTCGGCGCTATACATCATAGACCCGCTGGCCTTGGAGGCAGCCTGTACCGTAACGGTATACTTGGCCCCTAAGGTCACGGAGGGCAAGATGCAGGAAGCAGAGGTAACGGTCTTCTCAAAGGTGTAGTTAGGATCGCTGTCCTCGATAGACGTAGCTCTGACGATGTAGCTGGTGGCGCCGGGGACGGCTTTCCATGTCAGCTGAATATCTTTCATATTGTTGACACTGGAAGCGTTTAGACCCGTAGGAGCGGACAGATCCAGGGTGACCCAGCTGGTAGCGGCGGGGGCGCCGATTATGGTGGAGGGATTGTTGTAGTAGGGGTAAACGTAATAGCGATACATGCCGCCAGGGGCTAGATTGTAAATGTAGCAGGCTTTCGAGGCCGCACCTGCGACAGTGGCGACCTTCGTCTTGGTGCCGTCGGGCAGGATCTGATAGACCAGATAGCCATGCACACCTGCAACGGGGTACCACGCTACCTTAATGGACGTGGCCGAAGCCGCGGCGGCGGCAGCCTTGCCGGAGGCCGGGGGCCGGGCCTGCAGCGTGACCACCGCAGACACGGCGGAAAGGTACTTGGTAGTATCGCCAGCCAAGAGCACATAGGGGCGGATCTTGTAGTAATAGGTGGTCCCGCAGTTCAGGCTCTTGTTGAGATAGGTGCAGCCAGCCGTATCGGTGAGGCGGGTAAAGCCCTCGGTGGCGCTGGTGCTGCTGCGCCAGATCTCATAACCCGTTGCACCGTTGGAGGCGCTCCAGGTCAGGGTGATGGAATTGATGGTGGTATTTGTAGCTTGGAGATCCGTGGGTGTGATGGGCGCGGGAACGCCACAGACAAGGGCGGAAGGATCACCCAGGATCACGTCGCCAGTCACATCGTAGGCATAGACGCGGTAATAGCGGGCAACGCCTGTTGCCAGGCCCGTTTCGATAAAGGAGAGGGCTTGGGTATCGGCTACTTGCATGAAGTTGCTGTCCCGCTTATTAGAAGCGAAGACCTTATAGCCCGCCACATCGGCGACCTCTGTCCAGGCTATTTTAAGGGAGGTGTCGGACCGCGAAGCCACCTTTACCGTCACTGGGGCGGAGGGCACAGGTGTGCAGGAGACAACGGCTGAGTTGGCGCTGTTGGTTCCGAATTCATAGGCAACAAGGTAATACTTATACTCTTTACCGGTGGTTAGGTCTTTATCGGTGTATGTATTGGTGCTGGCACCTGTGATGGTGGCGCACAGCGAATAGGAAGCGCCGCCGTTGGCGGAGCGGTACAAATAGTACCCATCCACGTCCGAAACGGCCTTCCAGGTCAGCTTGATGGATTTCAGGCCTGCGGAAACGGCCTTAAGGCTGGTGGGCGTGGGAGGAGCGGCAGCGTACACTACCTCACCATAGTCCTGACTGCGGATGCTGGTGCTGGTGCAATAGCTGTAGATCTTATAGGTATAGGTGGAGCCGATGTTTACGCTGTTATCGACATAGGCGATGGTAGTGTTCTTCGAAATGACCGCTATGTCGATACCGTCCCGAGAAATAATGTAACCGGTCGCTTCCTTGGAGGCGGTCCAGGTCAGCATAACAGAGGAAACGGTATAGGGGGTGGCCTTGAAACTGACAGGAGCCAAGGCGCAGGGCTTGATGGATGCCGCGCTGGTCCAAGGGCCATCCTGAGTAACGACATTGTCGCTGTTAAAGGCACACGCTCTAACATAGTAGGTGGTGCCACAGACGAGGCCGGACAGGGTATAGTTGTTCACGGACCCGCCGTTGATGGTGAGGGTCTTTACGGCACTGGCAAAGGTGGAAGAGGTGCTATACTGGATTTTATAGCCTGCATTCGTGGCAACAGCCTTCCAGGAAATATAAACGGAGGTTTTTCCGTTCGAAGATACGGAGAACTGAGTGGGTGCAGGAGGGACTGCAAGGGCCATAAGGACCTTCGCCAAAGGAGTCTCCGTGGGGGCTACACTGGGCGCGGCATCCGAAGGGGTGGGGGTCGCGTCGGTAGGCTCAACAGAAGGGGTAACTGTTGCCGGATCCCCGGAGGGGGGGATATTGTCCGGCGCAGGCGTAGATGAAGGAGTGGCTCCCGGCGTTGACACGGGCGTCGCTTCCGGCGTGGACGTAGGCGTCGCTTCCGGCGTGGGGTCCGGCGTCGGCGTGGGCGTGGGCGCCTCGGTGGCGGGGGCCTCGCTTTGCAGCACAACGCCCTCCGGCTGCTGATCTTCGCCCTCTGTTGCGAATGCAGCAATAGGAAGCGTTGTGACTAACAACGCTAAAGTAAGCAGTAGGCTCAATAACCGTTTCATTCGTTGCACACTCCTTGATGTATTTATTCCATTGTTGAAAAGAATGATAAAATTTTCCTGGCTAGGACACTGTATCATAAAAACACAAATATTACAATGATTTCCAAAGATGTTTCGACATTGTTACATTTGCGCTTTTTGAGAGCTTGTTGCATCTGTATCTTCCCAAAACCCTATATTTCGATAGGCTCCATGGGCCGCGCCGGGAAGGTGGCCTCGTGGATGCGCCCGTCATCCGCCAGGATCAGCTTGCCCTCCTTCAGCCGCTGGCCGTCGGCTACAGGGAAGGCGCAGTCCTTGGCAGCGTGGAGATGATAGGTGGCGGAGCCGTAGAGGTAGGTGATGGTGAGCCCGTCCCAGCCCTCCGGCAGGCAGGGGCGCAGGCGCAGGGTGTTGCCCAGCTTTTGAAAGCCGAAGAGCTGCCCTAGGATAGTGTACAGCAGCCAGGAGGCGCTGCCTGTGTACCAGGTCCAGCCGCCCCGGCCCCGCTGCTGGGGATGGCTATAGATATCCGCGGCCATCACATAGGGCTCCACCCGGTAGCGGGTGGCCAGCTGGCGGGTCAAGGCATGGTTGATGGGCAGGGCGGCCAGGGTGAGCTGCCAGGCCAGGTCGTCCCGGCCCAGCTGGTGCAGGGCGGAGATAGCCCAGGGTACCGCATGGGAATACTGACCGCCGTTTTCCCGGATGCCGGGGAGGTAGCCAGCGATGTAGCCGGGCTTTTCCAGGCCGTCAAAGGGAGGGGTGAAGAGCTTCAAAATGCCGATATCCGACTCGAAAAGGGAACGCCACAGATGGTCCATGGCCAGGCTGGCCCGCTCCCGGGAGACCCCGGAGAGCACCGCCCAGCTTTGGGGCAGAGCATCTATGCGGCATTCGCTGGAGCGGGAGCTGCCCATAGGCTCCCCGTCGTCGTACCAGGCCCTTAGGTACCAGGCCCCGTCCCAGGCGTGCTGATCGATCATTTGCAACACCTTGATCCGCTTTTGAGAAAGGGCTTGGCCTGTGGCCGTGTCCAGGTAGGGCAGCATCTGCCGGACGGTCTCGCAGTAGAACATGGCCAGCCATACGCTTTCGCCGTTTTCGCCGCCTACGGCGTTCATGCCGTCGTTCCAGTCCCCGCCGCCCATCAGGGGTAGGCCATGGGCCCCGAAGCGTATATGCTCCATAGCCCGCACGCAATGCTGGAGCAGGCTTTCGCTAAGCTCGGATACCTTGGGCTCCGACAGGCGCTCGCTTTCATCCTCGTCCAGGGGCGCGTCGGACAGATAAGGAATGGAGACCTGCAGGACAGCAGCATCCCCGGTGACCTGTACGTAGATAGAGGTAACAAAGGGCAGGAACAAAAGATCGTCGGTGATGCGGGTGCGCACTCCGAACCGGGGCGGGTGCCACCAGTGCTGTACATCTCCTTCCTCAAATTGATGGGCTGCGCAAAGGAGCAGGTGCTCCCGGACGGTATCCGGGTCGGTATAGACCTGGGAGAGCATATCCTGGAGCTGATCCCGGAAGCCATAAGCCCCACCAGCCTGGTAGAAGCCCGCACGGGCAAACAGGCGGGAGGCCCGCACCTGATAGGGCAGCCAGCGGTTGAGCATCAGGGACAGGGCGGCATCCGGCACATCAAAGCGCATAGCCCCCAGGAGCTGCTCCCAGTACAGCTTCACATAGTGCAGGCGCTGGGTGGCCCCGTCGATGCGCAGCCGCCCCAGGGCCTGATCGAGGGCTTGACGCGTGGGGGCAAAGCCCACGGCGCAGGTGATGACCAGGGTCTCCCCAGGCAGCAGGGTAAAGGCGTGGTGCACGACGGCAGTATTGCCCATGTCGCTGGGCAGGGTGGGAAAGGTGCTCAGCGCCACCGGGGCGATGCCCACAAGCCCCTGGAACAGCCCGGAGGACATGGCAGTGGTGAGGGTGGGCTCCGGGGAGAGCATGCTAAGGCAGGCTACGCCCTCCATGGAGGGATTTTGCAGGTAGAGGACCCCATCGTCCCTAAAGGCGGTGGTCAGCTGCTCCTCGGTGGGATGGTTGGTCATGGCGAAGGTGCATACGTAGTCGAACTCCAGGTCGCGCTCCACCACATCCTCGTTTTTCAGGTGCAGCACCCGCAGGCCCAGGGGCAGCTCGCAGTCGGTAAAGCAGGTGAGCCGCTGGGCGATGCCATAGCCGCTGGACTCGTAGGTGGTGACCCCTGGCGCGTGGGTGACCTGCACGTGCTGCTGCTGGCCCAGGGGCCAGCGAGTGACGGACCAGAGCAGGCGGTTGCCGGGGTCCCGAAGGAAGAAATTTTCATCCCCGTAGGAGGAGCAGGTGTCGTTGGGCCAGCGGGTGAGCCGGGTCTTGTGGCTGTTGTCCGCGTAGGTGAACACCAGGCCGCTTTCCGCCGCCAGGGTGCCAAAGGTGGGCGAGGCCAGGATATTGGACCAGGGGGCGGGGGTGTTGCGGCCCGGGGGCAGGGAGATGACGTAATTGCCATCGGTGAGGGTGAAGCCGCCGTAGCTGTTGTCAAAGAGCAGGTCCTCATGGGCCGGGGGCGATTGTTTCCAGGGGGAGGAGGGCCGGGGGTCGTCCATGTGCTGGGGCTTGGCGCTGGTCAAGAGAGCCTTGAGCTGATCGCTAAGGGAACCCCGGCTAGTATCCAGGACCAGGCGGGCGCAGCTTTCCAAAAGGGCAAAGACCTCCGCAGACAGGCTCTGCCGCTCGAAGAGGTGAATGCCGCCATCCTGGCCGATGTGCTCCCGGCTGTGGCTGGTCTGGAACAGGTCGCTAAGGGCATCCTTGAGAGGGTGAGCATACCCTGCCACCTGGTCAGAGACCACCACCAGGTCCATCCACAGGCCATTCATGCGGTAAAAGGCGTGGGCCTTGAGCAGCAGTCGGATCAGGGACAGGTCCTGGCTATCTGCGCAGGTGACCAGCAAAATGGGCAGATCGCCGCTGATGCCCAGGCCCCAGATCTCCTTCAGGGGCAGGCCGCCGGGGTGGGCATAGAGGTGCTGATGGGGCTGGCCAGTGTAGACAAGGCTGCCACATAGGCGGGAGAGGGCATTTTGCATGGAGGCATCCAGGCCCAAAAACCGGGCGGCTACCAGGCCCTGGGTCCGGGCCAGCTCGTATACCTTGGCGGCGCTTTCCGGGTGGGAGTAGCGCTCGGTGAGGGCAGCGGCGGTGTCCTGGGGCGAGGCCAGGAGGGTGGCAAAGACGAACTGCACCTGGCCCCCGGCAGGCAGCACGAATTGCGCTCTAAGGCTCAGGCAGGGCTCGATAACAGCACCGATCACGTCGGCCACGGCGCTGATGGGCATGTCCAGCTCCCGGGGGTGATAGATGGTATTGCCCCGGCCGATGAATTGGCCGCGGTCCGTCTGGGCATGGCAGACCATCAGCGCGGTATCCGTGCCCAGGGTATGCATCAGCCGGAGGGGCTCCTGATCGGGCTTGCGGGGCCGGCGTGTAGCCATGACCCCGTACTTGCCCATGCGGGTGGTTTCCACAAACAGGTTCTGGAAGGAGGGATGGGCCGCGTCCTCCCGCTGGGAGGCCAAGGCCAGCTCCAGATAGCTGCATACCTCCATCATCCGCTCCACGGAGGATTCGTTTTTGAGCGTAAGATGATGGAGCACCGTTCCGTCCAGCGGGTTTACGAACATGTGCAGCGTGGACTGGACATGGAAACGGGTGCGGGCGAAGGTGGCCCGGGAGGTCTCAAACTCCGTGGTGCCCTCCACCAGCGGGTCTGTGACGAACCAGTGGGAGCCGGACTGGGAATCCCTCAGGTACAGGCGCATGCCGCTGGGAATGCGGCAGGACTCCCGGAAGCGGGTGACCATCACGCCGTTGCGGCTGATATATCCGCCGCCCTGGGCATCTATAATGGCGGTGGTGCCTGCCCCGTGGAGGATGTGAGCATCTATGGGGAAAAACAGGGGATAGGCTTGACGGTGGGCATAGAGGGGATCATAGGCGGGCTCGGTCTGCACGCGCTTTAGGGGATGCTTGATGAGCCTACGGCCCCGCTGGGGCTTTTCCTCTAGCAGAAGGGAAAAGGCTTGGGCCCGGGGCAGGCCGAAGAAGAGCTTGGCAATGTACTGGTCGGACACGGCGTTGCAGATGGCGCACAGGATCATGCCCTGATGATGGGCCATGTGGCTGCGGACGATGCGGAAGGCATGCCCCTCCCCGATACGCTGCTTTAAAAAGTCTGCGGCTTCGAACATGCCTAGCGGGCCATCCCAGGCCAGGGAGCGCATTTTTTGGATATTGCGGAAGGCCCGTCGGGTGTCCAGGGCCAGGGAGAGGATGGAAGCGTAGGGGGCGATGACCTCCTGGTTGCGGGTGGGGTCCAGGGCGAGAGAGGAGACGCCAAAGGCCTTGTACTGGTAGTACAGATTGGGGTCGAAGGCATAGTAGCCGCTTTCGCTGACCCCAAAGGCGCCTCCCAGCCGCACCCGCTGCTGCTCCCGAAGGGCGCTGAGGCAGGCGCTGTGGAGCAGGGTCCCCTTGACGGTAGGGAGGAACAGCAGGGGCATCATGTATTCAAACATAGTGCCTGAGTAGCTGACCAAGGTTTGGCCCCGGGAGGTGCGGGTCATGCCCCGGCCCAGGCGATACCAGTGCTTCACGGGCACTGCGCCCATGAAGATGGAAACGAAGCTGAGCAGCCGGGACTCGCTGGCCAGAAGATCGTAATGGGAGCGGGAGGCGGTTTCTTTTTCCGGGTGCACGCCGATAAAGAACAGCTCCGCTTCCGGGTCGTAAAGCCTGGTGAAGTCCATGGCGTAGGCCAAGGTGTCCAGCCTTGCGCTGAGCTCGTGATACTCATGGGAGAGCTTGGGAAACAGGGTGCGGATGCCCTGGGCGCAGGCCAGGAGGCATACGGCCAGATTGCCGCTATCCACCGAGGATACGAACAGCGGGCGCATAGGCTCCAAGGTGCGGGTGTCATACCAGTTGTACAGGTGGCCCTCCCAGGTCTCCAGCTTTTCCAGGGTGATAAGGGTGCGGCGGAGGCGGGCGGCCATATCGTCCGGAGCCAGAAAGCCCAGCTGCTCGGAAGCAATAAGGGACATGAGGTACAAGCCGATATTGGTGGGGGAGGTGCGGTGGGAGATGCCCTTATTCGGCTCGATCTGCACGTTGTCCGGCGGCAGGAACTGATCCGCCTCGGTGACCACGGTATCGAAGAACAGCCAGGTGGACGAGGCCAGGCGCCTCAGCTCCTCCCGCATGAAGCTGGTCATATAGGGGGGCTGGCGGTAGGGCTGCTCCCAAATGGACAGGAACACCAGGAACAGGGCCCAAAGCCCGCCGGTGACCATGCCCCATACGAAGAAAGGCTTCATCAGGAAGCTAAGGCCCGCCAGGGCCAGGCCTACGCCCAGGTTGGTGTAGAAAAACTGCAGGGAGGGCTTTATCGTGGGCCTCGCCAGCTGGGCGGCGGTGGTCCATTGCAGCAGGTTCCGGCGGGAGACGAACATCCGGTACAGTGTCCGCACGATGGCATCGCCCTGCATATAGGCCTCGCAGGGCAGCATCAGGAGCTTGCATAGCAGGGTGCACAGGCTCATGAGGCTAAAGGGCAGGCAGGTAAAAAGCTCCCCTGAAAGTAGCGTAAGGGCGAACAGCCAGGGCATCTGCATCGCCGCCGCGTAGAACAAAAGGATCAGCCTAAGGGGCGCAAACAGGCTCCGCAGCAGGTTCTGCCATACCTTGTGCTTGGCGATCTCGTCCAATATATGGCGGGGGGCCCGGGAGGCCACGGGGAAGAAGGGGAATACATAGGGCAGCAGCTGCCAATCTCCACGGGTCCAGCGGTGGAGTCGAAGCAGAAAGCCCTTGAGGGTGGCGGGCTGGCCGTCGTAGAGGGTGATATCCGAGGCAATGGAGCAGCCTGTCAGCTCCCCCTCCAATAGGTCGTGGCTGAGGATGGAGCGGGGCAGTACCTTGCCCTCGATACCCTGCAAAAAGCCCTTGGGGTCGATGATACCCTTGCCCACAAAGGAGCCTCGGCCATACCAATCCTGCATCAGGTCGGAGGAAAGGGCGTTATATGGGTCCGTGCCGCCCCGGCCCCCTAGCCACAGGGACAGGTAGCTGCCCACGGTATGGGTGGCTACCTCCATCCGGGGCTGGAGGATGCTGAGGCCCCGCATATGCCCCTTGACCTCCCGCCGCTGCTGCAAGGGGTGCAGCATGGCCCCCACCATGCGAAGGGCGCTGCCGGGAGGCAGGAAGGTATCGCTATCCAGGGTGATGACATACCGGTATTGGCCCGTGAGGGCCGCCCGGGGGCAGGAGCAGTAGGTGAAGGTATCCTCGATGGGCCGGCCGTCGATAAGGCGCAGCAGGGTCTCCAGGCCGCCCCGTTTCCGCTCTCGGCTCATGAACACATGGTCCTGAGCGTTGAAGACTCGTTCCCGCTGCATATATAGGAAGGTATGGCCTGTATCCTCGCAGAGGGCCTCCACGGCGGTGGCCGCTGTGGAGACGATGTCCTCGTCGGAGTTGAGGGTGCCGGTAAGGCTATCCTGATAGTCCCCTAAAAGAAGGAAGTGCAGCCGGGGGTCAGGGTTGGCCTGATGGAGGACGGACAGGTGCTTCACCATGGACAGGGCATGCTCCTTGTCCGTAAGCAGGGTGGGGCACACCACCAGGGTCTGCTCGCCCTGGGCCAGGGCTTCCACCAGGAGGCGGGGGACCTGCCGGGGCGGGACCAGATGCCGGGTAAGGCGGGCCACCAGCTGCTGAAAGGGCTGGAGAAAGACCGCGCCTAGGGGCAGCAAGACGAAGGGCGAGACCCCGCCAAAGTATCCCACTGCCATGACAGCGACGAACACAAGAAGGCTGGCGGCGCGGTACAAAGTGCAGCCATGGGCATTCCAGAACAGATAGGCCTTGGCGGGAAACCGGGAGGCTCCCAACTGATAGAGAAGCGTGGGCACGCCATGATCCAGCAGGTAGTATCCGACGTGGGCTTCCACGGGCGAGCTCTTCTCGCCCTGGCACAGGGACAGCGCCCCCGCGCAGACGGAAAGCTCCGGCTTGCCGCTAAGGCGGCTTAGGCGGCGCACCCGGCTGCGGTAATAGCCCCGGCTCTCCTCGTCCATCTCCGGGTATACCGCATCCTGGCACAGGGAACCGTGGACCAGGCTCATGCTCTCGGAGAGCTTGTGCCAGGGGGCATGCTCTATCACCCGAAGGGAGGTGATGGCATTGCCTACCCACAGGCGGTTTTCCGTTTGCCGCTCGTGCTCCAGACGGGCGATCTGCCCGGTCTGGTGGTCCTGGGCGGCAATGTGCTTATCCAGCCAGTTAACGGCTACAGGCTCCTCGCTGGTCCTGAGGAGGGATACAAGACGCTCCAGAAAGGTGGTGCTGTGCTTGAAGCTTTCAAACCGGCGCATGGCGGCGGTCTCCCGCTTCTCCCGCAGGTCCTCCGCAAAAAGGGAGGCGGCCATGTACTCCTGCTGGGCCTTAAAGCAAAGCAGGGTCATTTCGCTGAGGATGGTGAGCAGCGCCGCCTTCAGCGCCAGGGGTAGGCAGTTGATCTCATCCACGGTAAAGGGCTCGTGCTGCTGGAAGGCCTCCACCGCCTTTTGCAGGGTGCCCGTTTGCAGGTCCCCGTTGCTGTGGCCCAGCAGCTCCTGGGCGAAGACGGAAATGCGCACCTGGCCGCTGGCATCCAGGGGCAGGGGCGGCGCACCCTTAAGATCCAGCTCCAGGGAGGCGGCGGTCTCCTGCAAGAACCGCCCGTTGTCACTGAGCCAATGGCCCGCAGGCAGCAGCTCATCCTGGGGGCAGCGGTTCAAAAAGCCGATGGAACGGCTGAGGGTCTGCTGCATTTGCGGGGGCACAGTAATGCGCCCCTTGCCGCTGTGGCTGCCCCGGGCGGCCAGCATGGCGATATGGGGAATGAGCTCGTCTTCCAAAAGCACGTCCCGATACGATGGCACAGGCGGTTTGCGCACGCCTCTTGCCAGAAGGAATAAGACCGTGAGTCCGAGCACCGAGATGATCCACTGCATCACGCAAACCTCCGCTATTCTGTGAGCGTAGTGTGCGCAGTGGGATGGAAATCAATGCATAGTGGATGTGCTCCTATGTATAATGACGCAGAAAAGGGCTGAATGGTTTTACTCTTTTTATTTTTTTATTTTTATGAGGGCACACAAGTCTCACCCAGTATATATAAAAAAGCCGCAGCTTTCGGGCTGCAGCTAAGCGGTAAAAGCATCGTTTTATGCTGTACTTTTGGTCATAAGGGGCTGGACGCGCCGCTACTCTATGGAAGCAAAGGTCAGCAGCTCAAAGCAGGGATAGCTGGCCTGGCTTTCGTCGCCCTCGTCGGGCAGGGACATGCCTACGCAGGTGCCGTACATCATCACCTGGCCGCCGATGGTGGTGGTGGGCAACTCGTTGCAGGTGACGAGAATGATGCTGGTGTACTCGCTGCCCCGCTTGGTAAGGGCCATTTGGGCGATCCACTCGTCGCCGGACTGGTTGACGGACACCAGGTAGCACTTGTAGCCCATGATGCGGCCCTCATAGCCCTTGATCTTGTTTTTCAGGGTGGAATAGCCGGGCTTGATGGCTTGGCTCTTGATCTCCTTGAGCATATCATTTTCGGACCATTGCCGGGTGAAGGAATAGGTGATGCGGCGGTCGGACAGGTTCTTCTTGGAGAAGGCCAGGACCACTTCATAGGGGCCTTCCTTCTTAGTCTCGATCTCTATCTTGAATTTGCCTGCCGCGGTGACCTTCTTATTGGCGACGGCCTCGGTGTTTACAAATACCTGGATGCTGGCCCCGGGCTCCGCCGTGCCGGAGAGGACCACCTCGCTGGTGGTGACGGTGGTGGGCATGGGGGAAGTGATGTTGACGGCCAGCAGGGTGTGCTGATAGGTAACGGGATAGGCCAGCTCGATCACATCCTCGCCCTGGTATTCCCCGGTTACGGTGGTGAGGAACGCGCCTTCCTTGGGCAGGCGGATGGGCAGCTTGAACTTGCCGTTGGCGCCTACGACTACCTCGGAGATAATGGCATCAGGGTAGGAAAGGCCCATGGTGGAGGAGATAAGCTTAACGCCCTCGGCGGCGGTGCCCTCGATGGTGAATTCCCGCTCGTTGGTCTCGGTAGGAGGGACCTTGGTGATGTTCACCTTGGCGCTGGCGATGGGGGGCAGGGGCAGGATCTCCACAAACTTAAAGCTGTTCCAGATGGTGTTAAGCAGCGAGTTATCCTTGTTGGAGGGCTTGCGGGTAAAGGTCTGCAGGTCGAAGGTGATCTCGTAGCCGTTGCGGATGGTGCGGCGCATCAGGCCGCGGTGGACGATCTCCGCGCCGTCCCGCTTTAAATATTTGAGCACGAGAAAGCGGCCATTGGAGGTGTTTTTCCAGTCGGCGCTGGAAAACTCGTAGCCATCGTTCTCGTAAATATTATCGGGATAATGGCCCAGCCGATAATCCGCACGGAAGGAGGTGGTCTGCTCGTTGAGGTCAAAGACGGCCTGGGCCTGCTCGGTGGCTACGGCGGTGAGCTCGAAGCATAGGTCGTACTCCTGGGACCAGCACTGGATGAGCACGCCCCGCTTTAGAAAGTCGTTGGCGGCGGCCTCCTGGGTAGTGCCCCGGCTTTCCAGCCAGGTAGCGTTGGTGGACAGATTATCCGGGGTGAGGACTATATAGCCGTCGGGGATATCCACTGCTGCGAAAAGATCGTCAAAGACATAGGTCTCAGCCGTTGCGCAGACGCACAGAAGCGTCAGGAGACAGATCAATGTGGCAAACAAGAGCTTTCGCATGGTAACACCATCCTTCGTAGCGTAGAGATCACGTTGCAATTACGGAACATAGGTGAGCACTGTTAAGCCGGGGTATTCGCCGCTGCCCCAGCGGGAGGAAAGGGTCTCCATGGTGCCGGTGAGGGCACCGATGAGGGTGACCTCCTGGCCGATATCAACGGTGCGCAGGTCGTGGGCAAAGCAAATGTAGCGCTCTGCTTCGGAAACGGTGAGGATAAAGGCCGGCCGGCCATCTGCGTAGGAAAGGGCGGTAATGCGGCCCTGGCATTGAATGGTGGTGTCCTCGTAGGAGGCGGGCTTTTTGAGGAGCTTGGCATAGGTAATGGTCTTTACGCTCTTTTTATAGGCGGCCAGCTGCGCGGCTTCATCGCCTACCCGGGTAAAGACCAGGTCTACATCCGTGCGGCGGTAGCCGGGGGCTGTGCAGCGGATGGTGACGGCGTTCTCACCCATTTTTTTCAGGGAAATCTTGCAGGAGAAGCTGCCATCCTTAGCCACGGAGACCTTGGTGGTGGCGGTCTTGCGGATGAGCTGCACGGTAGAGCCGGGCAGAGCCAGACCTGTAAGGATCAGCTGATCCTCCTGGACGGAGCAGCTGGAGTGGGACAGCACCACGGGAGAGGATTGCCAATTGACCTGCACCGAGAAATGAACGGTGGAGGATGCATCGCCCTTGAAGGCGGTAAGCTCGATAAGGTTAAGGCTGTCCGCCTCCAGGGAGGGAATGGTAACGGAAAAGGAGCCATCCTCCCCGGCCTTAAAGCGGGAGGAGGGCAGGCCGTTTACCGTATAGCGCATGGAGACCTTGGGCTGGGTGGTTCCCTTAAGGACCAGGGTAGTGGTGCCCAGGATGCTGGGCACAGGGTCCAGGGCAAGGGGGAGGTCCGCCCGGTCTACAGTAAAGGCGGCGCTTTCCTCTGTAAGGGAAGCCTGCTGGGGCAGGGAGAGGGCAGGCACCGCGGCGGACTCCGCCTGGGTGCTGGAGGGTGGCTCCGGCCCTAAAAGCAGCGCACGGCTGGCCGCGTCTATCAGCAGCGCTGCATCCTCCTGGGTGGGCTCCCGGCCGACTACGTCGGTTTGGAAGGCGTATAGCTTGCCCAGATATAGTGTGGCTAGAGACAGGGTGTATAGGGGCTGTGCAGGGGCATCCTGGCCGCCAAAGGTGGAAAAAAGGGCGAAGCCGGGGACGGTCGGCTGCCAAGCGGCGGAGAGATAGTGGCCGCCACGGGCTACCAGGGTCAAAAACTGCTCCTTGGCCATGGCATCCATGTCAAAGACGGACTGGGCGGCGATATCGGCAGGCTTAGCCACTACCTTTAGGGATACCTGCCGGCCCTCAGGGGAGAAGGCAATAAGCTTGATGCCATCCCGCTGCATGGCGCTTTGAGCAGTGGAGGCATCCACCCCCAGCAGCCCAAGCGCAGCCTCTGGCAGAAGGTCCTGGGTAAGGCACTGCTCACCTTGCAGGGTATAATAGCGCAGGCCGCTGCCCTCTGGCGTGATGGAGGCTTCTTCCCCCAGGGCGCAAAAACAACCCAGGAGCAAAACCAGTACCAGCAGAATAAGGAATGCCCGTTTTTTCAAAGGGGTGCGTTGCACAGCCATGCTCCTCTCAGTATTTCTTTAAAATGGCAGGATGAATCATTTTTTATTGTAGCACACACAAGGAAGAATAAGCAAGGAAAGCATTGTAACATTCGCTTTTTTGCTATTTTTTCCCCGTAAAGCGCAGCATTCGTTTTATTTCGTCACGGCGTAGGGAGAAGAGGCTGAGAAAAGGCACGTGATAGGTGCGCACAAAATACCACAGGAACGCGCCGCCTGCCACGGTATAGGAAAGGACGGAGGCCATGGCCGCGCCCTCTATGCCCCAGCGGGGAATGGCAAGGATATTGCCCGCCACGTTTGCCACAACGCTTATAAAGAGCATACCCATATACACAAATTTTTTGCCCTCCGAAAGCAGCAGCGTACCAATGAGCTTGAAGTAGGACATGGAAAAAATGCCCACCAGCAAAATAAGCGTTACGGTAAAGGACGGCAGGTATTCGGCCCCGTAGAGGAGGTAGATGGCAGGCCGGCCTAAAAGGGCCACCCCTAAAAGCATGAGGGCGGTGATGTAGAAATTGACCTTGAGGGAAAAGGTCACATCGCCAATAGCGTTGTCCTTGGAGGTTTTGGAAAAGAGCACCTCCCGAAAGGCATCGGAGATGAGCCAGCCATACGAGGCGATGCTGGCGCCGCTGTTATAAAAGCCCCGCTGCACATCCGCTATGCCCATCCATTTGAGCATCATCTCATCCAGCTTGTAGTTGAGCTGCAAAAGCAGCGTGGTAAGCATGGCTACGAGGCCAAAGCCCAGGATGCTTTTGAGAAAGCGCAGATCGACCTTCAGGGGATCGCCAAAGCGTTTGAGCCGCCTGGCGGTGAGCACGATGGTGATCACATTGCCAATAACGATCATTAAAAGAGCCACTAAAAGCGTGGGGTTCAGGGTGTAAAAGGCCAGGATCATCAGCGCGGTGTTGACGAGGCGAGCGGTGAAGAAAATAACGTTTTTGTATTTTACGTCCTCAACCATACCGATAAAGCTGAATTGATTGGCCAGCACCTGTATGGGAGCGATGAGACAGATAGCGGTCATGATATAATCATTAAATACGATAGCCAGCACCACGCCTGCCACCGCGTATAGCCCGAACTGAAAGGCAAAGATATTCAGAAATCTATTGAGTACGTCGGGCTCGTTTTGACGCTTGTAGAAGGGATAGGGCTGGTATAGCCCCAGTTGAGCCACGATGGCCACCACCGTGAGGGTGGAGTCGATATAGCCCAGCTGGCCCACCAGGGCAGGCCCCAGAAAGCGCTTGGAAAAGGAGGAGGATATCAGACCGATAAGGACCGCCGCCACCTTGGTGAGGATGGTAAAGGCGTAATCGTTGCGCACGATGCGGCGAAGGGCGGAGGGCATGGGGGACATACGAAGGATCGCCTCGAATTCTCAAATGTGATAGGCACAGGGCACTAAAATCGTATTATAAAGCATTTTTGGGTATTTGACCAGCCAGGGCCGATGCGGTAGAGAAAAACCCTGGGAAGAGTGCTGGGGGGAAAACCCTGGAAATGCAAAATTAGCTATTGACAATCTATAGGTTCTCGGGCACAATACATAGTTGAGTATAGAGAAACCTGCTGCGTGAGCGGAAGGAGAAAATGGCTTGCAATACTTACTAAAAGAAGCAACAGTATATACAAAAGGTAAGCTGAGGGCGGGCGAGAGGTTGCTGGCTCAAGGCGGGCTCATTCCTTTTTCATTGTTAAATGAAGCGGACGGGATTTCTGTTTTCTCTTTAGCAGGTAAGTTATTGACACCGGGTCTTGTTGATGTTCATGTACATCTTCGGGAGCCGGGTTTTTCATATAAAGAGAGAATGGCGACCGGCACCGAGGCGGCGGCCCGGGGCGGCTATACCGCCCTTTGCGCCATGCCCAACCTGGACCCGGCCCCGGACACGGTAGAGCACGTGAAAGTGCAAAAGGCGCTGATCGAAAAGGATGCAAAGGTGCGGGTATACCCCTACGGCACGCTGACCCTGGGGCAAAGGGGAGAAGGCGAGCTTGCGGACTACGAGGCCCTAAGGCCCTACGTGATCGCCTATTCCGACGATGGCCGGGGGATACAGACAGAGGAGACCATGAGGGAGGCTATGAAGCGCATTCGGGCTATAGACGGCATGGTGGTGGCCCACTGCGAGGATAACGCGCTGCTTAAAGGCGGCTATATCCACGATGGGACCTACGCCAAGGCCCACGGCCACAAGGGCATTGGCAGCGAAAGCGAATGGAGGCAGGTGCAGCGGGACCTGAGGCTAGTGCAGGAGACCGGCTGCCGCTACCACGTATGCCACGTAAGCGCCAAGGAGACCGTGGCCCTGATAAGACGGGCCAAAAAAGAGGGCCTGGACGTAAGCTGCGAGACCGCCCCTCATTACCTGCTGCTTCATGACGGAGACCTTAAGGAGGACGGCCGTTTCAAGATGAACCCGCCTATCAGGGATATAAGCGACAGGGAGGCCCTTCGGGAGGGGCTTGCGGACGGCACGATAGATATCATCGCCACCGACCACGCCCCCCACTCGCCGGAGGAAAAGAGCCGAGGGCTTCAAGGCAGCGCTATGGGCATCGTGGGGCTGGAATGCGCCTTCCCGGTCCTCTATACCGGGCTGGTGAAGCCAGGGCTATGCTCCTTGGAACGGCTGCTGGAGGCCATGACGGACGCGCCCCGCAGGCGGTTCCGCCTGCCTGAGGTGAGCCTTGCGCCGGGGCAGCCCGCAGACCTGGCGGTGTTCGATCTGGAAGCGAAAGAGACCATAGACCCGGACAGCTTTGCATCCATGGGCCGGGCCACCCCCTTTGAAGGCATGGAAGCCTGGGGCAGATGCGATATGACGATGGTAGGAGGCGAAGTGGTATGGCAACGGAAGTGAACCGCAAGCTGGTGATGGAGAACGGAACGGTGTTCCTGGGCACGGGCTTTGGCGCGGAGAAGGAAGCCGTGTGCGAAATGGTATTCAACACCGCCATGGTAGGGTATCAGGAGGTGGTCTCCGACCCCAGCTATAACCGGCAAATGGTGGTGATGACCTATCCCCTCATCGGCAACTATGGCATTACCGACGAGGACTACGAGACGCGCATTCCCTCCATGGGCGCCATGGTGGTGAGGGAATATAACGATTCTCCCAGCAACTTCCGCTATACCAAGACCCTTGGCGAGATATTAGAGGAAAACGGCATCCCCGGCATCCAGGGGGTGGACACCCGCCGCATAGGCCGCATGATCAGGGGCGAGGGTGCCCAGCGAGGGATTATCTGCGGCGTGGATACCCCGGTGGAGGAGGCCATGAAACGTATAAAGGCCTACGAGCTGCCCAGGGACTGCGTGAAGCGGGTAAGCTGCAAGAAAATTTGGTACGCCCGTACCCCTAACCCCCGTTTTAACGTGGTGGCCATCGACTGCGGCATCAAGCTGAACATCATCCGCAAGCTAAAGGAATACGGCTGCAACGTTATCGTGGTGCCTTACGATACCCCCGCCGAAACCATCATGAGCTTCAAGCCCGACGGGTTGTTCGTATCCAACGGCCCCGGGGACCCTGCCGACGTGCCGGAGATCATCGCCCAGCTTAAAAAGCTGCGGGGGCAGCTGCCCATGTTCGGCATCTGCCTGGGGCATCAGCTGATCTCCCTGGCCTGCGGAGCCAAGTCCTTCAAGATGAAGTTCGGCCACCGGGGCGGCAACCACCCGGTAAAAAACCTGCAAACAGGCAAGATCGAGATCACCAGCCAGAACCACGGCTACGCCATAGACGCGGAGAGCCTGAAAGGCACTGGGCTGACGCTGACGCACGTAAACGTTCTGGACAACACCTCCGAGGGCGTGGAAAGCGTGAAGGAAAAGATATTCACCTGCCAATACCACCCGGAAAGCGCCCCTGGTCCCCAGGACAGCGCGTACCTCTTCGGGCGGTTTACCGATATGATGGAAGGGAGGGCCTGACAATGCCAAAGCGTACAGATATTCAACGGATACTCGTTATCGGCTCCGGCCCTATCGTCATCGGGCAGGCGGCGGAGTTTGACTACGCCGGGACCCAGGCCTGTCTGGCCCTTCGGGAGGAAGGCTACGAGGTCATATTGGTGAACAGCAACCCCGCCACCATCATGACGGATGTGAACATCGCCGACAAGGTATATATGGAGCCCTTGACCCTGGAATACGTAGCGAAGATACTCCGCTACGAGCGGCCGGATGCCATCCTGCCGGGGCTAGGCGGCCAGACGGGCCTGAACCTGGCCATGCAGCTACACACAAAGGGCATTTTGCAGGAATGCCAGGTGGAAATTTTGGGCACCAGCTTTGCCTCCATCGAGATGGCGGAGGACCGGGAGAAGTTTAAGGAGCTGTGCATTGGCCTGGGCGAGCCGGTGCTGCCCTCGGTGATCGCCGTGAGCCTGGAGGAGGGCCTAGCCGCCGCCAAGGAGATCGGCTATCCGGTGGTGCTGCGCCCTGCCTTTACCCTGGGGGGAACCGGCGGCGGCTTTGCAGACACCGAGGAAGAGTTCATCCCCATGATGAAGAACGCCCTCAAGCTGTCCCCGGTGCATCAGGTGCTGGTGGAAAAGAGCATCAAGGGATACAAAGAGATCGAGTACGAGGTGATGCGGGACCGAAACGACACCGCTATCGCCATCTGCAATATGGAAAACATTGACCCCGTAGGTGTGCACACCGGCGACAGCATCGTGCTGTGCCCCAGCCAGACCTTGACCAATAAGGAATATCAGCTCCTTCGGGACAGCGCCCTCAAAATAATAAGGGCGCTGAAGATCGAGGGCGGTTGCAACGTGCAGTTTGCCCTGGACCCCTACAGCTTCCAATACTACCTCATCGAGGTGAACCCCCGGGTGTCCCGGTCCTCCGCCCTGGCCAGCAAGGCCAGCGGATATCCCATTGCAAGGGTCTCCGCCAAGGTGGCGGTGGGGATGCACCTGGAGGAGATCTCCCTGGCCAATACCCCGGCCTGCTTCGAGCCGGCCTTGGACTACGTGGTCAGCAAGATCGCCCGGTTCCCCTTTGACAAGCTGGAGGGAGCGTCCAACAAGCTGTCGACCCAGATGAAGGCCACCGGCGAGGTAATGAGCATTGGCCGGACCATCGAGGAAAGCCTGCTTAAGGCGGTGCGCTCCCTGGAGGTCGGCGCATGCCACATCTACAGCCCCCGGTTCGACGATATGGAGGACGAGGCGCTTCTGGCCTATGTTAAGGAAGGAACGGATGACCGGCTCTTTGCCATCGCCCAGCTGATCCGAAACGGCATTGATCTGGGCCGCATCTACTACCAATGCCGCATCGACATGCTGTTCCTTGAAAAGATCAAGAACATCGTGGACTTTGAAACGGTCATAGATAGCAATCCCAAGGATATAGCCACCCTGAAGGCCGCCAAGCGCATGGGCATCAGCGATAAGTGGCTGGGCCAGCGCTGGGCCTTGACGGACAAGGAAGTATTTAAGCTCCGCAAGGAAAAAGGCATTCTGCCTGTATACAAGATGATCGACACCTGCGCCAGCGAGTTTGAAAGCTACGTGCCCTACTTCTACTCCACCTACGAGGACGAGAACGAGTCCATCATTTCCGATAAAAAGAAGATCATCGTGCTGGGCTCCGGCCCCATCCGTATTGGCCAGGGCGTGGAGTTTGACTACTCCACCGTCCACGCCATCTGGACCATCCGGGACGCAGGCTACGAGGCCATCATCATCAATAACAACCCGGAGACCGTATCCACCGACTACACCACCAGCGACAAGCTGTACTTTGAGCCGCTGACGGTGGAGGACGTGATGAACATCGTGACCCTGGAAAACCCCCAGGGCGTAGTGGTGAGCCTGGGCGGCCAGACCGCCATCAACCTGGCGGACAGCCTGAGCCAGATGGGAGTGCCCATCATCGGCACGGACGTGGAGGCCATCCGCAGGGCGGAAAACCGGGATGCCTTTGAAAAGATCATGACCGAGCTGCGCATTCCTCAGCCCATTGGCGAGGCGGTAACGGACATCGAGGCGGGCGTGCGGGTAGCAAAGCGCATCGGCTATCCGGTGCTGGTGCGGCCCAGCTACGTGCTGGGGGGCCGGGCTATGCAGATCGTGCCTAACGAGGAGACCCTCCGCCACTACCTGAAAAACGCCGTGGCCCTGGATAAGGATCAGCCAGTGCTGGTGGATAAGTACATCACGGGCAAGGAGCTGGAGACCGACGCAGTATGCGACGGAGAGAACGTGTTCGTTCCCGGCATTATGGAGCACGTGGAGCGGACCGGCGTGCACAGCGGCGACTCTATCAGCGTGTACCCCACCTTCTCCATCAGCGAGAAGGCCAAGCAGACCATATTGGACTACACGGTGCGCCTGGGTCTGGGCATCGGCATACTGGGGCTGTTCAACATCCAGTTCATCGTGGATAAGGACGACAACGTGTCCGTAATCGAGGTGAACCCAAGGTCCTCCCGGACGGTGCCGTTTCTGAGCAAGGCCACCGGGGTGCCGCTGGCGGACATCGCTACCCGGGTGATGCTGGGGCAAAGCCTCCGCTCCCAGGGGGTTACCGAGGTGGTAGCCCAGGAAAAGAAAAAGTGGTACGTGAAGGCCCCCGCCTTTAGCTTTAGCAAGCTTCGGGGCATGGATGCGTACTTAAGCCCGGAGATGAAATCCACCGGCGAGGCCATCGGCTATGACAAGACCTTTACCCGGGCCCTGTACAAGGCCCTTCAGTCCTCCGGCATGAAGGTGGCTAACTACGGCACGATCTTGGTGACCATCGCCAGCCACGACAAGGACGAGGCCCTGCCCCTGATCCGCCGGTTCTATGACCTGGGCTTCAATATCGAGGCCACCCAGGGCACTGCGGAGTTCCTCAAAAACAACGGCATCCGCACGCGCATTCGCCGCAAGCTCAGCGAGGGCAGCGAGGAGATACTGGACTCCCTTCGCCAGGGCCACGTGAACTATGTCGTCAACACGCGCGATCTAAACCACGTGGGCCAGGACGGGGACGGCGCGAAAATTCGTCGCTGCGCCGTGGAAAACAACGTCACCATGTTTACCGCCCTGGACACCGTGCGGGTGCTGCTGGACGTGCTGGAGGAGATCACGCTGTGCATATCCACCATCGACAGCGAGTGACGGCCACAGGCCATAGCATGCCCGGTGTAGAGGATGGCTGCGATAGCCACCGATGCTTGCAGCAAAGTTGTAAAAAAGGAGCGACCCCATGCAGTTTATTGTGGACAGTAACTACCCCATAGCCCCCTCCGTGTACCGGATGCGGCTTTTGGGAGATACGCGAAATATCACAAAGCCCGGGCAATTCGTGCAGGTGACCGTGCCGGGGTTCTACCTTCGGCGGCCTATCTCCGTGTGCGACTGGCGGCCTATGGAAAAGGGCACGCTGGACCTCATCTACAAGGTGGTAGGCCAGGGCACGGAGGCTATGGCCACCTGGCAGCCAGGGCAGGAGACGGACCTTTTGACGGGCCTTGGCAATGGCTATGACGCGGACGAGCTGGAGGATACGCGGGTGTGCCAGGCGCCGCTGCTGGTAGGCGGCGGAGTAGGCGCGCCGCCCCTGTACGGCCTATGCAAAAGGCTGCTGGCTATCGAAAAGCAGCCCACCGTTATTTTAGGCTTTAATACGGAAAGCGAAGTTTTTCTGGAAAAGGAGTTCCAGGAGCTGGGCGTGAAAACGCTCATCTGCACCCTGGACGGCTCCAAGGGCGTGGAAGGCTTTGTGACGGACGGCATGCGGGAGGTAGCGGGGAAATACGACTACGTGTTCACCTGCGGCCCGGAGCCGATGCTAAAGGCCGTGCATACCCTCAGCCTGACGGCGGGGGTGAAGGGCCAGTACAGCTTTGAAGAGCGGATGGCCTGCGGCTTTGGGGTGTGCATGGGCTGCTCCTGCCAGACCAAGTACGGCTCCAAGCGCATCTGTAAGGATGGCCCGGTGCTAAGAGGGGAGGAGATCATATGGTAAAGACGGCTGTGACCCTCTCCGGCTGGACGCTGGACAACCCCGTGATCCCTGCCAGCGGCACCTTCGGCTTTGGCAAGGAAATGAACGAATTTTACGATATCAACAAGCTGGGGACCTTCTCCTTTAAGGGGACCACCCTTCAGCCTCGCTTTGGCAATCCCACCCCCCGCATAGCCGAGTGTGAGCGCGGGATGATCAACGCCGTAGGCTTGCAAAACCCCGGCGTGCACCATGTGATCGAGCATGAGCTGCCTGAAATGGCTGCCTTCTTTCACAAGAAGGTGATCGCCAACATCAGCGGCTTTGGGGTAGAGGAATACGTGGAGTGCTGCCGCCTGATGGACAGCCAGGAGCAAGTGGGCATCATTGAGGTGAACATCTCCTGCCCCAACGTGCACGGCGGCGGCATGGCCTTTGGCACCAGTCCAGAGGCTGCGGCAGAGGTGACCAGGGCCGTAAAGGCCGTGACCCAAAAGCCCATCTACATCAAGCTCAGCCCTAATGTGACGGACATCACAGAAGTGGCCAAGGCCTGCGAGGATGCAGGGGCCGACGGCCTGAGCCTGATCAATACGCTGCTGGGCATGCGCATCAGCCTGAAAACAAAGAAGCCTATCATCGCCAACACCATGGGCGGCTTCTCCGGCCCGGCCATCTTTCCGGTGGCCCTTAGGATGGTCTATCAGGTGGCAAGGGCGGTGAGCATCCCGGTCATCGGCATGGGCGGCGTAGCCACCGCAGACGACGTGCTGGAAATGATGCTGGCGGGAGCTACCGCCGTGCAGGTAGGGGCGCAAAACCTGGTGGACCCCTACGCCTGCGAAAAAATAGTGGACGAGCTTCCCGCTGTCATGGCAAAGTATGGCGTGAAGGACCTGAATGATATTATCGGAGGTGCATGGAAATGAATGGTGATGTGATCATTGCGCTGGATTTCCCCACGGCCCAGGCGGTATACGACTTTTTGGACAAGTTTCAGGAGGAGAAGCCCTTTGTGAAGATCGGCATGGAGCTGTTCTATGCGGAGGGGCCGCAGATCGTTAAGGAGATCAAAAGAAGAGGCCACAAGATATTCCTGGACCTGAAGCTCCACGACATTCCCAACACCGTAAAAAGCGCCATGCGCTCCCTATCCAAGCTGGACGTGGATATGACCAACCTCCACGCCGCTGGCACCATCGACATGATGAAGGCGGCCATTGAAGGGCTTACCCGGGAGGATGGCACCCGGCCCATGCTGCTGGCGGTGACCCAGCTTACCTCCACCAGCGAGGAACGGATGCAAAAGGAGCTGCTCATTAGCGCCACCATGCCTGAGACCGTGGCCCAGTATGCTAAAAACGCCAAGGAAGCAGGGCTGGATGGCGTGGTGTGCTCCCCCTTGGAGGCCCGCCTCGTCAAGGACAGCTGCGGGGACGCCTTTAAGACCGTTACCCCTGGCATCCGCTTTGCGGACTCTGCCGCCGACGACCAGGCGCGGGTGATGACACCGGAAAAGGCCCGCAATGGCGGCAGCGACTTCATCGTGGTGGGCCGGCCCATCACCCAGGCTGCGGACCCGGTGGCCATGTACCGGCGCTGCGTAACGGAGTTTTTGGGCTAAGCAAGGCAAGGGGCGCTGCCCCTTGCATCCCCGCCAGGGCTAAAGCCCTGGACCCACCTTTAGCTATTCCTGATAGCCTATTTGTAAAGTTAAAAATATAAAGGAGAATGCACTTATGCAACAAGAAATCGCAAAAGCCCTGCTTTCCATCGGCGCCGTTTTTCTGCGCCCCCAGGAGCCCTTTACCTGGGCCAGCGGCATCAAGAGCCCCATCTACTGCGACAACCGCCTCACCCTTACCGCCCCCAAGGTGCGCACCCAGGTAGAGGAAGGCCTGATGGCAGTTATAAAAAAGGAATACCCGGATTGTGAGGTGCTGATGGGCACCAGCACTGCGGGCATCGCCCATGCGGCCATCGTGGCCCACATGATGGACCTGCCCATGGGCTATGTGCGCTCCGGCGCGAAGGACCATGGCCGCACCAACCAGATCGAGGGCAAGCTGGAAAAGGGACAGAAGGTAGTAGTGGTAGAGGACCTGATCTCCACCGGCGGCAGCGTTATCGAGGTGGTAGAGGTGCTGCGGGAGGCCGGCGCAGAGGTGCTGGGCATTGCCTCGATCTTCACCTACGGCATGCAAAAGGGCCTTGACCGCTTGGCAGCGGCAAACGTTAAAAACGTGAGCCTGTCTAACTTCGACGTGTTAGCCCAGGTGGCGGCGGACACCGGCTACGTGAAGCCCCAGCAGGTGGAGGGACTTATCCAGTTCCGCAACAATCCCAGCGATGCCAGCTGGATGGACAAGATCAACGGGCAAGATAAGCGTAACACCTAATACGAAAGGGGAACGGGATATGCAGCATTTGCTGGACGTGGTAGACCTTTCCGTGGAAGAGATCAACGGGCTGCTGGACCGGGCGGACGATATCATCGCCGACCCGAAAAAGTACGCCCATGTAATGGACGGTAAGAAGCTGGCGACGCTTTTTTACGAGGCCTCCACCCGCACCCGCCTGTCCTTTGAGGCGGCCATGATGGAGCTGGGCGGAAACGTGCTGGGCTTTTCCTCGGCGGATTCCTCCAGCGCGGCCAAGGGCGAAAGCGTGGCGGACACCGTGCGCACCGTAGGCTGCTACGCGGATATCATCGCCATGCGCCATCCCAAGGAGGGCGCGCCTACCGTGGCGGCTCAGGTATCTCCCGTGCCCATCGTAAACGCCGGGGACGGCGGCCATAACCATCCCACTCAGACCCTGGCGGACCTTTTGACCATCCGCCGGGAAAAGGGCCGGCTGCACCAGCTGGTGGTGGGCCTGTGCGGGGACCTGCAGTTTGGCCGCACCGTGCACAGCCTGATGAACGCCATGGCGCGATATAAGTCCATCCGCTTCGTGCTCATCTCCCCCCAGGAGCTGCGCATCCCCGATTATCTTCGGGAAAGCATGCGCCAAAAGGGCATCCCCTTTACCGAGGTGGAAAAGCTGGAGGATGTGATAGGCACCCTGGATATCCTATACATGACCCGGGTACAAAGAGAACGCTTCTTTAACGAGGCGGACTATGTCCGCCTCAAGGATAGCTATATCCTGGATACGGAGAAGCTGCAAAAGGCACGGCCCGACCTGTGCGTGATGCATCCCCTGCCCCGGGTGAACGAGATCAGCCGCGGGGTGGACGACGACCCCAGGGCCTGCTACTTCAAGCAGGTGTTCTACGGCAAGATCATGCGGATGGCGCTGATGATGAAGCTGCTGGAGGTGGAAGCATGAATATAGACAGCATCCAAAATGGCTACGTGATCGACCATATCCAGGCAGGGCGCAGCATGGAGATATACCGCTACCTGGGCCTGGGCAGCCTGGATTGCTCCGTGGCTATCATCAAGAATGTGAAATCCGGCCGTATGGGAAAGAAGGACATCATCAAGATAGATGAGGAAATTCCTCTGGACTTGGAAATGCTGGGGTATATTGACCCCGGTATCACCGTGAACGTGATCCGGGGCGGCAAGCGGATAGAGAAGAAGCGCCTGGAGCTGCCCAAGCGGGTGGTGAACGTGATCCGCTGCAAAAACCCCCGCTGCATCACCCAGGTGGAGCAGGAGGTAGACCAGATCTTCGTTCTGGCAGACACTGAAAAGCAGGTGTACCGCTGCCTGTACTGCGAAACAGCACACAAGAACGGGGAAGGGAAATAAGCGGAGCCTATGGAACGAGAGGGTGTCTCAGCGTGTATTGAGGCACCCTTCTTTTCTTTATTTATTGATAATGGTATGACAGGCAAAATAGGCAAAAGAAAAATTGACCTATTACAGATTGATACGGAAGCCTGCTGAAACGTTTTTGAGCAATCAGAAGCGATGACCTGAGGATGCCCCTATCTCCCTTACCCTGGCGCGGCCGCACAGAGGCGGGAAAGGAGAATAGGGCTCCTTTGTCGAATCATATCATTTATGAAACCATAGCATCTATCGGGCTATGTCGTTTAACACGCTAAAGGAGAAAAAATATGCCGTTTTCATTGCCTACCTTATCCTGGGCTGTTGTTGGGATCGTTGCGGGCGTACTATTTTTGATCGTTTGTATTACAGGCTATGTGAAGGCGCCGCCGGACCAGGCGTTCGTGATCTCCGGTCTGCGCAGGCGGGTCATCATCGGCCGGGCGGGCATCCGCATTCCGTTCCTGGAGCGGCTGGATAGGCTGAACCTGAAGATGATGTCCGTGGACGTAAAGACCAATTCCTACGTGCCCACCGCGGAGTATATCAACATCACCGTGGATGCGGCGGTAAAGCTGAAGATCGGCACGGAAAAGAAAATGGTGTCTGTGGCGGCCCAGAACTTCCTGAACCAAAAGGAAGATTATATCATCGCCCAGGTGCAGGACGTGCTGGAAGGCAATATGCGCGAGATCATCGGCCAGATGCGCCTGGAAGAGATGGTCACCAACCGCAAGACCTTTGCCGAAAAGGTGCAGGAAAACGCTGTACCGGACCTGCAGCGCATGGGCCTGGAGATCGTCAGCTTTAACGTGCAGAGCTTCTCTGACCAGAATGGCGTGATCAACGACCTGGGTATCGACAACATCAGCCAGATCAAGAAAAAAGCTGCTATCGCCAAGGCGGAGGCGGACAAGGAGATCGCCAAGGCTCAGGCCCAGGCCAGCAAAGAGGCCAATGATGCCCGGATCGACGCGGATACGCAGATCGCCATTCGTAATAACGACCTGCTGATGAAGGAAGCCGAGCTTAGGACCCTGGCAGATATCAAGCGGGCCGACGCGGACGCGGCGTACGGCATCCAGCAGGAGGAGCAGCGCAAGACCATCGAGATCAAGACTGTGGATGCCAACATCGCCCGGCAGGAGCGGGAAGTGCTGCTCAAGACCCAGGAGGTAGAGGTGACCGAGCGGACGCTTGAGGCCACGGTTAAGAAAAAGGCGGAGGCGGAGCTGTTTGAAAGGCAAAAGCAGGCAGAGGCCGAGCTATTTGAGCGGCAAAAGCAGGCCGAGGCGGAGCTGGTGGATGCCAAGCGAGAGGCGGAAAGCCTGAAGCTGAAAGCGGAAGCGAACCGCTTTGCCCGGGAACAGGAGGCCGAGGGTATCCGGCTGGTGGGTATGGCGGAGGCCGAGGCCATCCAAGCCAAGGCCCTGGCAGAGGCTGAGGGTATCGACAAGAAGGCCGAGGCCATGCGCAAGTATGGGGAAGCGGCAGTGCTGGAAATGTACTTCGCGGCCCTGCCTGAGATCGCCAAGAACGTGGCGGAGCCCCTGAGCCGGGTGGATAAGATCACCATGTTCGGCGAGGGCAATAGCGCCAAGCTGGTGCAGGATATCGTGACCTCCACCAACCAGATCGCCTCCGGCTTTACCGAGGGCATGGGCATTGATTTGAAAGCGCTTTTGACCGGCTTTGTAGGCGGGAAGCTGGGCGCGGGGCAGGCGGCAGCCCAGGAGGAGGAAACCTAATACCATTGCATTCAAAGGGGCGGGAAGCTGGCGGAACGACCAGCTTCCCGCCCCTTTTTGACATAGGGCTTTTCAAATTGTTCCTATAATGGTATAATAAAGGTTAAACAGTTGCCCTGGGCGCTGGATGTGCTCCGCAGTCTGGATAGGACCAGGGGCGCTGGATAGGACCGGGAAGGGAGGCGCAGGCGCTATGCAAAGCATGACGGGATATGGACGCTGCCTGATCGCGCAGGATGGCCGGGAGCTTTTGATGGAGCTGAAGACCGTCAACCACCGCTTTTTGGATATTTCCTTTCGGCTGCCCAAAACGCTGCTTTTTCTCGAGGATGTGCTGCGAAGGCGCATCCAGGAGAGCGGGCTGGGCCGGGGGCATATAGACGTATTTGTGACGTACCAAAATACCCGGCAGGACGCCAAGACCGTGCAGATGGACTATGCGCTGGTGGAAGCCTGCGCGAAGGCCTGCGACAAGGCCATGGGCAAAGAGATGAAAAAGGCCAGCGTGGCGGAGGTCATCTCCCTGTGCGGGGCCTTGACCGTGACCCAGGGCCAGGAGGACATCCAGGCCGTGACGGAGCTGGGCCTAGAGGCCTTTGATGGGGCTGCTGAGGCGCTGATGGCTATGCGGGGCGTGGAGGGCGAGGCCCTGGAGCGGGACCTGCTGTCCAACCTGGAGCAGCTGAAAGCCCTTCGGGAGACCATTTTGGAGAAGGCCCCCCAGGTGCCGGAAAACTACCGACAGCGGCTGGAAGCCAGACTGGCGGAATGGAACGGAGACTTCGCGGACCCGCAGCGGGTGGCCCAGGAAGTGGCCATCATGGCCGATAGAGCCGCCATTGACGAGGAGCTCAGCCGCCTTGAAAGCCACATGGCCCAGTTTAAGGACGGGGTTGAGGGCCAGGGGGAGATCGGCCGCAAGCTGGATTTCCTTTTGCAGGAGATGAACCGGGAGATCAACACCATCGGTTCCAAGGCCTCGGATGCCCAGATCGCCGGGTGCGTGGTGGACGCGAAATGCGTGATCGAAAAGCTGCGGGAGCAGGTGCAAAACGTGGTATAAGTCGCCTTGGACATGGATCGCAAGCGGCGATGCAGGTATTCATGATATAAGGGAGGACAGCCATGAAGCTTATCAATATTGGGTTTGGCAACATGGTGGCGGCAGAGCGTATCGTCGCTATCGTCAGCCCGGACAGCGCCCCGGTGAAGCGCCTGGTGCAGGAAGCCAGGGAGCAAAAGCGCGTGGTGGACGCCACCCAAGGCAGGCGTACCCGCGCAGTGATCTTAACGGACAGCGACCACGTGGTCCTATCGGCCATACAGCCGGAGACCGTATCCGGACGTGTGAACAGCCGGGATATCGTGGCCGAGGAAAGGGAGGTCTGACATGGCGGTAGAAATCAAGCGGACAGGTATGCTTCTGATCATTTCCGGTCCATCGGGCACGGGAAAGGGAACGCTGGTGAAAAAGCTGATGGACAGTGACCCCAGCATCCGCTTTTCCTGCAGCGTGACCACCAGAGCCCCGCGGGTCGGGGAAGTGGACGGCATCCACTACACGTTTGTGGATGAGGCGGAGTATGACAGGCTTCTGGCCGCGGATGAATTTCTGGAACACGCCACGGTGCATGGGAACCGCTACGGCACGCTGAAAAAGCAGGTTCGGGACCTTTTGGCAGACGGCATGAACGTGCTGCTGGACATTGATCCCCAGGGGGCCATCAGCGTGATGGAAAAGGTGGAGGACTATGTGAGCGTATTCATCCTACCGCCCAGCTTCAACGCCCTGCGCGTGAGGCTGCACACCCGAAACACGGACGATCCCGTCGAGATCGAGCGCCGGCTGAACAACGCCCGGGGCGAGGTCAAAAACGTGGGTCGATATCAATACGCTGTAATCAACGATGACCTGGAGCTGGCCTTTGTACAGCTGCAGCACATCGTGAACGCCGAAAAGCAGCGGACCATCCGGTTTTTCCCTACTATCTTGGAGGACTGAGGAAGGGCGCAAGCCCGACTAGCGCCCGAAATTCCGCGAAGCGGAATGAAGCGCGTACCCACGACACAGCGAAGCTGTGGGGTGGGCGAAAACGAGGAAGGGCGCAAGCCCGACTAGCGCCGGAAATTCCGCGAAGCGGAATGAAGCGCGTACCCACGACACAGCGAAGCTGTGGGGTGGGCGAAGTAAAAGGAGGACCTTATTATGGCGATCGTAAACCCTAACATTGTGGAACTCAGCGAAAAAGTGGACTGCCGGTACACCCTGGTGGTGGAAGCCAGCAAGCGGGCACGGCAGCTGGTGGGCGGCGCACAGCCTCTCATTGACCCTAAGGAAATGAAGCCCCTGATGGTGGCCGTGGACGAGATCAACCGCGGGCTTTTGACCTACAACCGGGACCCGGAATTGGAGAATAACTAATATGCTAAAGGGTAAGAACGTCGTGCTGGGCGTAACGGGCGGCATCGCGGCCTACAAGGCCGTTGAGGTCGTGTCGCGCCTTAAAAAGCTAGGGGCCAACGTGGACGTGGTGATGACGAAGAACGCCACAGAATTTGTGACCCCGTTGACGTTTGAGACCCTTTCAAATCGCCCTGTGACGGTGGACACCTTCGCCCGGCCTGAGCGCTGGGAGGTGGAGCACGTGGCCCTGGCGAAAAAGGCGGATCTAGGGCTGGTGGCGCCAGCTACGGCCAACCTGATGGCCAAGCTGTGCCATGGCATTGCCGACGATATGCTGACTACCACGCTTTTGGCCACCCGGGCCCCCATATTGCTGGCTCCGGCCATGAACACGGGGATGTGGGAGGCGGAGATTACCCAGGAGAACCTGCAGGTGCTACTGAAGCGGGGCGTAAAGACCATAGGGCCGGACAGCGGGCTGCTGGCCTGCGGAGATACCGGCGCAGGCCGTATGAGCCAGCCAGAGGCCATTGTGGAGGCGGCCGTGGCAATCCTATGCCCCAAGCGGGACATGGAGGGCCTGCAGGTGCTGGTCACCGCAGGGCCTACCGTGGAGCGGCTGGACCCCGTGCGCTACCTGACCAATGATTCTTCCGGGAAGATGGGCTACGCCCTGGCGGCAGAGGCCCAAAAGCGGGGCGCGAAGGTGCTGCTCGTAACAGGGCCTGTAGCCCTGGCGCCGCCCCAAGGGGTGGAGGTATGCCCGGTCTTGTCCACGGCGGACCTTTACGGGGCCATGCTGGCCCATTGCGAGGGTCAGGATATCATCGTCCAGGCGGCGGCCCCGGCGGACTACCGCTTTGCTGCGCCCTCCAGCCAGAAGCTGAAAAAACAGGCTGGCCAGCCCCTGATCCTGGAAATGGCCGAGAACCCGGACGTGGCCAAGGCCGTGGGGGAGCGCAAGGGCGCAAGGCAGGTGCTGGTGGGCTTTGCGGCGGAGACCCAAAACGCCATTGCCAATGCTGAAGGGAAGCTGCATAAGAAGAATTTGGACATGATCGTGGCTAACGACGTGACCCAGGAAGGCGCGGGCTTCGGGGTGGATACCAACATCGTCACCCTGATCACCCAAGGGGCAAAGCGGCCCCTGCCTAAGCTGAGCAAGGCCCAGGTAGCGCAGGAAATATGGGACGCTGCCATGGTTTTGTGGGCCGGGAAGCAGGGCCGATAAAAAAACGTGGGAAATATTTGAAATTTGTGGTTTTTCATATTGACAAACGGAATGAAAAACGCTATGATATAACACGTCGCCGCGAAAGCGGGATGCTGGAAGGGAGCATAGCTCAGTTGGGAGAGCATCTGCCTTACAAGCAGAGGGTCACAGGTTCGAGCCCTGTTGTTCCCACCATTCCATGGCCCGGTAGTTCAGTTGGTTAGAATGCCAGCCTGTCACGCTGGAGGTCGAGGGTTCGAGCCCCTTCCGGGTCGCCATTTCATGCCTTGGTAGCTCAGTCGGTAGAGCAGTAGACTGAAAATCTACGTGTCGGTGGTTCGATTCCGCCCCAAGGCACCATGTGTGCGGTCGTAGCTCAGTGGTAGAGTGCCACCTTGCCAAGGTGGATGTCGCGAGTTCGAATCTCGTCTACCGCTCCACACCCGGTGCCATAGCCAAGTGGTAAGGCGAAGGTCTGCAAAACCTTTCTACCCCGGTTCAAATCCGGGTGGCACCTCCACCTTTTACCCTCTATGGTAAAGACAGCAAAGCCTCCGCGAAAGCGGAGGTTTTGCTGTTTCGGTCTAACCCTCTGTCAAATGACGGAGGGTTTTTTGCGGCGGGAAAAAGCCAGGAGCGCGGGTTCGGGCTGATTCCGTTACGCTGTGCCTGGATACCATCACCGACACTCGGGCCACTGGATGGCCGCCGCCCCGTCGCCGGAGCGCTCTACCCTGACAGGGAAAACGATATCGCAGGTGCGGAACGCGTAAGCCTCGGGGTTGCCCTCTCGGACCCAATGGGTGGACAAGCAACGAAGCTCGATGGCCTCTGCGTCAGGCACAGTGGGGAGGGAGAAACGTTGCAAGAAGACCTGAGTGCCATCGGCCTCCATGGCATAATGGCCGTTTTGGTCGGGCATTTCATCCCCGTAGAAAAGGGTGCATTCTACGGCCATAAGGACCTTGCCCTGGGCCAGAGTGCTTTCGTTGATGGGGGTAAAGTCGCTGTCATATTCTGGCAGGCCCAGGTTGCACAGGGCATCCTCCGGGAAGGTGTCAAAGCCCAAAAGCAATACCTTGTCCGGATGTTTAGGGGTTACCGCAATAAGCACGCTTACGTTTTCGCCGTCACACAGGGCCTGGCGGATGGTGACGGTTACTTCCTCCGTTTCGGCGGTATAGCCGCTGAGGGTCTGCAGGGTCTGCTGGCCTTCCTCGGTGACCTCCGCACCGTACCAGCGGGACATAAAGCTTTGTATATTCCACTGGGTCACGGCGGCGTAGGCAATGGCGGCGATCAGCACGATAAGTAGCGCAATGGCCACTACGGTGAGCCTTTTCATTTTTTTCACGGGTCTTTCCTCCTTGATCTTGGTAAGCTCACGGCTGACGGTGTCCTGGAAATGCGCAGGCACGGAGCCAAAGGCATTTTCCCAATCTCGGTTTGTCATGGCTTCATACCTCCTCTTCCAATAACGCGCGCAGCAGCTTCCGGGCCCGGGAAAGCCGGGTCTTGACGGTGCCGGTGGGCACCCGAAGCAAACTGGCGATGTCTGTCAGTTCATAGCCTTCCATATAGTGCAGCACAACAGGGATGCGCAGCTTGTCGCTCAGGGCCAGCACGGCATCGTGAAGGGCCGGGTGGGCATCCGGGGGCGGTGGAGGCTCGGGCAGCTTATCCGCAGGGGCCTCCCGGGTGCTGCGGCGCAATAGGTTATAGCATTCGTTGATGAGGATGCGGGTCACCCACGGCTTCAGGGCGCTTTCATCCCGAAGGCGGCCCTGCTTTTCCCATGCCTTGCGGATGCACTCCTGCACGGCATCGTCCCGGTCGTGGGGCTGCCTGAGCAGGCTGTAGGACACCCGGTAGAGCGTGGGCTGCATCTCCATGATGCGCTGGGTAAATTCTTCTGACGTCATGGCGTCTCCCTTCGTGTAGGTTTATCAGGCCTGTCATAAGGTAGACGGGCAGGTGATCGCCCAGGTTCAGTAGGGTTGAGGTTTATTTAGGGGAGGGGTCAATTTAGGGGCGCGGTTTATTTAGGGCAGAGGTCTATTTCGGGGAGGGGTTTATTTCGGGATGGGGATGGGGGCGGGGTGCTTTGGGGAGGGCTGATATAATGCTATTGTAGCGAAGGGAGCATAGTTGCACAAGAGAAGGGCGGCCTGATTGGCGGTATTACGCATTGCAATTTCGGGCATTTCTTGATAGTATAGGACCATGGCTAATAGCACATGAGTTGCATCAGAATCACCTTCGCGCAAAGGGGATATTACCTTCATGAAAAGAAATTTGTCTTCCTTTTGGACTATGCTTATCAGCATCGTTTTGGTGTGTGCGTATATCATTATAGGTGGGGTCGCATGGGCCAGCGGAGCAGGCATGGCGGGGAATCCCTCGGCGCTTTTGGCGCTTTTGGCGGTCACCCTTTTGGCTTTTGGCGCGCTGGTGCTGGTGCAGCTCCGTCACGATGAGGGCAAGGCGCTAGCAGCGCTTAAGGAGACCCAGACCGCCGTCAGCGCCGCCATGGCAAGCGCCCATGCGGGCTTTTGGGAGATCCCTTTTGAGAAAAACGCAGAAGGCGAGTATATGATCACATACGATGAAAGCTTCTCCAAGCTTTTTCGCGTTGGCCATATGAAGCCCTTTACGACGAGCGGATGGTCGGAGTATATAGCCCCTATTTTGGACGTGGAAGGTTCGCCGGAAAAGACCCAAGCCCTTCACGATTTTTTGCGTGAGTTCGATGGAAAGACCGAAAAAGTGGCTACCACCGCACTGCTGAAATTTGCAGACGGCACCCGGACCTACCTTAAAAACTCCGCCCAGCTGGTGTATAACGATCAGGGCGAGCCGATAAAGATGGTGGGCCTGTGTGTGGACTTTTCGGACCGCATGCATGCGCTGGAGGCGGCTAACATGCTGTCCGAGACGTTGCTTAACAGCATGCAGCAGATGATCTACGTAGCGGAGATCGAGACGGACGAGGTCATCTTTATGAACGACGTAATGATGAATGCCTTTTCCGTACCAGAGGATTACGTTGGCAAGAAATACTGGGAGCTGCTGACCAGCTGCAACATCGAGAGTGTGGAATTAGCTAAGGAAAAGCTGGATAAGGACCCGGAAAGCGCCGTTACCTGGGAGATCTATCAGCCGTATCTAAAGAAGGAGCTTAGCTGTATTGCCCGCTATATCAAATGGATAGATGGGGGAACGGTTTGCTTCCGGACCTATTTTGACGTATCCGATATCAAGCGGGCGGAACGGGCCATCGACGAGCAGCTCAAGCAGCAGCAACTGATGGCAGATATAGCCCGCAGCTTTATTTCAACCACGGATATAGAAGCCGCGCTGTTGGAGTCTCTGGAGGCCATTGGCAAATTCCTGAGCTGCTACCGGGTGGTGCTTTGCTTATACGACGAGCAAGTGGATATCATACGAAACGATTATGAGTGGGCCAATCTGGAAGCCGGGGCCGCCATCCGCCCGAAGGTAGGGGTGGAGTATACAAAGACAAAGGCGTTCTATCCCCGGACGGCGGTGGAAAAAAGACCGTATGCTATTTTGGTACGGGAGGATTTTGTCCATCATGCCCATTTGGAAACGGATAAAAAGGCCCAGTCCATTTTGCTAATGCCCCTGTATGTGGACGGAGCGTTTTTTGGAGCGGTGGAGATATTCCGCAGTGAAGAGGACTACGAATGGCGGGAAGGCGAGATACAGCTGATCACGCTAGCTGTCAGCACTTACGCTGCTTTCTTCAGCCGCCAGCATATCGCCGAAAATTTGGTGCAGGCATTGCAGGCCGCCGAGGCCGCCAACGCCGCCAAGAGCGCCTTTTTAGCGAATATGAGCCATGAGATCCGCACGCCGCTTAACGCCATTGTGGGCATGACCAATATTGCCATGCGGGAGGCCATATCCCCCAAAGCCAAGGAATCGCTTGTAAAGGTAAAAAGCGCCTCAGACGTGCTGCTGGATATCATCAACAACGTGCTGGATATGTCCAAGATCGAGGCGGCGCGGCTGGAGCTGGCCAGAGACTACTTTGAACTGAAAGAGGTCTTGGAGAACCTGTTCAATGTGGTTTCCGTCCGGGCCAACGAAAAGCATCAGCGCATAACCATTTCCGTGGCCAAGTCCGTGCCGGGCAGCTATTACGGAGATGCCCTGCGGCTGACCCAGATCATGACCAATCTGATCTATAACGCCATTAAGTTCAGCGGCGAAAGGAAAGAGATCAAGGTAGACATCGCCTTGGCCGCCCAGGAGCATAAACGGATAAAGCTGAGCATCGCTGTGAAGGATCCGGGCGTGGGCATAAACGAGGAGCAGATGCAGCGGCTGTTTCGCCCCTTCGAGCAAGGGGACCAGCGCACGGTCCGCCGCTATGGCGGCACAGGCCTAGGGCTGGCCATCGCCAAGGATATTGCCGGGCTGATGGAGGGCGATATCACGGCGGAAAGCACGCCGGGCAAGGGCAGCACCTTTACCGCCTTGCTATGGCTGGATGTGGCCCCCTTGCAGCCAAAGCAAGGCCATGTCCGCAGCGATGGCGATGAGCCGCTGGAATTGCAGGGCAAGCATATCCTGCTGGTGGAGGATGTGGCGGTCAATCGGGAGATCGTGCAGGCGCTGCTGGAGCCTACCCATGTGCAGATCGACGAGGCAGCAGACGGCCTGATGGGCGTGGAGCTGTTCCGGCAAAACCCTGGCAAGTACGGCATGATCCTGATGGACATCCAAATGCCCGAGATGGACGGCTACAGCGCCACCCGGGAGATCCGCGGGATGGATAACGAAATCCCTATTGTGGCCATGACCGCCCACGCCTTTAAGGAGGATGTGGAGAAATCCATGGCGGCAGGGATGAACAGCCATATTATCAAGCCCATAGATGTAAAGGTGTTGTATGAAAAGGTGAGACAGTACATGGCGTGATGACGCCTCTTGGAATGCGCGTCCAAGGCTGACTGATGTAAAAGTGAATAGGAGCTGGCAACGGGATGTCCTAAAAATGATTTGGGGCATCCTTTTTTTTGTCGTATCCTGAGAGGTTTTGTACATTGGACAGGCTTTTGGCATACCCTCGCGCCTTTATGCATATAAACTGCGTAAAGGATGGTGACAATGACCATGAGCAATAAGCCTCTGAAACTGAGGACCCAGGGGTCGCTCTCCCCGCCACCGGCCCAGCCCCCGACAAAGGCCCCCAAAACCTCTGAGCGACTGGGGAAGAAGCTGGAGGGTCTATCCCAGCGGTTCAAGCGCGTCTTTCGCCCGGAGCTTCGGCAGCGCTCCGCAGCCCAGTTTGGGCTTGTGCTGACCCTAATGGTGATCAGCGGCCTATACGTGACCGGGCTGAACGAACCGGCGGTCTCCGTAGTGGCCAAAAAACGGGAGCTGCCCGTCTATAGCGTGGAGCGACCGGACAAGGTGATCGCTATCAGCTTTGACGCTTCCTGGGGTGGCGACAAGACCATGGAGCTTCTGGATATTCTGGATGCACATCAGGTGAAAACAACTTTTTTTCTGGTGGGCGGTTGGGTGGATAAATATCCCGAGCTGGTCAAGGAGATCATAGCCCGGGGACATGAGATCGGCAATCATTCGGACACCCACGCGCACATGAGCAAGCTGGGGGAAGCCGCCATTCGGGATGAGTTGCGTATTATGTCGGACAAAGTGGAGACACTAACCGGGACGCGACCCACTTTATTCAGGCCGCCCTATGGGGACTACAACGACCGCGTTGTGGTGACCACACGGGCCGAGGGCTACGAGGTGGTGCAATGGAGCATTGATAGCCTGGACTGGAAGGACAGAGGCACGGCGGACATCATCAAGCAGTGTACCTACCGGGTGGACAACGGGGATATCGTGCTGTTCCATAACGACAGCAACGATATTTTAAAAGCCCTTCCCACCGTGCTGAAGCATTACCAGGGCTTGGGATACAGCATCATTCCGGTGAGTGAGCTGTTACTAAAGGGTGAGACGACGATTGATGTACAGGGAAAACAGCATCCGGTGGAGGCTGCGATCCCAAAGCAATGAGGTGAAAGACATGGACGAAACCGGAAACATCATCCATCTGCAAGGCCGGGTATGCCAGAATCTTCAATTTGGACACGAGCTGTTTGGGGAGCAATTCTACGTGACGACGCTGTCTGTACCGCGGCTGTCCGGCGCGGAGGACTACTTGCCCATTACCCTTAGCGAACGGCTGCTGATGGATGCGCCTATCACCACGGGCAGTGTGGTGGCCCTGGAGGGCCAGCTGCGCAGCTATAACAAGGTGGTGGAAGGAGCGGGCAGGCTGCTGATCACGGCCTTTGCCCAGCGGCTGCTGCCCATCATGGAGGATGAAAATCCCAATCAGGTGCAGCTGGTGGGCGCGCTGTGCAAGCCCCCCTCCTACCGGACCACACCCTTTGGCCGGGAGATCGCGGACCTGATGCTGGCAGTGAACCGCTCCTACGGGAAAAGCGATTACATTCCCTGCATCACCTGGGGACGCACGGCCCGGTACGCGGCGAACCTGAAAATTGGCGATAAGGTGCAGCTGGTAGGCAGGTTCCAGAGCCGAACCTATCAAAAGCAGATGCCGGATGGCGCCACGGTGAATAAGATGGCCTACGAGGTAAGCGTCAGTCGCTTAGCCGCGCTGAAGGAAGAGGGCAAAAGCGATTTTGCGGGCTTTCAGCCCCAAGGCGCGCCCCATCATCATGGAAATTACAGCAGTATGGGGGAATAAACGCAGGGGCTCTGCCCCTTGCAGCAGCGGGCGGTAAGCGCCCGCTTTTTCTGTATCAATTAGGGGAAACGGTTGAAATACACAGCACTTTTTGGTATACTACAAAATGATTACGACCCCTTTAACAAGATGTGAAGAAACGGGGGGACGGTATGCTGGACATGGCCATTATCGGCAAGGGGCCTGCGGGATGGTCCTGCGCGATGACCGCAAGGCTTCGGGGCCTCAGCGCGATGGTGATCGCACCGGAGGAAGAAAAGGGCTGGCTGCAAAGGGCGGAGCGGATAGACAACTATCCGGGGCTGCCGAATGTATCCGGCCGAAGCCTGCTGGACAGCTTTGCCCAGCAAGCCATCGACCTGGGCGCAGAGAATCGAAACGGACTGGTAAGGCAGATACTGCCCAATGGGGACAGCTTCATGCTGCTGATCGAAAACGACGTGGTGGAGTGCAAGACGGTGGTGCTGGCTATGGGTGCGGCGCGGCCCAAGCTGCTGCCGGGGGAGGAAGAGGCCATCGGCGCAGGGGTCAGCTATTGCGCCACCTGCGATGGCATGCTGTACCGGGGCAAAAGCATCGCGGTGCTCTCTGCGGCACACCAGGGGGTGGAGGAATCCCAATTTCTTTCCACACTGGTGGAAAATATTGATTACTACGCGCTTAAAAAGCATGCCACTGAGGACTTGCCACAAAAGGTGAAGCGGATCGTGGAAAAGCCGATGGCCCTCCGGCGGGAGGAAGCGGGCATGCGGCTGGAGACGGATGGGGGAGCGCATGCCTATGACGGGGTGTTTATCTTCCGGGCGGCAATGCCGCTGAACCTGCTGCTGGCGGAGCTAAAGACCGAGGAGGGCTTCATCCCGGTGGACAGAAGCATGCACACCAATGTGCCCGGCGTGTTCGCCGCGGGGGATTGCACAGGTAAGCCGCTGCAGATCGCCAAGGCCGTGGGCGAGGGAAATATCGCCGCTATTTCGGCGGCGGAATATATTGCCGCCCATGGATGAAAAAGGAAGATGGACTCGTTATATGGTGGACATGGATAATTAAGAGCGTGTCATGCGTCCATTACATAGGAGGGAAATAGAATGAAAACCTACTGGAACAAGAAGGTAACGGCTTTAGTATTGGCGCTGGGTCTGCTGCTGTGCAGCTTTACGGGCGCTGTGGCACAGGAAAACACGGCGGCTGATTTCGCTGCCCTGCAGCCCTTGATGGATCTGGTGGCGGCCACGGCCCTGGCGGGCGGGGAAAACCCGGAGCTGGTCCCCGGCAGCGATGGCAGCCTTAGCGAAGCCTTTGTAACGGCGTTTTTCCAGCTGGGACAAACTGCCGATGCCTCCCTGGGCATTACTGCGGATATGCTTGGCGATACCCAGCGGCAGGCGGAATACCTGTCCAAGGTCTTTGCTGCCCAGGCACCCGCACTTGCGCCTATCCCCCAGGGAGAAGGGATCAATGGTTTTGTGGGCTTCCTGCCCCAGACGGTAAACTCCGCTGAGGGCGAGAACGGCATTCAGATCATTGGCGAGCTGTACTGGGCGGAGCAGCCCATCCAGAGCCTGTCCCAGGCGGAGTACGACAAGGTGCAGTGGCTGGATGAGCGGGCCATTTATAGCTTCCAGAAGGATGCTGGGGCCCTGAATGGCTTCCGGCTGACGGGCTTTTCCGTGGGCTCGGAGCTGAACATGGAAATGGCGATGCAGGGCTACTTTGACGAGATCCTGGTGGAGTACGTGAATACCCGCCTAGGTTTCTCCGTGCAATACCCCAGCCTTTTTGATGATGAGCTGCTGGTAGAGGACGAGGATGGCCTGTCCGCCAAGCTGGCCGATGGCAGCGCTTCCTTTTTTGCCAAGCGCGTGGACAATGTAAGCAACGCCGAGCTTCACGATTATTTGAACGTGATCGCTGACGCGATCCCCGGCGCCAAGGCACAGATCAATGACGAGTTCCGCTATGGTACGGTGGCTTATACCACGGAGGACGGCTCCTCGGTCTTTGATATCTACGTGGTGACCGATAAGTATATTTATCAGACCGAGCTGTCCTATCAGGCCAGTCTGGCCGATAGGTTCGCCCTGTATTGCGCCTATCTGGAGAATACGTTCATGGTGGACGAGGTATCTGTAGGATAATGAGCCCGCGATAAGGGGAGGAGGGAAGCAAATGAACGGGAAACGTATATGCGCACTCGTGCTGTGCCTGTTGCTTCCCCTTGGGGCCATGGCCGAAGGGCTGGAGATGGCGGCCCCCATTACCGGGGAGCAGCTGTATCCCCAAGGAACCAGCGCTGACACCGCCGTCTACACCTTTCGGTATGCATACCCACAATTTGTGGCGCAGATGGAGGCGGATGCGGCCATCAACGCCTATTACCAAAGCCTGTGCGAGGACCTGAAAGCGATCGGCACGCCCGAGGTGACCCAGGAGATGCTGGACGCGCAGGAGCCAGGCATGCCGCCAATGTATACGGAGATATTGTACCGGGTCACGGCCATGACGGATGCCTATGTAAGCGTGTGCTTGACGAAAAAGCAATTTCTGGGCTATGTGGAAAGCGAAAACCTAACGGCGAATGTTTTCGCTCGGGATGGGATGTACGCGGGCCAGGTGGTGCAGCTGTCCCAGGTGATGGGCATGGAGCAGGAGGGCGATGAGTTCAGCGCCCAGGCCAGCTATGCCAGCCAGCTGGTGTACAAGCTGGTATGGCAGATAATCGTTGAACAGCGGGCCAGCCTTCAAAGGGATTACTTTGATGGGCTGACCCAGAAGGACGTGGAGGCGGTCTTTAGCCCCGAAACGGATTTCTATATGGATGCGGATGGGAACCTGGTGTTCTACATCCAGCCGGGAATGATCGCCGGAGATGTGGAAGGGCTGCTGATGTTTCCCTTCTCCCAGGCGGAGCTGCTGACGGCGGTGAAGCAGTAGCAGCGCTGGGGGACGAGCGAGGGCTTTGCCCACCTGTACCCCCACTGAGGGCCCAATAAAAGCTTTGGCATCAGAAAGAACGCAGGCCTTTGGGTCTGCGTTCTTTTGCGGCTGGCATTAGCAATGCCCGCGACCAGGAAAAAACAATGAAACAACGGCAAAAAATAATAAAAGAGGATTGACTTTTACGACGAGTGCGCTATACTGGAAATGCGAAAACGTGGTAGTTAGTTGACAAATAGGTCTCATAAGCCAAGGATACGTACCGCTGGTTCTATAAGATAATAGGGTTTACTTATAGGCTCAGGGCGGCATTATTATTTGTCAGATACGAAACCGTTTTCGAAATGTGGTATAGGAATTATACACGGCGCATCCCTGGGCAGCGCAAATACCCCAAGCTTGCGCGCCCCCGACAGCTATAGGAGGTAACTATGGTATACGGACATTTTGATGACGCGCGGTCGGAATTTGTAATCACGCGTCCGGACACACCCTATCCTTGGATCAATTATCTGGGCGGCGAGGACTTCTTCTCCTTGATCAGCAACACCTCCGGCGGCTATAGCTTCTGCAAGGATGCCCGGATGCTGCGGCTGACCCGCTACCGCTACAACAACGTGCCTACGGACGCAGGCGGACATTATTTCTATTTGAAGGACGGCGATACCGTATGGAACCCCGGTTGGCAGCCCTGCCAGACGGAGCTGGACAGCTACGAGTGCCGCCATGGCTTGGGATACACGGTCATCACCGGCAAAAAGAACGGCTTGAAGGCGGAGCAGACCTCCATGGTGCCCCGGGGCTTCCGGGCCGAGGTTACCCGCATCGCCTTGACCAACGAGACTGATCAGCCGAGGTCCGTCAGCCTGTACAGCTTTGTGGAGTTTTGCCTGTGGAACGCCCAGGACGACAGCACTAATTTCCAGCGGAACTACGCCCTGGCGGAGATGGAGATCGAGGACGGCGGCGCGACGATCTACCACAAGACGGAATACCGGGAGCGGCGCAACCACTACGCCGTGTATGCGGTCAATACCCAGGTGGACGGCTATGACACGGACCGGGAGAGCTTCCTGGGCCTGTACAATGGCTTTGGCAAGCCCGACGTAGTGATGGCGGACACCCCCAAGAATAGCGATGCCCATGGCTGGGCCCCTATCGGCAGCCATTGCATCAAGCGTACCCTTAAGCCTGGCGAGACGCTGAGCTTCATTTTTGTGCTGGGCTTCTGCGAGAATCCCGTAGCGGAGAAGTTTATCGCCCCCGGTATTATCAATAAGCAGGAGGCCAAGGCGCTGCTTGCGGCTTTCCAAAAGCCGGAGCAGTTTGATGCCGCTTTGCAGGCTTTGAAGGATTACTGGGCGGCTATCTTGACCCGGTACACCATCGAGACCGCCGATGAGAAGCTGAACCGGCAGATCAACGTGTGGAACCAGTACCAGTGCATGGTCACCTTTAACATGAGCCGCTCCGCCAGCTACTTTGAAAGCGGCATTGGCCGGGGCATGGGCTTTAGAGATTGCAGCCAGGATCTGCTGGGCTTCGTGCACCTGATCCCTGAACGGGCCCGGGAGCGCATTTTGGATATCGCCGCCACCCAGTTCCCGGACGGCAGCGCTTATCACCAATACCAGCCCCTGACCAAGCGGGGCAATATGGATGTGGGCAGCGGCTTTAATGACGATCCCCTGTGGCTTATCTACGGTGTCAGCGCTTATATTAAGGAAAGCGGAGATATGAGCATCCTGGACGAGCTGGTGGATTTCGATAATAACGCCGCCTTGGCCGCGCCGCTGATGGAGCACTTGTTCCGTTCCTTCCATTATATTGTGGACCATCGTGGCCCTCACGGTTTGCCGCTGATCGGCCGTGCAGACTGGAACGATTGCCTGAACCTGAACTGCTATTCCTCCGAACCGGGGGAGAGCTTCCAGACTGTGACCAATAACGACACGGGTATTGCAGAAAGCGTGTTTATCGCGGGCATGTTCGTAGGCGTGGCGGATGATTACGCTAGGCTTTGCGAGCTTCGCGGCATGAACGATGAAGCTGCCTGGGCTAAGGAGCAAAAGGCTGCCATGACCCAGGCCGTTGAAAAGCATGGCTGGGACGGGGAATGGTTCCTGCGGGCCTATGACGCCAACGGCGAAAAGGTGGGCGCAAACGAGTGTGACGAGGGCAAGCTCTATATTGAGCCCCAAGGCATGTGCGTGATGGCGGGCATAGGCAAGGACAACGGCATGGCCCAAAAGGCTTTGGATGCCAGCCAGGAGCATCTGCTCTTTGAGCATGGCATGATGCTGCTGTGGCCGGCCTATAATACCTATCGCCTCAACATTGGCGAGATCAGCAGCTATCCTCCCGGATACAAGGAGAACGGCTCTGTTTTCTGCCACAACAACCCCTGGGTGATGATCGGCGAGACCGTGATGGGGCATGGTGATCGGGCTTTTGATCTGTACAAGCGTGTGGCGCCCGCCTATCTGGAGGATCAGCAGCTGCACAGGACGGAGCCCTATGTATACAGCCAGACCGTCAACGGCAAGGAAAGCGCCAGGCCCGGCGAAGCCAAGAACAGCTGGCTCACCGGTACCGCCGCATGGAATTTCTATGCCGTGTCCCAGGCCATCCTGGGCATCAAGCCCCAGTTTGAAGGCCTGATGGTGGACCCCTGCCTGCCTGCGGAACTGGATAAGGTGCGCATCCGCCGTTCCTTCCGGGGCGCGGAGTACGACATTTCCGTGGAAAACCGGGCTGGCGGTGAAAAGGGGACCGTTACCGTGACGGTGGACGGAAAGCCCATCCAGGGCCAGACCATACCCGTGATGGCCCCAGGCAGCACGGTTGAGGTAGACGTTGTAATTGCATAAGTGAGATCGATCGCCCCGGTGCGCTGAAGGAACAGCACACCGGGGCGAATGTATAACCATGCATTTTTGAAAACGTTCGTATTTTTGATCCACAGGGTATAATTGGAATGAAGAGATCGAACAATTTTGTGTGTAGGCTGGGTTTGACGAACGTTCGCTTATGAATGATTTTTTCAAAAAATGTGAAAATAGTGTTGACACTCAAGTGAGACCGTGCTATTATATACAAGCTCGCTTGAGAGCACCGAACCTTGAAAACGATACAGACAAGACGCAAAAAGAACGACAGTCAATGAATTTTGAGTAAATCGTACTTGATGGTGACTTCGTCACATTCCATTTAAAACTAGGTGGGATGAGGAGGGGGAGCCAACAAATCGAGAGCGATAACAGATTAAACATAAGAGTTTGATTCTGGCTCAGGACGAACGCTGGCGGCGTGCCTAACACATGCAAGTCGAGCGGGAACATATGTTGGAAGTTTTCGGATGGAAGATATATGT
>JAVBRJ010000004.1:0-76038 GCA_031548115.1 Eubacteriales bacterium | reverse complement strand
TCCTGAAAATCAAGTTCACCCTTTGCGGTGGCAATGGCCTAGGGGTTCCACCTGTTCCCATTCCGAACACAGAAGTTAAGCCCTAGCACGTCGATGGTACTTGGCTGGTGACGGCCCGGGAGAGTAGATCGCTGCCGCATTCCACATCCCGCCTTTGAGCAATCAAAGGCGGGCTTTTGCGTTTTGTGGAACTATTGCGTTTTATGGAGCTTTTACGTTTTATTGTGTTTTGTGGAGCTTTTGCGCTCTGTAGAGCCGGAGCTTGGCATGACTATTGCATTCTGTGGGACCCATGCTTGGCTGGACTATTATGTTTTGCAGGGCTTTTGTATTGTAAAAAGGAGAGAGGCGGCTTGCGGCTGGCTACCCTAGGCCCGTTGCCTTAAGACAGCCCACCCATAATGCGCTTTCGGGTCAGGGCTGGGGCAGCAAAGCCGCTGCTTAAGAGGACCGGGAACAGATACCGGGCCAGGATGCATGGAGAGAAGAAAAGGATAAGGATGGTGCTCAGGATAAAGTATTGAGTGTTCATCAGGGCGCGGTCCTTGCGGTAGCAGGCAGCAATAAATATCCATAGGTTTAGCCAGCAATGGAACGAGGTGCTAAACAGCATTCTCAGGAGCGGTATGTTCTCATAGGCGTTATTGGCGTTTACTTCATCCAGAAAGGCTTGAAGGCCTGGCAATTTACTGCTGTACATAATAGGATCGCCTGTAGAGGCGCAATCCGGTTGATTGGTACTTAGATATCCAGTAAGATAAGCGCCTTCGGGATAAATATGGGCGTGAGAGCGGTCGTGCAGGAACCAAAGGCCCCGGTTCAGCTCCAGAAAGGCCTCGATATAAGCCTTGGGATGCTTGAGCCCTATTCGAAACCAGGTGCGGGCAAAGCCCCGCCAACCATCGTCGTGATCTACATCAATATACCGCTTGGTGTAGTCCGCAAGCCGTGGCCGATATTTTTCCAGCATGGAGCGGCCTGAATACCACTGGGCTATGTCCTGAAGATCCGCATCGTTTTCTGGAAGCGTCTGGGCGGCCCGGACCATCTGTTGTGAGGGGAGACTGGCTATATCCCGCAGGGTCACAAAGGAAGGGGCAGCCTTTACCAAAGCGTTGAGGCCGCTGTTTAGGCACAGGGATAAAACCGCGATCCCCAGCCATAGGGCGGCAGTGCGGATTTTAAAATATGGAAAGGGCAGGGCTTCCTTTGGGCAGCGCATGAAGGCCAAGGCTGCCAGAGCAAACAGGCCCATGGCCAGCGGACCGTTGTAGCGGTTCATGCCCATTAATGCGCCAAACAGGCAGAGCCTGCCTACGGCCCGCCAGGAGCCCATAGAGCGGGCAGGCTGGCTAAAGAAGGGCAAAAGAGAGGCCAGGAAAAGCAAAGAAAAGGCAGCAAAGGGTATGTCCTTGGTGGTGCTGAGGGTCAAAACGGAGAAGGCTGGATGCAGCCCAAAGAACCCAAGCGCTATCATGCAGACCAGCGCAGGCGTGCCCATCGCCCTTAAAGTGGAGAGGGCATGGGCAATAGCGTAGGCCATCAGCAGGAGCTGAAACAGGCTGACAAATGCAATGGCAAGGGTCAAGCCGCCGCCAAAGGCAGCGCTAAGAGAAAGGCAGCCCTTGATGAAAAGGGTATATAGGACTGGATGCAGGGTGGAGTATTGTCCCGATAGAGCCTGGGTGAGATGAGAAAGGATATCATAGTTGGCGACGCCGGGATAATAGGCCAGAAATACTAGGAGCCAGAGCGCGAAGAGGCTGAAAAAGGAAAAGAAGAACATTTTGGGGGCCCGAGGCAGGGCGTGAGCGCCGTCTGGCTCCGTTGTTTTGAAAAGACGGCTTAACCAAGCCTCCAGCGGCCCCGTTTGGAGCCTTTGCAGCCAGCGCCCTCCGCACGCAAGGAGCCATAAAAATAGGGAGCCAAAGAAAACGGACAGGCCCAGCGCGGTGAAAAAGTGCAGGAGCATGGGACCGAGGGCAAGCCGGAAGGTGCCGTAGACCTGCAATTCCGCGCCAGCTGTAGCGCATATGGCCAGCGGCAGGGAAGCCAGCGCTCCATAGCGGAGCCTGCGCCGGTCTACATGCGCAAGAAAAGCCTTGCCTGCCCAAAAGGTTAAGCAAAGCCCAATGAGACCATGGACGATGGCCTGCGCGAGTGTCAAGGGGGCAAAGGGGGCGTATAGTGCCAGCCCGACCCCGGCCAGCAGCGACAAACTGACGGCAAGCGCCTTTTGCCTCGGGGCCTTCAGGTCATTCATCCTCATCGTTTTTTTCAATGCCCGCTTTACTCATCAGATTCTCGGCGCGGGTCTCGGCATCGCTGTAGCCGCTTAACGCCGCAAAGGCATTGTAGGCTTCCAGATACTTGCCGTCCCTTTCCAGAGCCTCTGCGTCTTGGTATGCTTGCTCGCGGAAGAGGTCCTTGCATTCCCGGGCCTGGTCCACACTGTCAAAATAATCGCCCAACATGGAGAAATAATCCAGGGCCTTTTGATAGCTTTGCTCATGGGGCTCGGTGATCTCCGAGCCATCCTCGTTGTAGGCAACGACCACCTCACCCAGCTTATACGCCAGGGCCTTGGCGTACACCTGCGTTTCCAAAAGATATAGGCGGTCAGGGGCATCCCGGAAGTCCCCGGCGTTTTGATAGGCGAAGAGGGCCCTTTGCATATCGCCGCCGGACTCGGAAAGACGGGCCTTGCAATAGGCGGCCCAAAGGGACGCATCCTCATAAGCGCCTAAGGATTCAAACAGGGACAGGGCGGTGGTAAAATCGCCGTTGTCCTGATAGCTGTAGGCTTGACAGTAGGTGTAGCGGTCCTTGCCGTACATGAAGTCTTGGCATTGCTCAAAATAAGGCGCGGCCTCGGTAAAGGCACCCTGCTCATACAGCACCAGCCCCTTGGAGTAGGCGGTATAGGAGGCAGCCTGGGAATAATCGCCCAGGCGCTCAAAGGCCTTGGCAGCGGCCTCGTAATCGCCGGTGGCAAAGGCATCCAGGGCCTTCCGGTAGCCTGCGGGCAGGTTCTGGGAGCAGGCGGAAACGAGCACCAGTAAGATCAGCAGACCTGCTGCAAGAAGGCTTTTTTTTCGCCGTTGGTTATGCATGGTCAGTGCACCTCCGCTTCCGGGCCGACAGGGCGCTATCGCTTGCTGCGGGCGGTCCAGTCGTCCCTTAAAATGGCATATACGTCCACATCTACATACCGTCCCTTGTTGTAGATGCGCCCCCGCATACGCCCTTCGTAGGCCATGCCGCAGTGGGCCATGACCTTGCCGCTGGCAGGGTTGTCGCTTTCGTGCTGGGCCTCGATGCGGTTGAGATGGAGCCGCTCAAAGCCAAAGGATAAAACAGCGGCCAGCGCCTCGCTCATGATGCCCTGGTTCCAGTAGCTGCGGCTCAGGCTGTAGCCCACCTCGGCGGAGCGGTAATCCTGATTGATCCACATAAAGCCGATGGTGCCGATGGCCTTGCGCTCCCGGGCCAGCTCAATGACAAAGGAGCCGGGCTGGCCAGTGCGGTACTGGCGAAGGAGAAACCGGATATAGGCCCGGGTCTGATGGATGGAGGTGTGGGCATCCCATAATACGTGGCGGGCCACCTCCGGGTCCCGGGAATACTCGTAGATGTCCTGGGCGTCACTCATGCGCACCTGGCGCAGGATCAGTCGGGGGGTGGTAAGGGTGGGCAGGCTTGCAAAGGTATCCAAAAACTGCTGCATGGAGGGCCTTCCTTTAATAGGATTTGAGATGGGATCACACTGTTACAGGCGTGAAGGATGGGAAGAAATCCGAAAAGGATGGACCTGTTCCATATACAAGACCCGCGATCAAAAGCGCCAGACCGATGAATAAAATAACAGAGAAGATGATAAGCACCCAGATGAAAGGGGTAATGCGCCGCCGGTCAGAGGATGAACGAAGAGCCATGAGATCAACTCCCTTCGGGAAAAACCATTTTTTCGCAAATGCGGGATACAAACAGGAGGATTAAACGTTAGTTGAAGAGATGGAGCCTATCCAAGGAACCCTGACCAGCGGCGGTATTTAGCCCTTGAGCCGCTGCTGGGCCATCAGGATACCTAGGGCGGTCTTGCCATCGCACAGTTCCCCGCTCATGACCCGGGCCACGGCCTGGTCCAGAGGAAGCTGGGTAACGCCGAGAAACTCATCCGCATCCAGATGGGCCTTGTGCTGGGTAAGCCCTGTGGCCAGGAAAATGCTGAGCCGCTCAGTGCAGTAGCCCGGGGTGGGCAGCATAACGGTGAGCAGCTCTATGCTTTTGGCATGAAGCCCGGTTTCCTCCTCCAGCTCCCGCTTGGCGGCGCTGAGGGGGTCCTCGGTGGGAGAATCCAGCTTGCCAGCGGGTATCTCCAATGTAACGGCATCCACCACCACCCGGTGCTGGCGCACCATGGTGACATTGCCGCTATCATCCACAGGGACGATGCATACGCCGCCGTTATGGTGAACGGCTTCCCTAAGGGCAGTCCGTCCATCGGGCAGGCGGACCTCCATATGGCTTACGTTGATCAGTTTACCACGGAAAACGACCTCATCGGAAATGGGAGTTTCCAACAGTTGCGTATCAGGGGTCATGGGAGGTCCTCCTTAGCGAATAGGTGTCTACATAAGTATATTCGCTGCCGCCAGGCTAAGTCCTTGTAACGAGTGTAACGGATACAAAGGAAAACCCAGACAGAAAACGAGCGGAACCTTGTCCGATTTACATAAACAGACAGTTTGCTTTCTTGACAAGCTGAGGATGGCCCGATACAATGAAGGGACAATTCCATAAGACTTTATACCAGTGTGCCGGATATACGCTTTAGGCATAAAAGGAGGATTTTAATATGACACGTCGCATTTTACGCCGTCGGATCGCCGCATGGATGACCTGCCTGCTGCTTTTGGCAGTACAGGTGATGTTGCCGTTGGCTGCTTTGGCAGTGCCGGATCTGACCACCTTACCCACTGTGCTGCTTACCTATCAGATGGCTGAGGGTGATCAGCGGACTTTGACGGTAGGGCCCTTAATGAATGAACAGCAGGTAGTGTACTGGGCGACGCTGCCTCTGGAGGCGTTTAGCTATCCCATTGTGCTTGATATTATTTCGAACAATGGCTATACATACATGCCTGACAATGGAACGATCGTGGGGGGCGACGCTGTGGACTTTACAGTTCCCAGCGCGATCATAGCGCCCCTTGAGGTAGCCGGCGAAAGCTACTACCTGTATTTGTCCAGCCAGCCGATGCCGGAGCCCAGCGTTGGTCCCCAGCCCGACCCGGACCCGCAGCCCGATCCGGACCCGCAGCCCGATCCGGACCCGCAGCCCGACCCGGACCCGCAGCCCGACCCGGACCCGCAGCCGGATCCCGATCCCCAGCCCGACCCAGACCCGCAGCCCGATCCCGAGCCGGTAGAGGTATCCGTTGACGTGCCGGTAAGCTATATCGACAACGACGGCGTGACTTTTTATTCCGATAAGGTATCCTGCCATTATGGCCAGGAGAACATCATCAAAGTCAACAGCAAAAAGGTGCCCGAGGGATATATCCTGCAGGGCGATTCGTCCTGCAGAGTGGACGTAGACCAGGACGGCTTCGCATACCCTGAGGCGGTGAATTTCTATTTCCAAAAGCCTGCAGCGCAGCCTGATCCCGACCCGAAGCCGGACCCGCAGCCCGATCCTGATCCACAGCCGGACCCGGACCCGCAGCCTGACCCCGATCCCGACCCCGACCCGGCGGCCCAGGAGACCCCCATTAACCTGTACGGGAAAACGACCACTGAGGTCAATTTCCGGGGCGATCCCAGCACCGACAATAAAGCTGTTTTCAGCAAGGTGAAAAAGGGCGAGTATTGCTGGGTCAAGACCGAACTGACCGTAAACAATGAAAAATGGTATGCTATCTCCTACAACGGCACCGAATGCTTTGTAATGGCGAAGTTCGTGGAGTTGTTAAGCCAGGCGGAAAGCGATGCCCATGCCGCGGAGGAGGCCGGTCAGGAGCCTCCGGTGCCTGAGCAGCCCACAGAGGTAATGGTGCCGGTGCAATACGTGGAAGCCGGAACGGGCAAGACCATATTTGAGGATAGCCCTGTGCCCTGCACCGCAGGGGAGCAAATGCTCATTAACGCCAATGCCGCGCTTGTACCGGGATATACCCTGTTGGACGACAGCGCCGTCACGGTGAAGATATCCGCAGCCGGCAAGGCCGACCCTGCCAAGGTAGTGTTCCAGGTCCAGCGGATAGCGGCCGAGGGTAGCTTCACCATCAACCATGTGGACGTGACCACCCAAAAAACCATCGGTGATCCCCAGCGGGTGACAAGGACTGAGGGTACCTATCAGGTAGGGCCCAATCAGGACCTGCTCTCCAGCGGATACAAGCTTGCCGCCGACAGCCCCACCTCCGTAGAGGTAACGATCGGTAGCGACGGCAAGGCGACCCCGGATACGGTCACCTTCTATTATGAGAAGGAAGCCGTGATGGTCCCTGTGACCCTGGAGTTTAAGGATACCCTCAATGGCAAGCTGGCCGATGATGTGACGATACAGCTTGCCGTGGGTACCCATGAGATCAAGGCCAGCGATTATCCCACCCCGGAGGGCTATGTGCTGTCGGAGACCGGCCCTGCCTCTGTGACGGTGGAGGTGAAGGACGGCAAGGCCAGCGTAAACCCGGTCACCTTCCTTTACGAGAGGGAGACCGTGAAAAAGGCCACCATAGAGATATACTATAAAGCAAACGGCGTTAACATCATAAGCCCCCAGACTCGGGACCTGGAGCCGGGCACCCACGACATTATCCCCGAGGGCGGAGAAGCGATCGCCGACTACAAGCTCACCAGCCCAGCCAGCGTACAGGTAAAGGTAGACACCCAGGGCGTAGCTACCCCCAAAGAGGTGACCTTCACCTACGACCTGCCGGAAGTGCCGACGGCCATCATTACGGTGAACTATCTGGATAAGTCCGGCAAGCCCATCGGCGGCCCGGAGATCCTGAAAAAGGGCGACGGCACGTATATCATTACGCCCAATGCGGCTTATGTACCTGAAAATTACGAGCTTACCGCAGGCAGCTCCGTATCCTATGATGTAACGGTGAAAAACGGCAAGCTAGAAAAGCCTGAGCTGGCCAACCTGAACTTTATGTATCAGGAAAAGGAAAAGGACATCTACAGAGGCTATGCCCTCACCAAGGGAAAGGTGGCCCTGCGCAGCGCCGTGAAGCTGGACGACAGCACCATTATGACCATGCTGGAGGACAAAACGCTGCTGTTCATCAACGGTCAGGTGGAGAACGGCGGCAACCTCTGGAGCGGCGCCCAGGTAGTGCTGGGTGATAACCAGCAGCCCGGCTTTGTGCTGGACAGCCAGGTCATCAGAATTACAGATAAAGAGGCCAATGCCCTCATCGAGGCCTATAAGAAGGCCCATCCCGAGCCCGAACCCGTGGTAGAGCCGGACCCCGAGCAGGTGATGGGATATTTCATCACCACGGTCAGGGACGCGCCCTTGCGCCGGGTGAATGACCAATACGCAGAGATCCTGGCACGCCTGCCTATCGACACGGTGGTGTATGTCAGCGGCCAGCTGTTCAGGGACGGCATCACCTGGCATATCAGCAGCTACGGCGGCCAGCATGGCTATATCCGGGGCGATCAGCTGCGGAAGATGAGCGACCGGGAAGTGAAGGCCTACGAGGATTCCCTCACCAAGCCTACCGCCTCCCCTGCCAATACCCCCGCTCCCTACGATCCCTATGCCAAGTCCAGCTACGGCTATGTGACCAAAAACGTGGTCAATTTCCGCCTTACGCCTAATGGCAGTGTGATCAAGAAGCTGAACCAATACGCCTTTGCGCTGATCTACGGCACAAAGGAAGTGAACGGGACCGTCTGGTACAACATCAACCAGGGCGGCACCATCGGCTGGATCAGCGGCGACTTCTTCAAGAACATGAACCTGACAGAGCTGAGCACCTTCGTTAACAGCAACGAATATCTGCAAGGCCTGACCAATAATTCCGGCACCTCTGGTGGAAGCACCTCTGGCGGTAGCACCTCTGGTGGAAGCACCTCCGGTGGTGGCAGCACCTCTGGCGGCGGCAGCGCCTCCGCAGGCGCGATCTCCTCGCTGGAGGACTGGAACCTGGGCCAGTGGCAAAACAGCGGTATCAACACCAGCTACGAACCATTTGATCCCTATGCCACTCCCGCCCCCAGCGCCACCCCTGACCCGTCCAGCACGGCCAGCACCACGGAGCCTGCCGCGACCTTTGTCATCGGCACGATGATCCCCATCACCTATGATGACGAGAGCAAGGAGACCCAGACCGGTTCGTCCCCCTGGGGCCTGATCGGTGCTGGCATCGTGCTGATCGGCGGCGCAGGCGGCGTGTACGCTTACGCCCTTAACCAGAACAAGAAGCGCAAGGCCGCCGCCCGGGCCGCCGCCGCCAAGCGCAGCGGCACTGCCAACGGGGCCACCGGCGCGGCAGGCGCGCAAAGCCCCTACGCCCGTCGGGCCGTGGCCGCGCCGCCTGTAGGCGGAACCCAGCAAAGGCCCACCGGCGCTACGGGCAGCCAGGCGAACCCCTTCGGCAGCACCGGGACCGGCAATGGCATAAATAGCACCACACCGGGCGTGTTCGGCGCTCCCCTGGGCGGCGTTGCAGCGGGCAGCCAAAGCCCATACGCACGGCCTGCGGGTAGCCCCAGCCCCTTTGGAGATAGCGGAGCTACCGGGCCTGCGGCCACAACCAACCCCTTTGGGGCTACCGGGCCTGCGGCCACAACTAACCCCTTCAGGGCTACCGGGCCTGCGGCAACGGGCAGCAGCCTTATGGGGGCCCTGGGCAGCCTGGGCCAAACGGACGCAAGCAGCGAGGGCCCGCTGAAGCCCGCCGCGCCGCTGCCCCCCACCACGCCTCCCGGCGCTTCGGCGTCCACTAGCCCTGCCGCGACCCCTGCCACTCCGGCCAGCAGCAATCCCTTTGCGCAGCCTTTAGCTGGGGGCATCGCAGGGGACAGCCCAGCGCCTGAGGCGGCTTCGCCTACGACAGGCCGCCGGGTGAGCCGGACGCAGCGGTACCAAAACGCGGAAGGCAACGACACGGATAATCTCTAAACCATAACCCAAAAGAGCGCAGGCCTTCAGGCCGCGCTCTTTTTTGGGGGGGTGTGCTTTATGGCGTAGCGCTATAGGCCCTGATGGCTTATGAGGCTGGACGCATTATGTGCGAAACACGTTGCGCTTTCAATGAAAAAAGCCGAAGATAGTATCGTAATGAAAAAAACCGGAGGCGGGTGCTGCGGGCCACCGCCCTGCTGGAAAAAGAATGAAAGAAATGATTGTTTTTCCGTTGCATCCCCTCTTGACTTTTACCCCTTCCGCGCCTATACTACGTCCAAGGCAATGACGGGAAGAGTAGCCTTTGCAGGAGCTTTTTAGAGAGCTGCGGACGGTGGAAGCGCGGCAGGCTCGCAGGGGGGAAGAACAGCCCTGAGCATCCGCCCAAACGGCTTTGGCCTAGTAGACGCGGACGGGCGCGCCCGATATAGCGTAGGGAAATCGCGGGACGCCGCTGTTTCCGTCAAAGAGAGGAACGCCTTGGCGTTCAACGCGGGTGGTACCGCGGAAGGTATGTAATAGCAGCCTTTCGCCCCGACATGGGGGCGAGGGCTTTTTTTGACCCTCCCCCAACAAGGAACGGAGGGAAAACCATTGTTTAAGTCCCACGATTGCGGCGCGCTACGCCGGATGCACATCGGCCAGGAGGCCACTATCTGCGGCTGGGCACTGACCCGACGGGATATGGGCGGGATCATCTTCGTGGACGTGCGGGACCGGGAGGGCACGTTGCAAACGGTGTTCGACCTGGCTATTGCCACGGGAGACAGCTTCGCTGCCGCCGAAAAACTGAAAAACCAAAGCTGCGTGCGGATTACGGGAAAGGTGCGCCTACGGGATGAGAGCACCTACAATCCGGCGCTGCCCACGGGAGAGATCGAGCTGGAGGCCCACCATATGGAGGTGCTCAGCGCTGCGGATACGCTGCCCTTCTCCCTGACGGACGAGGAGCCCGTGCGGGATGAGCTGCGGCTGAAATACCGCTACCTGGACCTGCGCAGGCCCCAAATGTACGAAAACTTAAAGTTCAGGCACATGCTTATCCGGGAGACCCAGCGTATGCTGGATGACGACGGCTTTTTGCAGGTGGAGACCCCCATACTCTGCAAATCCACCCCTGAGGGGGCCCGGGATTACCTGGTGCCCAGCCGGGTGCACCCCGGCACCTTTTACGCCCTGCCCCAAAGCCCTCAAATTTACAAGCAGCTGCTGATGGTATCCGGGGTGGAGAAATATTACCAGGTGGCCCGGTGCTTCCGGGACGAGGACCTGCGGGCAGACCGCCAGCCGGAGTTTACCCAGGTGGACATGGAGCGCAGCTTCGTGGACCAGGAGGATATGCTGGCCTTCCTGCAAGGGCTGTTTACGGGGCTGTATCGGCGGGTGATGGGGAAGGAGCTGGAGCGGCCTTTCCTCAGGCTGACCTGGCACGAGGCCATGGACCGCTACGGCAACGACAAGCCGGACCTGCGCTTCCAGCTGCCCATTGTGGATGTATCGGACATCGCCGGAGGAACCCACTTCTCCGTCTTTACCGCGGCCATCAAGGCCGGGGGCGTGGTGCGGTGCATCAACGTCAAGGGCGCAAATAGCGTCTTTACCCGCTCCACCATCGACCAGCTGACAGACCTGGCCTTAAAGCTGGGGGCCAAGGGCATGGCCTGGATACTGTATAAGGAAAACGGGGAGATCAACTCCATCTTGCCCAAATATTTTACGGAGGACGGCCTGCGTGCCCTGGAAGAAAAAATGGGTGTGGAGAGCGGGGACTTCCTGCTGTTTTGCGCGGATGAGCTGGACACCGTCCGCCGGGTGCTATCGGGTCTTCGGGTCCGATGCGGGGAGATCATGGACCTGATAGACAAAACCGCCTTCCAGTTCGCCCTGGTGACGGATTTCCCCATGTTTGAATACAAGAAGGACGAGGGCCGCTACGCCGCCATGCACCACCCCTTCACCATGCCCTTTTTAGAGGATGTGGATAAGATGCTGGATGATGCCACCAAGCCCCTGGTCCGGTCTCAGGCCTACGACGTGGTGCTAAACGGTGTGGAGCTGGGCAGCGGCAGCGTCCGTATCCACCGGGGGGACATCCAAAGCCAGGTCTTTACGGCCCTGGGCTTCTCCAAGGAGGAGGCCCAGGAGCGCTTCGGCTTCCTGCTGGATGCTTTCCGCTTTGGCACGCCGCCCCATGCGGGCTTTGCCTTTGGGGTGGATCGACTTTGCATGCTGCTGCGAGGGGCCAGCTCCCTGCGGGAGGTCATCGCCTTTCCCAAGGTCCGGGATGCCAGCTGCTTTTTGACCGGTGCGCCGGATTTTGTGGACGCGGCCCAGCTGGCTGCCCTGAGGCTTGGCGTGGACAGTGCCCAGGACGCCAAGGAGGAGCACATGCGCAAGCGCTCCAAGGAGACGGTGGAGACCGCCGCCCTGCTGTCCATGCTGACGCTGTCCCAGGCGGAGGAGGGCCGCATGGCCGCCGAGTTTGGCAGCATCGTGGATTTTGCCGGCGCGCTGGGCGCTATCCAGAAGGAAGCGCCTTTGGACCGGCCTAAGCCTCAGCCCGCCCCCATGCGGGAGGATGTGGCGAAGGAAGGGCTATCCACCCAGGCGGTGCTTGGGAACGCCAGGACTACCAGCGGGCGGTATATCACCGTGCCCAGGACCTTTGAGTAAGGAGGGGACGCGCATGACGAAAACAATGAACGCAACGGAGGCAGCCAACGCAACGAAAGCAGCCAACGCAACGGAAGCAGCCAACGCAACGCCAAAAGCGGGGGAAGCCATACCGGCCCTGTGCGGGCGGACGGTGGAGGCGCTGTGCAGGCTGCTGGACAGGGGCGAGACCACCTCTGTTAACATCGTAAAGGCCTACCTGGAAAGCATTGCCTTGCAGAATAAAAATATTAACGCCTTTTTGGAGGTGTTTGAGGAGGAGGCCCTGAAGGAAGCGGCGGCCTCGGATGCCCGCCGGGCAGCAGGCAAGCCACTGAGCCGTCTGGACGGCATTCCCATCGCCATCAAGGACAATATCGTCATCAAGGGCCATACGAGCGCCTGTGCTAGCCGAATGCTGGAGGACTTTGTGTCCCCCTATGACGCGACGGTGATCACAAAGCTTAAGGCCGCAGGGATGCCCATTTTGGGCCGAGTGAACATGGATGAGTTCGCCATGGGCGGCAGCACCGAGACCAGCTATTTTGGAAAGACCAAGAACCCCTGGGACCTTAGCTGCGTGCCAGGCGGCTCCTCCGGGGGCAGCGCGGCGGCGGTGGCGGCAGGGATGGCCCCCGTGGCCCTAGGCAGCGACACCGGCGGCAGTATCCGCCAGCCTGCGGCCTTTTGCGGGGTGGCGGGGGTGAAGCCCGCCTATGGCACTGTCAGCCGATATGGGCTCATCGCCTTTGCCAGCTCCCTGGACCAGATCGGGCCTATCGCCAAGACCGTGCAGGATGCCGCCCTGGTGCTGGATATTATCGCCGGAGAGGATGAGCACGATGCCACCAGCGATGGGAGCCTGGCCGGGGCCTTCGGAGCGATGGAGGCGGATGCCCCGCCCTGTCCCCAGGACCTGCCCCTGAAAGGTCTGCGCTTAGGCCTCCCCAAGGAGTGCTTTGGGGAGGGCTTGGACTGCGAAGTGAGGGACGCGCTGCTTAAAGCGGCGGATAGCTTCCGGGCCATGGGGGCGGAGGTGAAGGAGGTATCCATTCCCTCGCTGTCTGCGGCCCTGCCTGCCTATTACGTGATCTCCAGCGCGGAGGCCTCCAGCAACCTGGCCCGGTTCGATGGCGTGCGCTACGGCTACCGCAGGGCGGAGTATGGGGACCTGGACGAGCTATATCGCAAGAGCCGTCAGGAGGGCTTTGGCCTGGAGGTGAAGCGCCGCATTTTGCTGGGCACCTTCGCCCTGTCCAGCGGCTATCAGGACCAGTATTATTTAAAGGCCCAGGAGGTCCGGGAGATCCTTAGGGACGAGGTGAATCAGGCCCTTGCGGACTGCGACGGCCTGCTGACCCCGGTGACCCCCACCGCCGCCTACACGCTGGGCTAAAAAAGCGACCCCATGGCTATGTACATGGGGGATATCTACACCGTCCCCGCCAATATCACGGGGCTACCTGCCCTGTCGTTGCCCTGTGGGCTGACGGAAACGGGCCTGCCCATCGGCCTGAGTCTGATGGGGGCGCGAGATAGCCTAGCGCATCTGTTGAGCATCGGGGCGGCCTATGAAAGCCGATATGAAGTAAACAAGGGTCTGCGCCCCTATGACGCGGTGAAGGGAGGGAACGGGAAATGACCACGATATCAAAGCACGCCTATGAAATGGTCATCGGCCTGGAGACCCACGTGGAGCTGCGCACGGAAAGTAAGGTCTTTTGCAGCTGCAGGAACGCCTTTGGGGCCGAGCCCAACGCCCATGTATGCCCGGTGTGCATGGGCCTGCCGGGGGCCCTGCCGGTGTTCAACCGTAAGGCCCTGTGGCTGGCGGCCATGGCAGGAATGGCGCTGGATGCGCATGTGCACCACCGAAGCCGCTTTGACCGGAAAAATTATTTTTACCCCGACCTGCCCAAGGCGTATCAGATCAGCCAGTTTTACCGGCCCATCTGCGAAAACGGTCACCTGATCATCCACACCAGCCAGGGAGAGAAGAAGGTGGGCATCACCCGCATCCATATCGAGGAGGACGCAGGCAAGCTGCTTCACGACAGCGTGAACGGCACCCTTTTGGACATGAACCGCTGCGGCGTGCCACTGATCGAGATCGTGTCGGAGCCGGACATCCGCAGCGCCGAGGAGGCCGTGGCCTACCTGCGAAAGCTTCGGGCTATCCTTACCTATACCGGGGTCAGCGATTGCAAGATGAACGAGGGCAGCCTGCGCTGCGATGTGAACCTGAGCCTAAGAAAGCCCGGGGAGCCCTTTGGCATCCGCACGGAAATGAAGAACCTCAACTCCTTCCAGAGCGTAGAAAAGGCCATCGCCGCCGAGTACCAGCGGCAGGCGGCACTGCTGGACGCGGGGGAGACCATCGTGCAGGAGACCCGCCGCTACGACCAGAAGAGCGGCAAGACCATCTCTATGCGCCGGAAGGAAAACAGCGCGGACTATCGCTATTTTCCGGAGCCGGACCTGCCGGAGGTGTACCTTTCCCCGGAGGAGCTGGCGGAGATACGGGGCCGCATCCCCACCCTGCCAGATGCCCGCTGCGCCCAGTACATGGAGAACTACGGGCTCACCGCCTACGCGGCGGAGCAGCTGACCGCCGAAAGGTGGCTGGCGGAGTATTTTGAAAAGGCAGCCCAGGCGGCCCAAAGCCCCGTGGCCGCTGCAAACCTGATACTAGGAGAGGTCTTTGCCCAGCTGACCCTGCGGGATACCGAGCACACCGGGGAGCGGGATGCGGATTCTCTGCCCATTGCGCCGGAAAACCTGGCCAAGCTATCGGACATGATGGCCCAGGCCCAGGTGAACAGCTCCACCGGGAAGAAGATATTGGCGGCGCTGTTTGAAGCCGATCAGGACCCGGAGGCCTATGCTACGGAGCACGATCTGTTCTCTATGACGGATGCGGGCCCGCTGAGGGCGGCGGCGGCCCAGGTGATCGCGGAGAACCCGGACATGGCAGCAAGCTACCGGGGGGGCAAAACGAGCGTGGAAAAGGCGCTGATGGGCAAGGCCATGGCCGCCACCAAGGGCAAGGCCGACCCAGAGAAGCTGCGGGAGATCATGCTGGGAATGCTGGAGGCCGAATAAGAAAAAGCCCGGGCGCATGTGGAAGCTGCCGGCCTATGCGCAAGACCGTTCCTTGGAAGATACCCACCTTGACTTAAAAAGTGATTTTTACTCAACCATTGTGTTTAAAGATGCTGACACCCTGGCCTATCACTCCTTAGGCTTCTTTAGCACCGCAGGCACAAAAACGGTATAAGCGTATGTATACCGCCCATAGAAAAACCTCCCAAGATCAGCTCATGCATGCTGCCTTGGGAGGTTTTCTATGGGCGGAAGGTCACTCCACTGTCATAAAAGAAAGCATAACGCCTTCCAGCTGATCCAGGAGCTGGCTGTCCACGTTGCCAACATCGTAGTAGCAGTAGAAATCAATAGCGCAGCCGTCCAGTACGGTTTCCGCCATGTAATAGGTGCCCTCCTCGTCCTCCAGGGAGAAGACCAGGATGGGCAGGTTTTGGTCCTCGGTGATCAGCGAGTTGACCAGGATGGGGTTTTCATCGGCGCAGGCATCCATAAAGTAATTGATATAGCTTTGCCGATCTTCCTCGCTGGCGGTCCGGAAATCCAGCTCAGGGTAGTCCAGCAGCTTTTCGATCTCGGACTCGATGATCATTTTATCATCGTAGAGCATGAAAAGCCAACGCAGCTCGTCGTTGGGGTTCTCCTCCAGGTAGGTCTGGTCGTCCAGGGTATATACCTGGTCGTCATAGGTGATGGCAAATCCAGCGGTGGAGGTATAATCTGCGGCCAGGGCACAGGCAGTGCTGAGACAAATAAGGGCAGCCAGTAGCATAACGGCTATTTTTTTCATACAAGAGGTCTCCTTTCAGTGTGAAAGACTTAACAGTAGTATACACCATTGCCAGGCGGGATGCAATCCGTTATACTGGAAGTATAAAGGGGGAAATACAAATGCCGAATATTGAGGATCACGTAGTCGCCATAGGACATAAGACCCTGGAGGAGCGCCCCTTTGACGAGCTGGATGCCCTGGTATTGACCCAGATCGTATATATGCCCATGGAGGGCTTTCTGGACCACGGGGAAAGGGCCACCATTCAGGAGCTGTGGATATTTTTAAGTGGCGCTTACCCGGACAGCTTTACCGACCCCTTCCAGCGTAAGCGCTATGCCCTCACCGAGCTGTGCGCCACCCAGCCCAGGTATGAGCGCTGGGAGATCCATGATTATGTTAATACGATCGACGTACAGCGGGAGATGCAGTTTGCCGTGTGCGCCTTTGATATGCCTATGGGGCAGATGGCTATCGCCTACCGGGGGACGGATCTGACCCTGGCGGGCTGGAAAGAGGACCTGAACATGTCCTTTATGGTGGTGCCCTCTCAGCAGGAGGCGGTGGAGTACCTCCAGCGGGTCGCCGCCCAAAACGGCCACGCACTGCTCCTAGCTGGGCACAGCAAGGGCGGCAACCTGGCCGTATACGCCGGAGCCAATGCCGACGGGGACACGCGGGATAGGGTCCAGCGGATATATAGCTTCGATGGCCCGGGCATGGACGAGGACACCCTGGCCAGCATCGGCTACGAGCTGGTCCGGGAGCGGATACAGAGCTATATCCCACAAAGCAGCGTGGTGGGCATGCTGCTGCACTATCACCCGGTCTATACTGTGGTCTATGGCAAGAGCCTGGGGATATTGCAGCATGACGCCATGACCTGGCAGGTGAAGGACGGAGCGTTCATAGCCCTGGAGAACCTGAATTTCACCGGCAGGCTGACGGATGAGGCTATCCATACCTGGCTTAAGGAAATGGACATGGACTCCCGTAGGATGCTGGTGGACACGCTGTACCAGGTGGTGGCCGCCTCCCAGGCAGAGACCGTCAACGGCTTGGTGCACGAATGGCACGAAAGCGCCCGCAGGATGCTGGAGGCGCTTCGGGAGCTGGACCCGGAGGCCCGGCACGATGTTCGCAAAATGCTGGGGATGCTCTTTAGCGCGGGGACGGAGGCCGTCCGCTGGCTGCTGCCCTTCTCCTTGGGGCGGAAGGATGCGCCGAAGGATGCGCCCAAGGACGAGGACGCCGTTAAAGAGGCATAAAGGCTTCGAAGTTTCGGTGAAAGATATCCTCCTGCTCATCGGGGGTCAAGGGCAGCGCCAAGAGCCGCTGCACCTCCTCCACGGGGTTCCACATGGGATAATCTGCGCCAAAGAACACCCGGTCCGTGCCATAGCGGCGGATGATCTCCGCCGCCTTTTCCGGCCCCAGGGCGTACAGGCTGGAGGAGCAGTCCACCCACACATTGGGATGCCCGGCCAGGGTCTTCCAGGCCTCGTCCCATACGGACCAGCCCCCCAAATGCGCGCCAATGACCCGGAGATCGGGCACGGCCTTAAGGGCCCTTTCCAGACGGGCAGGCTGGCTGTAGGTATAGCGCTTGTCGCCCATATGGGTGAGCAGCGGCAGGGACAGGTCCGCCATTTCCTCAAACAGGGCAATGGCTTTGGGATCGTCCAGGTCAAAATATTGAAAATCGGGGTGCAGCTTCACGCCCTTAAGGCCTCCGGCCTTGATGCGCTCCAGCTCCGCCCGGGCCTGGGGATGGTCCGGGTGCATGGTGCCAAAGCCGATCAGCCGGTCGGGATGCTCCGAAACGGTGCGCATCAAATAATCATTGATGCTGTGCACCCGCTCCCAGGTGACGGCTACGCTGTGCACCAGAAAACGGGAGATGCCCGCCTCATCCCCAAGGGACAAAAGGGTGCCCAAAGTGCCATCCTTGCACATGGGGATATCATAGAATTCGCCGATGGACGCAGCCGCCTTTTGGGCGATGGCGTCAGGATAAATATGGGCGTGAGTGTCGATAATGGTCAAGGGGAGCGCTCCTTTGCTGTAACATACGTACCCATCCTACCGCTTGGCTGGGACGGTGTCAAGCGTACATTGGGGCGAAAAGGGTATTTGCTGGGAAACATCGGCCTTTGTAAATCGTTCTTTTTTTGTTTTGAGGGATAGAGGGGCAAGTTTTCAGACGAAATGATGCCGCACGGAGAGGGGGGAGGCCCATGGAAGAACAAAGCCAACTGCTGAGCCGGGCGCGCCGGGGTGAGGTGGAGGCCTTTGAGGCTCTTTGCGGGCCTTATGCGCCGATGGTGTACAGGCACTGCCTGCAAATGCTGGGCCACCCCGCCGACGCGGAGGACGCGGCCCAGGAGGCTATGCTGCGGGCCTTTCGTGCTATGCCGCGCTTTATGGGGCAAAGCGGCACGGCCACATGGCTGTTCCGCATTGCCCATAACACCTGCCTAGATATCTTAAAACGTCCAGCCCGGCGCAGCGAGGCCGCCTCCATGGAGCAGTTGAGGGAAGATGGCTTTGAGCCGCCCAGCCGGGAAGAAGGGCCGGAGGAGGCTTACGTGCGGCGGGAAAGTGGCCGCCGTCTATGGGAGGCTGTCAAAAAGCTGCCCAAGGATCAGCAGGCTATCCTTACCCTTCGCTATGGCCAGGACATGAGCTACGAGGAAATGGCCAAGGCCCTGGGCCTTCGGGAGGGCACGGTGAAAAGCAAGCTGAACCGGGCCAAGGAACGGCTGAGAAGGCTTTTGGAGCAGCAGGACGCTGGAACCCCATAAAACTTATGGCCAAAACAGGGAACAAATCGAAAGAACGCTCGTCTAATCTAGGGAAAGGAGGTCAGCCATGAAGGATTTAAACCAGCCGAAGACCCCAGCAGGCCGGAATACCTTGAATGGGCAGGATATCCGCGATACCCTGGACAAAGCGCTGGCCTCCGCGTATCAACAGGCCCCCGGCGAAGGCTTTGAGACCCGGTGGCGCGGTGCTGTAAGGCAGAAGGCCGCTTTTAAGGCTCAAAAGGACAGGCCCAGAGGAAGTGCCCTGCTATGGCGGCGGGCTATGCCTGCCGTGGCCGCTGTGGTGCTAATGGTGGGCACGGTTTTATTCAGCCCGGCGATACGCTCCAGAACGCAGGAGCCGGAGCCGATGCAGACCCGGAGAATGGCTGCCTATAGTGCCTATGATGCCGCCTATGAGGAACCCGCAGGGGCGGAAGCCGAAGCCAGCATGGGCTATAGCGCGGAGGCGGAGGTGCCTGCCGAGCCAGAGACTGGCTGGCTGATCCCCACGCTGTGCGTGGCCGCCGGGGTGGGCCTTGGGGCGTGGACCGTGCTTTGGGGACGAAAGAAACGGAAAGCACGGCCAGACAAGAAAGATGCTACAGGACAAAGAGGAGGAAACTAAATGAAAAAGACCCTATGTGCGCTGCTTTTGATCATGGCGCTGCTGGTTACGCTGCCTGCCGCTCTGGCGGACGAGGAGGATTCGGTGCTGACAGTTTCCGGCACAGGCGTGGTGACGCTGATCCCCGACTATGCCACGTTAAACCTGGGGGTCAGTGCCCAGGCCAGCACCGTAAGCGAGGCCCAAAGCCAGAGCGCCGCTCAGATGACCAAGCTGCTGGAAGCGCTGAAGGCCATGGGGATCAAGGATGAGGATATCCAAACCAGCTATTTCAGCATTAATCCCATATATGATTATAGCTCCATGGGAAGCAGCGAGCAGGTGACAGGCTACCGGGTGGACAACAGCCTGTCTGTCACAGTGCGCGTTTTGGATGATGTATCAAGGGTGCTGGACGGGGCCATGGCCGCCGGGGCCAACCAAAGCTACGGGCTGACCTTTGAAAGCACTCGTCGGGCAGAGGCCTATGACCAGGCCCTGCAAATGGCTGTTCAAGAGGCCGCCCGCAAGGCGGAGCTGATGGCAGCAGCCACTGGCAAGGAACTTCGCGGCCTGAAAGCTGTGACCGAGCAAACCGGCGGATATCGGGGCGAATATGTCATGTCCGCCAAGATGATGGATGGGGCCACCGGGGGCACGCCCATCATGGCAGGTACCCTTACCGTGGAGGCTACGGTGCAAAGCGTTTACTATCTGAAATAACTGCCTATATCACACCTCAAAAAAGCTCCGGCCCGGACAAACCAGGCCGGAGCCTTTTTTGGCCCCGGCCTCTTACGGTCTCGGCCTTTTACGGACTCAGCCTCTTATGGACTCAGCCCTTTACCGGCGCAAGCTGCGGCAACAGCCTGCTTGCGCCGGGGTGTATCGTATGTGTATTTTATGGGTGGCGGACAGCCCTGTTGAACTTGACAATGCTGGATGGCGGATGCTATACTACAGGCCTTGATTGTATGGCAAATGCCTGATAAGCATAGGCTATCATTGCAAAAGAGTAGGAGTCGCGTTTTATATTATGAAGCAATTTCTCGAAAATTTACGAAGATATAAAGGATATGCAGCCTATTCGGCCGTTGCATCATTGCGGGCGGATGTCAGCGGCTCGTACTTTAACTGGCTGTGGTGGATACTGGACCCCTTCCTTTTCATGATGGTATACAGCTTTATTTCCCTTGTGGTTTTTGGCAGAAGTGAGCCGCACTTTGTACCGTTCGTTTTTGTAGGCCTTGGTGCGTGGAACTTTTTCAACCGTTCGGTGAATCAAAGCGTAAAGCTGGTACGCAGCAATAAAAGCGTGCTGTCCCGCATTTATCTGCCCAAGTACATCCTGCTGTTTTCTACCCTGTTTGAGAACATGATCCAGTTTCTGATCACCCTGGGCCTAGGCCTTATCGTCGCCATCATCGACAAGGTAGAGTTTTCATGGTATATCCTTTGGCTGCCGGTGATCATGGCGGACCTGCTGGTGGTCACCTTTGGCCTGTGCTGTGTGGTTTTGCACATCGGTGTATATGCCCGGGATTTCAGCAATATCGTCAGTGTGTTTTTGCGGTTGGTTTTCTATTTGTCCGGCGTGTTTTTCAATGTGACCAAGCGCGTTCCTAAGCCTTATTCCACGCTGCTTTTGACCTTAAACCCTGTAGCTATGTTTATGAACGAGATGCGGAATGTATTTTTATATAAAACAGCGCCTAACCTCCCACTGCTGGGCATCTGGCTCGTGGTGGGCATTGCTATATCCGCGCTTGGCGTATCCCTGATACACAGGTACGAACAAAACTATGTAAAGGCGATTTGATGTTATGACCAAAGATACGAGAGAAATTTCGCTTTCTGTTCAAGATGTCACCATTGCATACCGCGTGGTCAGACCCATTGCGCTGCTGGACATTTTTAGGAAAAAGAGCAAGGGCAAGAGGAAAGGCAAATATTTCAAAGCCGTCAAAGGCGTCAGCTTTGAGATCGACCGTGGCGAGATCGTCGGGATGATCGGTAAAAACGGCAGCGGTAAAAGCACGCTGCTCCGCGCGATTGCCAATATTTACTCCCCCGATACCGGCTCCATTGATGTACACGGGAACTCCGTGGGCCTGATGGCTATCGGCGTAGGCTTTGTGAACGATCTCTCCGGCCGGGATAATGTGTACCTGTCCGGTATGCTCATGGGCTTTACCAAGCAGCAGATAGAAGAGAAAATGAACGAGATCATTGATTTTTCAGAGCTGGAGGAGTTTATCGACGAGCCGGTCCGCAGCTATTCCAGCGGCATGCATTCAAAGCTTGCTTTCTCCATTACCGCTATTATGGAGACCGATATTATGCTGGTGGACGAAACGCTTAGCGTGGGGGACCGCAGGTTTAAGAAAAAAAGCGCGGAGAAGATGCAGTCGCTCATCGTAAGCAAGGACAAAACGGTATTGATCGTTTCGCATACGACCAATACGCTCAGAGAGCTTTGCGAACGCGTAATCTGGCTGGATGGCGGAAAGATCCGCATGGATGGCGAAGCCAACGAAGTGCTGGACGCATACGAGGAAGCCATCGACAAAGCCGGGAAGTAAGCCGCGCAAGGCGGATAAGCAGGGCGGGGATCACCTCGCCCTGCTTTTTGCTGCCGCCTGCTATCCTCGGCGGCCCGTTTGCGGGCTGTCCCAATGGACCCTTTATTGCCAAATGCTTGACATCCTTTGCTTTTCCATTGTACAATAATTTGTTTGTAGATACTTTTTAAGGATCAATGCAGGAAGCGGAGGAACGTACCTCAATGACTGAGACCCAGAGCCAGACCACCCCCGAGATATACGGCGAGATCCAGCGCCGAAGAACCTTTGCCATCATCAGCCACCCTGATGCCGGCAAGACCACCCTGACGGAGAAGCTGCTTTTGTACGGCGGAGCCATCCGGCAGGCCGGCAGCGTCAAGGCCCGCAAGGCCGAGCGCCACGCCACCAGCGACTGGATGGAGATCGAAAAGCAGCGCGGCATCAGCGTTACCTCCAGCGCCATGCAGTTTGAATTTGACGGCTTCCGCATCAATATCCTGGACACCCCCGGGCATCAGGATTTTAGCGAGGACACCTACCGGGTCCTTGTGGCGGCGGACGCGGCGGTGATGCTCATCGACGCGGCCAAGGGCGTTGAGGAGCAGACCCTAAAGCTATTCAAGGTCTGCCGCCTGCGCAATATTCCTATTTTCACATTCGTTAATAAGATGGACCGGGCCAGCAAGGACCCCTTCGCCCTCATGGAGGAGCTGGAGAACGTGCTGGGCATCCGGGCCTGCCCCATGAATTGGCCCATAGGCGTGGATGGCGATTTTCAGGGCGTGTACCAGCGGAACACCGGCAGCGTGCTGCTCTACAGCGGCGGCAACCACGGCATGAGCATGGCCGAGGAAATGTCCGTGCCCCTTAATAGCCCCGAGGCCGAAAAGGTGCTGGCCGCCCATTATAGGACCCGCCTGCGGGACGAGATCGAGCTTTTGGATGTGGCAGGGGACGCCTTTGACCAGGAGGCCGTGCTTTCCGGCAACCTGACCCCCCTGTTCTTCGGCTCCGCCGTTACCAATTTCGGCGTGGAGCCCTTCCTGGAGGCCTTCCTTTCCATCACGCCCCCGCCCCTGCCCCGCATGAGCGATGTGGGCCTGGTGACCCCGACGGAGGATTATTTCAGCGGCTTTATTTTCAAAATTCAGGCGAATATGAACCCGGCCCACCGGGATCGCTTGGCCTTTGTGCGCATTGTAAGCGGCGAGTTTCAAAAGGGCATGACCGTATACCACTCCGGCACGGACAAGTCGATGCAGCTCAAGCAGCCTCAGCAGTTCATGGCGGACGAGCGGGAAAGCGTGGAGACCGCCTACGCCGGGGACATCATCGGCCTTTTTGACCCCGGCTGCTTCCACCTGGGGGATGCCCTGTCCACTGGACCTAAGCTGCATTTCAGCTCCATCCCCGTTTTTGCCCCGGAGCATTTTGCCCGGGTCCGCCCCGAGGACAGCATGAAGCGCAAGCAGTTTCTCAAGGGTATTTTTCAGCTGGCGGAGGAGGGCGCTATCCAGACCTTCCGCCGCACCGAGACCGGGCGGGAGGAATTCCTGGTGGGCGTAGTGGGTGTGCTGCAGTTCGAGGTGCTGGAGCACCGCCTCAAGACCGAGTATGGCGTGACCATGCTTATGGACCGGATGCCCTTCCGCTACGTGCGCTGGGTGACCAAGAGCCCCATTCCCATAGACAAGCTGAAGCTCACCTCCACCAGTGGCAAGGCCTTCGACAGCGAGGAGCGCCAGGTGCTCCTCTTTGAAAACGAATGGTCCATCCGCCTGGCCCAGGAAAACAACGAGGGCCTTGAGCTGGCGGAGACCGCCACCCGGCAGGTGTACGAATAGGTACGGGGCGACGAGGGGACGTTAGGGGCTGCTGCCCCTAAGACCCTGCCCAGGGCTTTGCCCTTGACCCATTATGACCGCGTTACACGCGGTCAAGGGGAAATAGCTTTAGCAGATAATGAGACTTGCCTGCGTGCAACGCAGGCAACCATGGGATTCCAAAGGGACTTGTCCCTTTGGTCGGGATGCAAGGGGTGAAACCCCTTGCGGTAGAAAGGACAGAAGAAAAGATATGATTCGTAACGATATCCGAAATATTGCTATTATTGCCCACGTTGACCACGGCAAGACCACCCTGGTAGATGAAATGCTCAAGCAGGGCGGCGTGTTCCGGGAGAACCAGCAGGTGGCCGAGCGGGTGATGGACTCCAACGACATCGAGCGGGAGCGCGGCATCACCATTTTGGCCAAGAACACGGCTGTACACTATGGCGACATCAAGATCAACATCGTAGACACCCCTGGCCATGCCGATTTTGGCGGCGAGGTGGAGCGGGTGCTGAAAATGGTGGATGGCGTGCTGCTGCTGGTGGACAGCTTTGAAGGCCCGATGCCCCAGACCCGCTTTGTGCTGAAAAAGGCGCTGAGCCTGAAGCTGCCGGTGCTGGTGGTCATCAACAAGATCGACCGGCCGGATGCCCGCTGCGACGAGGTCATCGGCGAGGTGCTGGACCTGTTCATCGAGCTGGGCGCAGACGAGAGCGCTTTGGACAGGCCCATCGTGTACGCCTCCGCCCGGAAGGGTACCGCAACGCTGGATATGGCTCAGGAGGGGGAGGACCTGAAGCCCCTCTTTGACACCATCATTAAGTACATCCCCGCCCCCGAGGGCGACATGGAAGGCGCTGCCCAGGCGCTTATTTCCACCATCGACTACAGCGAGTATGTGGGCCGCATCGGCATTGGCCGTATCACCCGGGGCACCCTCATCGAAGGCATGATGGCGGTAAAGACCAACTACAACTCCGCGGAGACCAGCCAGCAGCTGCGCCTGTCCGCGCTGTATACCTTTGATGGCCTGAGGCGCTTGCCCTGCACCGAGGCCAGCATGGGCGACATCGTGGCCATTTCCGGGATCGAGGACCTGTCCATCGGCGACACGGTATGCGCGCCGGAGGCCCCGGAGGCCCTGCCCTTTGTAAGCATTTCCGAGCCCACCGTTTCCATGACCTTTAGCGTCAACAACAGCCCCTTTGCAGGTCGGGAGGGCGAGTATGTCACCAGCCGTCACCTGCGGGCGCGGCTGATGAAGGAGCTGCAGACCGACGTGAGCCTTCGGGTGAACGAGACCGAGACCCCGGATGCCTTTGAGGTACGGGGCCGGGGCGAACTGCACCTGTCGATCCTCATCGAGAATATGCGCCGCCAGGGCTATGAGTTCCAGGTGTCAAAGCCCCAGGTGCTGTATAAGGAGATCGACGGCGTGAAGTGCGAGCCTATGGAGCGGATGGTGGCGGACGTGCCCCAGGCCTATGCCGGAGCCGTTATCGAGAAGATCGGTCGCCGTCGGGGCCTTTTGGAAAGCATGCACGGCCTGGACCGGGTGCGCCTGGAGTTCCTGGTGCCTTCTCGCGGCCTGTTCGGCTACCGCAGTGAGTTTATGACCGACACCCGGGGCGAGGGCGTCATGAGCGCGGTCTTTGAAAACTACGAGCCAGTGAAGGGCGATATTCCCCACCGCAACGTAGGCGCGCTGGTCTGCTTTGAGGACGGCGAGGCCACCGGCTACGGCCTGTTCTACGCCCAGGAGCGGGGCACCCTGTTCGTCGGCGCCCAAACCGCTGTGTACAAGGGCATGATCTGCGGCCAGAACGCCCGCCCAGATGACCTGGTGGTAAACGTGTGCAGGCAAAAGCACGTCACCAACATGCGCAATGCCTCCGCCAGCGAGGATAATATGCGCCTGGTCAGCGTGCATCCCCTGACGCTGGAGGAGTGCCTGGCGTTTATCGACGACGATGAGCTGCTGGAGATCACCCCCAAAAACCTCAGGATGCGCAAGCGGGAGCTGAACCACGAGCAGCGCGCCCGGGCGGCCCACAGAAGCAAGCAATAAGCCTAAGGCTTTGCCCACAGAAGCAAACAACAAACCACCGGCCCTCCAGGGTAGGGCCAGCCATGACTTGCGTGCCCTGCCCTCAGGTGGCAGGGGTGAAGGAGGAAGAAGCTATGAAAAACAGGTTCTTGAAGGGTGTTCTATCCCTGATGCTGTGCCTTTGCCTGCTGCCCGTTGCCGCCTTGGGGGAGGAAGCCGAACAGGCGGAGCCTTCTGTGACCCACTCGGATTTTACCCTGCGGTTAAAGCTGCATGCCGATGGGTTTCCGGAGGCCACCCAGAGCCTGAAGGACTGGGAGGATTTCCTGGGCAAGATCGCCATCAAGGGCTATGCCAACACCTCCGAGTTTTTGAACCCGGAAAGCCGGGTCTACGTGAACGCAGGGGTGTATCTCAAGGACGTGAACCGCATACCCTTTATCTATGACGGATACCATAGCTACCGCTATTTCGTAAGCCCCGCCATCCGGGGCGACAGCCTGCATTTCCAAATGCACAATTTCTTTGAGTTCATGCTCAAGCCCTATTACTACATGGAGCTGCCTACCCAGTACATGGCCCTGTTCATGTACCCGGAGGCCACCTACTATATCGCCGACAGCTACTTTACCCCCATCAAGGAAGCCTTGCAGGGCACCGGCAGCCGGGTGGTGCCCTATGAGAAATTGTACGAGCTGTGCGAGACGCTGGACCTGATCGCAAGTGACGACCCCCACTACGAGCGGGCTTATTTCTACTTTACCTCTCTGCTGACGGAGATGTACGCCGCCGACAGCACCCTGGAATGGCTGGGGGCCTTGGAGGACTACCTGGACATGCTGGACCCGGAGCAGGAGGGCATGGTCATTGCCGTCAGCGGCGACAACACCACCTACACCCTGGGCACCACCCAGGTTTTTGAGGAAAGCCACGCCGGAGGCGTAACGGAGCTTACCCTGAACCTGCCGGACTGCGGCGGGTACGACCTGAGCTTCCAGTACAAATGGGAGCCGAGTGAGGCCGGCGCAAGCCTTACCGCCAAGCTGGGCCTTGCCATGTCCGGCCAGGAGGCCATCACCGTGGGCATCGACGGCCAGGGCCTGCCCTTGGAGGGCGATATCCAGGGCGAGGGCAAGGTGACCCTCAGCCTGGGCGGGAACTCTGTCAAGCCCATGGCCCCCCAGAGCTTTGGCTTCCGCTGGTCCAAGGACCAGGCGGCGCTGCCCTATCACCTGTCTCTGGTGGTGGAAGCCCTGCATCCCCAGACGGAGAAGCCCATGCTTTCCCTGAATTATCAGGCGGACATGGACGAATCCCACTGGAGCGTATTCAAAGAAGAAATATATCCCCAGCTGGACTTCTTCTGCCTCAACGAAAGCTTTCTGGAGGAATACAAGGAGCGCTATACGGCCACATTAGCCCTGTCGGCCATGCCCTTCGTGCTGGAGATGTCCCCCCGGATGATCAGCGATACGATCCAATTTTTGAAAGAAAAAGAGATACTTACAGCGCTGGGGCTTTGACCGCGCAAGCGGCGGTTGCCCTGGAACGGGTTTTAGGATATACTAATACCAAACGGATAGGGGGAGAGCCAATGCAGGATAGTTTGCTCGAAAAAAGAAGCCAGAGCCCGTTGTATCAACAGTTGATGCTTCGGCTTAAAAACGATATCATTGCGGGCGTATATCCCCCTGGCGGGCGCATACCCAGCGAGCAGCTGCTGTGCGAGACCTACGGGGTCAGCCGGGTCACCGTGCGCAAGGCCCTCCTGGACCTGGTGCAGGAGGGGCTGCTGGTGCGCCGGCAGGGCAAGGGCACCTTTGTGGCGGACAAGCGCCTGCAACGGGACCTGCAGCACATCACCAGCTTTTCTGATGCCTGCCGCAACATGGGCCGCACGGCCGGGACCAAGCTGATCAGCGTGACCCGGGAGGCCGCGCAGCCGGACGATGTGGAAAAGCTTGGGGCCCAGGAGGGCGAGGAAGTGCTGGAGGTCTGCCGGGTGCGCCTTTGCGACGGCGAGCCCGTCATGCTGGAGATCAACCGGTTTGGGTCCCGCTTTGCGTTTTTGGAGCAGGAGAACCTGAACGCCTCGCTGTATCCCCTTTTGCGCAGCCAGGGCTTCATCCCCAGCCATGCCACCCACGATATTTCCTTGGGCCATGCCACGCCGCTGGTAAGCAGGCATCTGGGCACCGCCCTGGGAGAGGCGCTGCTGATCCTGGACGAGACCGTTATGGACCAGCAGGAGCAGCCCCTCCACACCAGCCGCCAATGGATACGCGGCGATAAATTTACCTTCCGCATTTGATGCGGTCAGAAAGAAGAGGTTTTCCCTGAGTACATCTCGTTTTGCCCTATTTGTGGATCTGGAGAACTGCGGCGCAAAGGTCGCAACGCTTTTAAGCGTGCTTGAAAAAGTCAAGATCCGAGGGGATATTTTGCTGGGCAAGGTATATGGCTATACCGACCAGTTCAGCGACCTGAAAGAGGTCCTTTTGTCCAACACCTTCACTGTGGTCCCCAGCCTGCGCTATGGCATCAGCCAGAAGAACAACGCAGATATTTTGCTGGTGCTGGACGCGCTGGAGGTGGCATATACCAACCCGCTTATCGACAGCTTTTGCATCGTTTCCGGCGACAGCGACTATACCCCGCTGGTAGGCCGCCTGAAAAGCATGGGCAAGTTCGTGCTGGGCATCAGCCGCTCCGAGGCTGCCAGTAATATTTTCATCAACGCCTGTAACGAATTCCAGTTTTTGGAGAACGTAGGCGGACGCACCCGCAGCACCCCTGCTAAGAAAAAGCAGAACGCCGCCGACAAGGAGCCCTTGGACGAGCAGGAGCTGAACAAAATGCTCACCAGCATTTTGGAAGAGCAGACCGACAAGGACGAGCTGTACGCCAGCGAGCTGAAAGGCATTCTGCTGCGCTTGCGGCCGGATTTTAACGAAAAGGCTTACGGCTGCGCCACCTTCCTCAAGCTCCTGGACAAGCTGGGGCAGAAGTTTAGCACCCTTAGGGTCCGCAGCGATAATTTCAACATCATGGTCTCTGTGGCCCAGCAGGGCAAGGAGGCTGCGCCCCAGCTGACCAAGGAAAACTGGAAGGAAGCCTTCCGGGAGCAGCTGTGCCGCTACAAGGAGGATGGGTTTGAGCGGATCAATCCCAGCATTTTGAAGGCGGATGTGCAGGCTGCCTATCCGGATTTTGCAGAGCGCACCTTGGGGTACAAGCGGTTCAGCGATGTGCTGAAGGCCCTGGAAAAGGACGGAATGCTGGCCGTGGAAATGGACGAGCAAAAGACCATGCTCATCAAGGTGAGATAGCACTGGGCCGCTGGCTCAGGCCCTGCCAAAGGGCTATGGCCCTTTGGGATCCCTTCGTACATATGGGGAGGACGCTATATGAATCAAGGCTTTGCCAGGATCGCCTCCGCCAGCCTGCGGGTGCATCTGGGGGACGTTGAGAAAAATGAACAGGAAGTGTTGACCGCTATGAAAGCCCTCCAGGCACAAGGGGTGGAGGTAGCGGTCTTTCCTGAATTATGCCTGACCGGCTATACCCTGGGGGACCTGTTCCTCCACGAGCTGGTGCAGCGCCGCTGCCGGGAGGCCCTCGTGCGCATCGCCAGGGCAACAGAAAATATGGCGGTGGTCATTGGTCTGCCCTTTAGCGCAGACGGACGGCTGTACAACTGCGCCGCTGTACTGAAAGGCGGCCAGGTGCGGGGCATCGTGCCCAAGACCTTCCTGCCCAACGGCAATGAGTTTTACGAGACCCGGTGGTTCGTCAGCGGCTGTCAGGCCACAGGCGGTTTTGCCCTGTTGGAGGGGGAGCAGGTCCCCTTTGCCCCGGCGCTGCTGTTTGACATGGGGGATTTCCGCTTTGCCGTGGAAATCTGCGAGGACCTGTGGACCCCCATTCCCCCTAGCTCCCACTACGCCATTATGGGCGCGGATATCATTGTGAACCCCAGCGCCTCCAACGCATTGGTGGGCAAGCATCCCTACCGCCAGGCGCTGCTGGCCCAGCAAAGCGCGCGGCTATATGCGGGCTACGCCTATGCCTGCGCGGGCTTTGGGGAAAGCACAAGCGACCTGGTCTTTTGCGGCTATACCGGAGTATATGAAAATGGCCGGGCCCTTTCGCAAGGCCCCCGCTTCCAGATGGACGGCGGGCAGGCTATTGCGGATATCGACGTGCTGCGGCTGCGGTTCCACCGCCAGCGCAACGGCAGCTTTTACCAGCAGCCCCAGGAGACCTGCATCAGCATGAAGACCGTATATATGGACGGCTCAGCTGTGCAGCCCCTGCCCCTTAGGCGGCGGCTGGAGCCCCTGCCCTTTGTGCCCCAAGGGCCTGCGGCGGCGGAGCAGCTGGACGAGATCGTGAATATTCAGGTCAGCGGCCTTAAGACCCGCCTCACCGCTATTTCCTGTAAGGACCTGGTGATCGGCGTTTCCGGCGGGCTGGACAGTACGCTGGCGCTGCTGATCGCCGTGCTGGCCTATGACGAGCTAGGCTATGACCGCAAGGGCATCCACGCCATCACTATGCCCGGCATGGGCACCGGCGCCCGCACCAAGGGCAATGCCGATGCGCTGATGGAGGCCCTTAAGGTGGAGGCATCGGAGATATCCATTGCCAAGGCGGTGCTGCAGCATTTTGAGGACATCGGCCAGGACGAAAGTGTCCACGATGTGACCTATGAGAACAGCCAGGCCCGGGAGCGGACACAAATACTGATGGATTACGCCAACAAGGTGAACGGCATCGTGCTGGGCACCGGGGACATGAGCGAGGCCGCCCTGGGCTTTTGCACCTACAACGGCGACCACATGAGCATGTACAATGTCAATTGCTCCGTGCCCAAGACCCTCGTTAAGACCCTGGTGCGGCATCTGGCGGAGACCCGCTTTAGCGGCGCAGCGGGGGAAGTATGCCTGGATATCGTGGATACGCCCATCAGCCCGGAGCTGCTGCCCGTTACGCAGGGCGAGCTGAGCCAGCGGACGGAGGATATCCTGGGCGATTACGCCCTGCATGATTTCTTTCTCTACCACATGATGGACAGCGGCAGCGCGCCCGAGCGCTTGGAAATGCTGGCGGCCCAGGCCTTTGACGGGGTCTATGGGGCGGAGAAGATACACGAGCAGCTGGGGACCTTTATTCGCAGGTTTTTTACCCAGCAGTTCAAGCGGAACTGTGTGCCGGATGGCCCCAAGGTGGGCAGCATCGGGCTTTCCCCCAGGGGGGACCTGCGGATGCCCAGCGATATGGGTTACGGGATGTGGAAGTAGGAAGGGAAGGCAGGGGCGGAGTAACTGCACCCATTAGCGTTAGTATAAAAGGGACGTTGTAAGTTGGCTTGTCTATGCCCATCAGCAATCTTTTTGATATTTTGGATAGCAATATTCCTCTTTCCTGCTTCTACGGAAGCAAAGTATGTTCTATCCATCTCAATTTTTAGCGCAAATTTTTCTTGGCTAAGGCCAGTTTCTTTACGAAGGCTTTGGATCCGCTCGCCCAGCATTTTTTGGATCAAGAAATCACCCCCGAAAATATAGTAAAGTATACGGCATATATATCAACGGCATATAAGAAACAATTTGGGAGTCTATATCGAATTTGATGATATTGCTATACCCTCGACTTCGCCGATGGATCCTTATCTTCTGGAACTATACGACCTAAGCGCTTGCAGGACGGCTGCCAAAAAGGCACGTTCCGCATCGCTTATATTTTTTATCGGAATAAACGATTGCAGGGAATCCTGTAACAGCTCGTCCGTGTGCATAGCTAGCGCATTAGCGATCTGTATCAAAGTTTCCAAACTGGCCTTGCGGGTACCCCGCTCCACATGACCAATAAAGCTGGTAGAAGTGTTGGTTCTTTCGGCCAGGTCCCGTTGCGTCAGCTTCAAGGCGGTACGCTGGGTGCGTATGCGCTGGCCTAGTGCGGTGTAGTCCATCCTCATTTCCTCCTAAATATATATAGTCCAATTGTACTATAATAACGATACCCAATGCAACTGTTTTGCAATCCTTTTGCAATCTATAATAGTTGCATGGAGGGCGGTATTATGACCATTCAGGAGCGGGTTCGTCAACGGATGGAGCAAATGGGCTGGTCGGAATACAAATTGGCAAAGATGGCGGATGTGTCGCAATCTACCATTTCGCATATGTTTCGCAGAAACAATGCTCCAAGCTATACTACCATTGAAGCTATTTGCAATGCCTTTGGCATTACCGTAGCTCAATTCTTTGCGGAGGAAGGGGAAGCGGTAGTGCTTACCTCAGAGCAAATAAAAACGCTGACCCTCTGGGGCACCTTATCACCAGAGCAAAAACGCATTATCTATGATACGATGCTGGAGTTTTCACAGGAAAAAGAATAAATCTGACGGCAAAGCCTTGCACATTCATAGAAATATAAGGCAAGCTGTAGACCAGCAATCGTTTTCTCTAGCCTAAAAGGAAGAGGGTGCACAAATGGCAAAGCGGTTTATGGCGTTCGTGATGGTTCTGCTGATCGGGATAGGGGCTATGCTTTCAGGGGTGGCGGAAGTGATCGTAGAGGCGGAGGCTGTGCCGCAAGCGTTTATGGATGAGGCCGCGAGGAGCTTTGAAGCATTCTGTGAAATACAAAACCAGAATGGGCTTTTCGTCTTTGCGCCCTACGTGCCTGGGCCCAAAGAGCAGACCGTTAACTATACCCCCATTGAGGGTCTGAGCGTGTCGGCCCTCTATCTGCCCCAGTACGGGGAGCAACCCATGTACATCGTTACCTCCCAAAGCACAGAGGCCTTCCAGAATAACCATATGTGGATGTTTATGCTCTGCTTTGTGCAGGCGATGGAGCCTGCGCTGACCGAGGCCGTTGCCTATGAGCTGGTGCAAGAGCTGCTGTTCAGCTTGGAAGAGGTGGCGGAGGGCGCCAATGTGGCCCGGATACAGTATGGGCGGTGGCTGCTGACGCTGACGACCCTGGACCAGGGGGATGGCCCTACGCTGTTCATCATGCCTGCGGATATCCCGCAGACGGAGCCCATCAACGGCTGCACGGCGCGGATCGACAACACCTATAGCCGCTTCCTGTCGATCCTTAAGATGCTTGAGTTCCCCGTGGCGGACGAGCCGCTGAAGACATCCGATGTGGATGTGGGTATGCAGCAAATGTGGGAGATACTGCCGCAGGTGTGGTGGCTGGAAATATATCTGGGAGATATATTCCTGGGCTATGGCGTAAATGTGGATGAAGCGTCGCCCTATTATGCCGTGGTGAGAGAGCTGGAGCGCTACATGCTTATCGCAGCAGATCCCACGGTGAACAGCGAAAGGGCGGATATGCTCCTGGAGCAGCTGGAAGCGGGGCTTGCGGCGGCGGATGCAGGCCCGGAGCGGAGCACGAGCCTGGAGTATGAGATATACGCCATATCCATGGTGGTGAAGGATCGCCAGCGGGCACTGCTGATGATCAGCCCATTTGGAAATTGATAGAGGATAGGTAAAGGGCGCTGGCCGATCGGTCAGCGCCCTTTTTGATCTTAGTAAGCTCAATCCATCCGGGAATAGTTGGGACTTTCCTTGGTGATGGAAATATCATGGGGATGGCTTTCCTGCAGGCCAGCGCCAGTGATGCGGATGAACTCTCCATTTTTGCGGAGGTCCTCGATGCTGGGGGTCCCGCAGTAGAACATGCCGGCCCGAAGGCCGCCAATGAGCTGGAACACGGTGTCAGACAAGGAACCCTTGTAGGGGACCCGGCCCTCCACGCCCTCGGGGACCAGCTTTTTGCCTTCCTCCTGGAAGTAGCGGTCGCTGGAGCCGTGGGCCTGCGCCATAGCGCCCAGGCTACCCATGCCCCGATATACCTTGAAGCTGCGGCCTTGGTAGATCTCCATTTCTCCGGGGCTCTCGTCCACGCCTGCCAGCAGGCTGCCTACCATGACGGCGCTGGCACCCGCGGCCAGGGCCTTGGGGATGTCGCCGCTGTACTTGATGCCGCCGTCGGCGATGATCGGGACGCCGAACTTGTCCGCCTCCTTGGCGCAGTCCGCAATGGCGGTGATCTGGGGCACGCCGATGCCGGATACCACGCGGGTGGTGCAGATGCTGCCAGGGCCGATGCCCACCTTGATGCAGCTGGCACCCGCCTCGATGAGGGCCCGGGTGGCGGCGGCGGTGGCTACGTTGCCGGCGATGATGGGTAGGTCGGGATACGCTGCGCGAATCTCGGCCAGCTTGTCAAATACGCCCTTGCTGTGGCCGTGGGCGGTGTCGATGGAGACCACGTCCACCTTGGCGGCTACCAGAGCCTCTACCCTCAGCAGTGCATCCTTGGTCACGCCGATGGCCGCGCCGCACAGCAGGCGGCCGCTGGGGTCCTTGGCGGAGTTGGGGTATTTGGTGGTCTTTTCAATATCCTTGATGGTGATCAGGCCGCAAAGCTCGAAGGCATCGTTGACGATGGGGAGCTTTTCGATGCGGTGGGTGGCCAGAATCTTCTTGGCCTCCTCCAGGGTGGTGCCCACTGGCGCGGTGATGAGGTTCTTGCTGGTCATCACCTCTTCGATGCGGCGGCTGTCGTCGGTCTCAAAGCGCAGGTCCCGGTTGGTGAGGATGCCCACCAGCTTTTTGCCCCGGGTGATGGGAACGCCGCTGATGCGGTAGCGGGCCATAAGGGCCTCCGCGTCCCGGATCAGGTGGTCGGGAGACAGAAAGAAGGGATCGGTGATGACCCCATGCTCGCTGCGCTTTACCTTGTCCACCTGAGCGGCCTGCTCCTCGATGGTCATGTTTTTATGGATGATCCCTAGACCGCCTTCCCGAGCCATGGCAATGGCCATGCGGGCGTCCGTCACCGTATCCATAGCGGCGGAGAGCAGCGGAACATTCAGTTGGATAGTAGGGGTCAGCTTTGTAGTGGTGTCCACATCGCGGGGCAGCGTGCAGCTTTCCCTGGGCACCAGGAGCACATCGTCAAAGGTCAAACCCTGTCGAATATTATCTTCCAACATCTTCCTTCATCCTTTCCTATTCCTTAGATTGCGCCTATTTTACCAGTGCGGGAGGGGATTGTCAAATCTTTATAATATGATGAGAAAACTTGAACCCCGGCGCAATTTGTTGTATACTGATCGCATAGAAAGCCGTTTGTAGTATGATTAATTGAAGAGGTGAGGAAAATGGACACCGGTAAAAGGGTGGTTACCATTGGCCGGGAGTATGGAAGCGGCGGTCATGAGATCGCAAAGATTTTGGCAGAAAAATTAGCGCTTCCATTTTATGACAAGGAAATATTGACCCTGGCAGCCAAAAACAGCGGCATCTGCGAGGACCTGTTCGAGCATTACGATGAAAAGGCGCAGTCCGCGTACCTGCTGTCCCTGGGCGCTAGCCTGTCGATGACGGCGGAAGGGGCCAGCCTGGGCATGAGCCTGCCCCTTAATCATCGCATATTTTTGGCACAGTTTGATGCCATTACTCGGATAGCGGATGAGGGCCCCTGCCTGATCGTGGGCCGCTGCGCGGACTATGTGCTCAGAGAGCGCAATGACGTTATCAACATCTTCCTGTATGCCAGCGTGGAGGCCCGCATCCAGCGCATTATGGAAAAGGAAGGCCTGACCCAGGATAAGGCCAAGGAGCAGGTGCGCAAGGTGGATAAGCAGCGGCAAAATTACTACAATTTTTTTGCCGATGGCAATTGGGGCCACCGGAGCAATTACGACCTGATGCTTCGAACGGATCACATGAAGGCTGCGGATGTGGCGGATGTATTGGAAGTCTTTATCCATAAACAGTAATTTTGCGCGCCGGGGTATCGCCCTGTTTCCTTTATGGAACAGGGCTTTTTAAGGAGGAACTTTTATGCCGTTTACCATTGTCCACGGCGATATTACCAAGCGCTGGGAGGATGCCATCGTTAGCCCAGGCAACCATGAGCTTCGGCCTGATGGAGGGGTCAGCGGCGCTATTTTTGAGGCTGCGGGGCGGTATCGGCTCCGGTGGGCATGCCGGAGGATCGGCAGATGCGAAACAGGGCAAGGGGTCATCACCAAGGGCTACAGGTTGCACGCCAGGTTTATTATCCATACGGTGGGCCCAGTGTGGCAGGGCGGAGAGCAAGGCGAGCGGGAGTTGCTTTACGCCTGCTATAAGAACGCCTTAGCGCTGGCCCAAGAAAAGGGCCTGAGTTCTATTGCCTTTCCGCTGATCTCAGCAGGCATCAATGGCTATCCCAACGCGCTGGCGCTGGAGGTGGCCATAGCGGCCATAGAGGATTTTCTGCTGGACAGTGACATGGAAGTTTGGCTGGTGGTCTTTGATAGACGGGCCTTTGCCTTGAGCGCGGCGCTGCAAAGCGACATTCAAGCGTATATTGATGAGCATTATGAAGCCCCCCGTTATGAAAAGCCGGAATATTGCAGTGCACCCAAGGCATCCGGCGGGGCAGCGCAAAGAAAAACGACCCTTGATGTACACAGCTTGAGGCCATATTATGGGGACGACCCTCCCTGCGAAATGTCCCTTTATGATACGAAGCAAAATGCCGAGCCGTTTCAGGCGTTCCCTTTTGACGAGCCGTGTGACGAGGCGTTTGAGGGGGCGTTTGAGGAATCGTTTGAAGAGCGGGTCAGATCGCTTCAAAGTGGGATCAGACCCATGGCTGCGGTGCCAGGTGGCCTGCGCCGCAGGCTGGAGCAACTGGAGGAGACCTTTACCAGCCGGCTTTTACGGCTTATTGACGAGCGGGGAAAAAGCGATGCCGAGGTGTACAAGCGCGCCAATGTGGACCGCCGGCTCTTTTCCAAGATACGGTCTAACCTGCGCTATCATCCCGGCAAGAATACTGCCCTGGCCTTTGCCGTCGCCCTGGAGCTTTCCCTGGATGATACGCTGGATCTGCTAAAGACGGCAGGCTATACGCTGTCCCAAAGCCATAAGCTGGACGTGATCGTTACCTATTTTATTACGGAGCACAAGTACAATATTTTTGAGATCAACGAGGTGCTGTTTGCCTTTGGCCAAAGCTTGCTGGGCTCGTAGGGCAAAGGGGCGCGAACATAAAATAGATGTCGCCTGACAGGCGACCCATTTAAACCCAAAATTGGTTATCCTTAGGCTGTCGCAGGGGAGAAACCCGGACGGAACGGAGGATAATAGCATGAAAAAGGGTTTGACTGAGTTGGTTTTCATTTTGGATCGCAGCGGTTCCATGTCCGGTTTGGAGAAGGACACCATCGGTGGGTACAACGCCTTGCTGGAAAAGCAAAAGAATGAGCCGGGAGAGGCTATCATCACCACCGTTTTGTTCGATGACCACTACGAGCTTTTGCATGACCGCATTTCCCTAAAGGGCATCCGGCCCATTACGGCCAAGGAATACTTTGTCCGGGGGTCCACGGCCTTGCTGGACGCTATCGGCCGTACCATCAGCAAGATCGAGAACGCCCAAAAGCACACGGCGGAGGAGGAGCGGGCCGAAAAGGTGATGTTTGTTATTACCACGGACGGTATGGAGAACGCCAGCCGCGAGTATAACTTTGGCAAGGTCAAGGCCATGGTGGAGATGCAAAAGGAAAAGGAAGGCTGGGAGTTCCTTTTTATAGGGGCCAACATGGATGCGCTTGAGGTCGCCAGCCAGTTTGGCTTTGAGGCGGACCGGGTTGCCAATTATCACGCAGACCGGCAGGGCACTGAGGTCGTATACGATGCGATCAGCAATGCGGTATGCAGCATGCGGGCGGCCCCCAGCCAACGGATGACCTCCCAATGGAAGCGGAACATCGACACGGATTTTTACTCCCGCACCAAGGCATAAAGAAGCGGTAGGGTTCGCCCTACGGCGGCAAGAAGCGTCTTAGGGCGGCAAGAAGCGTCTCAGCGCGGCAAGGGCTGCCCCAAAAGAAATTTTGGGGCAGCCCTTTTGCTGCGCCGCCCCTGTGCGCCGCCACCGCCCCTAAATAATGTAATAAAAAAATCAAAAAATCTTTTCAGCAAAGTAGAAAAAGCATTTACAACCTATAAAAAGCATGCTATACTTTGAAAGTTAGGCTACACTCAGAGCTGTGGGCGGCTGCATGCGCGAATTTTTCGGGCGTGACCATAGGCTGAGACAAGTCAACAGCACTAACAAAGCATGGTCGTTTCCTAACGCCATGCGGGGTCTTGGGTGATGCGACCCATACTCTACAATAGCATCACCAACTTCAAGAGACCCCCCAGCCCTAGAGGGCAAAGGTAGACACAATTTCAGGAGGTGTAACCACACATGGCACGTATTGCGGGCGTAGACCTGCCCAGAGAAAAGCGTGTGGAGATCGGACTTACGTACATCTTCGGTATCGGCCTTGCGACCTCGAAAGAGATCATTGCCGGCACTGGGATCAACCCCGATACCCGCGTTAAGGACCTGACCGAACAGGAAATCAGCAAGCTTCGTGAGTACATCGAACACAATGTAAAGGTGGAAGGTGACCTGCGTCGCGAGGTTTCCCTCAACATCAAGCGTCTGGTGGAGATCGGCTGCTACCGTGGCGTACGTCACCGTCGCGGCCTGCCCGTTCGCGGACAGAAGACCAAGACCAACGCCCGGACCCGTAAGGGCCCCAAGCGCACCATCGCCGGAAAGAAAAAGGTCGGTAAGTAATCGCCTTTTATTCCAGGCAAAACCAATGTTGATGTGACATGGAGGGATTAACAAAATGGCACCCAAGCAGAAGCTAAAGAAGGTATCGCGCAAGCGTCGTGAGAAAAAGCTTGTGGAACGCGGCGCCGCGCATATCCGTTCTTCTTTTAACAACACCATCGTAACCCTGACCGATACCAATGGCAACGCCCTGTCCTGGGCCAGCGCCGGCGGCCTCGGTTTCCGTGGCAGCAAAAAGTCCACCCCCTTCGCCGCGCAGATGGCCGCTGAAACCGCCGCCAAAGCCGCGATGGAGTTCGGCCTGAAGACCGTTGAGGTCTACGTAAAGGGCCCCGGCAGCGGACGTGAAGCCGCCATCCGTAGCTTGCAGGCCGCTGGCTTGGAAGTAAACATGATCAAAGACGTTACACCCATTCCGCACAACGGATGCCGTCCGCCCAAGCGTAGAAGAGTGTAAGTAAATCGAGGAGGTACAATTTCCATGGCAAGATATACAGATTCCGTATGCCGTTTGTGCCGCCGCGAGGGCACGAAGCTCTTCCTGAAAGGTGAAAAGTGCTTCTCGTCTAAGTGCGCGGTAACCCGCCGTCCCACCCCTCCTGGCCAGCACGGCCAGGCCCGGCAGCGGAAGGCCAGCGAATACGGCCTGCAGCTTCGTGAAAAGCAAAAGGCGCGTCGCGCGTATGGCCTGATGGAAGGCCAGTTCAAGCGCACCTTCATCCGTGCTACCGGCATGAAGGGTATTACCGGCGAAAACCTGCTCCAGCTGCTGGAGCTGCGTTTGGATAACGTAGTATACCGCAGCGGCTTGGCTTCCAGCCGTGCCCAGGCGCGTCAGTTCGTATGCCACGGCCTGATGACCGTCAATGGCAAGAAGGTGGACATCCCCTCTTTCAACACCAAGGTGGGCGATGTGATCACCGTGAAGGCTACCCGCAAGGATATGGAGCATTTCAAGATCGTTAAGGAAGGCATCAGCCGCGTGGTCCCCAAGTGGCTCACCACCGACGCAGCCAACCTGACCACAACGGTCAGCGCTTTGCCTGCCCGCGATGATGTGGATCTGACGCTGCAGGAAAACATGATCGTCGAGTTCTACTCTCGTTAATGATGAGGCACTACTCCCTCAATCAAACGGTTTGAAACAGGAGGGTAAAACGAATGATCGAAATCGAAAAAGCGCGTATCGAACGTGTAGAAATGAGCCCGGACAACAGCTACGGCAAGTTCATCATCGAGCCCCTGGAGCGCGGCTTCGGCCACACCCTGGGCAATGCACTGCGCCGTGTGCTGCTTAGCTCTCTTCCCGGCGTCGCCGTGACCAATATCCACATCGAAGGTATCCAGCACGAGTTTTCAACCGTGCCCGGCGTGACTGAGGATGTGACCGAGATGATCCTCAACCTGAAGGACCTCTCCGCCAAGCTGTACTCCGATCAGCCCAAGACCGTTTACCTGAACGTAAAGGGCCCCGCGGATGTGACCGCTGGCGATATTGCCGGAGACGACGAGCTGGAGATCGTTCAGCCTGATTTGCACATTGCCACGCTGAACGCAGATGCGCACCTGCAAATGACGCTGACGCTGGACAAGGGCCGGGGCTATGTAAGCGCCGACAAGAACAAGTCCGCCGGTCAGCCCATCGGTGTCATCCCCATCGACTCCATCTTCACGCCTATCCGCAAGGTCAACTACACCGTCGAGGATACCCGCGTAGGGCAGATCACCGACTATGACAAGCTGACCCTGGAAGTGTGGACCAATGGCAGCGTACAGCCCGACGAGGCCGTAAGCCTTGCGGCTAAGATACTCACCGAGCACCTGAGCCTTTTCGCCAGCCTCACCGATAACGTGATGCCTATCGCGTTTACCGATCAGGAGGACGACAAGAAGGAAAAGGTGCTGGAAATGACCATCGAGGAGCTTGATCTCAGCGTGCGGGCCTACAACTGCCTCAAGCGCGCTGGTATCAACACCGTGGCCGAGCTGGTGCAGCGCAACCAAGAGGACATGATGAAGGTTCGCAATCTGGGCCGCAAGAGCCTGGAAGAAGTAGAGCAGAAGCTCGAAGCGTTGAGCCTGGGCCTGCGCCCCAGCGACGATTAACAATGCACATTCCGGCAAAGGAGGATATATACCATGGCACAACGGAAATTGGGCCGTACTGCTGACCAGCGTAAAGCGCTGCTTCGCAATCAGGTAACCAACCTGATCTGGTACGGTCGCATCGAGACGACTGAAGCCCGCGCCAAGGAAGTACGGCGCGCTGCCGAACGGCTTATCACCCTGGCCATCAACGAGTGTGACAACACCGTTGAAGCGACCAAGGAAACCCATAACGACAAGGGCCAGCTGGTCACCCTGAACGTGGTGAACGACGCCCCCTCTAAGCTGCATGCCCGCCGCATGATCATGTCCTATCTGTACGAGCTGAAAGATGTTCAAAAGAAGGATGAGGACAAGGCGGACTGGAAAGAGCGCACCGAGGGTATCAAATACCCCGTAGTGGAGAAGCTCTTCCGGGAGATCGGCCCCAAGTTTAAGAAGCGCAACGAGGAAAAGAAGTGCGCCGGCGGTTACACCCGCATCTACAAGCTTGGACCCCGTCGCGGTGACGCTGCCGAAATGTGCGTTATCGAGATCATCTGATTTTAGGCGACATAGGCGTATACGAAAAGCAGCGATCCCGAAAGGGATCGCTGCTTTTGCGTGGGACGGTAGGGAGGGCGGGGACGGCGCAAGGGGCGAAGTCCCTGCACTGTAGGCCAGGAACCGTCCCCCTGCGTTTGCCCGCCCTCTATACGTTCGTCAGCAGCTCCTGATAGGTGGGCATGGGCCAGTACTCCGCGCCGACCAAGGTCTCCAGGGCATCCCCGGCCTTGCGCAGGCCGGACATGGCGGAAAGGATCACGTCCCGGGTGTACTCGGCCTGGGCCAGGTTGTCGGCGGAGGTATCCTGCTCCTTCAGGGCCTTGTCGAGGTTATCGGCGTACTGGGTCAGCTGGGCCATTTCATGGCTGATGGCCTTGAGCAGCTGGGTTTCGGTGGCCAGCAGGCTGTCATCCCCCAGAAGCGCCTTTTTCAGGGAGGCTTCCTTGGCCACGTCCTTGGAATAGGCGATGGCGGCGGGGAGGATCATCCGGCGAGCCATATCCAGCATGCACAGGGCCTCGATATCAATGACCTTGACATAGTTTTCCAGATAGATCTCGTAGCGGCTCTGAACCTCTTGGCGGCTCAGGACCCCGTGAGTCTCAAAGAGCCGGAAGTTTTTCTCCTTGAGGTAGTAGGGCAGGGCCACCACGGTATCGGGGAGATTGAGAAGGCCGCGCTTTTCGGCCTCCTTCACCCATTCCTCGTCGTAGCCGTTGCCGTTGAAGATGATGTGGATATGCTTTGACAGCACCCTGCGAATGAGCGCGTTGAGGGCGGCGGTAAAGTCCGTGGCCCTTTCCAGCTCGTCGGCGTAGGTCCGGAGGCTTTCCGCAATGGCGGTGTTTAGAACTACGTTAGGCTCGCTGATGGAGGCGGAGCTGCCCAGGCTGCGGAACTCGAACTTGTTGCCGGTAAAGGCAAAGGGGGAGGTGCGGTTCCGATCGGTGGAATCCTTGGGGAACTTGGGCAGCACGTGGACCCCAAGGCGCATGTTGGTGCGCTCGGGATTCGCGTAGGCACTTTCATTGATGATGGAATGGAAGATGGCGTTGAGCTCATCGCCCAGGAAAATGCTGACGATGGCAGGGGGCGCCTCGTGGGCGCCCAGGCGGTGGTCGTTGCCGGGGCCGGACACGGCAATGCGCAGCAGGTCCTGATAATCGTCCACAGCCTCGATAACGGCGGTGAGGAACAAAAGGAACTGGGCGTTCTCGCTGGGGGTATCGCCGGGGTCCAGCAGGTTAACGCCGGTGTTGGTGGACAGGGCGTAGTTGTTGTGCTTGCCGCTGCCGTTTACGCCGCCGAAGGGCTTCTCGTGCAGGAGGCATACGAGGCCGTGCTGGTCAGCCACCTTCTTGAGCATTTCCATGGCCAGCTGGTTGTGGTCGGCGGCAATATTGACGGTGGTATATACGGGGACCATCTCGTGCTGACCGGGGGCTACCTCGTTGTGCTCGGTCTTGCACAGGACCCCCAGCTTCCACAGCTCCTGGTTCAGGTCGTTCATAAAGGCCTGTACCCGCGGCTTGATCACGCCGAAATAGTGGTCGTCCAGCTCCTGGCCCTTGGGGGGCTTGGCGCCGAACAGCGTGCGGCCGGTGTTGATCAGGTCCGGGCGCTTGCGGCAGGTGGCCTTGTCCACCAGAAAATATTCCTGCTCCGGGCCTACCGTGGGCAGCACCCTAAGGCCCTCCTCCACATTGCCAAAAAGGCGCAGGATGCGCAGGGCCTGCTTGCCCAAGGCCTCCATGGAGCGGAGCAGCGGGGTCTTTTTATCCAGGGCCTGGCCGCCGTAGCTGCAAAAGGCCGTGGGAATGCACAGGGTGCCATCCTTGATAAAGGCGTAGCTGGTGGGATCCCAGGCGGTATAGCCCCGGGCCTCAAAGGTGGCCCGAAGACCACCGGAGGGGAAGGAGCTGGCGTCCGGCTCGCCCCGGACCAGCTCTTTGCCGCTGAACTCCAAAATAACGCCGCCTTCGGGCTTAAAAGAAATGAAAGCATCGTGCTTTTCTGCGGTGACCCCGGTCATGGGCTGGAACCAGTGGGTGAAGTGAGTAGCCCCTTTTTCCACGGCCCAGTCCTTCATGGCGTTGGCCACGATGCTGGCAATGGCGGGATCCAGCGAGCGGCCTTGCTCAATGGTGCGCTTTAAGGCTTTGTAGGTCTCCTTGGGCAAGCGCTCCTGCATGGACGCATCGTTAAAGACGGATTCTCCAAATATCTCACATGGATTGGTCACGACGACTCCCCTTCCTGTACGCGCGAATAAATCTTCCTCGCCAAGTATAACCAAAAAGCCCACGGGTAGCAAGTACCTGAGGGCAGATTTGGAAAATAAATATAACATTACAATACAAGTTAAAGCGAAAAGCAAGGGAGAGGCGCTTTTGGGCGGCGGTCTAGGCCCCGCAGGACTCCCGAATGATGAGCGTGGGCTGGATAGACTGGGAAAAGCCGGTTTCTTGCTGGCGATCGGTATTGATGAGCAGGTTTACCGCCGCGCAGCCGATCTCCTCGATGTGAAGGTCGATGGTGGTGAGGGCGGGGTTGAGATAGGCGCTGACGGGCTGGTTATCGCAGCCTACAATGGCCATATCCTCCGGCAGCCGGTAGCCCTCCTTTTGCAGCTGTCGCATGGCCCCCATGGCCACCAGGTCGTTAAAGGCAAAGATGGCGGTGGGCAGCTTATCCTTGGAGTAGGTGGAAAGCATGCGGGTGATGCACATAGAGCCTTCAAACAGGCTTTCGCCAGCAGAGAAGGGGTAGATGTACTCCTCCAGGCCCAAACGGCGCATTTCATCCAGATAACCATATTCCCGGGTGTTTTCGTAGGTGGGGGTGTTGATGCCGCCTAAAAGAGCGATGCGCTTGTGGCCCAGACGGTTTAGATGCCGCACGGCCAGCCGCGCGCCTTCCGCCAGGCTAGTAGAAAGGCAGGGCAAGGAGGTGGGCAGGGGGGTATTGATAAGCACCACGGGCATGTTCTGAGACAGCTCCGCCACAAGCTCTGAATCCTGGCTGTAGGAATCCTCGTTCATGGTATCGCCGGAGAGGATAATACCGCTAAGCCGCAGGCCGATCAGATCGTCCATCATGGCATTGAGCGAGTAGGAGCCTCGGCGGATCTGAAAAAGGGTAACGGTATAGCCCAGGGCCTCGGCCTCCTGGTGGATCTTGATATATAGCTTGGAATAGAAGGGGTTGTCGATCAGGGGCAGCACTACGCCGATGGCCTTATGCTTCCGCTGCGCCAGGCCCGTAGCCAGCAGATTGGGCCGGTAGCCATGCTTGCGGGCTACGGCCAGCACCTTGTCCTTGGTGACGGGCCTTACATTTGGCTGACCACTCATAACGCGGGAGACCGTTGCAATGGAGACCCCTGCCTCATTGGCGATATCAAATATATTGCTGCGACTTGTCATTAAAAAGGCCTCCTTGGTAAAAGCGAAAAATAATTTGTATGCTACTTACTATACTGCATTTCCCGTTCTTTCGCAAGAGAGGAATGTAAAAACTTTCATTGAGAGTGTAAAATTTACATACAGAAAAAAAGGACAAATGAAGAAAATCAGCCTGGACGGGATAAAAGCAGGGTCAAGACTGCATTTTAAGGGAGGTTTAGAGTAAATATAGATAAAAATAATGCTAAAGTGTTGACAAATTTTTAAGATGATGATATGATAGGCGCATGAAAAGGTTTACATAAATATGGATTCAACACGGATGCGTATCTGTGTCGAACATAATTAACAACTTAGGAGGAAATCATGATGAAAAAGTGGCTCTCCGTGTTGCTCGTCGTAGCAATGACCCTCTCCTGCACCGCTGCTTTGGCTGAGAAGCTGACCGTTTGGTGCTGGGACCCTGCTTTCAACATCTACTCTATGGAAGAAGCGGGCAAGGTATACAAAGAGACCCATCCCGATTTCGAGCTGGAAGTGGTAGAGGTGCCGTGGAACGACCTGCAGACCAAGCTGACCACCGCCGGCATGGCCAATGACCTGAGCACCCTGCCTGATATTTTCCTGATGCAGGATAATGCGTTCCAGAAGAACGTGCTCTACTTCCCGGATATGTTTGCCGATCTGACCGGCACCTCCATCGCCTTTGACCAATTCGGCGCCGCCAAGACCGCCTACTCCGTAGTAGACGGCAAGAACTACGGCGTGCCCTTTGACAACGGCGCTGTGGTGGCCTGCTACCGCACCGACGTTTTGGCCGAGGCTGGCTACACCCTGGCCGATCTGACCGATATTAACTGGGATCGCTTCCTGGAGATCGGCAAGGACGTTCTGGCTAAGACCGGCAAGCCCCTCATGTCCGACGTGGGCGGCGAGCCCGATACCATCATGATCCTGCTCCAGTCCTGCGGCGGCTCCCTCTTCAACGAGGACGGCTCCCCCAACATCGTCGGCAACGACAAGCTGGCGGCTGTGCTGGAGATCTACGCTAAGCTGGTTAAGGAAGGCGTTCTGGTCAACACCACCAACTGGGATTCCTACATCAGCACCATCGTGAACGAGACCGTGGCCGGCACCATCAATGGCTGCTGGATCCTGGCCTCCATCCAGACCTCCGCCGACCAGAGCGGCAAATGGGGCCTGACCAACATGCCCAGCCTCGTGGGCGTGGACGGCGCTAGCAACTACTCCAACAACGGCGGCTCCAGCTGGGCCGTAAGCTCTACCGCCAACCTGGAACTGGCTTCCGACTTCCTGGCCAATACCTTCGCTGGCTCCGTGGCGCTGTACGAGACCATCCTGCCCAGCTCCGGCGCACTGGCCACCTACCTGCCCGCTGGTGCCAGCGATGTATATGCCGCGCCCTCCGAGTTCTTCGGCGGCCAGGCTGTATTCGCAGACATCACCGAGTTTGCTGGCAATATCCCCAGCAATATTACCGGCGCTTACTACTACGAAGGCCGTGACTGCATTGCCACCGCCGTCAACAATTACCTGGGTGGCCAGGATATGACCGCTGCCCTGCAAGAAGCGGAAGATACCCTGCGCTTCCAGATGGGCATCTGATCCATCGCGCAGCTATCGGGGCTACCCTTAAAGGCTAAGGGTAGCCCCAGCTTTTATCAAAACCGGCAAAGCGGACTGTGCTGCCGCCTGCCCACCTCAAGGAGGAAGCTTATATGACCACGATCACGCCCCCAAAGCGGAAGGGCCTGAGCCGTTCCCAGAGGCAAAGCTTAACAGGCTGGGCTTTTTTGGCGCTTGCCACCCTTCTGATCGTTTGGATGAATTTTTACCCGATGATCAAAGCCTTTGTGCTTTCTCTGCAAAGCGGCCAAGGCAACCGCCTTACCTTTTCGGGGTTCAGCAATTACCAGTACCTTATCAAGGATAAGATCTTTGGCCAGGCCATCTCCAACAACTTCATCTATCTGCTCTGCCAGGTACCTCTCATGCTGTTTTGCGCATTGGTTTTAGCGCAGCTCCTTAACGACCCGAAGCTTAAATTTCGCGGCCTGTTCCGCACGCTGATCTTCCTGCCCTGCGCCACATCGCTGGTCAGCTATGCCATCGTGTTCCGGGCGCTGTTCAGCCTGGAAGGCTTTGTCAATACCATGCTTATCAAGTCGGGCCTTATTGCCACTGGCATCAACTGGCTCACCTCAACGGGTACCGCCCGCATGGTCATCATCATCGCGCTGATCTGGCGGTGGACGGGATATAACATGGTGTTCTACCTGTCCGGGCTGCAAAATATCGACCATTCCATCTACGAGGCAGCCCGCATCGACGGGGCCAACGCCCGGCAGACCTTTACCAAGATCACGGTCCCGCTGCTTAAGCCCATTATTTTGCTTACCGCCATTATGTCCACCAACGGTACGCTACAGCTCTTTGACGAGTCTGTAAACCTTACCAGCGGCGGGCCTAGCAATACGACCATTACCATGTCCCATTATATCTTCAAGACCGCCTTTGAGGGCGTGCCCAAGTTTGGGTATGCCGCCGCCATGAGCTACGTTATCTTCATTTTGGTGGGCATTTTGGCCTTTGTCCAAATGAAAGTGGGTGACAAGCGTGATTGAGCATAAGAAAGAGGTAAAGCCCCGCATGAACCGGCACCATGTAACGGTGGGGGAAGTGCTTAAGTACCTGTTTTTGATCGTAGTAGGGCTGCTTTCCGTTTTCCCGATGTGGTATATGCTTTCCGGTGCGACCAACACCAGCCAGAAGGTGTTGAGCGGCTGGCTGCTGCCCGGCGGCAACCTGGCTGCCAACTATCAAAAGCTGTTAAGCCAGCAGCCCCTGTGGGCGGCGATGAAAAACTCCTTCGTGTACGCCCTTTCCCAAACCATTGTGGCGCTTTTGGTCTGCTCCACCGCAGGCTATGGCTTCGAAATTTTCCACGATAAGCATAAGGACCGGCTGATGTCCTTGCTGCTGCTGGCGATGATGGTACCCTTTGCGGCCACCATGATCCCCCTGTTTCAAATGTTCTCTCAGATGAAGCTTTTGAACAGCGCCATGGGCTTTATGCTCCCGGCTATTTCTACCCCGTTCCTTATTATGATGTTCCGGCAGTCCTCCCGCAACTTCCCCCATGATATCATCGAGGCGGCGCGGATCGACGGCCTGGGCGAATTGCAGATTTTTTTCCGCATGTTCATTCCCACCATGCGCTCTACCTATGCGGCTGCGGCCACCATCACCTTCATGAACGCCTGGAACAACTACCTGTGGCCCAAGGTCATTATGCAGACCAACGAATCCATCACCATGCCCATGCTGGTAGCCAACCTGATCGCCGGATATGTGACCGACTATGGTATGCTGATGCTGGGCGTGACCATCTGCACGCTGCCCACGGTGATCGTGTTTTTCGTATTGCAAAAGAGCTTTGCGGAGGGCATTGCTGGTGCGGTAAAATAAGTGGCATTACAAACGAAATGAGGATATCCCATGATTAATTTGGTGGATTGGCAAAATCCGGCGGTCCAGCACCGCAACCGCTTAAAAGGCCGTGCGCCCCTGTTCCCTTTTGCAAACGAGCAGGACGCGCTGGCAGGCGACCGGGCGCTTTCCAAGGCGTGGCTTACGCTAAATGGCTCCTGGCGCTTTTATTACGCGGCGGAGGGCATCGTGCCTCAGGGCTTTGAGGAGCCGGGCTATGATGATTCCGCCTGGGATAGCATTCCTGTTCCGTCCAACTGGCAGATGGAAGGCTATGGCGTAAAAAACTATGCAAACGTTCAATACCCCATCCCCTTTGATCCCCCCTACGTGCCCGACCAGAACCCAACAGGCTGCTATAGGCGCAGCTTTCAGCTGCCAGCGGCCTTTCAGGGAAAGACCATCACCCTCAACTTCGGCGGGGTAAACGCTTACCTTGAGTGCTGGGTGAACGGTCATTTCGTGGGCATGAGCAAGGGCTCCCGCGTACCCAGCGAGTTTGACATCACGCCCTTTCTCCAGCCCGGGGAAAACCACCTGGCGGTCAAGGTGCTCCAGTGGTGCGATGGCACCTACATGGAGGATCAGGATTTCTGGCGGCTCAGCGGTATCTTCCGGGATGTGTTTTTGCTGGCGGCAGGGGAAGGCCATGTAGCGGATATATGCTGCCGAGCCCAGCTGGGGGAAGATCTGCAAACCGGAGAGCTGACAGTGACAGCGGAGATCCCCGATGGGGCCCCGGCTGTGGCCAAGGTATACGACGGCCAGCGCCTGCTGGAGCAAAAGCCCCTGGAAAACGGGCAGGCGGCATTTACCCTGGAAAAGGTCCGGCCCTGGTCGGCGGAGATACCGCATCTGTATACCGTGCTGGTGATCACCAAGACCCAGGCGCAGCGGGTGGATATTGGCTTTAAGCGGGTGGAGATCCGGGATCAGCAGCTGTTTATCAACGGGGTCAGCGTAAAGCTGCGGGGCGTGAACCGCCACGAAAGCGACCCTGTGCTGGGCCAGACGGTGACCATGGAGACCATGCTGCGGGATATTTGGCAGATGAAGCGGTTTAACATCAACACCGTTCGCTGCTCCCACTACACCAATGACCCCCGCTGGCTGGAGCTGTGCGACCGCTACGGCCTGTATGTGATCGACGAGGCGGACGTGGAGACCCACGGCACCTCTATCATGGAACGGTACAACGAAAAAGAGACGGATTTTACAGACCCGGCCAACCTGTTTAGCTATTTCCCCAATCACCCGGAATGGGAGGGGGCCTTTGTGGACCGCGGCCAGCGGATGGTGCTTCGGGACCGCAACCATGCCTCCATCATTTTCTGGTCCCTGGGAAACGAAAGCGGCTATGGCCCCAATTTGGATGCCATGAGGGCCGCGATACAGGCGCTGGACGATACCCTACCCATCCATTATGAGCGGGAGCCTGGCGCGGTGCATTCGGATGTGGTGTCCTTTATGTATCCCAGCGTGGAGGAGCTGATCTATCAGGGCGGCTTGGAGGATCCCCATCCCTACTTCATGTGCGAGTATGCCCATGCTATGGGCCTGGGCGCGGGCAGCATGAAGGACTACTGGGAGGCCATATACCAAAGCAAGCGGCTTATCGGTGGGTGCGTGTGGGAATGGAACGACCATGGCATGCCCGAAAGGACCCCGGAGGGGGAAAGCTACTATGCCTACGGTGGGGATCTTGGGGATGAGCCCAATGACGGCAACTTCTGCATAGACGGTCTGAACTACCCCGACAAGACCCCCCATACCAATCTGATCGAGCTGAAAAAGATATACGAGCCGGCGAAGGTCACCCTTCGGGGCGGGGAAGTGGTAGTGAGCAACTACTATGCCTTCCGCAGCCTGGACCACCTGCGGGCCTTGTGGAACCTTGCGGTAGACGGGGAGAGCGTGGAGGCGGGCAGCCTGGACGTGACGGGCATTCCCGCAGGCGCGGAAAGGAGCTTTACCCTGCCCTTGAGCGTGCCCACAAACGGTGAGGCCATCCTGACGGTCCGCTTTGTGGATGCGCTGGATACCCCCTGGGAAAAGGCGGGCTTTGAGGTTTGCCAGACCCAGCTGCTGCTTGGGCGGCAGGAGGGCACGGCGGCGCAGCCGGAGACCCCGGCCCTCAGCGCCTGGGAGCAGGACGGAAGGCTGCATGTGGCCGGGGAGAGCTTCCAGGCAGCCTTTGACCTGCAAACAGGCTTCCTGGTATCCATCACTGCAAACGGCGAGGAGCTGCTCTGCGGCCCCCTGACCCCCAATATCTGGCGGGCCCCTACGGACAACGATATCCACATCCGCAAGGAGTGGGAGAAGTTCCGCTTTGATAAGCTGCAGTCCCGGCTGAAGGCCTTTAGCTGGACCCAGGAGCAGGAAGCCGGGGCCGTGCGCATCACCGCCACCACCACCCATGCCCCCTTTAGCCTGCGGCCTATGCTGGATGCGGAAATGACGTATACGGTCTACGGGGATGGGGTGGTTCGGGTGAGCGCCCGCTTTGTGCCCCTGCTAAACGGGTACTTTCACGGCACGAACATACCCCTGCCCAGGCTAGGGCTTAGGGCGGCGCTGAAGGGCTGCTATGATCGGCTGGAGTGGTACGGCAAGGGACCCCATGAAAGCTATCCGGACATGAAGGAAAGCGCCTGGGTAGGCATCCACGCCATGACGGTGGCCGACACCCACGAGCCCTATATACGCCCTCAGGAAAACGGCGCCCACGAGGATACCCGTGTGCTGGCGGTGATGAGCAGCCAGGGCCGGGGTCTGCTGGTGGCCGGGGATATAGTGTACGGGGACGGCTTTAGCTTCTCCGCGCACGATTACAGCGTGGAGGCCTTGACCGCGGCGGAGCACACCTATGAGCTAAAACGGGAGGAGCGCACCACCCTCTGCCTGGACTATAGGCAGGGCGGCCTGGGCAGCAATATTTGCGGCCCGGAGCCTCAGGAGAAGTATAAGCTATACCTGGACCAGCCGGTGACCTTCGGGCTTACCCTGGTGGCCTTTGACCAAAGCGCGTCTGGCCTTGTTGACCGGGCGGCCCAGGTAAGGGGAAGAAGGTAGGAAGAGCCATAAAAAGCGCCTCCCGCGAAAGACGAGCGTCTCCTAAGGGAGGCGCTTTTTTTCGATCTGTGATATACTTGATAAAAACCCAAGGAGGGCCTTATGGATTTTCGCACTGTAAAAGAAAATAAAAAGGACTATTTGGAGCTGCTCCTGCTGGCGGACGAGCAGGAATCCATGATAGATAAATACCTGGAGCGGGGGGAGCTGTTCGTGCTGCATGACGGTGACCTTAAGACGGTATGCGTGGTCACCGACGAAGGGGAGGGCGTGCTGGAGGTGAAAAACCTGGCCACCACGCCGGAGGCCCAGGGGAAGGGCTATGGCCGGGCCATGCTGGACTATGTGAGCGGCTGGGCAAAGGGCCGAGGGCATACGCTGATGGTAGGCACTGGGGATAGCCCTCTGGCGCTGCCCTTCTATGAAAAGTGTGGGTTTGTGATCTCCCACCGGGTGCCGGATTTCTTTTTACAGTATGATCACCCCATCGTTGAGGGCGGGGTGCAGCTTAGGGATATGGTGTATCTCAAAAGGGCCCTCTAAAGGCGAACAAGCATAAGTATATATTAGGATAAGCATAGCAAGAGGAGTACGTCAGGAAATAAAAGGCACACAAAAAAGGAAGGGCATTGCACCCTTCCTTGAGCCATTCGATCCTTTGATCAGCCAAGGGCGATCAGATGAGAGGCTGCGCTTGCATATCAATAGATAAAGCATCCTCTTCAGATTCAGCCTCTATGTTTAAGGTAAAGGTAATGGCATGGATCTGGTTTACGTCAATCTGATAGGCGCAGTATTCATTGTCGCCGTCGGTTACCAACCTTACATCCCACAAGCTGCCGACGCTTTCATCCGCGCTAAAGGAGAAGTTGCAAAGCTGCGCATGAGGCAGAGGACCAGTGAGACGGTTCTCCCCCCAGCCTTCGCCGCTGGAAGGCGCAAGATACAGCTCCAAAACGTCAAGGTAGAGATAGCTGAGCACCTGAAGGTTCACGGTGTAGGTACCCGCCATCGCTTGTACAGGGAACATGAACAGGGACATTATAAGCATAAGGGACAATACAAGGGCTACCATTTTCTTCATAAGATTACCTCCTGCTTTTTGGAAGTTGTTAGGCAGATGCCGTTTTTTACATAGCATTGAAACGACGGAGTGTATCCGCAGGAACAAAGCAATATACGACACTCCATAGCCAAACCATAATTTTATTATATCGGGGATAATGGAAAAAGCCAGTGCATTCCACGTGAGCGAAATATGCTTTATAGGCAAAGAGACCGAGTCGACTTGTCGGGTTTTGGGAATTGTGCTATGCTAAAGACCGTATAGGGGATCGAGACAGATGAACGAAGGCACGATAGCGAGAGGCGGAGGGAATGGAATGAATAAAAAAGAAACGTCCGCAGCGCCTGCGAGGGCGACTAGCCTTTGGGCGGCCTTTGGCCTGTGCGGGATCATCGCCCTGGGTTGTTTGCTGTTTTGCAGCAAATCCTCGCCCCTGTATCCGCTTAACGACTGGTCGGACGCAAATATATACTTTTCCATTGGCAAGGGTATGCTCCAGGGGCAGGTGGTCTACCGGGACCTATACGACCACAAGGGTCCTTTGCTCTATGCGCTGCATGCCTTGTGCGCGGCTATGAGCCCCCTGTCCTTTTTAGGGGTGTTTATCCTGGAGGTATTGGCCTTTGCCCTGTTTCTGCTGGCCGCTTACCAGCTTTGGGGTCTGTACGATATGAAGGGCAGCCGGTGGCTTATGCTGCCTGTGCTGGCGCTGGTGGTGCTGACCTCCCTGAGCTTTCAGCAGGGGGACAGTGCGGAGGAGCTGTGCCTGCCGCTGCTGATGGGGTCGATGTATGCGTTGCTCAAGCATTTTAAGGGCGCATCCTTTGCGGCTGCGCCGTGTAGCGCTGCGCCATCCGATAGTACACCTTTGAGGCCGATGCCGCCGAAGACCTTGATGATCCATGGGTTTATGTGCGGCTGTGTGCTGTGGATCAAGTTTACACTGCTGGGGCTATATGTAGGCTGGGTTTTGGCGGTGTTTTTGAGTTTGGCTGCCCGGCGGCAGTGGAAGGCTGCCTGGATGAGCCTGCTGTCGTTCGGGGGCGGGGTGGCGGCGGCTACTGTGCCGTGGCTGATCTATTTTGGAAGTCAGGGCGCGCTGCTCCCTTGGCTGAAAACCTACCTGTACGACAATCTTTTTCTCTATTCCGCCGGGGAAGAGGCCCTGGGCCTGGCGGGACGGATCAAGGCGATGGTAAAGGCGGGGGCGGAATGGTGGGCCGGGAACCTGCGCTACACGCTGCTGCTGACAGGCGGCTTCCTGTGGTGCGTCTTTAGAAAGGGCGCGGGGAAAGGGGAACGCTGGAGCCTGCTCATGATGCTGGGTTTTGGCGGGCTGGCGGTGTTTGCCGCAGGGAAGGCCTATCTCTATTATGGTCTTATTTTGGCTCCCTTTGCCGCCCTGGGCTTTATTCCCTTGGGCCGATGGGTGGACGGGAAGGCGGCGGACATGGGCAAGGTACAGGTCCCCAAAAAAGCGCTGGGCTTGAGCGCGGCCCGAGCTGTACGCGGGGTGGCAATAGCGATCATGACTGTGGCCACCATCGGGCTGTGCTGGCCCTTGAGCCCGAATACCACCGAAAACAACGCCTTTTTGCAGCCAAAGGAAAAGACCATGCAGTATCAGTTTGCGGCTGTCATGGCGGAGACCCCCGGCGCTACGATGCTCAACTACGGCTTTATGGACGCAGGGTTTTATACGGCGGCAGGCATCGTGCCTAATGTGAAGTATTTCCATCAGACCAACGTGCCTCTGCAGGAGATGCTGGACGAGCAAAAACGCTATATCGAGGAAGGGGTCTGCGACTATGTGGTGACCCGGGGCAGGCAGCCGGACAGCATCACCGATAACTACCAGCTGGTGGCTACAGTGGATACCCCGGAGGGCTTTTGGTATGAGCATGTGTATTTGTATAAGCTGAAAAGCTTGATGGAGTAGCATGGCTGAATAGCAAAGGGGATAGGGTCGTCTCAAAATAAATTTTTGAGGCGGCCTCTTTATATGGACGGTATCAAAAAGGATGTCCCAAATCATTTTGAGACATCCTTAAATTGAAGTCATAGCTTTTATGCTGTATAGTTTTGCGCTGCCGCCGCGCCTGCGCCCGTCACAGCCCCTTGAAAGACCGCATTGGGCAGTGCGCTTAGCGCTTCCGGGGGCTTACTTTGCCTCCAGGTAGGTGGCGCCGTAGATGAAATTGTGGATCTCCTCAATGCTCAGCTTGAGGTTTTTGTCGCTGAGGTAGATGAGGCTGGCACCGCCGAACTCCTTATAGCCAAATTTCTTGTCCATAGGGATGCGCAGCTGCTCCAGGACATTGCCGCCGCCTTGCAGGTTTTGCATGGCCTCGCCGCCCAGCACCAGGGTGCCCAGCTCCAGCATTTCGGCCAGGGTCAGGTTGGTCTGGCCATAGGGCAGGGCGGTCTTGATAAGATTCATAAAGGTGTCGATGCTCATATCCGCCATAACCTGCTTGAGCAGGGTCTCCAGCAGCTTGCGCTGGCGGCCGGTGCGCTCCAGGTCGCTGTCGATGCCGCGGATGCGGGCAAAGGTAACGGCCTGCATGCCGTCCAGGTGCTGTACGCCATTCTTGGCCTCCACCTTGGCGCGCTTGACCTTGTCCATGGGCTCCTTGCGCAGCTCATAGTTGATGCGGCCAGCTTCCTTGCTGGTCATGTCCATGTCCACGCCGCCCAGGGCATCAATAATGTCGGCCAGGCCGTGGATGTTGACCACTACATAGCGCTGGATGTTCATGTCAAAATTGCGGTTGACGGTCTTCATGGCCAGCTCAGGGCCGCCACGCTTATAGGCCACGTTGATGCGGTTTTTAGACTTAAAGCCGGGGACGATAACGGCGGTGTCCCGGGCGATGGAGGTGAGCTTGATGCTGCCAGTATCCTTGTTGATGGAGCAGATGATGACCGCGTCCGAAAGGCCGCGCTCCAGCTGAGTGGAACGGTTATCCACGCCCAGGAGCAGGATGTTGACCACGTTGTCCGGAAGCTGCTCGTTAGGCTCCAGGTTGGACATGTCCACATCGTCCATAGGCGCGTTCTCGCTCATGGTGGATTCCAGCTCGGCCATAAGGGCTTCCTCTTCCGGGGTCAGCTCCGCCGCGTTCTCGGCGTTGGCGTTTGTGTCCGCCGCTTCTGCATCGGACCATTCTTCCCATTGGGCCAACTCCTCCGGGGAAAGGTCCTCGGGGATGAAATCCGCCAGGTCCTCATCGGTGTTGGTGTCCAGGGAGCTGGCCATAGCCAGGAGGGAGCCGGAGCAAACCAAAAGGATACATAGGAGCAGGGACATAAAGCGTTTCGCAAAACGGGCCATATAGGGTTCCTCCTTAAGTAGTGGGAGTCAAGCGGGTGGCTTAGGGATGCGCCGCGCCAAGGCCGTACAGACCAGCGCGGACAAGGGGTGTCATAAGGTAGGGCTGCGTACGCTGGATGGCGGTATACAGCGCCAAAGAGGTCTCGGAAGCAGTATAGGGCACAACCAAAGTGCTGTCAAGCGGGAAGGCGGTATCGCCGAAATATATGAGGGTATAGCCCAGCTCGTCGATGCGGCTTTCCACGGCCTGCCGGGCTTCCTCCAGCAGCGCCTCCGTAGGCTCTATGCTGCCGCTGAGGGTGGCGGCGGCCTGCTTAAGGGCGGCCTGCTCTTGGGCGGAGGCATCCGGCTGGGCGGCGGGTCTTTGACCGATGACGGTCTCCTGAATGTCCGGGTCCTCCGTTTGAGAAGCGGTCTCCAGCACAGTGCCTGCGCCCATAAGCAGCCGTGCCGTATAAAGGGCAGGGGTGAGGTCCAGCTGCTGGCCGCGGTTGTGGGCCTCGATGCGCACGCGCATGAGCCCTTGCCCCAAGGGCAGGCGGGTCAAGGCATCCTCCGGTAGGTTTGAGCCGGAAACGGGCTCGAGCGTTATCACAAAGCGGGTGCCGATGCGGGACATATCGTTTTCCTGCATCAGGGTGTCCACATATTCTCCCTGCAGCTCTTGTACCTCCAGGAAGCAGGTGGTATCGCCTAATTGGAGAGCGATGTGGGAAATGCGCTGCTTTTTCAGCATGGTAAGGTGGGCATAGGTGAGGGTGAGGCTGCGGCCGCGAAGCTGCACGTTGCCGTCCAGGTCAGTGGCATAGCCCCCGTCTCGGTTCAGCTCCGGTTCCGCCTCCAGGATCAGCAGCGCCGCGTTATACCCCGGATATAAGCGCAGGGAAGGGGTGAAGGGCCGCACCTGCCTATCCTCCGTGTCCGTTATCATTTCGCCGTAATTGCTGCCGCTGACGCTCAGCTTTTCCATGGTGGCGTGGATCATGTCCAGCTTTTTGCCATCGCTGAAGATCACCTGCTCATGAACAGGGTCTATGCGGGAGAGCGGATCATAGGGGAGGAAATGAGAAGGACGGTAGGAGATATAGAACATGGGGCTGTCCGGGTCCAGCTTAAGGGTGTAGCAGCTGGGCGCGGTCAGAGAGGCAATGGAATAGGGGTAGTTGCCTGCCTTTTCGCCTGGCTCCCGGGTCAGACGGCCTTCGATCTCCCCACCAAAGGGCATCTCGCTATAGCTGTACCCCAGGGCAGGCTCCGGTCGCCGCTCTATCTTGCTGTTAAAATCGGGATAGATCCATACTACGTAGCCGGTAATAGAGACGGGGACCTCCGTTACCCCGGGCAGGTACTGGCTATGGCCTGTGGGAATGGAGACCTTGGCGATGTAGGAGCCCACGTCCTTTGGCGCGCCGGAAAGCGGGGCGCCGTTGTGGAACCAGGTGACGGTAGCCTCCCCGGGGATCAGCTTGGAGGCGAAGGCGAAGGCGTGGCCGTCGTACACCTTGCTTTGGGCCTTCAAGGTGAAGGGGACCCGAATGCCACTGGCGGTAAAGACATAGGTCTCGCTGAACTGGAAGGCATCCACCGTATCGGGGGATAATACCGCCCCAGGCAGCGCCGTGGCAAAGACCCGGCAGACCACCCTGTCGCCGTTTTTCAGGCCCGGGATGTTGCATTCCCCGGACTGCATCAGCAGGTGGCCCGCATTGGCCAGATAGGTGTCGGGCATGGTTTCCTTGGAAGGATTCACATAATATTGGATGCCGGAGGTCTGGGCGCCGGTGACGGTATAGGTGATCGCGGAGTAGGCGTTATGCTTTACGTCCGTAATGGTGGGCAGGGCATCAGGGTCCCCGCTGCCGCCTACCAAAATGGTGGCGTAGGTATCCGCCTGGGAGAGCACCACCGCGTCCACGCCGCTGATAAGCTGCCTGCGCCACAGGCAAATATTGCCCTTGGAGTCGGTGACCGTGGTGAAGGGCTTTTCCCGCCCCAGCTTTAGCACGATCTGAGTATATTTCATAGGGGCGCCGCTGTCATCGGTGATGTGGATGATGCTGGGCTTAACACCGGTCCCGGCGATAGTAGTGCCGGAGGCCAGGGTTATGCTGGTGGTGGTGCTCAAGCTGGTGGTCAGATTGTGATCGCCGGATTTGGCAATAGCCGAGGTGTACAGCGCACCGCTGCCCTCCACAGAAAAGTTGCACAGTTTGCCCAGCAGGACCTTGCCCAGGATATTGCTCTTTTCTAGGAGCAGGGTAACGGTGGCGCTATTTTCCACGGTCAGGCTGCCGCTGGTGGAAAGGCCGCTGAGCACAAGCGTGGCTTTGACCTTGGGGTCCACTAGGATGCTTCCGCTGACATGGCCAGAGGAAGTGATGTGATAGGTGCCGCTGGCGGTTATGCGCAGGTCGGCATTCCCCAGCACAAAGGAGGTCTCCCCTGTGGGGACCGTCGTGACCTTAAGGGTGGTACCGGTAAGGACAGCCTTGTAGCTTACGCCCTGGGGCTGCGGCAGGGGGAGGTAGGCGGTGGTTTTCTGGCCCACCTGGTACAAAAGGCCGATGGGCTTTTCGTTAAAGGTGGCCCGGACGCTGATGCTCAGCGAGCCGCCTTCCACGGGGACGGCCTGCAGCCCCGCTGGAACCGTGCCGCTTAGGAAGGATAGCGTCACGCCGTCTCCCATCGCCACATTTGTGGATAGGTCCGTAAGGGCTAGGCTGCCGCTGCCCGACAGGGTCACAAGGCTGCCCGCCTCCAGCGCGTCCAGGGCGTTGGCCCCGGACAGGTACAGCGTAACAGGGCTTTGAGGCTTTAGCCGGACTCCGGGGGCCGCAAGATCGGTATCCAGGTTTAGCACTACGCCGCTATTGACGATGTCCAGGGTCTGAGGGGCAGGCACACCGCTGGCATATAGGCGGTATGCCTTGTCTGCGTCCGGCGCAAAGGGCGGTATGGCGCTGGAAAGGTCGTAATCAAGGGATGGCGTGGGCTTGGGCTCTTCCGTGTAGACCGTCAGCACGCCGCCTTTGATAAGGCTTTGATAGCTATGGCCCTGGGAAGGGGCGGGCAACCAGAGATAGGCGTTTTTATCCGGGCAGGGCCGGGTATAAGGATAGGCCCCGCCGTTTACAGTAGCAGCGGAGGTGCCCGCAGCTGGGAAGGCATAGGCTTTAAGTCCGTTTTTGGAGGTGAAGCCGCCGGGTAGCTGGACGCTTCCTCCGGTGACGGTAATATTTTGCGTGTCATTCAGGCTGCCTGCGGTAAGACTGCCGTTGCCCATAAAGGTCAGGGCGGTGTCTGTGCCCCGCTCGATAGCGACGATGGACGTGTGCCCGGTCAGGCTGATCTCCGCCACGGTGTGGTCGGAGGCCTTAAGGGCCTTTAGCGTGGTATTATCAGTGCATTTGAGGGAAACTACGATATTGGCGTTCAATGTTAGGACGCAGTTTGGGCCGCCGCCGGAAAGCTCGTAGGTGCCGCTGCGGTAGAGGGTATAAGGCCCGTTGGGCAGGGCGATGACCGAGGGATTGGTGGCGGCCATCAGCATCATACCGGGCCGGCCCATGCCCTGCAAAAGCATCCATTCGCCCAGGGGGCAAAGGGCCTGTTGAGTGCCGTCCTCAACCAGGGCCAGATGCAGACAATCCGGGATATCGCACACAGGCGCGGCGGGCGTCGCCGCAGAGGGAGTCGGGGTCAGGACCGGCTCAGGGGAAAAGGTCTCTTCCTGGAGCGGCAGGGCCGTGCCCTCGGAAGGGACGGGGTCTGGTGATGGGGTATCCGGTGATGGAGTATCCGGGGCGGGGGTGTCTGCGGCAGGAGTGCCTGGCGCAGGCGGAACGGGGGTGTCCGTCGTAGGGGTATTTGAGGCAGGGACATCCGGCACAGGCGGAACGGCGGTGCCCGCTGCAGGCACGGCTGCAGGCACAGGGGTATCCGAAGGCGCGGGGGTATCCGAAGCTTGAAAAGCGACAGAGGCCTCCGGCGCAGCAGTCGTCAGTTCAGCTGAAAAGGCCATGCCCGTAATAAGCGCCAGACATAGGCACAGAGAAATAAACGCCGCACAGCTGCGGAAAATAGAACGATGTAACAATTGGCTCCCCTCCTTATTGCCCGATCCCCAAAAGAGTATCCACTATATACAACGATTTTCCATGGAAAAAGCTTTCCTGATGCGGTCCATTATTTCCAAAAGATCAGGAGAGCCAGGACGGGAGCTTGGCTTTTTTCAGGGCCTTGATCATGGGTACTCCCAGCACATAGACCACCACCAGCTCCCCAAGGCCCACGGTAAGGACGGTGGGCAAAAGGGGCAACGCCAGCGTAAAATGCAGCACTAGACCCACGATGACCGCATTGAAAAGGACAGGGGGCAGCGCGGCCAGCCACTCGTTATGGCGGAGGCGGCGGGTCATAAGGGCGGCCAGCAGCGTGGCCAGGGTACCGAAAACAATATCCCAGGGGGTGGCGCTGCCGATGAGGTTAGCCAGCAGGCAGCCCACTGTCAGGCCGGGCACAGCCGCCGGGAAAAGCACGGGCAAAAGCGCCAGGGCTTCGGAAATGCGAAACTGGACCGCCCCATAGCTGATGGGCTGGAAAAGAAGGGTCAGTCCGGCATAAAGCGCTGCAATAAGGGCGGAAAGGGTCAAATTTTTGACGGTAAAAAAGCGGTTGTTCACAAAAAAGGCCTCCTTTGTAGTAGCCTGCGCAAAGCCGCACAAGCCCATTAAGTATACCACGAAGCGGGTTTTCAGTCGAGGTCCATTGTAGGGTTGGCGGCGTGGTGGTGTTGACGGTGTTGTGTTGTCAGTGTTGTTGTCAGTGTTGTTGACGGCGTTGTGTCGGCGGTGTTGTTGTCGGTGTTGTGTTGACGGTGTTGTTGGCGGTGTGTTGGCAGCGTTGCTATTGGCTGGATGGCGGCATTACCGTGCATGGGCCGTCTTGGCTTCGGGCATACTGTGAGCATCAAAGGAGGTGTTTGAAATGTCCTTCCCTAAGAACAACCAATGTATCCATTGCGATGTGGCCAGTTGCAAGCATCACGACGGCAAAAGCCTGTGCCAGCTGGAGAGCATCAAGGTAGCCCCCCGGGACGGCTGCGCCAGCGGCGATTGCGAGGAGAGCCTGTGCTCCAGCTATCACACTAAGTAAGCTTTACCCATAAAAACGGCTTCCTCTTTCCAAATAGGAGAAGGAAGCCGTTTTTTTATGAGCGGGGGAACGGCGCAGGGGCGGAGCCCCTACTGGGGTTCCGGTCTACTTCTGTCCATAATAAGCATTAGGGCCGTGCTTGCGGGTGTAATGCTTTTCTTTTACGTATTCCGGCAGGCGGCGGCCATCGGAGGGCCCGCCGGGGAGGGCCTCGGTGTGCCAGGCCATCATGGCGACCTCCTCCAGGACAACGGCGTTATGGACGGCCTCGATGGCATCCTTGCCCCAGGTGAAGGGGCCATGGTTGCGGACCAGCACGCAGGGCACAGCGGCGGTGTCGATGCCATTATCCTCGAAATGGCTGGCGATTACATGGCCAGTCTCCATTTCGTAGGCCCGCTCCACCTCCTCCTGGGTGAGAGCCCGGGTGATGGGCACGGGGCCGTAGATGTAATCCGCGTGGGTGGTGCCATAGGCGGGGATCTCTCGGCCGGCCTGGGCCCAGATGGTGGCCCAGCGGCTGTGGGTGTGCACGATGCCGCCCAGGCCGGGAAAGCGGTTGTACAGGACCGTATGTGTGGGGGTATCGCTGGAGGGGTTCATTTTGCCTTCCACCTTGCGGCCGTTCAGGTCCATGACCACCATATCCTCTGGGGCCAACTGCTCGTAGGGCACGCCGGAGGGCTTGATAACGTACAGGCCCGCCTCCCGGTCGATGCCGGAGACATTGCCCCAGGTGAAGGTGACCAGCTGATGCCGGGGCAGCAGCATATTGGCTTCATAGACTTCTTTTTTTAGCTGTTCAAGCATAGGCTTTCTCCTTTTTAAAAGGCATGCCTGCACCTGGATCTTTTCAGGCACAGGCATGCTGCAATTGACGAAAGTCTTGACTGGGCGTAGCGCAGTCAAAGAAGGGTCCAGGGCGAAGCCCTGGTTACCCGCGCATTCTCCACACGATATCATTCCACTGCAGCTCCTTGCTAAGCTGTGGGATGGTGGTATCCTTGGTGATGTGGATAAATTCGATGCCCATGATCTCGCAGAAGTCGCGCATATGCTCGGCATCCAGGGAATAGCTGAGCACGGTGTGGTGGGCGCCGCCAGCCAGGATCCAGGCCTCGGCGGAGGTGGACAGGTCGGGCAGGGGCTTCCACATAACGCGGGCGGTGGGCAGCTTGGGCATATCCTGGAAGGGGGAGCAGGCCTCCACATCGTTGACGATCATGCGGAACCGGTCGCCCATGTCGATAAGGGTGGCTACGATGGCTTTGCCGTCGCCAGTGTTGAAGCATAGGCGGGCAGGGTCCTCGCGGTCGCCGATACCCAGGGGATGCACCTCGATCCAGGGACGATCGGCGGCGATATCCGGGTCAACCTCCAGCATGTGGGCACCCAGGATGCCTTCGTTGCCGGGCTCCATGTGATAGCTGTAGTCCTCCATAAAGGCGGTGCCGCCATTAAGGCCCTGAGCCATCAGCTTCATGATGCGGTCCAAAGCGGCGATCTTCCAGTCGCCCTCGCCGCCAAAGCCGATGCCCTTGCCCATCAGGTTCTGGGTGGCCAGGCCCATGAGCTGCTTAAGCTGCTGCAGGTCCTGGAAGGTATCGGTGAAAGCGCCGAAGCCGCCCTCGGTGAGGAACTGCTCCAGGGCCACCTCTTCCTTGGCCTGGTAGCGGACCGCGTCGATATTGTCGGTCTTGAGGTCGTATTTTTCTTTGTACTCGGCCATTTTTGCGTCGATCTGGGCTTCGGTAACGGCATCCACCCGGGCGATGAGATCGCCGATGCCCCAGGTGTTAACGCTCCAGCCCAGCTTGATCTCGGCTTCCACCTTATCGCCTTCGGTGACGGCCACATCGCGCATGTTGTCGCCAAAGCGGCATACCTTCAGCTTGCGGCTTTCCAGGGCGCCAATGGCGCTGCGCATCCAGTGGCTCATGCGGCCGCGGATCTTCTCATCCTCCCAGTGACCGGCGATGACCTTGCGGGGCAGGCGCAGGCGGGCGCCGATGAAGCCGTGCTCCCGGTCGCCGTGGGCGGACTGGTTCAGGTTCATGTAATCCATGTCTATGGAGCCCCAGGGGATATCCCGGCTAAACTGGGTGTTCCAGTGCAGGTAGGGTTTTTGCAGCTTGGTCAGGCCGCTGATCCACATTTTGCTGGGGCTGAAGGTGTGCATCCAGGCGATGATGCCGGCGCAGTCCGGGTCGGCATTGGCTTGGATGATCACGTCGGTGATGGACTGGCTGTCCAGCACCGCGCCCTTAAAGACGATATTGCCCACGATGCTTTCGTCCTTGTTGAGGGCTTCGGTCATGATGCGGCAATGCTCCTCCTCCTGGCGGATGCATTCGTCTCCGTACAGGGCCTGGGTACCGCAGATAAACCAGAAATCGTACTGCTTAAGTTTCATTGGGAAAGCCTCCTTGTTATAGTAAAATAGGGGGTATGGAAACAACATAGTTGTACGTACTAATTATGAAAACAGCATACCACAAATGCTTCCGCCTGACAAGAGGAAAGGGTGTGGGGGAACGAAAATTTATCGGGAACGGATGCTGTCCCGCGCCACCAGCTGCCAGCCCATGACGGAGCTAGTTTCCTTTTCGCCGCTGATCATTTTCAAGAGCTTGGAGGCGGCGATGCGGCCAAACTCGTCCTTGGGATGGCTGAGGGAGGAGAGCCGGGGGGTGCAGATGCCCGCATAGGCGCTGTTGTCAAAGCTGATGAGGGAGACATCCTCCGGCACTGACAGGCCCGCCTCCTTGAGAGCATCCATCAGCCGCAGGGCGATCTCGTCGTTGTAGCATACCAGGGCATCCACATGGCCCCGAAGCCTGCTGAGGAAGGCCTTGCCCGTGCCCTCGCCCAGGAAGGTGAGCTTGTTTTCGGTGGTGAACCAGCAAATGTTTTCGTCCCGGACAGGGAGACCCAGGCCCTGCAGCGCGGCAGAAAAGCCCTGGTAGCGCAGGTGGCCCTGCATATCATCGCTTTTGAATATACCCGCGATGCGGGTGTGGCCCTTGGCGGCCAGGCTCTCCACAGCCAACCGCCCTCCTGCCTCATCATCGGTGACCACGTGGGTGCTGTGGTGCAGCTGGGGATAGAAGCCGTTGATGAAAAGGAAGGGGATGTTCCGCTCCCAAAGCTTTTCGTACAGGGCGATGTTGGGATTGGGCAGGGCGGTCTTGGTGCCCTCGATGATGAGGCCATCCACCGGGGATTCCAAAAAGCGCTCCAGCAGGACCCTTTCCCGGCTGGTATGATTGTAGGTAGCGGAAAGGCTCATCATGCAGTTTTCCGTGGAGAGGACGCTTTCGATGCCCCGGACGATGGAGGGGAAGATGTAGTCGGTGATGTAGGTGGTAATGACCCCTACCTGCACCACACCGGTGCGCTTGCGGGGGCCATGGCTGACGTAGGTGCCGCTGCCTCGGCGGCGGATGACCAGCCCGTCGCTCTCCAGAAGGGCAATGGCCTGCCGCACGGTCTGGCGGCTGACCCCGAAGCGGATCTTAAGCTCCGCCTCGGTGAGCAGGGTCTCCCCGTCCTGGTAGACCCCTGCGGCAATGTCCCGGCGGAGTGCGTCGGCAACGGCTTGGTATTTGGGATCCATGGGTAAGCCTCCTTGCGGCGGGGAAGGACCCTGCCGTAATAAAATCAGACAAATTCAGCGAACTAAAAAAGGGAAATAATGGGGCGGGCTTGTGTAAAATTCCGTGTGCATAAAGAATACAAGTAATAAAAGCATGATAGCACAGCTTGGGGAAAGATGCAAGAATTTGTTAGGACAACTTGGGGGCAACTTGGGAGCACTTGGGAGCACTTGGGCACACACAAGACAAAGCAGAGGATGCCTCAATCCTCTGAGACATCCTCTGTAGAGCTTATGATAAAAGGCCCATCACACCGTCAAGACCTGCCCCGCCTTGACCCCGCCAACAAAGGCCCCATCCCTAAGGACAAACTGGCCGTTCATGAGCACCTGCTCAATGCCCAGGGGCGGAAGCTCCTCGTCGATGCGGCTCTTGAGGGCGGCGGGGTCTACCACAGTCACATCCGCAAAGGCTCCGGGCCGCAGCAAGCCCCGGTCCTTAAGCTGGAAGCGCTTGGCGGTAAGGCCGGTCATTTTGGCAACGGCTGCCTCTATAGGCACGCCTATGGCGCGGGCCTCCTCCAGGAACATGGGGAAGGCCCCGTAAATGCCACCGTTTTGCTTGCCCTTTTCCGTCACCCAGGCATCGGTCATATACAGGGACAGAGGATGGCGCATGAGACGGCGCATGAGCCCCTGGTTCTGGTAGCCGCTTTGGAGCACCGCCGCCTGGAAGCCGCTTTCCTCACAGGTGCGAAGGTAGGCGTTGAAATGAGAGCAGCCCCACATATCCGCCAGCTCCGGGATGGTCTTACCGATCCAGTCCGGGTGTTCATCCCCGGCGTAGGCGATGGTGATATCCGGGAAGCCAAAGCCCAGCAGCGCGGTGGTCACCTGGATCATCACCCGCAGCTTAAGGCGGGTCCATTTCGACAGGCGCTTTTCGGCAGGCAGCTTCATGAACCATTCCGGCATCACCACGGTAATGACAGAGGCCCCGTAGTTTAAGGGGTACATGTCAAACTGGACATCGAAGCCCTCGTCCTTAAGCTGTTTGAAAATAGCCAAGGCCTTGTCCTCGTCCCTCCAGGTCCGGCGGCCAACAAAGATCAGGTGGCTGTACTGGAGGCGCACCCCCGTCTGGCGCACGATATCCGCCAGCTCCTCCAGGGCGCGGAGCAGGTGGCTCTTGCCCAAAAGGGGATAGGAGAGGGAGACGGTGCTTTCCGCCTTGGGGTGTACGGTGAGGATGCGGTCGTGTTTTTTGACCAACCGGGCCACCTCCAGCAGCTCCTCCTGAGGGGCAAAGATGCCCGGCTCGTACATAAGGCCCAGGGAGCAGCCGGGCGCACCGTTTTGAAGGGCGATATCCAGCTGGGCCAGCATTTCCTGCCTGCGCTCCGGGGTCAAGGGCTGGCTGCCCTTGCCGTTTGCACCGATGCGGGCGGTGCCGTGGCCTGCGAGCGGGGCCAGATTGGCCGAGGCGCAGGCGTTGGCCGCTTTGGTCCAGGCAGGGTAGGCCCCCAGGGCCAGGCTTTCTTCATCCAGGGCGAACAGGCCGCCGCCGATCTGCTGAGCATACGGGGAGGCCGGATCAAAGCCGCTGGCGGAGAAGCCACAGTTGCCCACCACAAAGGAAGTGATGCCCTGCTGGACAAAGGGCTTAAAGAATTTTTCGCTGTCCTGGCGAAGGGCAAAGAAATCGTTGTGAGAGTGTGCATCAATAAAGCCAGGCATGACCCACTTGCCGGTGCAGTCGATGGTGGTCACGTCCGAGCCACAGGGCGGGGTATTCGGAGCATCTGCCAGGGGATCGGTGAGGGCCGTGATGCGGTCGCCTTCGATGAGCAGGCCACCAGTAACGGGGGGATTTCCCAGGCCGTCGTAGAGGGTGCCGTTTTTGAGATAGATCGCCATGCTGTTCCTCCTAAGTAGTCGATAAGTGCAGTATAAAAAGGGGATGTAATATGAAACTATAATAACAAAGGAAAAGAAAAAATGGCAAGAAGAAAATAAGCCTGACAAAAAGCACGCTTAAAAAAGTGCATTCAGCTTGCAAACTTTGCCTCCACGTGCTATAATGCATCCAATTTCAACCCCTTGCTATGACGAAGACAAGCGCCCGGCAAGGATCGCTGGCAAGAGAAGGCGGCATGCGAAAGCAGGCTGAAAGCCGCCCACTGTGATCCCGGGACATTCACTTCTGAGCATTTTCTTTGAAAGGCTGCGCATAGCCGCGACCCTGCCGTAGGCAGCGGGCGGCCGAATAGCTGAGTAGAGGGAAGCGGTTCAGCCCCGTTATCGGCAATGAGCACATCGGGAAAAAAGGGCGAGGCCCTCCCTGTGTGAAATTTGGGTGGTACCACGCGGCAATTCGCCTTCGTCCCATGTATGCCATGGGGTGAAGGCTTTTTCTATGGAGAAAAGGAGGATGGGTTATGACGATCATGGAAACGTTGCAGGAGATCAAGCGCCGGGCAGCGGAAGATATGGAAGTGCTGGAGGGCACGGCGGCCCTGGAGGCCCTGCGGGTGAGAATATTGGGCAAGAAGGGCGACCTGACGGCACTGCTGAAGAATCTGGGCCAGCTGTCCCCGGAGGAACGGCCTGTGGCGGGCGCGCAGATCAACGAGGTGCGCCGCTGGGTGGAGCAGTTGCTGGAGGAAAGGCAAAAGCGCCTGGAAAGCCTGGAGATGCAGTTGGCGCTGCAGGCGGAGACCATCGACGTGACCGAGCCCCACGCCCTGCCCAAGGTGGGCAGCGCCCACCCCATCACGCTGGTGATGAATGAGCTGATCGAATGCTTTACGGGCTTGGGCTTTGAGGTGATGGAAGGCCCGGAGGTGGAGCTGGACCATTATAACTTCGAGCTGATGAACCTGCCCAAGAACCATCCCGCCCGGGATGCCCAGGATACCTTCTATATGGACGATAATATCGTGCTGCGTACCCACACCAGCCCCATGCAGGCTCGGGCCATGCTGACCCGCAAGCCGCCTATCCGCATCATCTGTCCCGGCCGGGTGTACCGGGCGGACGAGGTGGACGCCACCCATAGCCCGGTCTTCCATCAAATGGAGGGGCTGGTAGTGGACGAGCACGCCTCCATGGCCAACCTTCGGGCCACCCTGGAAGCCTTCGCCAAGAAGCTGTACGGCGAGGACACCGCCATTCGCTTCCGGCCCAGCTTCTTCCCCTTCACGGAGCCCAGCGCCGAGGTGGACCTGACCTGCGTGGAATGCCATGGCAAGGGCTGCCGCATCTGCAAGGGTACGGGCTGGATCGAAATGCTGGGCAGCGGCATGGTGAACCCCAAGGTGCTGGAAATGTGCGGCATCGACAGCACCAAGTACAGCGGCTTCGCCTTTGGCATCGGCCTGGAGCGTATCGCCATGAAGCGCTACGGCATCCGGGATATGCGGCTTTTATACGAGGGCGACGCACGGCTTCTGTCTCAACTGCGGTAAGGAGGTACAGGACATATGAAACTTTCTTTGAAAATGCTTCGGGAGTATGCGGATATTTCCGTAACGCCCGCTGAATACGCCGAGCGGATGATTATGACTGGCACTGCGGTAGAGGGCGTAGAGGATATGGGCGAGGAGATCGAAAACGTGGTGGTGGGCAAGGTCATCACCTGCGAAAACCTGGAGGGCAGCGACCACCTGCATGTGTGCACGGTGGACGTGGGCCAGGAGGCCCTGCTGCAGATCGTTTGCGGCGCGCCTAACGTAGCGGCGGGCAAGCTGGTGCCGGTGGCCCTGGACGGGGCGAGGCTCCCCGGCGGGATGAAGATCAAAAAGGGCAAGCTGCGGGGCACGGTCAGCGAGGGCATGCTCTGCTCCGCCACGGAGCTAAAAATTCCCCAGGAGCTGTACCCCAGCGTTGGGGATGCGGGGCTGCTGATCTTTGGCGAGGACTATCCCATCGGCAGCGATGTGCGGCCCATCTTTGGCCTGGACGATACGGTGGTAGACTTCGAAATTTTGGCGAACCGGCCGGATTGCCTGTGCACCCTGGGCATAGCCCGGGAGACCGCCGCGGCCCTTGATACCCAGCTGCATATCCCCCCGGTGACCGTGAAGGAAGCAGGCGGGGATATCCATGACGAAGTAAAGGTCTGGGTGGAGGCTCCGGAGCTGTGCCCCCGGTATGCGGCGCGGGTGATCAAGAACGTGCGCATCGCCCCCTCCCCGGCGTGGCTGCGGCAGTCGCTCCACGCGGCGGGCCTGCGGTCCATCAACAACATCGTGGATATCACCAACTACGTGATGATCGAATACGGCCATCCCATGCACGCCTTTGACCTATCAAAGGTCCGGGGCAAGGAGATCATCGTGCGCAGGGCCAAGGAAGGCGAAAGGCTGACCACCCTGGACGGCAGCGAGCGGACCCTGCGCACGTCCGACCTGGTGATCTGCGATAAGGAGCAGGCCACGGGCCTGGCGGGCATCATGGGCGGCGAGGAAAGCGAGATCACCGAAGCCACCCAGGCCGTCATGTTCGAGTGCGCCAGCTTTGATCGCACCGCTATTCGGCTTTCCGCCCGGGCCATGGGCATGCGAACGGATGCCAGCGGGCGCTTCGAGCGGGGCGTGGCGGCGGAGACCGTGATGGACGCGTTGGACCGGGCCTGCCAGCTGGTGGAACAGCTGGATGCGGGCGACGTGGTGTCCGGCGTGATCGACCTGTACCCAGCGCCGAAAAAGCCCCAGGTGATCACCGCCAGCGTGAAGCGCATCCAGGAGCGCTCCGGCGTGGAGATCCCCGCTGAGGACATGAAGCGCATTTTGGAAAAGCTGTGCTTCAAAGTAGCGCTCAGCGGGGATACCCTCACCGTTACCGTGCCCGCGTTCCGGGGGGACCTGGACGGGGAAGCGGACGTGTGCGAGGAAGTGCTGCGCATCTACGGCTATGACCACATCGGCACGGAAGCCTTGAAGGGCGATACCACTCAGGGCGGCGTGAACCCCATGATGAAGCTGAAAAATAGCGTTAGCCGCATTTTGAATGGCCTGGGCTACTACGAGTGCATGAATTATAGCTTCCTGGGGCTGAAGGAAATTGCGAAGCTGGGCCTGCCGGAAGGCGACCTGCGGCTTACGCCTATGGAGATCCGCAACCCCCTGGGCGAGGACACGGCAGTAATGCGGCCCAGCCTGGTGCCGGATATGCTGCGGACGTTGGCCTTCAACATGAACCACTCCACCGAGGCGGCGGGCCTGTACGAAATGGCGGCGGTATTTGACCCCCATCACCCCACGGCGGAGGGCTTGCCCACCGAGCAGCAGACCCTGTGCCTGGGTGCCTATGGCCCCAAGGTGGATTTCTTTGCGGTGCGGGGCGCGGTGGAGGCCATCCTTCGGGCAGCGGACATTACCTGCGAGGTAGTGGCTGGCGGCGATAGCTATTACCATCCGGGTCGGGTGGCGAAGCTCGTGTGCGGGGATACGGTGTACGCCCAGGTGGGCGAGGTGCACCCCTCTGTGAGGGAAGCCTTTGATATGCCAAAACGCGCCGTGGTGGCGGAGGTGGATCTTCAGCAGCTGCTTGAGGACGCGAAGCCCATGGGCGAGATCAAGCCCCTGCCCCGTTTTCCCGGTATGGCGCGGGATCTGGCGCTGGTGATGGACGAGACCACCTCGGTTGGCCCCATGATGAAGGATATGAAGGCCGCTGCCGGAAACCTGCTGGAATCCATCTCCATGTTTGACGTATACCGGGGCCTTCAGGTGGGTGTGAACAAAAAGAGCGTGGCGTTCTCCTTGGCCTTCCGGGCTGCGGACCGCACCCTGACCGACGCAGAGCTGCAAAAGGCCATGGACAAGGTGCAAAAGGTGTGCGCCGAGAAGTATGCGGCCGTGGTTCGGGCGTAAATGGAAGGATATTCCAGGGAAATATCGAATACTATGGGGTATAAGCTTTCTGGCGGTAGGGCTTCGGCAGGGCCTGTCCAGCCGATACCTTCCCGGAAGAGAGCCCATTCATACAAGGGAGCGTTGATTCATGAATATTGTTAATCTCCTCATCCAGCTGGTAAGCGGCGGCCTGGGCGGTCTGGGCGCTGGCAAGCTCTTCCCCAAGATCTCCATTGGCAACATCGGCAACATCATCTCCGGTATCCTGGGCGGTGCGGCTGGCGGCCAGCTCCTGAGCGCTATCGGTGTGGGCGCGTCCTCTGGCGGGCTGGATATCGGCAGCATCCTGACCAGCATTCTGGGCAGCGGCGTTGGCGGCGGCATCCTGATGGCTATCGTGTCGTTGGTGAAGAAGCTGCTTTTCAAGAAGTAAGCAGTCATTTATGGCAGCAACAAGGACAAATAAACGGACTGCTCCGCTTTGATCGGCGGAGCAGTCCGTTTTGCTTTTATATTTTTTGAGGACGGCCGTCCTTAAACCGCACCCTGTCGATGCCATAAATAGCATATACCAGGGCCAAAAAGGCAAAAACAAGCGCGGCCACATTGACCAAAACAGCGGGCAAGCCTAGGGCGTCGATGTCGATAAAGAAATAGGGATAGCGGCTTTCTACTGCCGTCAAAATGCCGCCCAGCTGTGCCCGTATGAGGTAGCCTCCTGTGGCTTAGTGTACGACCTTCACAGGCGCGCTATACTCGCTGTACACCTTGCTGCCATTGCTGTTTTTGTAAGCGCGGATCTTATAGTAATAGGTCTGGGTCTTGTCGGCCTTTTCGATCTTCAGGCTCCAGCGCTGGGTGGTAGCCTGCTCGTCCACCTTGCGGTAGGAGCCGTTTTTGCTGGTGGAGCGGTACAGCACATAGCCAGAGGCCCCCTTGAGGTACGTGGAAAGGGTGACATGCCCTACGTAGGCGGTGGCCGAAAAAGACGGGGTAGCCGAGCCGATGGTAGCCGCCGTCACACCGCCGCTGGGCTTGCCGCTGTTGGAGGCAGAGGAGCCGGTAGTGGTAACGGTGCACTTGACGGCATCCAGCCCTGCCGCCTTTACCGTGATGGTGGAAGTGCCCGCGCTTTTGCGGCTAAGGGAGCCATTTTTCAGCACGGTGACCACCTTGGTATTGCTGGAGGTATAGGAAAGGTCGCTGGGGTTCACCTTGCCAATTTTTACGTCATACTTGTCGTAGAGGTAGACATTGATATCGGCGTTTTTCTTGGTTTTCATGTTCACGTTATTGACCTTCAGCTTAAAGGCACCGTGGCTTTTATCCACCCGGCTGAACATGCCTTTTTTGATGTCCACGGTGAAGGTGCGCTTGGCGCTGGAGGCGGTAGCCTTGGCCTGGGGGGCGGAAAGGCCTTCCGGCTGCTGTTGGAGATACATGACCCAGTAGGTGCCGTTATAGCTGCCCTGGACGCTGACGCAGGCTATGCCTACATGGGTAAAATCTGCGTAGAGCATATTATCCAGCAGCTCGGGATCATTCCTCCACTCCTCCATTACGTTGGCGGCATAGGGGAAGCCGGCCGCGATGTTCTCCGAAACGGTGGAGCACTGGCCAAGAGAGGGGTATTCCTTATAGGCGGAGGCATAGCTGGTGAGGTTTGGCCGGTCATGGTCGAAGAAGACGAACAGCTCTGCCGCCCGCTGGATGGCGACCTTCTCCAGGTCCGCCAGCATGGTAAGCTCACTGAGGCCGTTGGCCTTGCGCAGCTTGTTGAGCTGGTTAAGGCAGGTGCGGGCCCGGTCCGCATAGACAGTGCCAGTAAAGGTAATGGTAAGGCCTGTTGTGCTGGCAGCCAGGGCAGGCAGAGAGGAAACCATCATCAGGATGCACAGCAGCAGGGCCGCAAGGCGCTTCCAACCGAAAAAACTTTTGTTCAAGAGAATGTCCCCCTGTAGATAGGTTAAGGTTCCCCTATCATACCATATTTTTGGGGCTTTAACAAATGGCCGGAGGCCGGCTGGGGGCACATAGCGGCGGAGGGGCCTCAGAGGTCAAAGCTCTCGGTTTTCAGGGCGCAGTAGTGCCGGCCCTTTTCGGCGGTGAACTTTAACACGCAGTAATCCGGGTCGGTAACGCCCTGAGGGTAATACATAGTATCGCCGGTATGCCATATGGCCTTTCTGATGGAATCGTCCTGCGTGACCTCCATCATGCCCACCAGCATGACCCCTTCGTAGCGGAAGCGGCCCTTGTTGAAGAAATAGATGCTGGCCTTCGGGTTTTTCAAGTATTGCTGGGTACGCATGGAGGACAGGTTGGTGCTGAAGTAAAAATAGTTCCCATCTATTTTTCGGGGCATGAGCATGGCTTTCATGTTGGGGAAGCCCTCCGTGTCTATAGATGCTACCAAGGTCACCTTTTGCTTGCCGATAAAATCAAAAATATCCTCTCGAGTCTTCATGAAAAATGTACCTCCTATTGATGAAAAGTCTGTTTCGTTGCGCTTTCGGCCTGGGTCAGGGTATCCAGAATTTTGGACAGAGACTGCTCGAACTGTAGCCGTTCTTCCTCAGCAAATCCCTGATAAAACAGGGCGTTCATCTGCTGGGATACCGCGTCGTACTTGTCCTTAAGGGATAGGGCGTAGTCCGTAAGGGATATGATAGCCCGCCGGCGGTCGCCTGGAGCGGTGCGCCTTTCCAGGATGCCTTTGCCCACCATGCCGTTTACCACGACGGAAACGGTGTTCACAGCCAGGGAGGTTCGGGTGCCGATCTCACTGACAGTGAGGCGATCCTCTTTCCACAGGATAAAGAGAATGCGGCCTTGGCCCCCGTTGAGTTCAATGCCGTTTTCAAGTAGCAGCCGCTCAAATATCCTGTCCTGGAGCTGCTTTATTTGGGTGATATAGAAGCCGCCCTTGGTTTCCAGAGTATCGCCTTCTTTCGTGGATGATCGGCATTTTTGTCTCTGCTTATTCCTGATGGAATATTTCTATATAGAACTATTTGGAGTATAGCAGGAGATGGGCGAAAAGTCAATACGGAAAATCTGTGGCTAAGCCGTGGGATACATGCTATAATCAATATGACACAAGCGCAAAGGGGGCCCTCAATGGAACTCAAAAGAATAGACCACCGCTTTTCGGTATGCAAGGTAGCGGATTTTTCCCAGGTAGAGCTGAAGGATGCGTACTGCTTTATTGGCAAGACGGAGGAGGAAAGGTCCCTAGTGTGTCTGACGGAGAAGGTGCCTGCCAATACCACCCACCGGGAGGACGGCTGGCGGGCCTTTAAGATACAGGGGGTATTGGATTTTTCGCTGATCGGGATACTGGCGAAGATATCCGCAGTGCTGGCGGGAAACGGCATTGGAATATTTGCGGTGTCCACCTATAATACGGATTATATTTTAACCAAAGAAGAAAACTACGAAAAGGCGCTTAGGGCGCTGGCGGGGGCGGGATACCAGGTGGTGTGAGCGGGGCGCGGTACGGTACGTGGGTTGAGGGGGCCAGTTTATCCGCGCTTGAAATACCGCCAGCGAAGTGATATACTATCGTTGTTTGCGGTCCGCCGCTTGGGTACTGGGGTACTGAGCCGTTGGGGTACTGGCTCCAAACGTTATATGTTTACGTAGCTCAGCAGGATAGAGCGTCCGCCTCCTAAGCGGAAGGCCTCGGGTTCGAATCCCGACGGGAACGCCATAAAAAGGAGCCGAAAGGCTTCTTTTTTCGTTCCCAAGGGATTTGAACCCGTGAGGGCGCGAAGCGTTAGGAAAACAGGCCTGTGGCCTGTTTTTAGCGAAGCGGGCGAGGGCGCAAGCCCGAGGCAGCAGGCGGCGAAGCCGACTGGCGAATCCCGGCGGGAACGCCACCCACGGACTCCGAAAACCGTCGTTATGATGGGTTGTCGGAGTCCGTTTTTTGTAGTCTATCAGCCAGTTTGCCCATTAACACTTGGCCAAGTAACAAATGGCGGAATGGGTTTAAAAAAACGGACGCACGTCGTAACCCCTCTACTTTGCTAAAAGCATTGCTAATATATGCTAAACCATACACACTCCATATTTAATTTTCAGGATAGTTGCTAATCGCCTCCTTTTTTCTTTTGACGAGGCCGGTTAATTTTTTGGCTGCGCATTATTCGCCTGGATAGCATGGAGAACTTTGACCAGCAGATTGGGGTCGCTGGCGAGTGATGCCGCGATGGCATTTATGTCCAGGGTGGAAGCAGTCGCAGACGCAGATGTGGGTGAAGATTCCGGCGGGGCAGTGGCCGCCGGTATGGACATGGGCTCTAGCACGGATGTAGGTGCGGGAGTGGGTGCGGTCGGAGGCATAAACGTGGGCTCTGGCGAGGGTGTGGGCGTGGACATGGCCGCAAGAGTCGGACCTTCGAAGGTAGGTCGCCTTGACGTAGGCGGTTTTGGGGTGGGGCCAGCTTCCAACTCAAACCCAAGCGCGGGAGTGCTTGCTTGTGCACCGGGCACAAAAGCAGGGAGCGGCGCAAAGGTGGACCCAGGAGCAGGCGTGAGAACAGACCCAGGAGCAGGCGTGAGAACAGACGCAGGAGTGGGCGCGGGCTTTCCCTTGTAGAACGCCACCTCCATAGCTTCCGACAAGTGCCGTCTATCCTCATCTATGATGTGAGCATACCGCTTGGTAATCATGTCCGGGGTGTTCCAGCCCCCATCTCCTTGCACTGCCTTTAGGTCGCCTCCGGATAGCTTCAGCTTCACCCCGGTGCTGGTGTGACGGATGCTGTGGAATACCACATCGTTTAGGTCGATGGTAGGATCTCCGACCTCAGCCAGCACGGATTTGAAACGTTTGTTCAGATGCTCCGTCATCATCGGCCGTCCGTTGGCCTGGCAGATGATGAGGCCGTAATCCATGTATCCGTCCATGCCCAGCTCTTCCTTGAGCTTGTTCTGCATTCGCCGCAGGGTCAGTAGCTTATGGGTGACGGTATCCGGGATGTAGACATTGCGGATACTGCCATCGGTTTTGGGCTGCTTGAGGACGATAACAGTCCTTGTGCCGGGGTACAGGTTGGGGAAGGTGTACATAATGTCCATCTTCATCAGCTTATCCTTCAGGTGCTTGTCCACACGGTCGATGACCCGGTCAATGTAGAGCATATGGTTTTGGGGATCGTACCGCTCCCATTGGGCGCCGCCCACCTCGCCGCCGCGCATGCTGCAAGCAAAGGCCAGCTGCATGGCGCAGTGGAGCACGAAGAAGTCGTAGATCTCCGGGCGGTCTGTGAACTCCAGCACCTTGTGAAGCTGCTCCGGGGTCAAGGCCTGCCGCTTTTTCTCCTTGTGCTCGGGGAGGGTGGCATTGATAAAGGGGTTCTTGGCAATGTACTCCCATTTCACGGCTTGGTTGAAGGCGCAGCGCATGACCTTGTGAATATCGTGGATAATGGACGGGGTGATCTTGTCTCGCCTGGGCTTACCCACGTTTACCACGGGCTCTGCGGAGTATAGCAAGAAGTGGTAATAGTCATCTACCGTTTTCGTGCGGATGCTGCGCAGCTTTTGGTCACCCAGATAGGGGTACACGTAGTTTTCAAGCAAGCCCACGTTGCCGTCATAGGTGGAGGCCACCCACTTTTTTACGCCATACTTTTCAATGAACTCAAAGAGGAATTCGCTGACGGTGAGGTTGCTTTCGTCAATGTGGATGTTTTGCGCCATCTCGTACTCGATCTGCGCTTTGCGGGCTTTGGCAGCAGTGTAGCTTAAGCCGGATTCCCATTTCTGATGTCTATTTTTGCCCTCTCCTTCGGTATAGACAACAGCGTAGGTCTTTCCTCTTTTGACGATGGATGCCATTTTACTGCCCTCCAGTTTGTTCGTAGTTATCCAGCCAATAATCGAAAGATGCCTTGGAAACGCGGATGGAACGGCCTACGTGGATGACCTTAAAGCAATTAGAATTGCACAGGTCGTAGGCTTTGCGCCGACTAATGCCAAGGATATCTTTGATCTCCGCGACGGAATAGGTTCTTCTGTCCATTGTCGGGATGGTAGCTTGCATCATCATGGTACCTCCTCGTATAATAAAGTCCGTACCCGAGTATTGCGTGAAAGGGATAGCAGCGGGTACACTGCAAGTATCGGATAGAGGACAGAGATCACCTCCTTGGGCCAAGTACCCGTCCGAAAGTGTTCTGCCTCTGCCTTTGCG
>JAVBRJ010000008.1:0-125225 GCA_031548115.1 Eubacteriales bacterium | reverse complement strand
CCATATCAAGGACATGCTCGCGGGCCGCTGGACCGTTCCCGAGCACATGATAGCCCTGCCCTCCACCCTATGGACCGTTTTGACCTCCTCCGCCACCGCCCTTAACTATTCCTCCGGCCAGTGGCTGGAGCTGCCCCGGCTTTTTTGGGTGGTATTCTTTATCGGCTTCCCCCTTGTCCTGGTTCTGCTTAAAAGGGGCCCCAAAAGGACCCTTGTGCGGCTGGCCCTGGTCCTGCTCGGCTGGTTTGTGCTTTTCCTTGTGGGCTTTTCCTTTGCGCTGGGCACGGCCTTTTACGAGGAGTTTTATCAGTTCACGCTGCCGGGCATGAGCCTCCAGCTCCAGCGCTACCTATGCCCCTATCTCTACGGAAGCCTCCTGCTGTTCGCCTGGGCCGCCCTGGAAGGGTGGACCGCCCGGGAGCATCACGCCCTGGGGCAGCGGGCGCTGTACGGCGCTTTGGCTGCGCTGGTGGTGCTTTGCTGCAGCTGGCCTGCGGTATACGGGGCGATGTTCACCGTCCAGCCCGAGCATCGCTGGCAGGATGTGCTCAGCTCCATTGCTGCGGAAAACTTTTGGATGGACGAGCTGGAACAGCCCGAAAGCGCCATCGTCCTTTACGGCCAGGATTCCATAGACTCCGAGCTGTACCCCCGGATACGGTATGTATTGGCCCCGGTCAAGATCATATTTTGCGCGGATGGGGAGCTGACCCCAAAAGGCTTTGAAGCGCTCCTCAAAAGCGCCCACATCACCCACGTGATCGCCATGGATGAGGATAACCCCATCTATGAAAACGCGCTGGCATATGCCCAGGACGAATGGATCGACCCCGCGACGCTCTACGAGGTATCCTGGGAGGATGGCGCGCCGGTGCTAAGCTATTATTAATAGGTCGATGTATGGACCCTTTCCATGCTACCGACCTGCAACAAAGGAGGAACACCCCTCAATGACCATGACATCTGCTACCCCCATGGCCCAAATGACCGGCCTTACCCGCCGCTTTGGCAAGACCCTAGCCTTACATGACCTGACCACCGCCATCGGCCCTGGGCAGATCGTAGGCCTCCTGGGCCGCAACGGCGCAGGCAAAAGCACCCTTTTGCGCATTCTCAGCGGCCAGCTTAAGCCCAGCAGCGGCCAGGTGACCCTGTTCGGCTGCCCCGTCTCCTCCGCCCAGGCCCTGGGCCGCCTGTGCATGATAGGCGATGCCCCGGATTTTGGCAGCCTTAAGACCATTAAGGAGCTATTCTTCGTCTGCCAGGGGCTTTTCCCCCAGTGGGACGCTGCCTACGCCGCCCAGCTGGTGACCCGGTTCGACCTGCCCATGGATAAGAAGCTGAAGGGCTTTAGCCGGGGCATGCAGACGGGCATCCTGCTTTGCGTGGGCTTGGCCTCCGGCGCGCCCCTCACCGTTTTTGACGAGCCCAGCCTGGGCCTGGATGCGGTGATGCGGGAGCGCTTCTACGACCTGCTCCTGGAGGAAAAAAAGCGCAGCCCCGGCCGCACCTTTGTACTCAGCACTCACCTTATCGACGAGGTGGCCCGCACGCTGGACTACGCCATTTTGATCGACCAGGGCACGCTGCTTAAGGAGGGCTCGGTAAAGGAGCTGACGGAGCTGTATGTCAGCGTGTCCGGCGCGGCGGAAGCCGTCCGGGCCGCCACAGAGGGCTGCGCGCTGCTAAAAGAGGAGGACATGGCCGGGTCCCTGGTGCGCCATGTTCGCGCCAAGACCCTTGAGGAGGCCCAGGCAATAAAGCATAATACCCAGGTGCAGTCCGCCGCCCTCAGCCTGCAACGGCTGTTTGTATTCCTCACCGAAGAAAAGGAGGCCGCCCGCCATGCAGGAAACCTATAACACTACGTCCCACAGCTATACGATGGACCCCCAGGGCTGGCCCGCCCTGGCCCGGGCCAAGGGCATTTTCCGCTATCACCTGAGCACCCTGGGCAAGCTCGTCCTGTGGGTGCTGGCCGTGCTGGCAGGCACTCAGCTGCTCGCCTTTATCATGCCGCTTTTCTTCCCCCGGATGGAATATGCCAGCAGCGGCGTATCCTCCAGCCTTGGCACGGTGCTGCTGGTAGCGCTTGTCTGCGCGGGCATCGTGGCGGGCAAGAGCAGCCGGTTCCTGCTCCGCTTTGGCACGTCCCGGTTCTCCGTGTGGCTGTGCAATATACTGTCCCTGCTGGCGGCCATGCTGCTTTTGCTGCTGGGCACCTTCCTCATCAGCTATATTTCCAGCGCCGCGCTTCTAGCCATGAGCCGGTTAAGCCCCTCCTACCTGCTGGAAGGCTATACCGCAAGCGGCGTTCTCAGGGGGGAGCCGCTCTTTGCCCTTAGCCTTTCTCAGGCCCTGAAAAGCCTGCCGGAAAACATCCTCTACGTGGCGGAATACGTGTGCCTGTATTATCTCCTGGCCTGCTGCTACCGCCGCTCCAAGGGCTGGACGCTGACGGTGCTCATCGGCGTGCCGCTGGTGTTCATCCTGCTGCTGCTGGTGCCCGCCGTGCAAAATGCCATTGATACCGTCATGTACGGCCAGGAGAAGGAACAGATGCTGCTGCTGGTGCAGGTCATCCAATGGGTGCAAAAGGCCGCCCAGTTCCTCATCGACAAATGGCCCACTGTGCAGCTTATGGCGGCCCTTGTATCCCTGCCGCTGAGCTACCTGTGCATGCGGGACACCAAGCAGCCCTAAATAATAATCGGAGGTCATCCTTATGCCTATTTCCCGTGTAAAAGCCTATCTTAAAAAGTGGGACCTGGACAGCCGGGTCCAGGAGTTTGACGCCTCCAGCGCCACCGTGGAGGAGGCCGCCCTGGCGGTAGGCTGCGCCCCTCAGCGCATTGCCAAGACTATGTCCTTCCTGGTGGAGGAGAAGGCTATTTTGGTGGTGATGGCCGGAGATACCAAGGTGGACAACACAAAATATAAAACCACCTTCCGCCAAAAGGCCACCATGGTCCCTGGGGACCGAGTGCTTTCCCTGACGGGCTTTCCGGTAGGCGGCGTATGCCCCTTTGACGTGCCCGAGGGCGTGGCGGTATACCTGGATGAAGCCCTGAAGCGCTTTGATACCGTATATCCCGCCGCTGGCAGTGCCCACAGCGCTGTAGGCCTGACCCCGGCGGAGCTGGAGGCGGTCTCCAAGGCGGCAGGCTGGGTGGATATTGCAAAGCTGCGGGAAGCCTGAGGGACCTGTTACGGGGCGCTGTCCCTATCCTCCCTGCTGCTTAAGCCCCTGTTCCAAAATAATGCGTCCTATTTTTGCACATGACTTTGTAGGCCCTGATGCCTTATACTAGGTGTACAGACTACCACATACGCATTTTGGAAGGAGCTGGAAAAAATGAAAAGATTCGCTGCTTATATCTTGGTGATCGCCCTGGCAGTTTCACTCGTAGCCCCTTGTGCATTGGCTTATGGCAGCACGCTGCAAGGCTACTCCGATGAAGAATTAATGGATGAGCTTCTCAAGCGCTGGGATGATAATGCTGGCACGTCCAGCTATGCTGATTCGGTCTTCTATGCCAAGGCCACCCAAAAGCTTTCCACCCGAAGCGGACCCTCCACCTTTTATTCCGAGACCGATACCTACCAGGTCATAGGCGAACAGATCCGCATCATCTCCCGGGCTGATGACTCGGACGGCGTTTGCTGGGTGCAATGTGATATCCCCGTGGGCAGCACCTACCGCCGCCTCTATACCGGGCTGAAGCGCTTTGATACTACCTATTTGGACATAAGGAGCGTGCCGCTGGAATCCCCGCTAGACTACCGGGCCAGCGTTACCAAAACCACCAAGGCCATGTACGGCCCCGGCGGCAACTATGGCACCTATGGCAAGCTGACCGTGGATAAAGGCCAAACGGTGACCATCATTGCCATTGAGGGCGATTATGCCCAGGTGGAATGGAAAACGTCCAAGAGCAGGTACCGCGCTTGGGTGCCGCTGAGCATACTGCGCTACTGATCGGTCTGCTTCCCTGGATCGCAGGCCTTCCCGGCAAAAAACCTCACTAAGCCCTTGCACACAAATTAAAATTGTGATATAATCCCACCGATTACGCACCTTTGTCGATGAGACGATTGTGCCGCTGCTTTCGTGCGGCGGTGGTCGCCCTCAAACGACACAAAGGGTGGAAAAACAAGGAGGAACCCCAAATGGCAGTTATTTCCATGAAGCAGCTCCTGGAAGCGGGCGTGCACTTCGGTCACCAGACCCGCCGCTGGAACCCCAAAATGGCCCAGTACATCTTCACCGAACGCAACGGTATTTACATCATCGACCTGCAAAAGACCGTCCGCAAGGTAGACGATGCGTACAACTTCGTGCGCGACGTGGCCATGGAAGGCAAGACCATCCTCTTCGTGGGCACCAAGAAGCAGGCCCAGGAATCCATTGCTTCCGAAGCCGTTCGCTGCAACATGTACTTTGTTAACAACCGTTGGCTGGGCGGCATGCTCACCAACTTCCGCACCATCCGCACCCGTGTGGACCGCCTGAACCAGATCGACAAGATGGAACAGACCGGCCAGTTTGACCTGCTCCCCAAGAAGGAAGTTATCAAGCTGATGCACGAGCGGGAAAAGCTGGAAGCCAACCTGGGCGGCATTCGCGAAATGAAGAAGCTCCCCGGCGCGCTGTTCATCGTTGACCCCCGCAAGGAGCATATCGCCGTGGCGGAAGCCCGCTCCTTGGGCATCCCGATCGTGGCTATCGTAGATACCAACTGCGATCCTGACGAAATTGATTACGTTATCCCCGGCAATGACGACGCTATCCGCGCCGTGAAGCTCATCGCCGGCAAGCTGGCTGATGCTGTGCTGGAAGGCAAGCAGGGCGTGCAGGACGGCGAAGAAGCCGCCGATGTGACCCCCGAGGCCGCCAAGGTAACCGAAGAATAATTTCTTTTCAGGAGGGCGCTTTGGCGTCCTCCTGAAAATCCAAAAATCCATCTGGTAGAGGAGAGAAAAAAACATGGCGAACATTACTTCGCAAATGGTTAAGGAACTGCGTGAAATGACCCAGGCCGGTATGATGGACTGCAAAAAGGCCCTGATGGAAGCGGAAGGCGAAATGGAAAAGGCTATTGAGTGGCTCCGTGAGAAGGGCCTTGCCGCCGCCGCCAAGAAGGCTGGCCGTATTGCCGCCGAAGGTCTGGTAGAAAGCTATATCAGCGACGATGCCACCATTGGCGTTATCGTAGAAATAAACTGCGAGACCGACTTCGTGGCCAAGACCGATAACTTCAAGGCCTTCTGCAAGGACGTGGCCATGCACATCGCCAAGGCCAATCCCGCGGATGTAGAGGCCCTGCTGGCTCAGCCCTTCGTGGCCAACGAGCAAAAGACCATCACCGACCTGGTGAGCGACGCTACCGTTGCCATCGGCGAGAAGATCTCCATCCGTCGCTTCGTGCGCTATCAGGCGCAGAACGGCATCGTGGAGAGCTATATCCACATGGGCGGCAAGATCGGCGTGCTGCTTGAGGTGGCTAATGATGCCGCTGGCACCCGCGCTCTGGACACCTTCAAGGTGTACTACCACGACGTAGCCCTGCAGATCGCCGCCGCCAAGCCCACCTTCGTCCGCAAGGATGAGGTGCCCATGGAAGAGCTGAACAAGGAGAAGGAAATTCTCCGTGCACAGGCCCTCAACGAAGGCAAGCCCGAGAAGATCGTGGACCGGATGGTGGAAGGCCGCATCGAGAAGTATTACAAGGAAGTCTGCCTCCTGGAGCAGCCCTTTGTAAAGGATGGCGACAAGTCCATCAGCCAGCTCACCGCCGAGGTCGCCAAGGAGATCGGCGCGAACCTGGAGATCGTGCGTTTTGCCCGCTACGAGCGCGGCGAAGGCATCGAGAAGCGTCAGGACAATTTCGTAGAAGAGATCATGGCGCAGATGAAGTAACGGCTTTTTTACAAGCTAAGGGGCTTTCGCAGTAAGAACCAAGGAATGCAAGGGGCTTTGCCCCTTGACCCCACTTAAGGGATTGCATCCCTTAAGAATCCCACTATGGAGGATAAAATATTTTATCCTTTCCCAAAGAAGGGATTCTAAAGGGCCAATGGCCCTTTAGCAGGGTCTGGGACAGCGTCCCAGTGCTCCTCTTACCGCGAAGCCCCTTTTTGAACGAATACAAGCTATACAAACAAGGGAGGCGTGGAACATGTACAAGCGTGTTATCATCAAGCTCAGCGGCGAGGCTCTGGGCGTTAACGGCAAGCTCTTCGCCCACGATAAATTCGTGGAGGTGGCCCAGATCCTGCAAAAGGTGCAAGCCCTGGGCATCCAGACCGCCGTGGTCATCGGCGGGGGCAATGTGTGGCGGGGCCGCCGAGGCGATGCCATGCGCATGGGCACCGTAGCCGCCGACCAGATGGGCATGCTGGCCACCCTCCAAAATGCGCTGTACATGCGGGATACCCTGGCCCACCTGGGTGCCAAGGCCACCGTCATGAGCGCAGTGGACATCCCCCGCTTTGCCGACAGCTATAATACGGTCAACGCCCTCCGTGCCCTGGAGGACGGGCATATCCTGCTTTTGGCCTGCGGCCTGGGCAACCCCTGCTTCTCCACGGACAGCGCCGTGACCCTGCGGGCTATCGAGCTGGAGTGCGATGCTATCCTCATGGCCAAGAACATCGACGGTGTCTATACCGCCGACCCTCATAAGGACCCCTCCGCCACCCTCATTCCGGACATCACCTATGAAAAGGCCGTGCAAGATGGCCTGGAGGTAATGGACAAGGCGGCCTTCATTATGCTTCGGGAAAACAATGTACCCATGGTCCGGGTCTTTGGCCTGGACACCCCGGAGAACATCCTCAAGGTGCTTTCCGGCGACACCATGGGCAGCTTCGTGCATCCCTAAGGCCCTGCCGGGCAGTAGCCCTCCCCCTTGCTCCCCCTGCCCCTTCCCTAACAATAGAAAGGACTTATCATGCAAAAACTCAAAGCTTTATTTGCCCCCCGGGACCTGACCAAGGGCAGTCCCATGAAGGGCATTCTCCTGTTCGCCATTCCCCTTCTCATCGGCAACCTGGCGCAGCAGCTATATAATACCGTGGATGCCATCGTGGTAGGCCAGTACATCAGCGATGATGCCCTGGGGGCCGTAGGCCTTACCGGTCCTATCATCAACCTGATGATCGTGCTGTTTATGGGCATCTCCACCGGTGCAAGCATCGTGGTGTCCCAGTATTTCGGCGCCAAGGACCGGGACAGCCTGTCCAAGTCCGTAGGCACCACCATCACCCTTACCTTTATCAGCGGCCTTGTGATGAGCGTGCTGGGCGTGGTGCTGACCCGCCCGCTGCTGGGCCTGCTGGACACCCCTGCCGAAATGTTTGATCTGGCGGCGGATTACCTCATGATCGTTTTCCTGGGACTGATCGGCTCCGCCTATTACAACATCCTGGGCGGCGTTTTGCGCGGCCTGGGGGACAGCGTATCCCCGCTTATCTACCTGGTGCTGGCTGCGGTCCTGAACATCGTGCTGGACATCCTTTTTGTTACGTCCTTTGGCATGAAGACTGACGGCGTGGCCTGGGCCACTATCATCTCCCAGGCGATCTCCGCCGTGCTATGCTTCTTAAAGCTCCGGCAGATGCGGACCCTCCTGGACGTGAACAAGGAGACCCTGAAGGTCGATAGGCCCATCATGCGGCGGATCATAAGCCTGGGCCTGCCTGCGGGCCTGAGCCATATGGTCTTTTCCATGAGCAGCGTGCTGGTGCAGTCCCTCACCAACTCCCTGGGCAACTACGTGGTCACCGCCTCCACCGCTATCATGCGTGTGGACGGCTTTGCCATGATGCCTAACTTCACCTTCGGCATTGCCGCCACCACCTTTGCTGGGCAAAACATCGGTGCCAAGCGGATGGACCGGGTGAAGCAGGGCACCCGCGCCACGCTGATACTGGCCATCACCTCCTCCACGCTCCTGACCACCCTCATCCTGCTGTTTGGACGGGGGCTGATGAATGTGTTTACCCAGACGGAATCCATCATAGATCTGGGCATCAGCATGATGCGGCTGCTGGCGGCGGGCTATATCGCCTTTGGCGTGACCCAGACCCTGATGGGGGTTATGCGCGGTGCAGGCGAAACCGTCAAGCCCATGTGGATCAGCGTGATCACCACCGTGCTTGTCCGTCTGCCCATTGCCTACGTGTGGGCCCATTTTACCCGCAGCGAAGCCTTCCCCAACGGCGACCCCGCCTGCTTGTACGGCTCGCTGCTGGTAGCATGGCTGCTAAGCTGCCTGATGACCATCTGGGTCTACCGGAGCGGCTCTTGGAAAACGAAATGCGGCATGGATCAATGGACCGTTACCGAAGGAGGCAACTAAGCATGGATATGAGAAGCAGTATTGCCGCGCTTATCAGCGAGGCCCTGGAGGACGTATATACTGGCATGGAGGGCCTGCCCACGGCTGAGGACATCGCGGGCTATTTGGAAGTGCCACCAGAAAAGGAAATGGGCGATTATGCCTTCCCCTGCTTCAAGCTTTCAAAGGCGCTGCACATGGGTCCCCCCCAGATCGCCGCCGCCCTGGCCGGGGCCGTCTCCGCGCCGGAGCTGTGCGAGGCCAAGCAGCAGGGCGGTTACCTGAACTTCTTCTTCAACCGGGGCAACTTTGCCAAGGACACCCTGGAAGCGGTGCTAAAGGCCGGGGAAAAATACGGCAGCAGCGATTTGGGCCAAGGCAAGACCATCTGCTTGGATTACAGCAGCATCAACATTGCCAAGCGTTTCCATATCGGGCATCTGTCCACCACCATGATCGGCCACAGCCTCAAGCGCATTTACGATTTCCTGGGCTATACCACCGTGGGCATCAATCACCTGGGGGACTGGGGCACCCAGTTTGGCAAGATGATCTGCGCCTACAAGCTCTGGGGCAACCAGGAAGAGGTAGAGCGGGAGGGCGTAGAGGCCCTGACGAAGCTATACGTCCGCTTCCACGAGGAGGCGGAAAAGGATCCCGCCCTGGAGGATGACGGCCGCGCCTGGTTCAAGAAGATCGAGGACGGCGACCCGGAGGCCCTTGCCATTTTTAACTGGTTCAAGGAGCTTACCCTTCGGGATACCCAGCGGGTATACGATATGCTGGGCGTTACCTTTGACAGCTACAACGGCGAGTCCTTCTACAACGACAAGATGGGCCGAGTCATTGACGAATTGAAGGAGAAGGACCTTTTGACCCTCTCCGACGGTGCCTCCATCGTGGACCTGGAGGCCGAGAGCATGCCCCCCTGCCTGATCCTGAAAAAGGATGGTGCCACCCTCTACGCCACCCGGGATATTGCCGCAGCTCTCTACCGCAAGGACACCTACGACTTTGACAAATGCCTCTATGTGGTGGCCTACCAGCAGGACCTGCATTTCCGCCAATGGTTCAAGGTGGTGGAAAAGATGGGCTATCCCTGGGCTAAGGATCTGGTCCACGTGGCCTTTGGCATGATCTCCTACGAAGGGCAGACCCTGTCCACCCGGAAGGGCTACGTGGTCTATCTGGAGGACCTGCTGAACCGGGCCAAGGAAAAGGCCCTGGAAATTATTAACGAAAAGAGCCCTGACCTCCCCAATAAGGAGGAGGTGGCTGCCCAGGTGGGTATCGGCGCGGTGGTCTATACGGACCTGCAGAACAACCGCATTAAGGATATCGACTTTTGGTGGGATCGGGCCTTGAACTTTGACGGCGAGACCGGCCCCTATGTGCAGTACACCCACGCCCGCTGCTGCTCCGTGGAGCGGAAGGCCGAGGCCCAAAATCTGCCCCAGGTAGAGCCGGATTACGCAGGCCTTGGGGATGACTATGCGCAGGAGCTTCTCAGGCTCCTGTCCCGGTTCCCAGAGCTGGTGGTGGAAGCCGCCGATCGCTGCGAGCCCAGCATCCTCACCCGGGGGTTGACGGAGATCGCCAAGAGCTACAACAAGTTCTACTATGAAAACCGCATCCTGGACGCGGAGCCCGGCGTACGGGCGGCTCGGCTTGATCTGACCACCGCCACCCGCCAGACTCTCAAAACGGCCCTGTACCTCATCGGCATCGGGGCTCCTGAGCGCATGTAATGTATGAATGATCTGATCACTAGCGTTAAAAACCCAAAGGTCCTGGCCGCCCGCGCGCTGGAGACCGCCAAGGGCCGAAGGGCGCGCAATGCGTTCCTGTGCGACGGGGAGCACATGGTATCGGAAGCGGTGGCCATGCACCCCCAGGGCATACAGGAAGTCTTTGTGGAAAAGGGCAAGGAAGAAAGATACGCGGGCCTGCTGGAAAAGCTCGGCTTCTCCGCTGGTTCCAGCGGGCTTGACAGGGCATCCTGCCCCCTCTACACCCTAGAACCCCACGTGATGGAGGCCCTATCCCAGGTGAAGACCTCCCAGGGCATTGCCGCCGTGGTCAGTCTGCCGCCCTCTGCCCCGCTGGACAGCCTAGGCAACCGCCTGGTGCTGCTAGAAAACGTGCAAGACCCCGGCAATGTGGGCACTATCCTGCGCACGCTGGACGCAGCGGGCTTTCACGGCTGCGTGCTGACCGTGGGCTGCGCGGACCCCTTTGCCCCTAAGACCCTCCGGGCCACCATGGGCAGCGTTTTTCGGGTGCCGCTGGCTCTGGGCCAAAGCGGCCCATCCGCTATGGACGCCCTGAAGGCCCAGGGCTACGCCCTTCTTGCCGCCGAGCTGAACGGCGAGCCCTTTTACCAACGTGGACCTTTGCCGGAGAAGCTGTGCCTGATGATCGGCAGCGAAGGCCCCGGGCTGACCCCGGCCGCCCTGGCCGCCGCCACCCACCGCTATCGCCTGCCCATGCAGGGCGGGGCGGAGTCCCTTAATGCGGCTGTTGCTGCTGCGGTGCTGATGTATGATATAGTGAACAGGTGATACCTGGCCCATTTGAAGGATGTCTCAAGGCGTTGAGGCATCTTTTTTGTTGTGGCGGTGGTGGCTGTGGTGGCTGTAGTGGCCGTGATGGTGGTGATGGTGGTGGTGGCTGTGATGGCGGCCGTGGTGGGCGCTAGTTGGCTTGTGCGCCTGATCATTGCCAAAGTTCCGGCCCTTCAAGAGCATGTAACCCAAAAAATTGGAAAAGCTACTTATCGTACACCCTGCAAAGGTGTGCAAAATGTGTAAAAAACTGTACCAATAGCCTGTTCGTAAGGCCTTAGGCGGAAAAGGGACTTGTGAACTTGTACAATTCTTGGTATAATAAAAAATGGATTATCGTGCATTATTCCCATTTGTCAGTTATCGGTGCCGCCTGGCGGCCCGTCGGCCCGGTTCCTTCTGCGGGCCTATCCCCAAGGAACAAGGATAAGGAGTGCGAGTTTTTTGAGCGATTTTAACCAAAAGGGCCCCGATCAGAATGATCCCTTCGGAAATGAAGAGCTGGATAGCTTCAACCCTTGGCAGCAGCGGGTCGATCCCTTTGCCGCCTACGACGATCCCATGGCACAGCATCCCATGGGCGGCTATGCCATGCCCAGCCAGCCTGCGGGGCTGGACCCCACCTCCTTTCTGATGGACAACCCCGCGCCCATCGGTGCGGAAATGCAGCAGGGCGGCGTGCCTATGCCCCAGGGCTTTGGCGACGACTTCCTGCAAGGCGACCAGGAGGCCCCCACCCGCATCGGCATGCCTTCCCTTAATTCGCAGATGGTCAACAAGCGCAAAACCGTAGATAAGGGCGAACGCTCGCCCTTTGCCCGGCCCCTGCCCACTCAGGCAGCGTCCGATACCCCGGAGGCTGCCGCCATGCCGGAGGCCACCCCGGAGACCCCTGTAAGCCAGGCCGCGCCTGCCCCGCAAAGCGACGTGTCCGGCACCCCCTTTATCCTGCGTCATCCGGATGCGGACCAGCTGGCCCAGGGCCCCCGCGCCCGCCGCGCAGGCCGCACCGCTCGCTATCACGAGGATGAAGGCCCGGCGCCCGTTGCGCCTGTCTCCCCGGCTGCGCCGGAAGGCTTTGCCGCGCCCGCTGCCCATGCTGCGCCGGAAGGCTTTGCCGCGCCTGCCGCCCATGCCGCACCGGAAGGCTTTGCTGCGCCTGCTGCCCCTGCCGTGCCGGAGGACTTTGCCGCGCCTGCTGCGCCCGCCAGCCGCAATTTGACCCCTGCTCCCAGCCAGCGGGCCGCTTTCACCCCCGCTGCTCCCAGCAGCGCCCCGGTCTTTACCCCTTCCGCCGCCCCCGAGGATTTCGATCCCTTCGGCCTGGGCGATACAGCTATCACCAAAATGCGTGCCATGCGCCGCTCCGCCGAGCCCGGCGCACGGTACACCGGCGCACGCACGGCCATGCCCCAAAGCGGCGCGCCCGTGCTTCGCAGCCAGGTAGGCAGCCTGTCCGATGATGACGCGGCTGCCCCCTCCTCCGTGCAAAGCAAGGCCGCAGAGGCCCGGGAACGGGCCAAGGCCAAGGCCAAGACCGGCTATGCCGAAGACGTAAACAAGGCCGCTGCTGCCTACCAACGCCCGCCGCAGATGGATCTAGATCCTTCCCAGCAGGAGCCGCTCCAAGACGAGGTGCGCCAGCGCCCCGCCCCACAGCAGCGGCCGGCCATGGGGCCTGACGGACGGCCTATGCGCCCCGCCGGAAGACCTGCCGGAGCTGATGGACGGCCTGCCGGAGCCGACGGACGGCCTGCCGGAGCTGGCAGCCCCGCCAGACGGCCCGCACAGCCGGGCGTTCCCGGAGCGCCTGCCCAGCGCTCTGCCCAGGCCGGTGTCCCTACGGGACGGCCCGCCGGAGCGGCGGCCCCTATGCAGCGCTCCCTCCAGGCCGGTGGCCCGGACATGCCCGGACAGCGGCCCAACCGCAGCCCTGATGGACAGCCTGCGCGTCCCGCCGCCCCCCAAAGGCCCCAGGATGCCCCCCGCTCCCGCAAAAATCCGGCTGCTGTCCGCCCCGAGCTTGACGATGACAGCATCGGCTACCCCCCCAGCCGCCGCAATCCGGCAGACAGCGCCTATCGGCCCAATGCTTCCGTAAGGCGGCCCAACTACGATTTTGAAGACGAAGACGAGATAGACCCGCCCCGCCGCAGCGCGCTTACCCCCCTCCTCATCGTGCTGCTGGTCATCGGCCTTTTGCTGGCTGGTATCCTGATCCCGAAATGGGACGCTGCCGCAGGCGGCATCGGCGGCATTATGGGCGGCATCAAGGAAAGCATCGTTGGCGTTTTTGATAACGTGAAAAGCACGCTCTTTCCCAGCGAAGTCCGCCTGACCAGCTTTACCGCCACCCCCACAGACGGCACCGCCCCGGCAGAGCTTATCTTCAATGTGCAGACCTCCCCCAATGTAACGGATTTGCGCATCGTGGACGATCTGGGCAATACCGTTATCCAAAAGACCCTTACCGATGAAGATACTTTGAACGGCACTGTTGCCAAAAACAGCAAGGGCATGATCTGGACGCTGCACTACACGGCCGAGGACGAGTACAACGGCCTGTACACCGCTCAGACCCTGCTGAGTGACGGTACCTGGGACGAGGGCCTCGCCCTGGTGGCTCCGGTCTCCATTGCGGCACCCCCTGTCCCGCAGCCCCCGGTGCAGAGCTTTGACTGCGACACTAACGAGGGCAATGTGCCCGCTGCCATTGGCTTTGTTGCCCAGACCAGCGGTGATGTAGTCGCCGTCCGCGTGGTGGATGACTACGGCGTTGCCGTGGCCACCTTCAGCCTCATCGACGAGGCCACCGAAACCGCCAGCGTGGTGGAGTCGGTCTCCGGCCTTACCTGGGAGCTGACCGCCAACGTGGATGAAGCCTATGAAGGCTCCTATCGTCTGGAATACCGCACCGATGCGGAGCTGAACTTCACCGCCTCCGACTACAACGTCTACGTGGAGCTGACGGCCCCCACCTCTCAAGGCACCACCGACGGCCTTTCTGGCGATCTGTCCGATGATGCATTCGACGCTGCAAACCTTCTCCCCGATGCTGAAGACCCGCAGGGCAAGGTGGTAACGGCCAGCGCGTCTGCCGATCTGGAGGATGCCGATCCTGCGGTCATGATCCCCGCCGATGATGGGGACGGCGCTGCTGACGGCGATATTGCGGATGATGGCGAGGATGCAGGCGTTTCCGACGAGGACCCTGTGGATGTAGCCACCGGGGATACCGAGGCCGCTGCTACCCCCGCCCCTCAGGCGACCCCCGCGCCCACGGCCCTGCCTGCCCTCCAGGCACAGGCGGATGCCAGCGCCGATCCCGAAGCCATCAAGCTTAGTGAGACCCTGTATATTGGCGATAAGACCGCCAAATCCTTTGAACGCACTAAGACCATCGCCATGCTGGATCCCTTCAACTATGCGGTTTGGGATCAGAGCGGTGTGCTTACCTTCCGCTCCGGCCCTCTGCGCCAAAACGCAGCCTATGGCACCGTCGAGGTAAAGGAGGAGAAGCTTACGCAGGTGTGGCAGGTTCCCGTCGGCAGCAAGAAGCTTGCCAGCTCCACTGTCTACGGCATTGCCTGGCCTGGCCAGCCCGCCATCGTGAAATGGCCTATCCAGGTGCGCCAGATGATGAACCTGAACGCTGAAAAGAAGAACACCACCGCCCTTAAGGAAGTGATCCTGGGCGCCCAGGACGGCTTCATATACTTCCTGGATCTGATGGACGGCCAGGCCACCCGCGAGCCCATCGACATGGGCGCGCCCAGCGGCAGCGGCGTTTCCATCGCCACCAATGCCTCCCCCATCCTGGGCGTAGGCCAAACCGCCTCCAAGCTGGCTGGCAAGCAGGTGGACAACGGCTACCACCTCTATAACCTCCTAAACAGCAAGGAGCTCCTGCTCATCAACGGCCGGGACAAGGCCGCCAACTCCAACTACAACGGCGCCACCGGCGCAGCCATCTTTGACAAGCTGTCCAAGACGCTGATCATAGGCGGCCAAAACGGCGTTTTGTATACCGTGGAGCTAAACGACGACTTTGATTACCAGGCTGGCAGCCTTAAGCTTAGCCCCGTGACCCAAAAATACAAGACCCTGGCCAGCAAGCAGGATAAGAAAAACACCAACATCGACGGCAGCGTAGCCATGTACAATAATTATGTCTACTACGGCGATGAGACCGGCGTTTTGCAATGCGTGAACATCAATACCCTCACCCCTGTCTGGGCCATTAAGACCGGCGACAACATCGACGCCACCCCCGCCCTGGACATGGAGGCCGCGGATACCGTGGCCCTGTACACCGGCAACACCATTAAGAACCAGGGCAAGAAGGGCGTTTGCACCCTCCGGCGCATCGACGCTCTCACCGGTGCGGAGGCCTGGGCCTATGAAGTGCCCGATACCGTGTACTCCACCGAAGTAAACATGGGCCTGATGGCCAGCCCTGTGGTAGGCGAAAAGAGCATCTCCGATCTGGTCATCTTCACCGTCACCACCGGCAAGGAATCCAGCCAGGTCATCGCTCTTTCCAAGCGCACCGGTGCCGTGGTCTGGTCCACCCCCCTGGAAAGCGCCACGGATTCCAGCCCTGTTGCCGTGTACAACGAAAACGGCGATGCATGGATCATCCAGGCGGAGTCCAGCGGCAAAATCCACCTGCTCAGCGGCAAGACGGGCGCCGTCCTGAACACCCTCCAGGTGGAAGGCGTTATCGAGGCCTCTCCCGCCGTGTACCGCAACATGCTGATCATCGGCACCACGGGCAAGGAGACCGGCTATATCTACGGTATACAAATTCAGTAATGGGGCTTTGGACCGTTTAAGCGGTCTCACCCACCCCCAGGCCCCCATTATTACTCTAAACGAAAGCGGATGAATGCCATGCGGATTTACATGGATGCCATGGGCGGAGACAACGCCCCTCAGGCCACCGTGGAAGGGGCCCTGGAAGCGCTGCGCCGCTTCCCCCAGGTGGAGCTGGAGCTGGCAGGCCCTCTTAGCGCGGTCCAGGAGACCGTGGAAAGGGTCTTTGCGGATGCGGAGCCCAGCCTGAAAGACCGCCTGATCCTTACGGACTGCCCGGAGATCATCACCAACGATGAGGCCCCGGTCATGGCCGTTCGCAAGAAAAAGCAAAGCGCCATTGTAGACGGCATGCTCAAGCTTCGGGATGGCAAGGCGGCTGCCTTCGTATCCGCAGGCAGCACCGGCGCGGTTCTCTCCGGCGGCATGTTCCGCTTGGGCCGTATTCAGGGCATCGACCGCCCCGCCCTGGCCCCCCTCATGCCCAATGGCAAGGGTTTCTTCCTGCTTATCGACTGCGGCGCTAACGTAGACTGCCGCCCCGAATGGCTAAAGCAATTTGCTCTTATGGGCAAGGCCTACATGGAAGGCTATCAGGGCCTGGAAAACCCCCGCATCGGCCTGGTCAACAACGGCGCGGAGTCCGAAAAGGGCTGCGCCCTGACCAAGGAAGCCTATGAGCTGCTCTCCGCCAGCCCGGAAATCAACTTCGTGGGCAATATCGAGGCCCGGGACATCACCTACGACAAGGCCGATGTCATCGTCTGCGACGGCTTTGTGGGCAACGTGATCCTCAAGTTCATGGAAGGCGTTGCGGGGACCCTTATGAAGATCATCAAAAAGGAGATCATGGGGGACGCTAAAAGCAAGCTTGGTGGTCTTTTGGCTAAGCCTGCCTTCAAGCGCGTAGGCAAGACCATGGACTACACCGAGGTAGGCGGTGCGCCCCTTTTGGGCGTCCGTGGCAATGTGGTGAAGGCCCACGGCTCCTCCAACGGCCACGCCATCGCCTGTGCGGTCGGTCAAGCGGTGAAAATGGTCGAAAGCGACATCGTTGGCAAGATCGAAAAAAACCTGGGCGCTGCGCAAGCTACCCCCGCTGAATAACGCGGGCCATACGCTATACTAATTCCAGCCGCACCCCAGCGCAATGGCAACTGGAATTAATATATATCTTTACTGCAATAATACAGTTGATCAAAGGAGGTTTTCCCATGGTTTTTGAAAAAGTACGCGATATGATCGCCGCTCAGCTCCAGGCAGACGCTTCCACCATCACCCCTGAAAGCCGTCTGGTCGAGGACCTGAAGGCCGACAGTGCCAACGTTATGGTCATGATCCTGGAGCTGGAAAGCGAGTTTGGCATCGAGGTAGAGGACGAGGCCATCCTGACCCTTAAGACCGTTGGCGATGTAGTCAGCTACATCGAGAAGAACCAGTAATACAGGGGTAAAGCCGTTTAGCTACACAGCATATTCTCGTATCCTTTCTTCTAGCCGCGCGAAACGCGGTCAGATAATGGGCTCAGGGCGAAGCCCTGATAGGGTCGCAAGGGGCGAAGCCCCTGCACCGTCCCCCTTCCCTGCGCGGGCGGCATATCGCCGCCCGCTCATTTATCTCATCATCTAAAGGAGTCCATCCATGCAAGAGCTTCAGCAAAAACTCGGCTATACCTTCAAGGACAAGGCCCTTTTGCGCCGCGCCCTCACCCATCCCTCCACCAAGCAGCCGGAGGACAACCAGCGGCTGGAGTTCTTGGGGGATGCGGTGCTGGAGTTCTGCATCAGCGATATACTGTACCAAAAATACCCCGCCTTTCAGGAGGGGGATCTGACCGCCAAGCGGGCGGCCCTGGTGTGCGAAGAAACCTTGAGCATATTGGCCCGGGAGCTGGGCATCGGCCTGGCCCTTAAAATGGGCCACGGGGAAGAACAGACCCTGGGGCGGGAAAAGCCCTCTATCCTGGCGGATGCCATGGAGGCGGTGCTGGCGGCCGTGCACCTGGACGGCGGCATTCAGGCCGCCTATGCCCTGGTTGAGCGGCTTTTTGCCGATGAGCAGCGGCTAAGCCTTACCCGAGGCCGGGACGAAAAGGGCCTTTTGCAGGAGTTCACCCAGGCGAACAGCCTGGGCCTGCCGGAATATACCATCATCGAGGAAAGCGGCCCGCCTCACGACCGGCATTTCATCGCCCAGGTCAGCGTAGCGGGAAAGCGGCTCTCCTCCGGCCAGGGCGGCAGCAAGAAGGCCGCCGAGCAGGCCGCCGCCAAGGAGGCGCTAAAAGCGCTGGCGGATCAATAAGGGGGTAAAGGATGCGCCTTAGCAAACTGGAGATCTACGGCTTCAAGTCCTTTGCCAAACGGACGGAGATCATCTTCCCTCAGAACGTGACGGGCATTGTAGGCCCTAACGGCAGCGGCAAAAGCAACATTTCCGATGCGGTCCGCTGGGTGCTGGGGGAGCAAAGCGCCAAGGTCCTTCGGGGCAACAACATGGCGGATGTGATCTTCAATGGGACGGAAGCCAAAAAGCCCATGAACTACTGCGAGGTAGCTCTGGTTTTTGACAATACAGATAAGCAGCTGCCCGTGGAATTTGCGGAGGTATCCATCACCCGCCGGGTGTACCGCAGCGGCGACAGCGAATACCTGATGAACGGCAGCGCCTGCCGCCTGAAGGATATCGTAGACCTGTTCCGGGATACGGGCGTGGGCAAGGAGGGCTACTCCATCATCGGCCAGGGCCGTATCGACGAGATACTGAGCCAGCGGGGCGAGGATCGGCGGGCCATCTTTGAGGAGGCCGCGGGCATCAGCCGCTTTCGCCAGCGCAAGGAGGAAGCCGAGCAGCGCCTGAAACGGGCAGATGAAAACCTGCTTCGGGTGGTAGATGTAGTGGAGGAGCTGCAAAACCACATGGGCCCCCTGGAAAGGCAGGCCACCGTTGCGAAAGAATTTCTAGCGCTGGAGGGCCAGCTAAAGGAGCTGGACGTGCAGCTGTATTTGCTGCGCCACGACAGGCTTAGGGCCCGGGAAGCCAGCGTGGAGCAGACCCTTTTATCCATTCAGGATTTATTGGTAGAGCTGAATAAGCAGGCTGCCGATACCTCCGCTCAGCGGGACGCGGCCCAGGAAGCCCTGGAGGCCGTCCAGCAGGCTCTTCGGGCTGCTCATGACGGGCTGCTCGAAACGAACGAAGCGCATCATCTGGCCCGGGAGGCGGCCTCCCAGGTGGAAAACCGCCTAAACCAGGGCACGGATACCGCCCAGCGGCTCCAGACCGAAGCGGAGGCCGTTAGGAACCGGCTGGCGTTGATCCAGGCCACCATGACCCACTCCGGCGACGGCATCGAAGCGGCCAACGCCCTTAAGAATGAGGCCGAGGCGCTCCTACAGCAGCAAAAGGAAGCCTATACCGCCGCCACAGACAGCGCCCAAAAATGGGAGGACGAGCTAAGCGCCCACAAGTCCGCCATCATCGACCGGATGAACCGCATCCAGGACGTAAAGACCACCCAGGCCCGACAGACCACCATGCATACCCAGATGTCCGCCCGGAAGCAGGAGCTGGAAGGGGAGCTGGCCCAGGGCACGGAAAAGGGAGAGCGGCTGGCCGCCGCCCTCAAGCAGGCGAAGGCGAACCTGGTCCAGGAAAAGGACCGCTACGAGGGCCTCAAGGCCGAGGCAGAAGCCTTCGAGCTATCCACCAAGCAAATGCTGGCGGATATCCTGGAGAAGCAAAAGGCCCTTCAGGAGGCCGCCCAAAGCGCCAGGGGCCTGGATACCCGGCTCAAGACCCTCAAGGAGCTGCAGGACGGCTACGAGGGCTATCAATATTCCGTTAAAAACGCGTTGCAATACGCCAAGCAGCGGCATCTGCCCGGTATTCACGACGTTATAGCCATGCTGCTGACCGTGCCCAAGGAGCTGGAAACCGCCATAGACATGGCCCTGGGCGGTGCCATGCAAAACATCGTTACCGATACGGAGCAGGATGCCAAGCTCATCATCGACCATCTGCGGCAAAACCACCTGGGCCGCGCCACCTTTCTGCCCCTGAGCACGGTCCGGGGGCGCACCCTGTCGGGCCGGGAGCGAGACGTGCTTTCTATGCCCGGCTGCCTGGGCGTGGCCAGCGAGCTATGCCAGTTCGCTGGCCAGTACCGTCCCATTATGGAAAGCCTTCTGGGTCGCACCGTAGTGGCCAAGGACCTGGACAGCGGTATCGCCATCATGCGGGCCGGGGGCCATGCCTTCCGGCTGGTGACCCTCACCGGCGACGTGATGCACTCCGGCGGCAGCATGACCGGCGGCAGCATCCAGCAAAAGGCCCAAAACCTGCTGGGCCGGGAGCGGGAGATCCGCGAGCTGGAGGAGACCCTGAAAGAAAAGACCCTGCTGATAGCCCAGGAGCAGGAAGCCCTCACCGCCCTGGAAGGCAGCCGCGCCGGCAGCAAGGAAAAGCGGGAGGCCGCCCAGTACGCCCTGCACCAGCAGGAGATCGCCGTAGTGCGGGATACCGAGCGGGAGGCCGCTGCCCAGCAGGAGCTTGACCAGCACAGCGCGGCCACCGAGGGCCTGAACCAGGCCATAGAGCAGCTGACCGAAAGCCTGGAGGATATCCAAAGGGAGCTGGACCGGGCCCAGCTTAAGAGCCAGGAGGACTCCCACACCGGCGAGGAAATGAACGCCCGCACCGAGGAGCTGTCCGCCATTTTGGACAAGGCCCGCCGGGAGCGGGAGACGGCCCAGGAGGCCCAGACCGCCGCCATGCTGCGCCTGAAAGAGGCAGAGCACGACCTGGACCGCATCCAGCGGGACCAAAAGCGGCTGCTTGGCGACAGCGAGACCTGCCGGGTGGAGCTGCAGACCCTTGGGGTCAAGCGGCAGCAATGCCTGGAGGATATTAAGCAGGCTGAGGACCAGCGCCAGGAGGCGGCAGAAAAGGTGAACGCCTGCGAAAAGGCCGTTACCGCCTCCAAGGCCCATGTGGACGAAATGGAGGCCAAGCAGCGCCTGGCCCAGCAGCAGGTAAAAGACCTGCAAGGGGAGATCGAGGCCGGACAGCTGCTCCTAACTAAGGAAAGTGAACGGCTGCACCGGCAGGAAATGGCTCAGGCCCGAGTGAAAGCGGAGCTGGCCCAGCTGGACGACCGGCTGTGGGACACCTACGAGCTGACCTATGCCGGGGCCGAGCAGGCCCGGGATGAATATCTGGCCCGAGCTGCGGAAGCAGCCGACCTGGCAGAGGCAGAAGCGTTGACAAGGGCAGCAGCCCACGCCCCAGCAGGCGCAGACGCAGAAGCGTTAGCCGCAGGGTGGTCCACGGCAGGAGAACAGCCCGCGCTTGGCGAAACCCTTTCCCAGAAGAAGCCTGCCTTTGATGAGACCGCTGCCGAGCAGGAGGCCCAGGGCCTCCGGGAGCGCATCCGGGCCATGGGCACGGTGCACGTGGGCGCCATCGAGGAATTCGCCCAGCTGCATCAGCGCTACACCGAGCTGACCACCCAGCAGCAGGACCTGCAGCGGGCCAAGACCGACCTGGAAGCCCTGATCGAGAAGCTGCTTCAGCAGATGGAGACCGTTTTTGTGGGCCAGTTCAACCTCCTGCAAAAGTACTTCTCCGAGACCTTCTCCCGCCTGTTTGGCGGCGGCCAAGGCGAAATACAGCTTAGCGACCCCAACGACCCGCTGAACTGCGGCATAGAGATCATTGTGCAGCCGCCGGGCAAAAAGCGCCAGCTGCTAAGCCTTTTCTCTGGCGGCGAGCGGGCCCTGACCGCTATCGCCATCCTCTTTGCCATGCTGATGCTCAAGCCTACGCCCTTTTGCATCCTGGATGAGATCGAGGCGGCGCTGGACGAGGCCAATATTGGCTACTTTGCCGACTACCTCAAGGAGTTCAGCAAGGACACACAATTTGTGGTGGTCACTCACCGCAAGGGCACCATGGAGCGGTGCGATACCCTCTTTGGCGTAGCCATGGAGGAGCGGGGCGTGTCCAGCCTGGTCAGCGTCAATCTGACCGATTACGAATAACACGGGCCATGCGGTTGCCAGTAGCATGCGCTGCCTGTTCCCTATCACCCGCGCAAGTCTGCGCCGGAAGGAGCTATCCCATGGAAAAGAAGGAAAATCAAGGCCTCTTTGCCCGCCTTCGGGACGGCCTGAAAAAAAGCCGCCAGAACGTAAGCGGACAGATCGACGACCTGGTCACTGAGCACCGGGTGGTCAGTGAGGATTTTTTCGAGGAGCTGACGGATATCCTGATCCTTTCGGACATGGGCGCAGCCTGCGCCACCGAGGCCATTGATAAGCTGCGGGCCCAGGTGAAAGCCCAGCAGGTGAAGGAAGCCGCCCAGGCTAAGGACATGCTCAAGGCCATTTTGGTGGATATGCTGGAGATGGAAAAGCCCGCGCTGAAATGGCCCATGGTCATACTGATGGTGGGCGTTAACGGCGTGGGCAAGACCACCACCATTGGCAAGCTGGCCCTTCGGTTCCAGTCCCTGGGCCGCACCATTATGCTGGGCGCTGCGGACACCTTCCGGGCCGCTGCCGCCGAGCAGCTCACCGTTTGGGCGGAGCGGGCCAGATGCCCCATCGTGAAGCACCAGGAGGGGGCTGACCCTGCCGGGGTGGTCTTTGACGCGGTGCAGGCCGCCAAGGCCCGGAAGGCTGACCTGCTCATCGTGGATACCGCCGGGCGGCTCCACAACAAAAAGAATCTGATGGACGAGATGCAAAAGATGCGCCGGGTCATTGACCGGGAGTACCCCGAGGCCACCGTCCGCTGCCTCCTGGTGGTGGACGCTACCACCGGGCAAAACGGCCTCCAGCAGGCCCGGGCCTTCAAGGAGGCCGCGGGCATTAACGGCATCGTCCTTACCAAGCTGGACGGCACAGCCAAGGGCGGCATCGCCTTCTCCATCGTGCGGGAGCTGTCCGTGCCGGTGATGTACGTAGGCGTAGGCGAGGGCATCGAGGACCTGCAGTCCTTCCACGCCAAGGAATTTGTAGACGCGCTGTTTGAGTAAAACTAAAGAGGAGGACTTTCCCATGCTTAAAAGCCCCATGGAGCTTAAGAAAATAGGCCGCGATTCCCTCAAGGGCAATTGGCAGACCGCCGCCGTGGTCAGCTTCTTTGCCAGCTTCGTAGCCCTGGCTGTAAACCTCATCCAATCCATGTACCTTCCGGATTTCTCCGGCATGGAGACCTACGAGCAGATGGAACGGGCCCTTCTCATGGTTCCCCAGGGGGTGTGGGTCGCCCTGCTGCTGCTGGGTCTCCTCAATTTCTTTGTCACCCCCATGCTGGACCTGGGCTGCCGCCACTACTTCGTATCCCGCCTGAAGGGGCAGGAGCTGGGCTATAAGGGCCTGTTCTCCCGGGCCCGCTGCTTTGGCAAGGCCCTGTGGCTGGAGATCCTTACCGGCCTTAAGGTCTTTGCGTGGGCGCTGCTTCTCATCGTCCCCGGCATTATTGCCGCCTTCCGCTACAGCCAGGCTGCCTATTTCCTGGCCGAGGACCCGGAGCTAAAAGCCAGTGAGGCCATTGAAAAGAGCAAGGCCGTTATGGTGGATAAAAAGATGTATTATTTCATGCTGGGCATCAGCTTTTTGGGCCTACAGGTCATCGCCATATTTGCGCAGACCCTGCTGGTGATGATGAGCCCCATCCTGGGCCTGGTGGCAGGCCTTGCCATGAGCCTGGCCCTGGCCACCTACATGAACGCCACCTTCGCCGCCTTTTACCAAAGCCTGACCGGCGAGGAGCCCACCCCGCCCGAAGCGGACGAGCGGGCCGCCTGATAAAGGGCCGTACAAAACGATTGGAGTCCTACTATGGAAAACCCTGAGCAGCTCCCCACTGACGAGATAAACCTAAGCCCGCTGCCGACCCTTCATACAGAACGGCTTTTGCTCCGCGCCTACGAGCCTGCCGATGCGGCGGATATGTTTGCCTATGCCCAAAGCCCCATCGTAGGCCCTATGGCGGGCTGGCCACCCCATAAGACCCTGGAGGACAGCCAGGGCATAATTGAGCGCTTTATCCGCGAGCAGAACGTATGGGCCATTGTGGAAAAGAGATCCGGCAGGGTCATGGGCAGCATGGGTCTGCACAACGATGACAAGCGGGAGCTTTCCAATGTGCGCATGCTGGGCTATGCCCTGGGGGAGAACTATTGGGGCCAGGGCTACGCCACCGAGGCCTCCCAGGCGGTGCTTCGCTATGCCTTTGAGGTGCTGGCGTTGCCTCTTATCAGCGTCTATCATTTTCCCCACAACCCCAAGAGCAAGCGGGTGATCGAGAAGCTAGGCTTCGTGTACGAAGGCACCCTTCGCATGGCTACGCTGCTGCCGGACGGCAGCAGCACCGATGACGTATGCTACAGCCTTACCCAGGCAGAATACGTGAAAGCCGCCGGTCATCTAAAAGCCGCCGAGCACCGGAAACCCGCTGAACATCTAAAAGCCGCAGAGCATCTAAAAACCCCCCAATGCCTGAACGTCAAGGAGGACCATTGATGCCACCCCTAAAGCCCTATGCCTCCGACCTGCCCTACAGCTACACCCCCGGGGTCTTTCCCTCCCTGGCCCTGATGGAGGCCGCGCCTCAGCGGGCTTCCCGCCTGCTGCTCAGCGAAAAGGCCAGCGGCGAGGGCATCGAAAAGCTCCGGGCGCTGTGCGCGAAGCATCATGTGCGGGAGGAGATAGCCGACAAGGCCCTCTCCCGCCTCAGCGGCAAGCAAAACTGCTACGCCGCCGTGGTCTTTGACAAGTGGCAGGCACAGCTGCAAGCTGACAGGCCCCACGTGGTGTTGCACCATCCCATGGACGAGGGCAACCTGGGCACCATCCAGCGGACCCTGCTGGGCCTTGGTATTTTAGATATCGCCGTCATCCGGCCTGCCGCCGATGTTTTCCAGCCCCACGTAGTTCGCGCCTCCATGGGCGCGGTCTTTTCCCTGAGGGTAAAGCAGTACGACGATTTTGCCGCCTACCGGGCGGAGTTCCCCGGCCATGCCCTGTATCCCTTTATGCTGGACGGGGCAGTGGCCCTGGAGACCGCTGCCAGCGGCGTTCCTTCTCCTTATGCTCTTGTTTTTGGCAATGAGGGCAGCGGCCTGCCTGCGGAGTTTTCCACATATGGTCAGGCTGTGCGCATCCCCCATTCCGACGCTATTGATTCTCTGAACCTGGCCGTGGCGGTTGCCATCGGCGCGTATGCCTTTGTGCATGGAAAGGAGTCCTAGAGCATGAGCGAATATGCTGAATATGCCTCCATTCAGGAAGAGCTGGCCGCGTGCCTGCGCTACTTAGCCGAGCGGGCGAAGCTCCAGCCCGGGGCCGTGGTAGTGCTGGGCTGCTCCACCAGCGAGGTAGCCGGAGGCCGCATCGGCCAAAACAGCGTGCCGGAGCTGGGCAAGGCCATTGCCCAGGCTATGCTGGACACCTGCCAGACCCTGGGCTTTCAGCCTGTGTTCCAGTGCTGCGAGCACTTAAACCGGGCTTTGGTGATGGAGAAATCTACCTTGAAGGAACTGGGCCTCACCCAGGTGAACGTCCGCCCCATGCCCAAGGCCGGGGGCAGCGTGGCCACCGGGGCCTATGATCTGTTTGCCGAGCCTGCCATGGCCTGTGCCATTCAGGCAGATGCCGCCATCGACATTGGCGACACCCTGGTGGGCATGCACATCCGGCCTGTGGCCGTGCCCGTGCACATGGAGGACGCCCAGGTGGGCGCTGCCCACGTGAACATGGCGTATGCGCGGCTGCCCTTTATTGGCGGCAGCAGGGCTGTGTATCCGGAGTGAGCAAAGGGCGGCAGGGGGTATGCGCAGGAGCGAATGGGTCGATCTGCCCAATGCCCAAAACTAAATAGCCAGGATGAAAAAAAAGGGCTGCGTGCTCGCAGAAGATCTATAGTTATCTTCTATGAACGCGCAGTCCCTGTTTGTTTTAGTGTTATTACCCAAGCTCTCGGTATCCCAGCTTGGCACCGCAGCTTTCCCGTACCACCAGGGTGGAATCCCGCATCAGGCTAAAAGGCTGGGTGTTGTTTTCTTGTGCCGCCAGCAGTTCCCGTATGGCACTTTTGGCATGTTCCAAGGGGTGCAAATCCATGGAGGTCAGGGGTGGGTCGGTATAGGGACAAAAGAATTGATTGTCGCAGCCAATAATGGCCATGTCCTGGGGAAGGGTCAGCCCCATTTGCTTTAGCTGCTTCATAGCCCCAAGGGCTACCAAGTCGTTGAATGCGATCATGGCAGTGGGCCAAACCTTTTTATCAAGGCTTGATAAAAGCCGTAGCACGGCGCGTTCGCCGCTTTCGGTGTCAAAGCCGTTTTCGTGATGGTAGGCAGGGTTGTCGGGCAAGCCTAAAATGCGCAGCTCCTCTAAAAAGCCTTGGCCACGGGCGCCGGAGCCGCCCTCTTGCAAGGAGCCGCCTACAAAGGCAATGCGCCGGTGTCCCAGCATGTGCAGGTGCTGTACGGCATGGCGCATGCAGCTGGCCAGATCGTTGTATAAGCAGATGCAGTTTAAATTGGCCTGGGGGGGACAGATGGCTACGATGGGCATGTACTGCCCCAGTCGCTTCAAGGCGTTGATCAGACCCGGACGACTGGCTTCCAAAATGCCGCCTACAAAGAAAGCGCCATTGAGGCGACGACTGATCATCTCGTCTACCACGGCATCATCAATAGGCGCATCGCTGGGTATCTGGCGCAGCCACACGGAATAGCCGCTTCGCTGGGCTTCTTCCTCTGCAGCGGAAAACAACTGCGCAAAATAGGGATTGACGATCTCCGGCAGGATAATGCCGATGGTCTTATTTTGGCCGTTCTCTAGCCCACGGGCAATGGCACTGGGGGCATAGCCGTATTTATCAATAACCTGTTGTACTTTTTCCCGCGTGAGAGCACGTACATTGGATTGGCCTGTGACTACACGGGTCACCGTAGCGGTGGAAACGCCGGCTTCCTTGGCCACGTCGTAGATGGTGATCTTCTTTTCCAAGTGCATTCCTCATTCCTGGTGGCAAGGTAGGGTACGGGATAGGGCTTACCCCTTTGTAATGTATCATATATATTATAAGGGAAGGAGGCTCAAAAAGCAACGAATAATGTTATCGGTAACATTTTGAAAGTTGCAAAGCAAGGTAAATTATAGCCTTGCTGGGATAAAACGCAGTTAAAAAGAAAATTTGCAAAAAATGTTGACAAAATTGTTGGGCATGGTGTACTATTTAGGTACAAAGTTTGGGAATCACGAGGAGATTATTTAGCGGTTTTTTTCGATAGCGAAATGTAACCGATAACATTTTTCCTATTCATCCCAAACCAACTTAAAGGAGGAAAATATTCCATGAAGAAACTACTGGCCATGCTCATTTGCCTATCTATGGTATTTTCTTTCGTTGCTTTCGCAGCAGCCGAAGAAAAAACGACCCTGACCGTAGCTTGCTGGGACTTGGGCACCACCGCTTACTACGATGCCATCAAGACCGGCTATGAAGCTGCTAACCCCAATGTAACCATCGAATGGGTAGACCTGGCTTCTCAGGACTACAACATCAAGACTTCCACCATGCTGGCCGGCGGCGATACCACCGACCTGTACATCGTAAAGGAATTGTCCGATGCTCAGAACTGGGCAAAAGAAGGCTTCATCGTTAAGATGAACGACAAAATTGCTGCGGATAGCCTTGACATGTCTAAGTATGCTGGCATGGACGCTTGCTACCAGCTGGCTGGCACCGAGGATTACTACGCACTGCCTTTCCGGGCTGACTTCTGGGTACTGTTCTACAACAAGACCCTGTTTGATGCCGCTGGCGTTGCGTACCCCACCAACGACATGACTTGGGATGCCTATGCTGAATTGGCCACCGGCCTTGCTAAAGATGGCATCTACGGCACTCACTACCACACCTGGCTGAGCGCTGTGGCTAACTGGGCGGTTTGCGATGGCGTAAACACCCTGGCCGATGGCAAATACGACGACCTGAAATACTTCTACGAGCTCTACCAGGGCCTGGAAGATGCCGGCGTTTGCATGAGCTACGACGAGCTGAAGGCCGCTAACCTGCACTACTCCGGCGCTTTCGCGCAGGGCAACATCGCCATGATGCCTATGGGTTACTGGTATGCTGCTACCCTTATCAACTACGTCAAAGACGGCACTGCCGATTTCGACTGGGGCATCACCGCCGTTCCTCACCTGGAAGGCGTAGCCGCCGGTTCTTCCTTCGGCTCTCCCACGGGTATCGCTGTTAACGCTAAGAGCGCTAATCCGGATGCTGCTTGGGCGTTCGCTTCCTGGCTGTGCAGCGAAGAAGGCGCCAAGGTTGTAGCTTCTACTGGCACTCGTCCCGCTTATGTAAGCGAAGAAGTGGCCGCCGTTATGGCTTCTGCTGATGGCTTCCCCACCGATGACACCACCAAGGCCGCTCTCCTGCCCACCGCTATCGCGCTGGAATGGCCCGTTGGCGATGGCGTCAGCGATATCAAGACCGCTGTAAACGAAGAGCACACCCTCATCATGACCCGTGAGGTCACCATTGATGAAGGTATTGCTAACATGGAAAGCCGCGCAGCCGAGTTCATCAAGTAATTCCATTTATCCTGGAGGGAGGGCGTCAACCGTCCCTCCCTCCTTCTTTGTAACGTAACGACCTTATTGATAGAAGGAGGGACGCAGTATGTCACAAAAAACAGCGTTAGGACACCCGGGTATGAGTAAGCTGGAAAAACGCAATACGTTGGTGGCCTACTCCTTTTTACTACCTAACTTTTTGGGCTTTGTTTTATTCACTTTAATACCTGTACTTTTTTCTATTGTATTATCCTTTCTTAATTGGAGTGGCGGCAGCGCCATCACCTGGGCAGGGCTGGATAACTTTGCCTACATTTTTAAAGATTTCAGCTTTACTAAGAGCAATTTAGGTATCGCACTTAATAACACCCTTTTCTATACCTTGGCAACAGTGCCACTGACCATCGGCTGCGCCTTGGGGCTTGCCTTGGTGCTTAACAAGGCTGTGAAGGGCGCCAAGTTCTTCCGCTCGGTCTTCTTTTTTCCCTACGTGGCATCTATGGTTGCCATTTGTGTATGTTGGAATTTCCTGCTCATGAAAAATGGCCCTATCAACCAGATCCTTAACTTCATTGGTCTTAATATGACCAAGAGTTGGACATCTAGCCGTGATCTAGCCATCTGGGCAATTATTATTGTAAGTGTCTGGCGTAACGCCGGATATTATATGGTCATGTACTTGGCAGGCCTGCAAGGCGTGCCGGGCGAATTGTATGAGGCCGCTACTGTGGACGGTGCTAACGCCTGGCAGAAGTTTTGGAAGGTCACCATGCCCATGCTGACGCCTACCACCTTCTTCGTTTCCATCATGATGGTCATTAGCTGCTTTAAGATTTACGATGTTGTCGCTATCATGACCCAGGGTGGACCGGGGCGGTCTACCAAGATGCTGGTCACCTATATTTTTGAACTCTCCTTCGGCGGTGAGGGCATTGCAACCTCGGCGCAATACGGGGTCGCCAGCGCGGTATCCATGGTTCTGCTGGTGATCGTGTTGACCATTACGTTTATACAGTTCCGTGCCGAGAAAAAATTTGTTAACTACATGTAAGAAAGGAGCGAAGAAAGATGACTGCCATTACTCAGACCGAAAAACGTTCGACCTCTAAAGTCGGTAAAATTTTGGGCGGAATTGTCAAGTATGGGGTATTACTACTCTTTACAGTGATCGCGCTAGTACCCTTTGTGTGGATGATCTCTTCCTCCTTAAAGAACAGTGCCGAAGTGTTCAGCGTTCCCATGCACTGGATCCCAAAGACCTTCCGCTTTGAAAACTTTACAGTTATCTGGCAGAAGGTATCCCTGCTTACATACTTCCAAAATACTACCATTGTGGCGATTGTGGTAACCTTTATGCAGATCATCACCTCCTCCTTTGCGGCCTACGCCTTTGCCAAAATGCGTTTTAAAGGCAGGGATTTTCTGTTTATGTGTTACATTGGTACTATTGCAGTGCCGTGGCAGGTTTACATGGTGCCGCAGTTCATCATGATGCGCTCCATCGGTCTGTACGATACCATCTGGGCACTGGTGGTGCTTCAATCCTTCTCGGCTTTTGGTGTGTTTTTGATGCGACAGTTCTTCATGGGTATTCCCGGTGAACTGAGCGAGGCGGCCCGCATTGACGGTCTTAACGAGTATGGTATTTGGGCGCGGATCATCCTGCCCCTTTCAAAGCCTGCTATCGCAACACTGGCCATCTTCACCTTCGTTAACACCTGGAATGACTACATGGGCCCTATGATTTACCTGACCACAGATGCCAATAAGACCATACAGGTAGGCCTTCGTCGCTTCATTCAGGCCTATTCTGCGGACTATCACCTGATCATGGCCGCCTCCCTGTGCTCTCTTGTTCCCGTGGCAGTTGTGTTCCTTTTCTTACAAAGGTATTTTATTGAAGGTATTGCCACCACCGGCCTGAAAGGGTGAGCCCTTTGTTTGAAACGCTTTTACAAAATCATTCGCTTGCCGTGCTTCTTCTTCCTAAAGAAGCACGGCAGCCCTTTCCCAAGAGGCAGCAGCGTGATGCATGGCAAGCCCTTCCAAAGGAAGTCCAGGCGGAGCTTCTGGCATGGGGAAATGAAGCTTTGGAGGGTTATCCTGTGCTTACGGCCACGCAGTTTTTGGCTTTTGTGCGCACAGGTGATCGCAAAGTATACGAAACGCCATATTTTGAGCGCAGGTCGAAGCTAATAGGAGCCATACTGGCGGAATGCCTTAAAGATGACGGCACCTATTTGGACGCTGTGGTAGATGGCCTGTGGCTTATTTGCGAGGAAACCAGCTGGGTTATCAGCGCCCATAATGGCAGTGATCATCCGGGGGTGGGCCCTGCTAAGGAGCGCCCTTTGCCCGATGTGGAAAATCCCTATATTGATCTGTTTGCTGCGCAAACAGCCGCCACGGTGAGCTATGCGTTACACTTTTTAGAGGACAAGCTGAATGGCGTGTCACCTCTGATCGTTCGGCGGGCGCGTAAGGAATTGGAGCAGCGCATTTTTAGGCCCTTCTTTAGCCATGATGATTTTTGGTGGATGGGTATAACGCGTACAGATTTATGTAATTGGACACCATGGATTCTTTCCAATATAATGGACAGCATGCTGCTTACCATGGACGATGAAATTCGGCTGGTTCAAGGGTTGGAGCGAGCGCTTTCCATGCTGGATAGATACCTTCATTGCATCCCCGGGGACGGTGGATGCGACGAGGGTTGTGGATACTGGAACATGGCAGGAGGCTCTCTGCTGGATTGCTTGGAAAGTCTGCATTTGGCTACTGGAGGCCAGGTGGACTTCTATAAGGAATCGCTTATTAGAAACATAGGGGCCTTTCCTTCGGTGGCACATATCGCAGGTCCTTACTATTGGAACTTTGCCGATAGCGATGCCAAGCCAAAGCTGGACGGAGAGCGGCTGTATACCTATGGCCTGCGTACGGATAATGAGCCATTACAGGCCTTGGGCGCACAGGTATTTCGTCAGCGGGGGGGTATCAAACCTGTAGATGTGCCACAGATGAATCGGGTGCTGCTTTCGCTGTTTAATGAGATTGACGAAGGCGTGTCCGCTGGCTCGCTCATCGGCTTATGCACCGACTCGCCAATGGATCTGCAAAGAGACGCTAAAGCCGATCTGCCAGCAAGCCAACCAGCCCATCAAGCTTTGCCAGACTTGCAGGTATATGCCTGGGAGCAGGGCGGCCTGTACGGAGCCATCAAGGGTGGACACAACGGAGAAAGCCACAACCATAACGATGTGGGCAGCTTTCTTTTATATGTGGATGGCACGCCTGCGGTAATTGATGTGGGCAATATGGTGTATACCGCTAAAACCTTTGGGGCGGAGCGTTATACGATTTGGAATACTCGCTCCCGGAATCATAACCTGCCCTTGCTTGCTGGCATCGAGCAGCGAGCTGGCCGCGCATTTGCCGCACAGGATGTGCAGCCTTCTGGGGACCGCGTAACGATGGAGCTATCGGCGGCATACCCCGCAGAAGCAAAGTGCAGCGGTTTTATGCGCAACTTTGCCGTGCTGGACACAGGGGTATATTTAAAAGATACCATTGCCCTTACAGAGCCCAAGCCGGTGGAATGGGTGTTTATGCTTAGGGAGACGCCCGCGCCTGTGCCCGGTGGCATGGCCTTTGGCGGGCTTACGCTTGCCTATGATGCGGCGCTGGTACCCACTGTCGAGGAGATCCCTATCACGGACGAGCGGATGGCGGCCAATTTTCCGGGAAGTGTCTGGCGACTTAGCTTGGCGGCAACTGCTCAAACCCAACATGTACAAACTTTTTGTTTTAGGAGGAGCTGAGATTATGGGAAATGCTGTAAAAAATAATCCCTTACGCACACGGGCCGACGTAGAGAGAGCAGCAGTGCAGCTAATAGAACCACTTTTGCCGCTACTAAGCGAGGGCAAGGCTGGGCTTCATCTGGGGGAAACAGGTGTAACCTACACGTCAGCTGTTGCGGACATGGAGGGCTTTGCCCGGGTGCTGTGGGCCATTGTACCTATGCTCATGGGCAAATGCCAGAGCGTAACGCCTTTGTGGGAAGCTTGGAAGCAGGGGATCATCAATGGTGTAGACCCCACCCACCCGGAATACTGGGGTGAAGCTATTGATTTTGACCAGCGATTGGTAGAAATGGCCGTTATGGGCATCGGCATGGCGCTGATTCCCCAGACCTTTTACCACGATTTGCCTGAAAGCGCTCAAGGTAATCTGTATCGCTGGCTCAATCAAATCAACGAGCATAGCATGCCCACCAACAACTGGACATTTTTCCGAGTGCTGGTAAACATGGGCTTTGGGCAGGTAGGCTTGCCCTATCCCAAGGATCGCATGGAAAAAGACCTTGCCATGATCGAAGAGCATTACGAGGGCGACGGCTGGTATTTTGATTATTTTAACCAGCGTGAATATTACACCCAGTGGGGCTTCCATTACTATGGGCTGGTATATGCCTATGTGATGAAGGATAAGGACCCGCAACGGAGTCAAGCCTTTCTAGCCCGTGGCAAGCAAATGGCGGCGGATTTTGCCTGCTGGTTTGACCGCACCGGGGAGGCGTTGCCTTATGGTCGTAGCCTTACCTATCGCTTTGCTCAAAGCGCTTTTTATGCGGCGCTGGCATTGGCAGAGGGCGTAACAGAGGCTGTGGACTATGGCGTAATGAAGGGTCTGCTTCTTGGCAATATGCGCAAATGGTTCCAGAGCCCCATCTTTACCCGTGACGGGGTGCTTACCATTGGCTACCATTATCCCAATTTGAACATGGCGGAAGGGTATAACGCCCCCGGCTCGCCTTACTGGTCTATGAAGGTCTTCCTGTGCCTGGCGCTGCCGGAGGACCATCCTTTTTGGCAAGCAGAGGAGAAGGAAGCGGATCAGCCTGTGAAAAGTCTGCAGCCCCACGCTCGTATGCTGGTTACCCGTAGCGAGGATGGCAGCCATGTAATGGCGTATGCGGCGGGCAATCATGCCCATGAACATTCCCATGACGAAGCTAAATATGAAAAGTTTGTCTATTCAACTGTTTTCGGTTTCAGCGTGCCTAAGGCACAGAAGCTGCTAAAGGATGCGGCCATGGACAGCATGCTGGCACTTAGTGAGGAAGGGGATACCTGGCATCCTCGCTATGGCTGCGAAAGCTATGAGATTACCGATACCTATGTTAAGTCCGTATGGAGTCCCTTTAGGAATGTTATGGTGGAAACCAAGATCATTCCTTTGGGGGAATGGCATGTGCGGATTCATCGCATTCAATCGGACAGGGACCTTTTTGCAGCGGAAGGCGGCTATGCCATCTCTCGAAATGGAGAAGGGGAGCTTAGACAGCAGGCGGACAAAACGCAGGCTGTAGTGATGGCGCCCTGGGGCATTAGTGGTGTGAAGGCCTTGTCCGGCTTTGATGAGGGCGTTATTGTAATGCCAGAGCCTAATACCAATTTGATGACTCCTCGCACCTTTTTGCCGATGCTTACGGCGAAGGTGACCGCAGGTGAAACGGTGCTTATTTCGGCAGTGCTGGGTACGCGCACCGGGGGACAGCCCCTGTGGGAGAATATTCCGGCGGAGGTATTAGCATATGCAACGATGGCTTGATGATACTTTTCAAAAAACAGTTGATAAGTTTACCCGCTCGGCCAAGCTGGCTCAGGAACAGGATGTGATTCCTTACGTGGGCGAAAAAGGCCGCTGGATTCCGGCCCCCTTTGACGGTAACAGCTGGTGGACCGGGGGCTTTTGGCCGGGGCTTATGTGGCAGCTTTACGGGGCGACCCATGAAGAAGGCTTTATGCAGGAAGCTCTGCGGGTGGAAAAACTGCTGGTGAAGGAGCTTTCTAACTTTGAACTTCTTAATCATGACGTAGGCTTTATGTATCTGCTTTCTACCGGTGCGCATCATCGGTTTACCGGGGATAAGGATGCCTTTAGGCATACCCTCCATGCGGCCAATTTGCTGGCAGGCCGTTTCAACCCTATGGGCTTTATTCGAGCCTGGAATGGTGACCGACCGGGCTGGGCTATTATTGACTGCATGATGAACTTGTGCCTGCTTTGCTGGGCAACCCGGCAGACCGGAGATCCGCGGTTCCAAAAGATCGCCCGCATCCATGCAGACACCGCCAGGCGAGAGTTCCTCCGGGAGGATGGTAGCTGCAATCATATTGTTATTTTTGACCCGGAGACCGGTGTGGCTGTAGAAAAGCCTCGGGGACAGGGGTATAGCGTAGGCTCCAGCTGGTCTAGAGGCCAGGCCTGGGGATTATATGGCTTTACGTTAATGTGCCAAAACGGCGGCAGCTCTGATGATCTGGAGGCAGCCTGCCGTGTGGCGGATTACTTTATTGCACATATTCGCCCGGATGGTTTGACGGATTGCGACTTTGCCCAGCCCCCGGAGGAGGAGCGCATTGATAACATTGCCTCGGCCTGTGCGGCCAGCGGCCTATTGGACCTGGCAAAGATCGTGGGTGGCGAGAAGGGCGAAGCATATTATCAGGCCGCCCTTAAGCTGCTAAAGGCCATGGAGGCCCTTTGCGCTGATTGGTCTGAGGACAGCCCCGGCATTTTGCATAAGTGCACTGCCTCCTATCATGATGATGGAGCTGGACGGCACGTTAATATCCTTTATGGCGACTATTTCTTTGTGGAAGCTTTGCTAAAGCTGCGCGGTGACGATTCGCGTCTGTGGACGGCGGAATAACGGGCAGCCGCTTTACAAGCTGTAAGGAGCATAAACTATGAGTAAAATAACCCTATGGCGCGGTGCGGAGCTGCTTTGTGAGCAACAAGGCATAGGTCAGGTGCAATTGGTGGCTACATGTCAATATCAGCCTGGGGACTGCATCCAAATAGAGACGGACTGGGAACATGCCCTGGTGCAGATCGACCAGGCTTTACCCCAGACCCGATTGTTCCTGCCCGAGAAAAAGATGGAATATCGCCTTCCGCTAGAGGGGGATAATCTGCTAGTGTACCCGCCATACGCTTTCCAAGGTGATAAGCATATCATTACCGTGGCCCAAGCCGAAGGTAACGATTATCGCAACCTGGCGCTCAACCCGGCGGATCAGCGCGGGGCGGTGACTGCCTATCCCCACGCTACCGCCAACGTGGAGACCCGTGACGAAAGCGTGTTTTGCGCCCGCAATGTTATTGATGGCTTGCGTACGGCTCGCGGGCATGGCGAGTGGCCTTACCAGAGCTGGGGCATTGGTGCGCGTACTGATGCGGTGCTGACCCTTTCCTTTGGCCGGGAGGTAGAGGTAGATGCCATGGCACTTTACCTCCGTGCGGATTTTCCCCATGATGCGTATTGGATCCAGGGCACCGTGGTGCTTAGTGATGGATATGAAAAGACTTTTCCCTTGGAAGGCGTAGATGGCGTACAGCGTATCGAATTGGATGGCCAGCATTGGGTCTCCTGGATGCGGCTGGAGCGGCTCATCAAGTGTGATATGCCCTCGGCCTTTCCAGCCCTTAGGCAATGGGAAGTATACGGAAAAGATGTATAGCTGACAGTACTATAATATGCAACACAGGATATGCAATGAGATTTGCGATGGGTTTTGCAACGGGGTTTGCGATTGAATGTGCAATGGAATGCGCAACGAGGCTTGCAATGAGATGTGCAACGGGGCTTGCGATTGGCTGCGCAACGAGATGCGCAACGAGGTTTGCAACGAGATGTGTTTTAAAGGAGAGAATGACATGAAACTAACGGTCCGGTATCCTAGCCATCAGGACGATGCCAAGCACTACACCACAGAGGAGCTGCGCAAGCATTATTTGATCGAGCAGGTCTTTGTTGCGGATGAGGCCGTATTCACCTACAGCCATTTTGACCGCATTATTGCCGGCGGCGTAATGCCTGTGACTCAGGCGGTAACGCTTACAGGCAGCAAGGAAATGGCTTCGGAGTCGTTTTTGGAGCGCCGGGAAATGGGCGTTATCAATATCGGCGGCGACGGCAAGATCACCGTGGATGGCACCGTGTACGAAATGAAGGCCCGGGACGGCCTGTACGTAGGCATGGGCGCCAAGGCCATCAGCCTGCAAAGCAGCGATCCCCAAAACCCCGCTAAGTTTTACATCAACACCTGCCCCGCCCACCACACCTATCCCAATGTGAAGATCGACATTGAGAAGGCCAACAAGCGGCCCCTGGGCACGGTGGAAAACTGCAACAAGCGCACCATTTACCAGTATGTGCATCCGGATGTGCTGCAAAGCTGCCAGCTATGCATGGGCCTTACCATGCTGGAGGTGGGCAGCAACTGGAACACCATGCCCAGCCATACCCACGAGCGGCGCATGGAGGTGTACCTGTACTTTGATCTGCCCCAGGACAACGTGGTATTCCACATGATGGGCGAGCCTGATGAGACTCGGCATATCGTGATGCATAACGAGCAGGCCGTCATCTCGCCCTCCTGGTCCATCCATTCCGGCGTGGGCACCAGCAACTATACCTTCATTTGGGGCATGTGCGGCGAGAACCAGACCTTTGACGACATGGACGGCATTGCTATGCTGGACCTGAAGTAAGAAAGACGTAGCAGATCGTCACAGCTTATGATGGATCGCGATAGCCTATGGAAGCTTAAAAATGCGAAATTGTGATAATCTGCGATGCTTGGAAAAAAGTGGAACTACGGCAGGCCTGAAAGGAGCAAGAATAATGGATATGAATATGTTTTCTTTGAAAGGGAAAGTGGCACTGGTTACTGGCGCGTCCTACGGCATTGGCTTTGCTATTAATGCTGCCTACAGCGCGGCAGGGGCGACCTGCGTGTTTTGCGATATCAACCAGGAGTTGGTAGACAAAGGCCTTAAGGCCTACGAAGCCGAGGGCATTAAGGCCTATGGCTATGTATGCGATGTAACCAATGAGCAGCAGGTACAGGACATGGTAGCCCAGATCGAAAAGGAAGTCGGCGTGATCGACATTTTGGTCAACAACGCAGGCATCATTAAACGCATTCCCATGACGGAGATGAGCGCTGAGGATTTCCGCAAGGTTATCGACGTGGACCTGAACGCACCTTTTATTTGCGCTAAGGCCGTTATCCCTTCCATGATCAAAAAAGGTCAGGGCAAGATCATAAACATCTGCTCCATGATGTCCGAGCTGGGCCGGGAAACGGTATCGGCCTATGCAGCGGCCAAGGGTGGCCTTAAGATGCTGACCAAGAATATTTGCTCCGAATACGGCGCGAGCAATATCCAGTGCAATGGCATTGGTCCTGGCTATATTGCAACCCCGCAAACCGCGCCCCTGCGGGAGAAGCAGGCGGACGGCACGCCCCACCCCTTTGACAGCTTTATCCTGGCAAAGACCCCTGCCAACCGCTGGGGCACGCCGGAGGACTTAACCGGCCCTGCGGTGTTCTTGGCATCGGATGCCGCTAACTTTGTAAATGGCCACATTCTGTATGTGGATGGCGGCATCTTGGCCTATATCGGCAAGCAGCCGTAAACGTTAGCCACAGGTATAAAAAGACAGGTAAAAAAGCGCCGTTCTCTCACGAGAACGGCGCTTTTAGGTAACTCTTATAAGTTATTGCCCTTGATAAAGCCCAAAATAAGGGCCACGAGTATCCCAATGCCCAGCAGCACCAGGATGGTATCCAGGAGCCACAAAGGCATGCGCAGCCCTTCATAGATGCGCTCCTTCAGGTTCCGGGGGCCTTGGGGCGGTGCCTCCTCGTCACGGGTGACGACGGGGCGCTTATCAAAATCGCTCATAAGAGAGAGCCTCCTTTTAGGCAAGGGATCACTTCTTGGCCAGGTACTTGCGCAGGTCCAGGGCAACGGCCACGATGATGACCAGACCCTGCACGATGTAGGTGTAGCTGGTCTCAATGCCCATAAACTGCATGGCGATCTTGAGGAGCTCGAACACCAGCACACCAATGAGGATGGAGCTGATCTTACCTACGCCGCCGTTAACGGATACGCCGCCGATGGTACATCCGGCGATGGCTTCCAACTCGTAGCCCTGGGCGGTGTTAACGGACGCACCGCCAGCCTTGGAGGCGATCAGGAAGCCGCACAGGCCGTAAAGCATGGCCGCCAGCATGTAGATCTTGATCTTGGTCTTGCTGGTGTTAACGCCGGCCACTTCCGCCGCGTTTTCATTGCCGCCGATGGCGTACATGTACTTGCCGTGGCGGGTCTTGTTGTACAGGAACCACATCAGGCCGCCTACCGCGAAGGCGATACAGGCGATGTAGCTAAACACGGCCGTCTGCATAGACAGGGCCGCCCAGCCCAGCAGGGCCACGATGGCCAGCACGCCGATCATAAAGCCAATGCCGCGTTTACGGCCGCTGGTAACGGCCCAGGCGATGATCCCCAGGCCCACAAGGCCCAGCACGATATAGCTGATCATAGGGTCCAGCGCGGAGGTAGCGATCTGGGTATAATCCCGACGAAGGCCGCCGATGGGGCTTGCACCGGTATATACCAGGCAGATGCCGTATACCAGGGTCTGCATGCCCAGGGTGGCGATGAAGGGGGGGACCTTGAAGAAGGAAATCACGGAGCCGTTGACTGCGCCTACGATAGCGCAGACCGCCATCACGATCAGCAGCACGGACCAGATCGGGATCTCGCCCAGGTTCGGGTAGAACTTCTGGGAATAATCGCCCTTTTGCAGCAGGATAGCGGAGATACACGCCGCCAGACCCGCCACACGGCCTGCGGAAAGGTCGGTGCCTTTAGTGATAAGGCAGCCAGAAACACCCAGCGCGATGATGAACCGCACTGCGGTATTAGAGATCAGGTTTCGGAAGTTGGCCAGGGAAAAGAAATTGGGGCGCAGGATGCCCACGATAATGGCAATGAGCAAAATACCCAGAATGATCAGATTATCCCGCAGGACCCGGCCTACGGATTGGGCCGAGAAGCCCTTTTTTTCTTCCAACTGTACTTGCATGTTCGTCCCTCCTACACTGCTTGGGCCTGGTCCGCCGACGGGGCCTCTTCGCTCACTTCAAACTGGGTGGCAAGCTCCATGATCTTTTCCTGGCTGGACTCCTTGCCGTCCAGGAAGCCGGTCACACGGCCATCGCACATCACCATGATCCGGTCGGACATACCGATCAATTCGCCCATTTCGGAGCTGATCATGATAATGGACTTACCCTGCTTGGCCAGATCAGCAATAATGCAGTAAATTTCGTATTTAGCGCCTACGTCGATACCGCGGGTGGGCTCATCCAGGATGAACACATCCGGGTCGTTGGCCAGCCAGCGGGAAATAAGCACCTTTTGCTGATTGCCGCCGGAAAGAGACTGGATGAGGGTCTTGCTGGAAGGGGTCTTGATGGAGAGCTTGTTTACGTTGTCCTGCACCAGCTGCTCGATCTTCTTGTCGTTGAGCATAAGGCCGCCCACGAGGTACTGGTCCAGGCTGGCAATGGACACATTGTCCGCCACGGACAGCACGCCCAGTATGCCGGTGGCCCGGCGGTCCTCCGTAAGCAGCGCGATGCTCTTGCGGATCGCGTCCTGGGGCCGATTGATGACCAGCGGCTCTCCCTTATAGGTCACCTCGCCTAAGGTATGGGCCCGGATGCCGAAAAGGCCTTCCATCAGCTCGGTCCGCTGTGCGCCTACCAGCCCGCCTACGCCCAGGATCTCGCCCTTGCGCAGCTGGAAGGAAACATCCCGGAAGGAGCGGGGATTGATGGAGGTGAAATCACTCACCTCAAAGACCACCTCGCCCGGCTGGTTTTCCCGCTGGGGATAGAGGTTGGTCAGCTCCCGGCCTACCATTTGGGTGATGATCTTGTCGGTGGTCAGGTCCTTGGAATCCCAAGTACCGATGTATTTGCCATCCCGCATGATGGTCACTTCGTCGCTAATGCGGAGAATTTCATCCATCTTATGGCTGATATATACGATGGCCACGTTCTTTTGCTTCAGGTCCTCGATAATGCGGAACAATGCGTCCACCTCATGGGAGGTAAGCGAAGAGGTAGGCTCATCCAAGATCAGCACTTTGCAATCGTTAGATACCGCCTTGGCGATCTCCACCGACTGCATCTGGGATACGCTTAAAGAGCCCAGCTTCTGCTTGGGGTCGAAGTTCATGCGAACCTCTTTAAGCACCCGTTCGGTTTCTTCGTACATTTTTTTGTGGTCTACCACGGGGATGAAGCCCAGCAGCTTCTTGATGGGGTAGCGGCCCACAAAGATATTTTCCGCCACGCTCCGCTCCGGAATGGGCTGCAGCTCCTGATGCACCATGGCAATGCCCAGTTTCAGGGCAGAAAGGGGGTCTGGGATCTGTACGGGCAGGTCTTCGTAGATAATCTCGCCTTCATCCATCTTGTAAATGCCAAACATGCATTTCATCAAGGTGGATTTTCCCGCACCGTTTTCGCCCATCAGCGCGTGGACGGTTCCCGGTCTCAACTTGAGCTGTGCGTGATCCAAGGCCTTGACCCCGGGAAAGGTCTTCACCACGCCCTGCATCTCCAACAAATACTCGGACATAACCGGCCTCCATATCTAAAATGAGCCGCAGCATGGTTTTCCATGGGGCGGCATACGGCGAGCCCGGGCAAAAGCCAGGCCGGCGCCTTCATCTTGCGAAAGGTGGTGCGTGGCTTTCGCACACGCACCACCTGCGTTAACCGTGAATATAATTACTTGGTAACCTTCACGTAGTCAACAGTGTAGTTCTTTTCCAGGGTGCCGCCTTCGACAACTTCGATGGCAACATCGGCAGCCTTGTGGCTCTGGCCAATGTGGTCATTCAGGACGGTACCGGTCATTTCGCCAGCTTCTACCAGCTCAACAGCCTCGTCCAAAGCGTCAACGCCAACCAGGTAGATGTTCTCGCCTACAACGCGGCCCGCATCGCGGATGGCCTGCACAGCGCCCAGCGCCATAGCATCGTTGTTGCAGAAGATAACGTCGATCTCATCGCCGAACTGCGCCAAAGCGGTGGCAGCCAGTTCCTGGCCCTTTTCCTGTGCCCAGTCGCCGCGCTGTGCGAACAGCTCGTTAACTTCCAGGCCAGCATCGGTCAAAGCCTTGATGGAGAACTCGGTGCGATACTGCGCATCTACGTTCTCGGGATCGCCGATGATCATAACATAGTCAACCTTGCCATTGCCGTTGAAATCGCCCTTGTTGGCGGTCTCGGCGATGATCTGGCCCTGCATGGTGCCGCTCTGACGAGCATCGGCGCCAACGTAGCAGATCTTGTCCCACAGCTGCATGTCTTCGGCGCTGGGCTCACGGTTGATGAACACCACGGGGATGTCAGCAGCCTTGGCCAGGTCGATAACGGTGGCAGCAGAGGTGGACTGCACGAGGTTCACGATCAGAACGTCCACGCCATCAGCGATGAAAGCGTTGATCTGATTGGTTTGCTCGTTCTGGTCGCCCTTGCCGTCTACTACGGTCACGTCGCAGCCCAGCTCTTCCAGATAAGCCTGCAGCTCGGTGCGGTAGAGGGTCATAAAGTTATCATCGTACTTGTAGATGCAAACGCCAACCTTGATGGGTTCTTCGGCGACTGCCAGGTTGATCATGCCAAGAGCCATGATAGCAACCAAAACCAGAGCTAGGATCTTTTTCATGGATTTTCCTCCCTTTTCCTATTGCGAGGACACCGAACGAGCGGTCCTCTATATTTGGATAGTTAAAGTATATCCATGTCCTTGTGAAATAAGAATTAAAAATCCTTCTGAAAAATGTGGATATCTTCCTGGATTGCCAAAAGCAGATACCTATATATTTTTTATTCCGTGGTTATAACCACGGCTTTTTTATTAGCTTCTTTTATACTTAAGCTGCTTGGCAAGCCAAGAAAGGAATAGCCCCTGGGCTGCTGAGGCCAGGGGCTGATAAAGGAGGAAATACAATGGAAAATATGTTTTGCTTTCAATGCGAGCAGGCCGCCAAGGGCTGCGGCTGCACGGTCAGCGGCGTTTGCGGAAAGACCCCGGAGGTAGCCGCCGGGCAGGATGCGCTGACGATGGAGCTGATCGCTCTGGCCCAGGCCGCCGAAAAGACGGGCTGTGACAAAAAGGAATTGACCGATCTGCTGGTAGACGGCCTTTTTACCGCCGTGACCAATGTGAGCTTTGACGCAAACCGGACCGCCACCCTGACGGCCCAGGCCCAGGCCCTGCGGGAGGGCTGCGGCGGCGCGCCTTATACCGGGGAGCTGTTTCACGGCGACGCAGACACCGTATCCCTGCGGTCCACGCTGCTCTTCGGCCTCAGGGGCATGGCGGCCTATGCCCACCACGCCCGCATGCTGGGCCACCGGGACCCGGCAGTGGACAGCTTTTTCACAAAGGGTGTAAGCGCCCTGGGCGCAGGCCACAGCGTGGACGCATGGCTGGGCCTTTTGATGGAGCTGGGCCAGGTCAACCTCAAGTGCATGGCCCTGCTGGACCAAGCCAACACCGGGACCTACGGCGACCCTGTTCCCACTGAGGTACCCTTCACCGTAGAAAAGGGTCCCTTTATCGTGGTCAGTGGCCACGACCTGTATGATCTGCACATGCTGCTGGAGCAGACCGAGGGCAAAGGTATCAATATATATACTCACGGAGAAATGCTCCCCGCCCATGGCTACCCGGAGCTGAAGAAATACGCCCACCTCAAGGGCAACTTCGGCACTGCGTGGCAGAACCAGCAAAAGGAGTTCGAGGCTATTCCCGCTCCCGTGCTCTTTACCACCAACTGCTTGATGCCCCCCAAGGCCAGCTATGCCGATAGGGTCTATACCACCTCCCTGGTGGCCTACCCGGAGCTTAAGCACATCCCCGCGGACGATACCGGCCGCAAGGACTTTGCCCCCCTCATCGCCCAGGCCCTGGCCCTTGGCGGCTATCCTGAGGCTAAGCCCATGACCGGCATCAACGGCGGCACCTCCACCATCACCGGCTTTGGCCGCAGCACCGTGCTAAGCAATGCGCCTGCTATCGTAGCTGCGGTAAAGTCCGGCGCCATCAAGCATTTCTTCCTGGTGGGGGGCTGCGACGGGGCTAAGCCCGGCCGCAACTACTACACCGATTTTGTGAAGCAGACCCCGGCGGACAGCGTGGTGCTGACCCTGGCCTGCGGCAAGTTCCGCTTCAATGACCTCGACCTGGGGTCCATCGGGCCCTTCCCCCGCATCCTGGACATGGGCCAGTGCAACGATGCCTACGGCGCGGTGCAGGTGGCCCTGGCCCTGGCAGGTGCCTTCCAATGCGGCGTAAACGAGCTGCCGCTGACGCTGGTGCTGTCCTGGTACGAGCAAAAGGCCGTATGCATCCTGCTTACGCTGCTATCCCTGGGCATCAAAAACATCTACATCGGGCCCAGCCTGCCTGCGTTCTTCTCCGACACGGTGCTCACCACCCTGGTGAAAATGTTCGATCTGCATCCTATTACAACCCCTGAGGATGATCTGAAGCATATCCTGGGGTAAGGGCTTGCATGCAAAGAGGTCGCCTCAAACGCAATTGGGGCGGCCTCTTTGCTTTGTCACTCCGGTTCCTTTTCCTTGCTTCGGGCTTTCACCGCTTCCGTCAGCAAAAACTCGATCTGGCTGTTGATGGAGCGAAAGTCCACCTCCGCCCATGCGGCGATATCGTTCCACAGGGTAGGAGAGAGGCGCAAAAGCACTTGCTTTTTAGCGCTTTCTTTGTTTTTCAGCGCCGCTTCCCGGGTCTTGATCTCTTGCTCTAGCGCGCTAATGCGGCTAAGCCGCTGGTTTAGCTGCTCCTCCCTTTTTTCAATATCCATATTCCTTCACCTCAATAGAGAGAGCCTGAGTTTACGATAGGCTGCGCATCCCTATTGCCGCAAAGCACCACCAGCAAATTGGACACCATGGCAGCCTTGCGCTCCTCGTCCAGAATAACGATCTCGTCCTCGCCCAGCTTATCAATGGCCATTTTTACCATGCCCACGGCCCCATCCACGATCTTCTGCCGGGCGGCAATGATGGCCGCCGCCTGCTGCCGCTGGAGCATCGCCGCAGCGATCTCCTCCGCATAAGCCAAATGGGTGATGCGCACTTCCTCAATATCGAGCCCTGCGCCTTCCACCCGGCGCTGCAGCTCCTCCTGCATTACCTCGGCGATCTCAAGGGCGCTGCCCCGGAGGGTCTTTTCCCGGATGCCGTCGTCTGCCTCGTCCTCGTCAAAGACATCATAGGGGTACAGCCGGGATACGTTGCGGATGGTAGAATCGGTCTGGATGCTCAGGTACTCCCGGTAGTTTTCGACCCCAAATACTGCCTGGGTGGGGTTTTTGACGCGCCATATCACAATGGCCCCGATGATGATGGGATTGCCCAGGGAATCGTTGACCTTTTGGCGGCCATTGTCCAGGGTCTGCTTTTTCAGCGATACGGCTTTTTTCTCCATGGGCGCAGGGTCCGCCGTCTGCCCATGGCTCGCCGCCTGCATGGCCCGCCTCCGCGCCTCGGCCTTTGCCGCCTCATAGGTGGGGCTAAAGGAGCTGGCGAACGGATTCACATAAAAGAAGCCCGGGGTCTTCACCGTACCATAATAATTGCCAAAAAGCGTAAATATCCGCGCCTCGTTGGGATGGACGATCTTGAGCCCCGCCGGAAGGATGCACAGCGCGGTAAGCAGAAGCAGGCTAAGGCCCATCAGCCATCCCCCGGCCCAGTAGCTTCCCTCCGCCAGCAAAAAGCAGGCATAGCAAAAAAGCGCTATATCCGCCACAAACCCCAGCACGATAGCTGTCAATGCCGGAAAACCACTAACAGGGCGCAGTTCCTTCTCATCAAAGCCTCTCGTAGTCATATACGATCACTCCTTGTTGTTTGATATCGTAATGATATCATTTCTATATTAATCTGTCAAGTGCCTCTTCGTCCACACCTTCGCTATTTGTCGCATTGCCACTGCTTTTGTCTTACCCAGTCAGCTGGAATAAATCCGGCCCTTTGGCGCCATACTCCCTTATGTAATGAGCATTGCAAAAGCGGAGGGATGACGATGGCGACCAACAAGGTAGAAATATGCGGAGTGGACACCTCCACCCTGCCGGTAGTGAGCAACGAACGGATGCGGCAGCTTTTTCCATTGGTCCACGGCGGCGATATGCAAGCCCGGGAGGAATTTATCCGGGGCAATCTGCGGCTGGTGCTAAGCGTGATCCAGCGCTTTGGCAACCGGGGCGAAAACGTGGACGACCTGTTCCAGGTGGGCTGCATCGGCCTGATCAAGGCCCTGGACAATTTTGACGTAAGCCAAAACGTGCGGTTCTCCACCTATGCCGTACCGATGATCATCGGCGAGATCCGCCGATACCTGCGGGACAACAATTCCATCCGCGTCAGCCGAAGCCTGCGGGATATCGCCTACAAGGCGCTGAAAGCCCGGGACCGCATGGCCGAGCGGCTGGGCCGGGAGCCCAACGTGACCGAGCTGGCGGCGGAACTGCAGCTGCCCCGGGAGGACGTGGTCTTTGCCCTGGAGGCTATTCAAGACCCGGTAAGCCTGTTTGAGCCGGTGTATAACGACGGCGGTGACGCGTTGTACATCATGGACCAGGTGACGGACAATAAAAAGCTGGACGACGGCTGGCTGGACGAGATCGGCGTGAAGGAGGCCATGGGCCGCCTGAACGACCGGGAAAAGCACATCTTGAAGCTGCGGTTTTTCGAAGGCCGCACGCAGATGGAGGTAGCCGGGGAGATAGGCATATCCCAGGCCCAGGTGAGCCGCCTGGAGAAAAACGCTTTAAGCCACATGCGCAAGCACGTGGGAGGGTAAGGCCATAGCGCGCTACCCTCAAAAATCCTCCTTTACTCGTCCTCCGCCTGGATCATTTTTGCCTTGCGGATGATGGCTTCCACTAAAGCGTCCATATCCATTTGCCCTGCAGCGTACTGTTGCACCTGGGCGATCATATTTTCGTCCAGCATTTCCCGCACGTTGCTGCCGGGGATAAAGACCTGAGGCGCTAGCTGCTGATACCTTTGGATGGTAGCCGGGGATACCGCCCACCAGGGATCCCTCTCCAGGCCCTGGAGCCACTGCTCCGCCTCCTTCAGGAGGCCCTCCAGGCTGGCCCGCTCAGCCCCTCCCAGCCCGCTGTTTTCCAGCAGCCCGGCAAGCCGGATCACCTCATTTTGAGCCCGCTGATAGCTTTTGACGTACTCCGGCTGTTGGGCAGGGGTGGCTTGCTGGGGCCAGAAAAGCAGCTTCGTCTGGGCAGGAAGCGTTTCCAGCGCTTCCGCCAGGTAGGTATAGGCCAGCTCGGTGTTTTTAGACAGGGGGTTTACCGTGGCAACGGTCATATAGGCCGGATAGCGCTGCTCCATGCCCGCCTGGGGCACAAGGGGCAGGAACAGTTGTGTATCCATTATCCCTTCCATATATTGTCCCTCCAGCTGGGTATAGCCCAAAAGGGCCGGTGAGGTATCGGTGATGCCCGCATCGGCTTTTAGCATCGCTCCCAGCCTGTCGCATTTTTCCATCAGGGACCGGAACAGCTCCGTATCGTAATCCAGCCATTCCGACTGGGTGGAAGCATAATGAGAATAATTTTGCAGGGTATACCAGGCAAGGACATAGGCCTGATTTTCAGCGGAAAAAGAAAACAGGCGTATACCGGAAAGAGGGCCGTCCCCGTACCAGCCGATCAGCTTATCCAGCAGATCGCAAAGGTTGGTGGGCAGGTCCTCCAGGGTCAGGCCTGCATCCGCCAGGGTATTGGGATCACAGGCCAGGGCCGTCCAGGTGTCAAACTCCATATGCACAGGCACGCCCAGCACCTGTCCCTCCCGCATCAGCGCAGCGGAAAGGGCTGGGGGCATGGCCTCTATTTTTTCGGCTATGGCCCCGTGGCCGGACAGGTCGGCGCAGAAGCCCTTTTTCAGCAGCGCCAAGTAGCCCGTCTCAAAGCTCCTGACCATGAAAATATCCGTTTCCGTGTCCTGGCCCTGGATCATCTGGCCTACCATGGCCGGGGTCAGCTGATAGCCCAGGTTCAGGGAGTACACCTGTACCTCTGGATGCGCAAGGCGAAACGCCTTGGTCTCCGCGCCATCCGCGTTAAAGCGGGCGATCTGCAATCTGGGGCCGGTCTGACTTTGGTCCATAGGCGCTGCCATCAGCCGCGTTCCATCGGAAAGCCCTGCATAGCCGAAGGCTGTCGCCGCCAGGCTGCGGTCAAAGTAGTAGTCCCCATAGGCCACGGGCAGGTACAGCTGCCTTTGCAGCTCTCCCTCCTGGGAAAAAACGCTAATCATAGGGGCGGCAAAGGTAAGGATCTGGTTTGTGCCCGTGCCCAGGCCCTCTGGAAATGCCGCCACCGTACATACCGTATGGATGGCTTGGGTCTGAGCATCCATCGCCACCACCGCGCAGCCATAGCCCTCCCCATACCGCCGCTGCAAGCCCAGCAGCTGCTTATCCCCAAAGGAATGTAGGTTCATCATATCAAGGCCGTATATGCTTACGGCCTTTTCGCTGGCTGTATCAAAGAGCAGCAGGTCCGATTGCCGGATGCCCTCGTTTTCAAACTCCAACACGATCTGTCCGTTATGCCACAGCGCTTTCCTAAGATACCCTGCCGGGCCGCCGTATCTTTCGATCTGCCAGGCCAGGGCGGCCGTGCCGTCCTCCAGACTGATGCTGTATATATTATAGGAAGCCTCCGTCGTGGACAGGGCCCACAGGCTGCCATCCTCCCGTCCAAACAGATAGTGAAGGTACACATCCCTGCTGTCCTTTCGTAAAAGCTGCTGGGCGCCATCCTGGGGATCGCACAGCCAGACCTTTCCTTCCACAAGCACAGCAAAAACATCCCCGCAAGCCACCACTTGCTCCACGTTCGCTTCAAGCTTCCATATCCGCGGGGCTTCCTCCGCCTGGGCGGCAAGGGGCAGGCAAAGCACCGCAAGCGTCACAAGCGCCCAAAGCCAATGGAGCTTCCCTCTGCGTGCGGCTTTCACATTCGTCATAGTCATGCCCTCCTGTTCTCGTCTGTCTATAGCTGCAAGTATAGCTTTAAAGGCCCGTCCTGGCAAATCCTCCCCGCCTTTATACATCCTTTTTACAGTCGCATCGCCGCAAGGTAGCTTTTTCTTTTGTGTGCTTGCTTTTGTGGCATGTACCAAAAAACAGTTGACACGCGCCCTGTGAAAAAAAGGAAGTTTATGGCAAGCTATAGAAAATAACAAAGTAGCTATACAAAAAAGCGATCCGACCTATATACCTGCCCCGTAAAAATGGATAGGAGGTTCCTCTGACATGAAAAAAAGACTATGGATCCTGGCCGTCGTGGTCATGCTGGTGACGCTTATGGCTGCCCCCGCGTCCCTGGCCATGACGCATCGTGCCTACGTGAAAAACCCCTCCGGCCTTAATATCCGCACAGGCCCCACCAAGGAAGCCAGCGTCGCCAAGCTGATGCCCTATGGCGCGGAATTCGTGATCATTGGCGATTACGACGACGGCACCTGGATCAGCGTTAACTACAAGGGCTGGGAAGGCTTCGCCATGAAGCGGTACATGACCTACGATAAGCCCGGCCCCAAGCCCACCCCCAAGCCCACCCACAAGCCTACTGCCAAGCCCACCGCCAGGCCCTCCGACACGGCGGTAAAGGAAGCCATGGCGGCGCTGAACCACGGCTTTGTGTTCGTGACCCCCTATAAGGTGGAAGTGTGTCCCTCCGTTCCCGGCAACAATGTGCACATGCGCTGGGCTGCCACCAAATACTCCAACATCATGATGAACTTCCATCAGGGCGATGTGCTGGAGGTGCTGGCCCAAAGCAAGACCTGGTGCCAGGTGCGGGATCCCCTTACCGGGACCACCGGCTTTATGATGCGCAATTTCCTGAGCAATATCAGCACCACCGGTGACGGCGCGGTCTCCGGCTCCTAAGCGGACAGGCCGTATATAAAGAAGGGAGAACCTACCATGAAAAAACTATTAGCGCTGATCCTGGCCTTGGCCCTGTGCCTGTCCATGGCATCCGCCATGGCCGCTACCCACTACAAGGTGGAAGAGGACTTTGAGACCTTTGATGTGGAGCTGGACATCCCCGATGGATACGAATTCGTGCAGCATCCCGAGCAGGGCTGGCTGTGCGTGGAAATGACCGACCCCACCGGGGCAAAGCCCTTCTTCGACATGCACGTCTCCCCCAGCGAGGCCTTCGGGGACAAGTCCCTGGCGGACTTTACCGACGAGGAAAAGGCTGCCGCGCTGGAAGCTATCGAGCTGGACTTCGCCGAGCCCGTCAGCGAATACTTCACCACCCCCTCCGGCAACGAGATGATCCTCACCCGGGAGACCTCTGAAACCGGCGAGTTCGCCACCATCCAGACCGTATATCACGGCTTTTTCTTCTATCTGTACTGCGCCTATCCGGACTATCGTCCTTTGAACGATGGGGACCTGGCCCTGATGAACGAGATCGTCCACAGCGTACAGATCACGGGGACCAGCAAGTAAGGCTCCTGGCCTCTCTATAGCCACACAAAAGGGACCTGCCACACGGCGGTCCCTTTTTATATTTCTGCAGCCCTGCCCTATCTTTTCTTCATTTCTGCCAACCATTCCCAGGTGCACACCTTCTTCACCTATTGCAACCTGATCGTCTTTGCCTTTGGCTTCTTCGCGCTGATCCTTTACATAGGGTGCGCGAAAAAAGCAAAGGCCGCGTGACGGCTGGTCTGCTTACTGTAGGGTTTCTTTCTCCGCCGCCTTTTTGGCCAGGTCGTTGGTGTCGATGGTATTACGGTATACCACGAAGCGCTGGTAGAGGAACTCCAGCACGAAGTTGAGCAGCATGGTGCCGATGAGCACGATATCCTCGTTTACGCCCCGGCTGGTGAGGGCCGCGCCTGCCCAGGTGGTAACGGGCAGGAACACCGCGTAGAACAACGCCACCAGCCCCATGGCCCGGGGGATGTTCATATCGCTGCGGAAGGTGTAGCGGCGGTTGAAGGTGAAGTTCCAAAGCACGCTGGCCACCAGGCCTATGGCATAGGCAATGGCGTAGTCCAAATGAAAGGCCTTGAGCAGCAGCTCCGTCAGGCCCAGCTGGATGATGCCTGCCGAGGCAGAAAACAGGGTGAACTTGGTGGCCTGCCAGGCCGTGGCCTTTCCAGCGCTGCCTTGTGCCGTTTTTCCGGCAGGGGCCTGGGCGGTGGTTTCCTTTTCAGTCATAGGTGTGCCTTCTTTCCGTAAGTGTCGATAAGTGCATATGAATACAAGGGTCTATTTTCGCTGTGGAAGGCCCGCTTTCCTTTTATTGGGGCCACTTATTGGGGTCACGGTCCTTTTCCTTTGCTCCGCAAAACAAATTTCCTTCTTTATGCCTGGAGAAAGCCCTGGGCCAGCCGCACAGAGGCCATGGCATCCTTGCCGTAGCCGTCCGCGCCGAGCTGGGCGGCGAACTCCTCCGTCAGCACCGCGCCGCCTACGATCACCCGGACCTGAGGCGCTTCCCGGCGCAGCAGGGCGATGGTCTCCTTCATGGCGGGGACGGTGGTGGTCATCAGGGCGGACAGACCCACCAGGGTGGCCCTCGTGTCCCGAACGGCGGCCAGCACCTTTTCCGGGGCTACGTCCTTGCCCAGATCGGTGACGGCAAAGCCATAGTTTTGCAGCAGCACCTTGACGATATTCTTGCCAATATCGTGAACATCCCCCTGCACTGTGGCCAGGATCACCCGCCGACTGTCATCGGCAGGGCCTTCGGGCAGGCGGGCGCGGATCACATCGAAGGCGGCCTGGGCGGCGGCGGCGCTTTGCAAAAGCTGGGGCAGAAAAAGCTTGCCCTGCTCGTACTTGTCGCCCACCTCGGACAGGGCGGGCATGAGGGTCTGCTCGATAACGGCGGTAGGCTCCAGGCCGCTATTAAGCAGCTGCTGGGCCTTTGCGGCGGCCTCGGTGGCAAGACCTCGAATGATGGCCGTTTGGGCCGTCATTTCGTGGCCGCTGGGGGGCTTGGGCTGGGCGGCGCGGCCGTTGGCTGCGCTTCCGGCAGCTGTGCCTGCCTGCGCGGCCGCAGGCGCAGCCGGATTTGCCGCTGCACCGGCAGCGAGCTGGCCCGCAGGCGCGGCGGCCACCCCATAGGTCTGGCTCCCTTCACCGCCATATAGGGCCAAATAAGAAGCGAAGCCCCCATCCCGGCCAGAAACGGCGGCAGCGGCATCCCACAGGGTCTTGACGGTTGCATCCAGCGGGTTTAAAATGGCCGCAGTCAGCCCACGGGACACCGCCATGGCGGTGAAGGCAGCGGTGATAAGGGGCCGCTGAGGCAGGCCAAAGCTGCAGTTGCTGACCCCCAAAACAGTCTTGACCCCAAGCTCCTTCGCGAGCCGCTCCACCGTCTCAAGGGTGATCTGCCCTGCCTGCTCGTTGGTGGAAACGGTCATGGTGAGGGCATCAAAAAGCAGGTTTTCCTTGGGAATGCCGTGCTTCGCTGCTTCCTTTATAATGCGCTTTGCAATAGCCAGGCGGCCCTGGGCGGTCTCCGGGATGCCGTCCTCGTCCAGCGTCAGGGCCACCAGGGCCCCGCCGTACTTGGCCGCCAGCGGAAAAATGCTGTCCATCACCTTTTGCTTGCCGCACACGCTGTTGATCAGGGGGCGGCCCGCATAGACCCGCAGGGCCGCCTCCAGGGCGGCGGGGTCGGCGGTGTCCAGCTGCAAGGGCAGGTCACAGACGGTCTGGATGGCGGTGACCGCCGCCTTCAGCATGGCGGCCTCGTCCACCTCCGGCAGGCCCACGTTTACGTCCAGCACGTCCGCGCCGGCATCGGCCTGGGCGATGGCCTCCCGAAGGAGAAAGTCCATATCGCCTTGCCGGAGGGCTTGCTTCATCCGAGGCTTGCCGGTGGGGTTGATGCGCTCGCCAATAAGCAGGGGCCTTTGGCCCAGGGCGATGGACGCCGAGCGGCCGGAAAGCACCAGGGGGAGAGGGGCTGCATCACCCGGCAGGGGCGCAAGGTCCTTCGTATTTTTGACCAGCGCGGCGATATGGGCGGGGGTGGTGCCGCAGCAGCCCCCCAGGCCCCAGGCCCCCAGGGCCACCATCTGCTTCATGTCCCGGCCAAAAGCCTCCGGCGTGGTGGGGAACACGGTCACCCCGTCCTTCACCACAGGCAGGCTGGCATTGGGGCTTACGAACACTGGCAATGGGGACCAGCGGCACAGCTCCTGTACGTTCTCGTACAGGGCGGTGGGCTCATGCCCGCAGTTAAGGCCCAGGGCATCCACTCCCAGGCCCGTCAGCATGGCGGCAGTGCCCCGAATATCCGCCCCGGTCAGCAGCCGCCCGTTTTCATCAAAGGTAAGGCTCACAAAAAGCGGCACCTTGCGGTCCAGTGCCTCCATGGCCTCCTTGGCAGCCAGGACTGCCGCCTTTACCTCCAAAAGGTCCGTCATGGTCTCGATGAGGATCAGGTCCCCATTTGCTTTCAGCCCTGCCACAAAGGCCTCCCGGAACTGGCCGACCGCCTCCTCAAAGGGCATGTCCCCATAGGGGGCCAGCAGCCTGCCCAGGCTGCCCATGTCCACGGCGGCCCAGCCACGGCCCGCCTTTTCCACAGCGCGGCGGGCGTTTCTCACCCCGGCGGCCATCAGGGCCTCTGCCTCGTCCCCCAAATGGGCACGGGTGGCCCCAAAGGTATTGGCGGTAACGATGTCGCAGCCTGCCGCAAGGTATTGGGCGTGGATATCCTCCACCCGCTCAGGATACAGCAGGTTCCAGCTTTCGGGCCGCTCCCCGCCCTTAAGCCCCATGGCCTGTAGCATGGTGCCCATGCCTCCATCCAGGTATAGAAGGCGGTTACCTAAAACTTCCATCATATTATGCTTCCTCCCGAAAGGCGCAGTCTATTTTTGTGCAGGTATCGCAATGGCTCCTGCAGGCGCGGGCGGGTATAGCCGTGATGCCCCACAGGGCCGTGACGGTCTTCTCCGGCAGCATCATGCTTGCCTCCGTCAGGCGCACCCCCAGGCGGCCTCCGCCCAGAAGCCCCAGCAACGGCCCCTGCATGGTAAGCGGCGCATCCCCATAGCCGGGGCTGAACCGGGGCGTAAAGTGAAGGCCTGGGGGCAGAGTCCTTGCTTCCGCCTGGACCACTTCATCAATATATACGTCAATATACGCGGAGCCGCAGGCGGCCACTGCTGCGGCTAAGGCAGGGTCCGTGACGGTCAGCCTGCGAATGGCCATATCTACTCCCATGCCCAGGGTGCCTACCAAGGCATAGCCCTCCCGGCAATCCTCAAAAAGCCTGCACAGATCGGCGCTTTCCACCGGGGGCAGATCGCCAAAATGTAGGATGTGCCCCTCTGGCTCCGCCGCTCCCTCCGCCCGCACCGGGCAGCGAACCAAGCTGTGCTTGGGGGCGGCGGCTTCCAGCATGGTGGCATAGGCCCTTTCCAGCAGGGCCTCCATTTCCGTCACAGCCACGCCTTTCAGCCCCAGATAGCGGCGGGCGGTTTTCAGGGTGGGGGCCTTGGGGCCATTCGGGGCGCTGCGTTGGGTGGGGGGCTTGGGGTCATTCGGGGCGCTGCGCTGGGCGGGGCGCTCCTTGGGGGCGCTGCGCTTTTCTTCACTCATGTGTTAGTATGCAGCCCAGATTGCCGAAAATAGCGGCGGCGATATCCGGACGGTTCATGGTGTACAGGTGGATACACCTAACGCCGTTGGCGATCAGGTCGATGATCTGCTCAGTGGCATAGGCGATGCCTGCCTGGCGCATGCAGGCGGGGTCCTCCCCAAAGCGGTCCACGATGGCGGCAAAGCGGGGGGGCAGGCTGGCCCCGGACAGGGACGAGATGCGCTTGATCTGCTTGGCGTTGACTACGGGCATAATGCCTGCGGTAACCGGCAGGGTAATGCCCTTGCCCAGGGCACGATAGAGAAAATTGTACAGGATGTTGTTATCAAAAAACATCTGGGTGGTCAGAAAATCTGCCCCGGCATCCATCTTGGCCTTCAAATAGTCCAGGTCCTTATCCTTGGAGGGGGCCTCCGGGTGGCCCTCCGGGTAGCAGGCCGCCCCTACGCAAAAGCCGCCCCGCTTTTTGATGGCTTGCGTCAGCTCCGCCGCGTAGTGGAAATGGTCGCTGCCGGGGAAGGGCTGGCCGGGTGGGATATCCCCCCGTAGGGCCAGCACGTTTCCAATGCCCGCCCCTTCCAGATCGTCCAGCACGTCGCCGATCTTGGATTTGGTATCGTTGATGCAGGTGAGGTGGCTGAGGGCGGGCACCCCCGCGCCTTCCACGGTCTGGCTCAGGTCCCGGGTGAAATGGGGGGTGTTCCCCGCCGCCCCGTAGGTGACCGAGATATAGGCGGGCCTGAGGGCCGCGATCGTGCCAATGACCGCCTTGGCTTCATCCAGCCGGGCAAACTCCTTGGGCGGGAATATCTCGCAGCTTAGATGCACCCCAGGGGAGCGCAGCAGCTCTATGATCTTCATTGGGCCTCCTCCTTTTTCCTGCCGCTGAGGCTCTCCAGCTCAAAGGGCGTCTCCTGATAGACAAAATAGTTGAGCCAGTTGGCAAAGAGCAGGTTCGCCTGGGAATGCCACCTGAGCAGCGGGGCTCGGCTGTCGTCATTATCCGGAAAATAGTTTTTCGGCATGTCGATAGGTAGGCCCTTGCTCAGGTCCCGGTAGTATTCCCGGGCCAGGGTGTCCCGGTCGTACTCGCTATGGCCCGTGGCGAATACCCGCCGCCCGTCCCGGCTCCGGGCCAGGGCTAAGCCCACCTCGTCGCTTCTGGCCAGGACGAGCAGGTCCCCGCAGGCGTTCACCGCCTTTTCGTCCACGGCGGTGTGGCGGCTCATGGGCACGCAGAAGGTATCGTCAAAGCCCCGCAGCAGCTTATCCCGACGGTCCGTCAGCTGGGTATCGAATATGCCAAAAAGCTTCCCCGGCAGCTCATACTTGCCTATGCCATAGTGATGGTAGAGCCCCGCCTGGGCCGCCCAGCAGATGTACAGCGTGCTAAAGGCATGGCTGTCCGCCCATTCCATGACGGTTTTCAGCTCCTCCCAGTAGGCCACGTCCGTAAAATCCAGCTTTTCCACCGGGGCCCCGGTGATGATGACCCCGTCGAAGTATTCCTCCTTCACGTCCTCCAGGGTGCGGTAGAAGGTGCGCAGGTAGTCATCATCGGTGTTTTGGCTTTGGTAGCTGCCCGTGCGCAGCAGCGTGATCTCCACCTGCAAGGGGGTATTGCCGATGAGGCGAAGCAGCTGGGTCTCGGTCTTTTCCTTGGTGGGCATCAGGTTTAAAATAACGATCTTAAGGGCCCGGATATCCTGGGCGTGGCTGCGGTTTTCCGTCATCACAAATATATTTTCTTCCGTGAGCACGCGCGTGGCGGGCAAAGCATCGGGTATTTTAACTGGCATGGGGACCCCTCCTTTCAAAAAGCTTGCGAGGCCGCTAAAGCCTTGTTCAGATCGGCCATCAGGTCCCGCACATCCTCCAGGCCAATGCTAAGCCTTATCAGCTCCGGGGCTACCCCGGCGGCCTTCAGCTCCGCATCGTTCATTTGCCCATGGGTGGTGGAGGCCGGGTGGATCACCAGGCTCTTGGCATCCGCTACGTTGGCTAGCAGGCTAAAGAGGCTCAGGCCGTTGATAAACTTGCGGCCCGCCTGGGCGCCGCCCTTCACGCCAAAGCTCAGGATGGCTCCGGCCCCGGCCCGCAGGTATTTCGACCCCCGCTCATGATAGGCGTCGGTCTCCAGCATGGGGTAGTGCACGTATTCCACCGCCGGATGGTTGCTGAGGAACTCGGCAATTTTCAGGGCATTGTCGCAGTGCCGCTGCACCCGCAGGCTCAAGGTCTCCAAGCCCTGCAAAATAAGGAACGCGCTAAAGGGGGACAGGCAGGCCCCCAGCTCCCGGATCAGCTGCAGGCGCAGCCGGGTGGCCACGGGGGCGGGCTGGTCGGCGTAGATGATGCTTCCATTTTGGGGGTCCGGCTGGGTCAGGGGCGCATAGCGGGGGTTGTCATGATAGTCAAAGGTGCCCATGTCTATCACGATACCGCCGATGGTGGTGCCATGGCCGCCGGAATACTTGCTAAGGGAATGGATCACGATATCCGCGCCCCATTCCTTGGCGGAAAAGATAGGCGGGATGCCAAAGGTATTGTCCAGCACCAGGGCAATGCCGTGGCTTTTCGCAATGCCGCTGATAGCCTCGAAATCCGGGATGTTGATATTGGGATTGCAAATGGTCTCCAGATAAATGATGCGGGTATTGGGCCGAATGGCGGCCTCCAGGGCGGCGGTGTCATCCGGGCTGACAAAGGTGGTGGTGATGCCGGATATCTGCGGCAGCCGGGCGGACAGCAGGGTGTGGGTGCCGCCATAGAGGGTGGAAATAGCCACGATATGGTCCCCGGCGGAGCACAGGGCGAAAAGGGCCGCAGATATGGCCGCCATGCCGCTGGAAAACGCCACTGCCGCCACGCCGCCCTCAAGAGCCGTCATGCGCTTTTCCAGTGCGTCCACAGTGGGGTTTTCAATGCGGGTATAGGTAAAGCCCGCCTCCGTGCCGGAAAAGACCCCGGCGGCGGCCTCTGCGGTGGGGTAGCAATAGCTGGTGGTCTGGTAGATGGGCATGGCGCGGCTATAGGTCTGGCTATCCGGGTGCTGGCCTGCGTGGAGCTGGAGGGTATCAAAGCCATAGGTATTTGTCTTGTTAGTATCGCTCATGGTCATTCTCCTTCATGGTTGAATAGGCGCTGTAAAAAGGGCCTTGCGCTATGGGTGGCTCGCTTAATGCTGTCTTACACAATTGGGCACAAAAACAGCCCTTCCCATGGCGGGAGGGCTGCAAAAAGCGCATGCGAAAATGGCATTCACCCCAGGCCGCGACGGGAACGCAAAAAAGCCATATAACGCATCATCATGGGGCTTCTCATACGCCCATCCCTCACTTCCCTGTTGGTGTTAAGCGATATAGTAGCAGAGGCTGGGCCGGATGTCAAGGTGGGCGGATGTACTTTTGTGGTATTTGCAGATCATCTTACGCTTTCCCAGGTAATGACCTCCGGGCACCGGCTCCGCTTCTGGCTGACGCTCTTGGGGTCGATAAGCTCCCCGGTCTGGGCATTAAAAAGGAAGTACGTAAACCGGGATGCCAGCGTATAGGAAAACGGGCCTTTTATATCTGGCCGCAAGGGGTCCTCCGTCTCCTGCTTGGGCTTCTTGGCAAAGTCACACTCCACTACCCAGCAGGGAAAGAAATCAAAGCCCTTTTTGCTGCCGTCCGCCTTCATAAAGTACACATAGCCCAGCCGCAGGGTATAAATAGCCCGGATCTGCCCTGCCAGGATCATTTCCTCCAGCTTGCTTTGGACGGGGGCAAAGGAGGAAAGCGGAACATCCTGATGCAGCGTCTCCGTAGCCTTCGTAGCCACCAAATAAATTTGGAACTCCTCTGCACTGGTAATGTGGGCGGTGAGAAAAGAAGACCACATAACACCCTTTTCCCCGGTAAGGGTGCGCCCTGTATAGGCGGAAAAGGCCCTGAAGGCTGGGGCCAGTACCGGAATGCCCTCCAGGCTTTGCGCGCACTGGAAAACATATCGGCTGGCCCTATCGGTTTTGTGGTACACCCCTCCTGCCTTGTCGGTATAGGTATAGGTCCCTCTGGCAACGGCCCTGTCCAGAAACAAGCCGTCCGCTATGTCCTGGCCCAAGGCCTGGGCCACCGCCTGCACCGTAATATCCCAGCCTTCTTGAAGTGTCAGCGGGTTCCCTTCCGCATGGCTTTCGTTCCAGTCCAGCTTCTCCGTATCCAGATAATGCTCCAGCCACCGCTGCTTCTGCTTGGCTGGGGTGGGGGCCGCAGTGGGCGCAGAAGTGGGGGCTGGGTCCTGCGGCGAAGCGGAGCTGATCGCAGGGGCCTGCGATGAAGCGGGGCTGACCGCAAGGTCCTGCGGCGAAGCGGAGCTATCCGCAAGGTCCTGCAGGGGCAATGCGCTTGACTTCCCAAAATGGTACGGATAGTTATCATTGCGCCATGTATCAAAATAGCTTTCCATATCATCCAAAAATACAGGCCAGGTGTTTTCCCCGGCCAGCACCGGCATTTTCTCCACATCCGGCACGTAAATGGGCACATTGATCTGGATAATGCGCCCGTGGGCTTCGTAGGTCTGCTGCCACCGGGCGGGGGTCTGGGCCTTTAGCTCCGCAATGGACAGATAGCCCTCGCCGAGGGCTGGGCTGGTATGAAGGCAGACCAGCACCCCCAAAAGCAATAGCGGCAAAGGGAGTCTTATCACAGCAAGCTTTTTCTTCATCATAAAATACTCCTTTCCCTGTCGGTCTTGCCTGTTAGACGCAGCCGGGGACCCGGAGATTCGCCCGTGGAAAATATTACAGCCTCTCAACCTTTTCCTGCCAAATGCCGTCTTACTATATAGCTGTACTATCCATACTATCTAGGACAGAAGGGAGGCCCTCCCATGCGGAAAATACTTTTGACGGCTTTACTCCTTGGGGCCCTGATGGCAGCGCTGTGCCTTGCACCCCCGCCCCCTGACCTGGTGCGGGCTGTGCAAATACCTCATGCCGCCCTTATTTAACCAATTCTCACCTTTTTCTCATCAAGACTTTAACGGTTCCTCAAGCATCTCATCCCGGAACGTGGTATGCTTTCCATGTTGAAAGAAAACCATTTCACATGATATAAGGAGGAACCCTCAATGTCTCAGAATCAGAACCACAGCACCGGCGGCCTTTTTTCCTTCCTGTACCGCACCCGCGTCAAGGTGAACAAGGACGCTACCCCCATCGTGAACCTGTCCCTCATCTTCTCCCTGCTGGCGCTGCTCAGCGCGCCCTGGCTGGTGGTGGTAGGCGCTATCGTGGCCGTGATGATGGGCTATCAGTTCAAGGTGGAAAAAAACGCCCAGGGCTTTTCCGATTCCTTTGACGGCGTGGTAAAGACCGCCGCCGGCAACGTGAAAAGCGTGGTGGATTCCTTTACCCAGGAGCCTCAAGACACCGCCGCCCAGGCCCAGGAAGACCAGGACGGCTGGCATCTGTGATCATCGCTATAGAAAATGAGGGCTGCAGCGGTTAGCTGCAGCCCTTATTTTCAATTATACAGGAAGCGCATATTCCCTATGCGGTGATCATTCCTCTGGCGGTGCGGTCCACAGGGCTGCGGTCTCCGCCGCCATGAGGCGATAGCCGCCCTTGCTGGTCTTTTCTACGATGAACTCCCTATTCACGCCTACGGGCAACGGGTACTCCTTCCCGTCCACGATAAAGGTGAAGATCAGGGTATTCTCTCCGCCCATTTCATAGCCGATGGCGCCGCCATCCTTAATGACCAAGGAAATCGGCGAGTAGGAGGGGCGGTATACTCTGCCAACGGTAGCGTTCTCGAACCAGTCGTCCCAGGGGCCGGGCATAACTTGGGCTTTGCCGTTTTCATCCAAGTAGTGAACGTAGTTGATGGAGCTCATATCCTCAAACTCGATCTCCGTAAAGGTAATACGGCTCTCGGCCAATGCGCTGCCCATCCCCAGGGCTACGGTCAACATCAGTACCATGAAAATAATACCTATGCGCTTCATGTTCATTATCCTCTCTATTATCAAAATAAGTAAAATACGCGGAGTCCCTCATGGATCAGTAAGGCGTGTTCGTTTGGTAGTTCCATTCTGCGTCCCAATCCGTCGGTATGTTGCCGGGAGTGGTAACGTTCTTCAGCAGGATGGGGCGCATGGCCAGCTGAACAGGAACCTGAATATAACTGCCATTCACAGAAACGCTATGCTCGTAGTAATACTTCACCGTTCCATAGGCGCAGGCATCCTCCACCATAACGTCAAGGTTGCAAGCATCCACCTTCAGGCGTCCATCCACGATGTCGAAGATGGCCGTGCGGCTAACGGTTACCTTGGACCCGCCATTAAAGGTGATGGTATAGCCTTGGTGGTCCACGGTCATCCGCAGGTCTGCGATGTATTCCACAAAGCCATGCGCTGTCTTTCCGTCTGCGGAGCGGATGAAGCTGATCTCAAGCATTCCTACCTCAGGCTGGTTCTCTACCACCCCTACGTACAGCTGCTCCCCCGGTCCTGGCACTTCCGCCTCCTCGGGCCGATGAGAGACGACTGCGTCTGCGGCTTGCGCACCTACGCAGGTCATGAGCAAAAATACCACCAATAGAAAAACACTCAAAAAGGCTCGTTTTTTCATTTAATTTCCCCCTTTTTTAATTTCCTTGTAATTTTGTCAAACGATGCCTAATCCTGGTCATATTGTATCACGCGGGACCTGTGTCAGTCTACGTGTGACATGTGCCAATAGTGTGCCAAATATTTCCTGTCTACTTTCAAGCGGGTTTTATTTTTTTCCGCGTTGGAATTTACATCTTTTGGCCTGAAAGGTATTGGTTTTTGCAGGATGCCTATGCTATAATGTATTGGTCGTTTTCGGCCTATTTTTGGCATACGCCAAAGCAGGCGAAAGCGGCAGGGGCCCAAAGGCATTTATACAGCCCCAAAAGCAAGGAGGACTTAGGGTTTGAAAAAATCGCAACGCGGTATGATGGGTTATATAGTGCTCATCGCTATCTTTATTTTGATCGCCGTCGCCCTGAACGGCGGGCTGGGAACGGCGGTCAACCGCCGCATCGAGTATCCGGATCTCATCCAGTCCATTAAAAGTGACAACGTGAAAGCCGTGGCCATCCGCGGCAACTCCCTGGTAGGCCTGTACCGCAACGGCACGGCTGCGGCGGCGGATTTCCCCGAGCGCAATTACGACTTTGAAACCACCATCGGCAGCGACTTCATCGACACGGTCCGCGCCATGACCGCCAAAACCAAGAATATGCCTTTGGATGACGTGGACGTAAGCGATTTTTCCTTTACGGTGGAATACCGCGCGCCTATCATCACCCCTTGGTATGTAGAGTTCCTGCCCTTCCTGCTGATCATTGGCATCAGCATGCTGCTTTGGTATTTCGTTATGGCCCGGCAGGGCGGCGGCAACAGCAAGGTGATGAACTTTGGCAAAAGCCGCGCCCGCATGAGCGACCCGTCCAAGAATCAGGTGACCTTTAAGGACGTGGCCGGGGCCAAGGAAGAAAAAGAAGAGCTGCAGGAAATGGTAGATTTCCTCAAAAACCCACGGGCCTATACTGAGATGGGCGCCCGCATCCCTAAGGGCGTGCTGCTGGTGGGCCCTCCCGGCACCGGTAAGACGCTTTTAGCCAAGGCCGTAGCTGGAGAGGCCAACGCGCCTTTCTTCTCCATCAGTGGCTCCGACTTTGTAGAAATGTTCGTGGGCGTTGGCGCCAGCCGCGTCCGGGACCTGTTTGACCAGGCCAAGAAGGCCGCCCCCTCCATCGTCTTTATTGACGAGATCGACGCCGTAGGCCGCCACCGTGGCGCGGGCCTGGGCGGCGGACACGACGAGCGGGAGCAGACCCTGAACCAATTGCTGGTGGAAATGGACGGCTTCTCTATCAACGAGGGCGTTATCGTCATGGCCGCCACCAACCGCCGGGATATCCTGGACCCCGCGTTGCTGCGTCCGGGCCGGTTCGACCGCCAGGTCACCGTCAATTACCCCGACCTGGAGGGCCGGGTGGACATCTTGAAGGTCCACAGCCGGGGCAAGCCCCTGGATAAGGACATCGACTTTGAAAACGTAGCCAAGCGTATGCCCTTCTCCACCGGTGCAGACCTTGAAAACGTGATGAACGAGGCGGCCATCCTGGCCGTTCGGGAAAAGCATAAAAAGGTAAGCCAGCAGAACCTCATCGACGCTATCGCCCGGGTGCAGATGGGCCCAGAAAAGCGTAGCCACAAGGTGACCGCCAAGGACCAGAAGACCGTGGCCTATCACGAGGCTGGCCACGCGGTGGTAGCCCATCAGATCCCCGAATGCGACGATGTGCACCTGATCACCATCGTGCCTCGGGGCCAGGCCGCAGGCCATACCCTAAGCCTCCCCGCCGAGGAGAACGACAACGTCAGCCGCCGCGCATTGCTGGGCATGATCACCATGGCCCTGGGCGGCCACGCAGCGGAGAAGATCGCCCTGGACGATCTGTACACCGGCTCCTCCAGCGACCTCAAGCGCGCCACGGAGCTGTGCCGCCGGATGGTGACCCAGTTCGGCATGAGCGATAATATCGGTACGGTATACCTGGGCAGCGACCAGGAGGTATTCGTGGGCATGGAGTTTGGCCAGAGCCGGGAATATAGCGAGCAAAGCGCCGCCGCCATCGACACGGAGGTAAAGCGCATCCTGGACGAGTGCTATCAGCGGGCCCAGCAGATCCTCACCGCCAACCGGGATAAATTCCAAAACGTGGTGGATGCCCTGCTGGAGCGGGAGACCCTGAACCGCACAGATTTTGAAGCCCTTATGGACGGCAAGGCCCTGCCGCCTCTCTCCGAAACGGAGAAGATGAAGCCCTCCGAAGACACCCTGCCCCAGGAGGGCAGCGAGGAAGACGAGGAAGGCGAGGCGGATACCCTGGAGGCGGCCAAGTACGCCCAGGCCACCAACCCCTACGCCTTCAACACTATGTACCCGGGCTTTGATTCAGACGACCTGGAACCCTTCAAGGAGCCCAAGGAGTGACAAAAGAAGACCCCGCCGTCCTGGCGGACCTGCATTTGCATAGCGTGTACAGCGACGGGCTGTACACGCCGCTGCAATTATGCCATATGGCGCAAAAGCTGGGGCTGACCCATATAGCCCTTTGTGACCACGACACCCTGGACGGCCTGGGGCCTATGGCTCAGGCTGTGGCGGCCTTGCAGGGGCAGAGCCAGCAGGCAAGCAACCTGCAAGCAAGCAACCTGCAGGCCAGCAAAGCCCAGGCCAGCGGCCTGCAAGGACCCATATCCCTTCATTTTCTCCCCAGCATCGAGCTGTCCACCGGGGACGGCGGCAATACCCACGTGCTGGGCTATGGCGCAAGCCCGGATAACAAAGCCCTCCAAGGGACTCTGCAAAGCCTTAAGACAGGCCGGGAGGTCCGCTTTGGGGAAATGCTGCGCAAGCTGGAAAGGCTGGGGCATCCCATTCCCAGCGACCTGCTCAAGCCCTCCGAAAGCGGCACCCGCGGCCGGGCCCACCTGGCCCGGGCGCTGATCGAAATGGGTGTGGTAAATACCATGGGGCAAGCCTTTGAGCGTTTTCTGGCCCGGGGCCGCCCCGCCTACGTACCCTTTGACCATCTTTCCACCCGGGAGGCCGTGGCCCTTTTGCGCAAGGCCCACGCCGTGCCCGTGCTGGCCCATCCCATGCGCATGAAGCTGGACCTTCCCGCCCTGAACGCGCTGCTGCAAAGCCTGCAAAAAGCTGGGCTGGCCGGTGTGGAGGTCTTTCACCCCTCCGCCTCCCGGCAGGCCATCCGCCTTTTGGAGCCCATGGCCCGCAGGCAAGGCCTACTGGTCACCGGAGGCAGCGATTTTCACGGCGACCCCAATACCTCTGTCCGCATGGGCCACCTGCCCTCCAGCTGGACAAGCGCCCTCCCGGACCTGAAAGCACTTATGGCTGCTATAGCGGAAGCCTGACCCAGTACGCAAGAACCCACAAAGGAGAAGGTCTATGTACAACCAGGGATACACCCCCCAGAATTCCCCCTCGCCCTACAGCGGATATAGTCAATATCCCCAAGGTCAATACCCGCAGGGGGGGAATGGTTGGTATGCGCCTACTCCCGCCAGCGGCACTGCCCAAGGCAGTCAGGGCAATGGCCGCAGTGGCAGCCGCGCCCAGGCCAATGGCCGCAGCAGTGGGGGCAGAGGCACCCAAAAGCGCAGCGGTGGTGGAAACGGTGGCGGCTATGGCGGCGGAAATGGCCGGAGCGGCGGAAATGGCCGGAGCGGCGGCAGTCCTCAGCGGCCCGGGCGCAAGAGCTTCAAGTGGCAATTTATCAAGTTCATTTTGATTTTGGTCCTCTTGGCGGCTGCCGCAGGCGGCATTTTTATGGCCAAGATACAGGCCGACGTACGCCCCTATGTATCCGTCTTTTTGAATAATGTCAGCGTGGACGGCATCGACCTTAGCGGCATGACCTGGGAGGAAGGCTCCGCCGCCGTTTGGGCCCAGGCCAACGCCAAGCAGTCCGGCTGGTATGTGCGGCTTAAAAACAGCTATGGCGAGTATAAGGACATCACCGCTGAGACCCTGGGCATCACCTTCAACCCCTCTCAGGCCCTGCAGGAAGCCTGGGCCATCGGCCACGAGACCAGCGCCGCAGACCGCAGGACCGTGTTCGAGCTTAAAGAAGAGATCGACGCTATGAACGCCTCCAGCGCTGCCTTTTACAGCGTGCAGGCCAGCGCCAACACCGCCCCCATCGACGATATTTTAGCCATCCTGGAAAAGAACGCCTATAAGGCCCCCCAGGATGCGGCCATCCTCAGCTTCAACCCCGATGACAGTCTGAACCCCTTCACCTTTCAGGATGAGGTAGTGGGCCAGAAGCTGGACACCGAGTCTATCAAGGCCCAGATCTTACAAATGGTGCAGACCTTCCAAAGCGGCGAGGTCATGCTGGAGACCACCCCTCTTTATCCCAGCGTCACCAAGGCCGATCTGCAAAAGAGCGTCACCCTTCGGTGCCGGGCCGTTACCCCTATTGACAAAAAATCCACCGATGCCCGAAACGAGAACATCCGCGTGGCCTTCCGCAAGATCAACGGCATGCATATCGCCGATGGCGGCAAGTTCAGCTTTAACGGTGTCGTAGGCGACCGCACCGAAAAGAACGGCTTCCACATAGCCTTTGAGTATAACTACGGCGAGCTGGTAGAGGGCGTGGGCGGCGGCGTATGCCAGGCCAGCACCACCGTGTACCTGGCCGCCATCCAAAGCGGCCTGACCATTACCTCCCGAAAGGCCCACTCCACCCCCGTAAGCTATACCCAGCTGGGGCAGGACGCCACCGTCAGCGACACCAAGGGCCGGAAGATCGACCTGACCTTTAAGAATGAGACCGGCGGCATGATCTTCCTGGCCGCTCACGTGGTGCAGGATACCACCACCAAAAACCGCTTGCTCTGCGAGGTGCGGATCTACGGCCTCTCCCTGGAGAATGTCCGCTATGCCCTGGTCACCGAGCCCGTCGAGACCCTGCCCAAGCCCACTGAGCCAGAATACGTGAAGGACACCAAGCACAAGTACACCACCTTTGCCGGCGAGGAAAAGGAAGTTATCAAGGCCAGCGAGGGCTACGTGGTGGAAACCTACCTGCGCACCCTGGTGGACGGCGTGGAGACCGAGCGCAAAAAGGTGGCCACGGATACCTATCCCAACCGCCCAGCCCGTATCTACGTAGGCGTGGACTGACCGGGCAGAGCCCGGTGCCACATGGCCCGCAGTTCGCCCCGTGAATCAACTTGCCCCCCGAAAGAGAGCGTGCTTTTTTGAAAACGACATTAGGCTGTATCCGCCGCGCGGATAAAGACTTTACCATGATAGAGCCGGGAGACCGGGTGGCAGTAGGCGTGTCTGGAGGCAAGGACAGCCTGCTGCTTTTGCATGCCCTCAGCCTGTACCGCAAGGTGCGCCACGACGATTTTACCCTGCAAGCCATCATGCTTACCACCGGCAAGGAGGTCCCGGACACCTCCGCCATCGAAACCCTCTGCGCCCAGCTTAACGTCCCCCTGACCCTACGCCACACGGAGCTGTACGAGATCCTCTTTGAGATCCGCAAGGAGGAGAATCCCTGCGCCCTCTGCGCCAAAATGCGCCGGGGCATGCTCTGTGATCTCTCCCGAGAGCTTGATTGCAACAAGCTGGCCCTGGGCCATCACCGGGAGGACGCCCTAGAGACCCTGATGATGAGCCTGATCTTTGAAGGCCGCCTGCACACCTTCCACCCCAAGACCTGGCTGAGCCGCAGTGAGGTGACCGTGATCCGGCCCATGGTGTACCTGCCGGAAAAGCACGTCCTGCACATGAAAAAGGAGCTGGCCTTGCCCATTCTGGTCAATCCCTGCCCCGCCAACGGCCACACCAAGCGCCAGGAAATGAAGGAGCTGTTGGCTGAGCTGACCCAGCGCTACCCTACCGTAAAGGACATGATGCTCTCCGCCCTGCAAAACGACAAGCAGTACGGGCTGTGGGAGAAGGAGTAGGAGACCGATGCGGGGCTCCGCCCCTGCCCCGTCAGGGCTTCGCCCTGGATCCCTTTTGGGGCTACGCTAGGCGCAGTCAAGCAGCGTAAATAAATAAACGAGCGCCTTGGAGAAAGCATCTCCAAGGCGCTCTATTATATGATCTTCTTGTTACGCCTTCTTAGCCTTCAGCTTTTTGGCACCGCTTTTCTTGCCCTTGCGGCGCTCCTCCAGGAAGGCCCACACGTAGCCGTTGATCATGTTGGCGCTGTATACGCCGGAGACCACGCCCACGATGATGGGCAGGCTGAACTCCCGGATGCTGTCTACGCCCAGGATGTAGAGGGTCACGATGGTGATCAGGGTGGTGAGGGTGGTGTTGATGGTACGGCCCAGGCTCTCCTTGATGGAGATGTTCACCAGCTCGTCCTTGGGCAGGCTGGCGTAGCCGGGCTTGTGGTTGTTCTCGCGGATGCGGTCAAAGATGATGATGGTATTGTTGATAGAGTAGCCGACGATGGTGAGCATGGCCGCAATGAAGGAGGAGTTCATCTGGATGACATTGCGGAGGAGCACCATGGCGCTGAGCATGATGAGCACATCGTGGAGAAGGCCGATGACCGCCGCCGCGCCGCTGTTAAAGTCGAAGCGGATGGCGATGTACACCAGCATGAGGGCGGTGGCCAGCAGCACGGAGAAGATGGCATTGCGGACCAGGTTGGCGCCGGCCACAGGGCCTACGTAGCTGGCGGTAGCGGTTTCCTTGTCCAGGCTGGGGTACTTCTCGATGAGGGCCGCCTCCAGCTTGTTTTGCAGGTCCTGGATCTCGGCTTCATCGCTGAGCTGGGGCACGCGGATCTGCAGGATCTGGTCGCCCTCGCCGGAGTGGGAGATAGTGTAGCTGGTGATACCCTGAGCCTGTAAGGCGGCTTCCACGTCCGCCTGGTCGAAGGCCTGTTTCATATCGTAGCGGATATTCAGGCCGCCCGCAAAGTCGATGCCGAAGTTGATGCCTGCGCCGCAAAGGGTCATGACCAGGGCGAGGAGCATAATGCCGCAGGAGATCATCAGGCAGATGCGGGAGCGGTTTTTAATTTTCATATTACTTCGCCTCCCCGTTTACAGTGTCTACGGCCGGCAGCTTGCCGGCGCCCGCCACGTACAGGGCAGGCTTTTGCCAGATGCGCACAAAGCGCGTGAGCAGGAACCGGGTGATCAGGATAGCGGTGATCATGCTGGTGATCACGCCCAGCAGCAGCGTAGTGGCAAAGCCCTGTACAGAGCCAGTGCCAAAGAACAGCAGCACTACAGCCGCGATAATAGTGGTGATGTTGGAGTCTACAACGGCGCTCATGGCGTTTTTGAAGCCCACGCGGACAGCGTGCACCATGGGACGACCCGCCTTCACTTCTTCCTTCACCCGCTCGAAGATAACGACGTTGGCGTCCACCGCCATGCCGATGCCCAGGATGATACCTGCGATACCCGGCAGGGTCAGCTGGATGCCGGGAACCACCGCCAGGAACAGGAACAGCAGGATGATGTAAATGGTCAGCGCCCAGTCAGCCACTACGCCGCACATGCGGTAGCGGATGAGCATCAGCGCCATCACCAGCAAAATGCCGATAATAGCCGCGAATACGCTGGTGGAGAGGGCATCAATGCCCAGGGTGGCGGAGATGGTGTCCAGCTTGTCCTGGCGCAGGTCCAGGGGCAGGGCGCCGCTTTGCAGGGACAGGGCGATGTTCTGGGCCTGGTCCTCGGAGAAGGAGCCGGTGACCAGCACGCTGCCGCCGTAGATGGCATCGTTAACGGTGGGGGCCATCAGGGTCTCGCCGTCCAGCTGAATGGTGATGGTCCGGCCAATGTTCTTGGCGGTCATATCACCGAAAAGCTGGGAGCCTTCAGCGTTGAGCTTGAAGGTAATGGCGGGCTTGCGGCTATCGTCCAGGGTGGGGTATGCGGCCTCCAGATGGCGGCCTTCCATAAATACGTTGCCGTCGGGGTCCAGGAACTCCAGCTTAGCGGGAGAACCAATGAGGTCCAGCACGGCGGCGGGATCGGTAACATCAGGGATCTCCACCCGGATGCCGGAGCCGCCCAGCTTGGACACAGTGGCCTCCGGATAGCCCTTTTCCGTCAGGCGCTTGCCGATGATGGAAATGGTGCTCTCCAGGAGGGTGTCGAAGTTGTGGCCTTCGGCCTTCAGCTCGTCCGACATGGTGGCTTCATATTCTACAAATACGCCGCCCTTCAGGTCCAGACCTAGGGCGATGGTATCCGGCCATTTTTCTACATGAGTGGTGGGCAGCCAGGGCAGTAGCTTGTACAGCCCTCGGTTATCCAGCCAGGTTCCGTTAAGACCCAGGTATCCGGCGCAAAGCGTAAGCACAAGCGCCACGCAAAGGCCGATGATAGCGCCGGTGCGCTTTGACATCTTCTTATGGGCGCGTTTGTTGACCTTCATAAGTTGTTGACCATCCTTCCGGTTTTATAATAGATGGGGCTTGGTTGAAGCGGCGGCGGGCTGAGACAGGGCCGCCTAGGGCCTCGGCCTAGCCGCAGGCCGCCTCCTGGCGAAAAACCTGGTAGGCGCTTAACACATAGCGTTTTGTGCGCAGCACCCGGCCGTTGGCATCCCGAAGCCCGGTAAGGGCCGGAAAAATAAGCACGTTGGCCAGCAAAGCCCAGAAGCCCAGCCGCTCCGTGGGCTGCACTTGAGGGGCCGCAGCCGCACCCTCCGGGGCGGGCAGGGAGTAGGGCATGAGCGCCGCACCGGTAATGCTGGAAAGGGGCGGCATGGCGGCAGCCGCGTCACCGGGCGGGCCCTCGATGAGCCCCTGTAAAAGGAGGATGAACAGCAACGCCGTCAAAGCGGCCCCTATCCATTTGCCGATACCAGCGCGCATAGCCTTCCCTCCTTTTGCCTAGTTCTTTCCTTTTGGGGTATCCGTTCGCTTTTTGCTATTTGTTCGCCGGGGTCACTCCTCCATGGAGGCCTCCGTGTGCCCAATGCCCAGTATCTCAGCGGTGGGGCGGTTTGCCGGTTTCTTTCCCTCGCTTACCTGGGAGATCAGCTTACCCATAAACACCATGCCGGCGGATTTGCCGCCGTCCAGGTTAAAGGCCAGCGGGCAGCCCTTATCTGCAAACAGCTGGGCCAGGGAGGCACAGCTCATGCCGGCGCTGCCCTTATGGCGGCCCTCCACCAGGATGGCTACGTAGTGGCCGGGCTCTACCATGCCGATGCCCGTCCTGGGCTCCTTGTATTTTCCATATACCTTCAAGGCAGCCTCGTTGACCACGCCGTCCCGTATCATGATGGGGCCAAAGGCCAGCACGTCCGTTGCGCCCATGGCCAGATACTCCTCGGCCGCAAGCTCGTTGTGTTTAAATACCTTCATATCTCCGTCGTCAAAAAGCGCTAAGGTATCCAAATTGGGAAAGGCGGTGCTTTTGGAAGGACGGGTCTTTTTGGAGAGGACCTGGCCATCCCGGATAATGATACCGGCGACCCGTTTCTGCTGGATACGCAAATGGGCAAAGTCGCTGGTAATGGCCAGCACGGTCCCGGTATCCTTGGCGATCGTGGTGGGGTAAGCCCCCTGATACATCCGCTTTTCCACATTGTGGGGGATCATGCGAAAGCGCTCTCCCGGCGCGGTATATATATGGGCACACAGGTAAATTACATCCGGGTCCTGCAAATATTCCCGGGTGATCTCTATCCGCAGACTATCGCTTAGGTATCGCCACAGGCCTTCTTCTTTATTCTCGTAGATAAACTCCCCTTCGGCCAGAAAGCCGCTCTCGTCCGTTTCGGGGAAAGAGCCTTCGCTTAAGGCGCAGGCAAGGCTTGCGCACAAAAGCATAGCGGCCATAAAGGCAGCGAGCCTTTTAAGCCTTTTATAGTTCTGCATAGAGGCTATCATCTCCCCATCACGTGCATAAGGAGCATTATATCCTATATTTGCATCCTTGTAAATGCTCGTTATCAGGAAAGAGGAGGCGGCCAGGCGTAAAGCCTGGCAAGAAAATTTTTTGAAATGCAGACATTTTGTTGCAAAAGCATTGCGTATAATATAAATAGAAATAAAACATCATCTAAAAATGCTCAAAAGGGTCGTCAAACCCTTGGCTGACTTGGAATAGCGGGTTTTGTTGAATACTGCCACAAAAGGCGGCCAATATTTAGTTGACATGTTTAATACATTCTGCTATTATTTTAAGTAAAGACGGGCTGTTGGATCATAACAGCCAAAAATTGAAAAGGGAGGCCTCTATACAATGAAGAAAATTTTGGGAATCGTGCTGGCTCTGCTTGTGGCTATCTTGCCCTTGGCAAGCTTGGCGGAAGCAACGCTGACCATGGGCTCCTGGCGTGCAGATGACGTGGAGCAAATGAACAACCTGCTTTCCATTTACAAAGAAAAAACCGGCGTGGAAATTCAGTTCCAGCCCACCACCCCCGCCGATTACAACGCTACCCTGCGCCTGCAGCTGGACAGCGGCACCGGCCCGGACCTGATGTATGCCCGCTCCTACGAGACCGGCATCGAGCTGTTTAACGAAGGCTACTTCGCCGACTGCTCCGACATCCCCGGCGTGAAGGATCACTTTGCGGATTCCAGCCTGGCCCCCTGGCGCACGGAAGATGGCAAGATGTTTGCCGTTCCCTTTGCGGCGGTAAGCCACGCTGTATACTACAACAAGGATCTCTTCGCGGCCAACGGCATTGCGGTGCCCACCACCTTTGAAGAGCTTCTCACCGCCTGCGAGACCTTGAAGGCCGCCGGCATCACCCCCTTTGCCAACGGCGTAGCCGAGGAATGGGACATCCTGGAGTGCTTCTTCCTGGGTATGGTGCCCAACTACATCGGCGGCGCGGAAGGCCGCGAAAAGTATGAGTCCGGCGAAGCGAAGCTGAACGACGAAAACTTCGTGGCTGCCTTTACCGACGCTGGCAAGCTGGCTCCTTACCTCCCCGATGGCTTTGAGGCCGTCACCTACAACGACAGCCAGGTGCTCTTTGCCACCAGCCGCGCCGCCATGTTCATGGACGGCTCCTGGACCAGCAGCACCTACGGCGATGTAGACTTCGAGTGGGGCGTATTCGCCATGCCCGCACCCGCTGGCCGCGACACCGCCGTTACCTTCCACCCGGATATGGCCATCACCTACAACACCAAGACCCAGTATCCTGAGGAGTGCAAGGCGTTCCTTAGCTGGCTGTGCACCGAGGAAGGCGTTAACGCCGCTGCGGCCGCCCTGCCCGCAGGCTTCTATCCCATGATCAACCTGCCTGTGACCTTCGAGGATGTCCACGCTTCCGAGTTCCTGGCCCTGAACGAAGGCAAGCAGACCGATGCCCGCTTCGTATGGCCTAAGCTGATGAAGCTGTACTCCCCCATGAACCAGGCTGTGATCCAGGTTCTCAAGGGCACCATGACGCCCCAGGAGGCTGGCGACGCAATGGTAGTCGAATTCGACAATCTATCCAAATAAGTAGTCCTTAGGGCTACAGGAAAACACATTTGCCTCCGGGCTGCGGCTGAAAAGCCGCAGCCCACTTTCAAATGGAGGGGTCATTATGCAACGAACCCAATCTCTCAAACGGGTCGGCGGGGCCAGCCTCAGGCCCAGCGGCTGGTACTGGATGCTGTACATCCTGCCTGCCCTGGCGCTATACCTGGTGTTCATGGCCTGGCCGCTGCTGGATTCCATCCGCCTGTCCCTATACACGGGCAGCTATGGCAACCGTACCTTTACGGGGTTTGACAATTATGTAAAGCTCTTTTCCAATCCAGAATATTCCGCCCGCTACTGGGGCGCTTTTGGCCATACCTGGATATTCTTCGCCATTCATATGCTGGTGCAAAACGTGCTGGGCATCACCTTTGCCGTCATGCTCACCAATCGCACCATGCGGGGGCGGGGCTTTTACCAGACGGTCATCTTCCTGCCGGTGACGCTGGCAGTGCTGGTGACCGGTTACCTGTGGAAGCTGCTGCTAAGCCCGGTATGGACCTCCGATATATTAAACAGCATGGGCCTTGGCTTTATGGCAAGGGCCTGGCTGGGGGACGAATCCACCGCGCTTGTTTGCGTGGCGCTGGTCAGCTGCTGGCAGTGGGTGGGTATTCCCACGATGATGTTTGTGGCGGCCCTGCAAGGCATCAACGAGGAGCTGGTGGAGGCGGCCTCCCTGGAGGGGGCCAATAGCTGGCATATGTTCCGGCATATCAAGCTGCCGCTGATCAAGCCCGTGGTGGGCATCGTGGCCATCCTTACCTTCGTAAACAATTTTAATGCCTTTGACGTGGTATATGCCATGGAAAACGCCAACGGTGCGCCAAACTATTCCACGGACCTGATAGGCACGCTGTTCTACCGGGTGGGCATCGCAGGGCAGCACCCCGTGGCCATTCCGGATGCGGGGCTGGGCTCCACCATCGCTACGCTGACGTTTATCATGCTGTCTATATTCGTCATTCCCACGCTGATCAAGACCCAGGGGGGTGAATAAGATGCTCGGCACGAAGCCCAAGGAAAAACGCGTTCGTTCCATGAAGATCGCCAATCTGCACATCCCCTCCCATATCGTGCTGATCCTCTGGTCCATTATCGCCCTGTTCCCCATCTGGGTGCTGGTGATCAACTCCTTCAAGACCCGCTTTTCTATCTACAGCAATCCCTTTTGGATTCCGGAAAAATGGAATTTTAATAACTACGAAAGCGTGCTTAAAAGCGGAGACTTCCTTAATTATTTCAAAAACAGCCTTGTGGTGGTCATGTTAAGCCTGCTGCTGGTGCTGATCGTAGGTGCGCTGGCTTCCTATGCCCTGGCTAACTGGAAAACCAAGCTTTCCTCCGGATTATACTTTTTCATGATCGCGGGCATGATGCTTCCTATCAAGATCGCGTCCATCCGCCTTTTGGACCTGGTGAAGCAGATGAACCTGCTCAACACCATTTGGTCGCTGATCCCAGTGTACACGGCCATGGGCATCCCAATATCGGTTTTCGTGCTGACGGCGTTTATGCGCACGGTGCCCGGGGAACTGACGGAAAGCGGATTTATGGACGGCGCAGGCCGGTTTCGGGTGTTTATCTCCATCGTGCTGCCGCTGCTGCGTCCGGCCATGGCCACGGTTGCCATTTACAACCTGGTGCCCTTTTGGAACGACCTGTGGTTCCCGCTTATTTTCATCAATGATGAAAAGAGCAAGACCTTGCTTTTGGGCGTAACGCGGTTGTTTGGCCAGTACCAGACGGACTGGAGCAAGGTGCTGGCAGTGCTTACCTTAAGCGCCTTGCCCGTTATCTTCCTGTACCTGCTGATGAGCAAGCAGTTTATCAAGGGCCTGACGGCAGGCGCGGTAAAGGGGTAAGACAAAGCAAACGGAAAAGTGGCAGGAAAAACCACATGGAAAAGAAATAAGGAAAAAACACGATGCTTTGGGAAGGATTGTCGCTGATAGCGCCTCGGGCTTTTGCACACAATAGCCGCGAGGAGGCGAACAGCATTGAAAAAAAGTTGGATTCTCTTGGTTCTCTTAGCCCTGAGCGTTGCGGTTTTGACCGGCTGTACCAGCAACGCGGACACCATGCCCAGCCCTAGCCCCAGCGCAAGCCCGCTGGCCAGCCTGACGCCGGCAGCCACCACCAGCATCATGCCTGTCCCTGCGGTGACCCCCACCGTGCAGGCGGGCATCACTACCCTGGAGGATGCTACCCGCATCAGCACAGCTATTAAAAAGGAAGTAGAAAAGCTTTCCGAGCTGACCAGTGCGGACGTAGTAGCAAGCGGCAACATGGCCCTGGTGGGCATCCAGTATGATACCCAGTATCAAGGCGGCCTGACCGACAGGCTAAAGCAGATGGTCCAGGCCCGGGTGGAAGCCTCGGACAAGGCCATCACCGTGATCCACGTGACCGACGATACCAAGCTCGTGCAGGAGATCCAGAAGCTGGCTCAGCAGATGCAAAAATCCGAGATCACCTTTGCGGAGCTGCAGACCCGAATGCTGGAGCTCAGCGCGCAGATCGCAGGCCCCAGCATGGGTACCGGTACTGGCACCACCACCGCTCAACCCCAGGCTACCTCTGCCGTGTGACCGGCCTAAGGGCCTACTTGCAGGCCACAGGCCTATAACAGCGATACCGCATGCGGTGTCGCTGTTATATTTTGCCCCGATCCTCCGGGGCCACTGTTATGCTTTGTAAAAAAATGCCTGGCATTTTCGGCTGCCCTTGTCAATAGGCATAGATTAGGATACAATTTTTGTGTCTGGCCCATACTCATGCTGGGCAAACGGCACCGCCGCCTGGGGCTTATTTTATCTAAAGGAGCCGACCTATGCAAGAAACGATCATGACGAAGCTTTCCAACTGGAATAAAGAAATGAATGGCATCCCCCGCATCTGCCTGCTGATCGCGGTGACCTTGCTTTTGGCCTGTGTGGCGTTTGGCCTGTTCCCCTACTGCTGGCCCTTTGTGGTAGGCCTTATCTTTTCCCTGCTGCTGGAGCCCTTTGTGCGGCTTTTATCCACCGGGCTTACCAAGCTTAAGATCAAGCGCTCCATCGCCACGCTTTTAGGCATGCTGATCCTTTTCGGCGTGGTGGCGGTGGTGATGGCCGCCGCCGTCAGCCGCCTTTGGCAGGAGCTGATGACCCTGGTCAGGTCCGTGCCCCAGCTCATCACCTGGATATCCAGCGACGTGATGCCCTGGATACGGGATATCTACAACCAGTATCAGGATATTTTGCCGCCATATGTGATGGACATGGTAAACAGCGCCGTGCTCACCTTGGGCCAGACTCTGATGAAATGGGCAGGCTCCCTGTCCGCCATGCTCACCTCCGGGGCCTTTACCACCGCCCTGTCCCTGGTGGATGTGATCCTCTCCATCGTAATGACCATTATGGGCACCTATTACCTGACGGCGGATCGGTCCCGCATAGGCGGCTTTTTGCAGCGCACCTTCCCCTTGGGCGTGCGCCAGCACGGGACCCTCATTAAGACCAATCTCATCCGGTCCCTCTTTGGCCAGCTAAAGAGCCAGCTGACGGTGTCCCTGATCATCATCACGTTTCTGGTTTCTTCCTTTATGATATTTGGAGTGCGCTACGGCCTGCTGGCCGCGCTGGTCATCGGTCTGGCGGACGCGCTGCCCGTGGTGGGCGCAGGGCTGTTCCTGATCCCCTGGTCCATCCTCAGCTTTGTACTGGGGGATGTGCCTCTGGGCATTTTCATGGCCTGCGTATATATCGGCACCATCATTATCCGCCAGGTGCTGGAGCCCCGCATCGTGGGCCGGAACCTGGGCCTATACCCCCTGGCCACCATGATCGCCATGTACGCCGGATATAAATGGCTGGGCATTTTGGGCCTATTAGGCGGACCGGTGCTTTTAAACCTGATCAAGGTGGTGCTGGAGGCAGACAAGATCGCCCGGGAGAAGGACGACGGGGCGATGGCGGGCGAGGGCGGCGAAGCCGCGGAGGCCGCGCCTGCAGACCTGGATGCAAAGAAAAGCGGCGAAGCCGCCCCGCCGATCCCCGCCCATGGGGAGATCACTATGCCGAATGGCACCCAAAAGCCCGTAAGGATACGGGCGAGGAAATAATAGCCCTAAAACAGAGAAAATAATGGCCCTAAAACAAACGGTTGTAAGTTTCTTTCCTTTAGTGTATAGTAATATTCACTAATTGATGCTTACTGTTTGCTATTGACTGCGCATTGAAAGCTATCCGTTTCAGTCTGTTACAAGGGTTTGGTACTATCTGCTTTACCTGCTTGCTAAAAATACAAAAGAGGGCGTGAAAAGTCGTGGTATTTTTTATTGTTTCCTTTATAATTGCGGCAATCACCCTTTGCATTGTGTTCAGGGTATGGTTTGCAGGCCTCAAAAGCAGATATTTGATCACTTTTTTCGCCATGGGCACGCTTGTGTCGCTGTGGACGCTATTGAACGGCATTGCCGCGATCACCTGGGCCGAAAATGCTATCGCCCTGGGGCAGATGTCCATGGTCATCGTTTGCTGTATGCCGGTTTTGATGCTCCTTTATATACTCCAGTTTATTGGTTCTAGCGCGGCCAGCAGCAAGGTGCTTATTGGGTTTTATATCGGAGCAACGCTGGCGGATATCGCGGCGCTGCTCACCAATCCGCTGCACAGGCTTTACTACGTGAACTTTGCGCCCAATGGCACGGGGACGTATGGCCCCCTCTTTTGGGTGCACAGTGTCTTTTCCTATCTTACCCTGGGCCTGTCGTTCATACTGCTTGTGATCTACACCCTCAAAAATGTGCGGAAGTACCCCCATCTTCTCTTTGTGGCGCTGGGCTGCGCCTTTCCGTTTGTAGTAAACATACTATATATCCTCAATATATTTCGGGTCAACTATTACGACCTCACCCCCCTGGGCTTTGCGGCCTCCCTTTCGTCCTATGGCCTTTTTTCGATACGGTTCCGCTTATTCAATGTGAAAAGTGCAGCGGAGGCCAGCATTTTTGATACGGTATCCGATGGCTTCCTGATCGTGAACAGCATCGGGCAGATCGAGGATGCCAATCCCGCCTTCTGCAAGGCGCTGCCCCATTACGACTTTGATAAAGACAGCCTTACCATTCAGGATGTAGTATCGTATATTCAGTCCATTTCGGTGGCCTATAGCCCAGAGGATGTTTTCAAGCGCATGGCTTCGCCCACCGCAGAGCTTGACAGCTGCGAGTATTCCATTATGGACGCTGAGGGCGTTAAGCGGGATTTTGAAATTACAAAGGATTTTATCATCAAACGGGGCCGATCTGCGGGCTTTGTGCTTTCCCATACGGACGTTAGCAATTATAAGCAAATGATCGCCGAGATCAACAAACAGAATGTTGAACTGATCCAGCTTAAGGAAGCCGCTGAAGCCGCCTCACAAGCGAAAAGTGAATTCTTGGCCAATATGAGCCATGAGATCAGGACCCCTATGAACGCCATCATCGGCCTGACCTATATTGCAAGAAACGCAACAGACCTTGATAAGATCCATTATTCCCTGGATAAGCTGGACAGCGCATCCCATCAATTGTTAGGCACGATCAATGATGTGCTGGACATGTCAAAGATCGAAGCCAATATGCTGGAGCTGCATTTTGAGGATTTTGCCTTTGAGGATATGCTAAAGGACTGCCGGGATATCATCATCCCCCGGGTCAAGGAAAAGCAGCAGACTGTAAAATTTGATATATCCGAGGATATGCATATCAAGCTGCACGGAGACAGACTGCGCATTTCCCAGGTGATAATAAATCTTTTGTCCAACGCGGTGAAGTTTACGCCAGATGGCGGCCAGGTGGTCCTTACGGCTGCTTTGGTCGAAATGCTGGACGCGCAGGCCTGGGTGCGCATCTCGGTATCAGACAACGGTATTGGAATGACACAGGAGCAACAGAAAAGCCTCTTTGAGCCCTTCCAGCAGGCGGACGGCAGTATTTCCCGCCGCTTTGGCGGGACGGGCCTGGGCCTTGCCATCTCGCGGCGGATCGTGCGGATGATGGGCGGAGAAATAGGGGTGGAAAGCACCGATGGCAAGGGAAGCACCTTTTCTTTTGAGTTTTTAGCACAGGCCTGTGAAAAGAGCCAGGGGGTCGATATAGCGAATAAGCGGACAATGGCCGACCCGGCATATGATTTTTCAGGCCACACCTTCTTGATGGCTGAGGATATCACCATAAACCGGGAGATCATTGAAACGCTGCTGGAGCCCTTTGGGCCGCGGATCGAAAGCGCAATAAACGGGCAGGAAGCCTACGATATGTTCAAGGCGGACCCGGAAAAGTACGATCTCATTTATATGGATGTCCAAATGCCGCTGGTCGATGGCTATGCGGCCACAAAGCTGATCCGCAGTCTGGATACGCCTTGGGCCCAAACCGTTCCGATTCTCGCCATGACCGCCAACGCCTTTGATGAGGACATCCAAAAATGCCTTGCCGCCGGCATGAACGGCCATATTGCAAAGCCTATTGATATCGCCGTGCTGCTTAAAATAACGAATAAGCATTTGCGGGAAAGGTCCTAACCAGGGGAAAAGACTGGAGACCGCCCACCCCTGTATACGCGCTGGTACGGCGTGGGGGCAGGGGGGTAGGGGGGTAGTGGGCTGGTAAAGCTAAGAATTGCGTCAAAAAGTGCGTCATAAGTGCGTCGCGAGTAAAAAAGAAAAGTCCCTCAAGCCTTTGTGGCTAAGGGACTTCATTTGGCAGCTCCAAGGGGAATCGAACCCCTGATTTCGCCTTGAGAGGGCGACGTCTTAACCGCTTGACCATGGAGCCAAAAAAATGGCTGGGGAACTAGGATTCGAACCTAGACAATACGAGTCAGAGTCGTAGGTGCTGCCGTTACACAATTCCCCAACACTTACAGCAGTGCTGCACGAGATATTATATGATAGGCCAGGGGCTTCTGTCAAGAGTTTTTTTCAAGATCGTGGAAAGATTGTAGAAATTGTAGAAATCGTAGAAAAATGCATATCTGCACAAGCCCAGGCCCCTCACACCTGCTCCGTGGCCTGTTCCACAGTCTGCTCCGTGATCTATTCCATGGCCTGCTCCACAGCCTGCTCCGTGGCCTGCTCCGTGGCCTGCTCCGCAGCCTGCGCCTTGGCCTCCTGCCCGCCCGCAAAGCCCTTGCGCTTCATGGAGCCCCAGCTGTTCTTGTTCTTTTGATAGGTGAGCATGGCCTCCACCCGGAAGATGCTGTTAAGCTGCCGGTAGCCGAAGTTGTCGATGATGGAATAAAGGGTGAGCTTGCACAGCTGCTTCAGGCTGGGGTATTTTTTGAAGGTGTTTTCCTCCAGCAGCAGGGAGCCGATGGACAGCACGATGCCATACAGCACGGCCACGGCATAGAAGGCGATGAAGAAGTTCAGGTTGATGATGCCGAAAATATAGCTGATGGGCACGGTGATATATCCCACCATTTCCAGGAAGGGGCCAATGACCTCGAATATCCAGTAATAGGGCAGGGCGATCATGCCGATGCGGCCATATTTGGGGTTGAAGAGCATGCGCCAGTGCATCATCAGGGAGGACAAAAGGCCGATCTGCCAGCGCTTGCGTTGCTTGCGCAGGTCCGAAAGGCGCTCCGGGGGCTGAGTCCAGCAGACGGGGTCCGCCAGAAACTTGATGGCGTAGTCCCGCTTGTTTTTGCGCATGTATTCGTGCAGCTTTACCACCAGCTCCATATCCTCGCCGATGGTGCCCAGGGTGTACCCGCCTACCTCGATGACCGCCTGTTTGCTGAACGCGCCAAAGGCCCCGGATACGATCAGGAGGATGCCCATAGCGTCAAAGCCGATACGTCCGGTCAAAAAGGCGCGAAGGTATTCCACGGTCTGCAGATTCACCAGGGGCTTTTTGGAAAGGTCGATATCCGTAAGCTCGCCGTTTTCCACCCGGCAGCCGTCGGCGATGCGCACGATGCCGCCTACGCTCACCAGCCGGTGATCCTTCACAAAGGGCATGATGATCTTCATCAGGGAGGATTTTTCAAGGACCGAGTCCGCGTCGATGGAGACGAAGACCGGGTACAGGGAAACATTGATGCCCGCGTTGAGGGCGTCCGCCTTGCCGCCGTTTTCCTTGTCCAGGACCACCAGGTTAGGGTACTGCAGGCAACGGTATACAGCCTTGACATTCTGGGTCTGGATGGAGCGCTTGATGGGCTGGTTAACGGCAATGAGGTCGAAATGGGTAATAAGCAGCTCCATGGTGGCATCCTTGGAGCCGTCGTTGATGACGATGACCTCGTACTCCGGAAAATCCAGCGCCAGGAGATTGCGCACGTTGTCCACCACGGTGGCCTCCTCGTTGTAGGCAGGCACCAGCAAGGACAGGGGGATGGTATTTTCCGAATCGGCAAAGCGGATGCGGTCCGCGTACTTGTCCTGCTTGACGTAGCGGGACAGGCTCAGCGCGGAGGACACCAGCTGAAACAGGTACAGGGAGTTGACCGCGATCACATATACCAGCGACAGCACGTTGATAAGCAGCACCGCATTTTGCAACAAAGTATTATGCATCCTGCACCTCCCATATCGCTCTGGCGGTGAGCATGTATTCCAAAATTTCCAGGGCGTAGCGGTCGCCAGAGGCGGTGACCGCTGAAAGCACGGCCTGGGTATCTCGCACGTGGCTCAAGGCCCGGGCGGCCTTGGAGCGCACCTGCCACTCCCGGTCGTGGATCAGCCTCAAAAGCGCGGGCTTGTATTTTTCCACATCAATGGCGCTGAGGGCCTCCACGCCAATGGAGCGCACCTCCCACCTTTGATGGGCCAGCAGCTTTTCAATGCGGGGGCCTGCCTTCTCATATTTAAGGAGGCCCAGGGTCCGGGCCGCGTCCAGCACCATGTTAAAATTGCCCGAGTCCATCATGGGCATGATGGACGGAGCCAGCTTTTTAAGGCCCTCCTGCCCGGCCCGCTTCACGCACAGCCGACGGACCAGGGCATCCTCCGAGCGCAGCAGCTTTTCGTACAGCTGCTGCTTAGGGCCGGAGTAGGCCTTGAGGATCTCCTGCAGGCTCCTAAAGGACAGAGGCGGCACGGTCCTGGAGGACAGCAGCAGCTGGGCCATCCGCTGCGCATCCCCGGTCTGGGCAAGGGTCAGAAGGCCCTGGTAGGCAAAGTCCAGGTTCTTGGGGTGGCGGGCCATCAGGCCCGGGATAAGGCTGTTAAAATGGTTCACGCCCAGATCGCCTAAAAGCTTGAGCAGCAGCATCTGGTGATGCTGGTTGTGGCGTTTCAGGGTGCGGCTTGCTTTTTTGAGAAGACCGGCTTCCAGCATCCAGTCCCGCAGGCGCTGGATATCCTCGGAGGAAAACCGCTGCATGGCCGCCTCCAGCAGGGTAAGCCCATAGAAGGAGAAGGGGCTGCGCAGCCCGGCCTGCTTAAGGGCCTTCCGGGCGGGAAGGGCTTGCTGTGGCCCCTTCACGGCCCGCTGGATGCCGTTTATGATCCGTTGCTCCCGCTTTTCCTTAAGGGTGCTTGCCACGTGGATCACCACCAGCACCAGGAAGAAATACAGGATCACGGAGGATAGGAAGGCAATGAGGTAGTTGAGGACAGGCTGGATGGGGAACCAAGAGGCAATGGAGGAAAAGGAAGTCTCGTTCCACTGATGCCAGAAGATCTCAAAGGGGGAGAAGGCCCGCACCTCAGCCCGGGGGATATCCGCCAGCTGCGCCTGCAAAATAGCGTAGGCGCTTTTCAGCCGCTCGTGGCTTGTGGGCATATCCCAGCGGGGCCACTCATACGTGCCGGAGGGGATGGGGGCCTTATCCAGGGCGCTAAGGCCTGCTGGCCCAGCCTTCAAAATGGAAAAGGACACCGGCCCAGCGGCCTGGGGCACTATGCCGCCGTTTTGATACATATCGCCGATGATCTGCCCGGAGGAAGGGTCCGTCACGTTCAGCAGCAGCCAGGGCAGGCGGAACTCCAGCTGGGTGCCGTTTGCGGTGTAAAAATCCGCTATGGAATCGTACCCGGGAAGCGCGGGGTTGGCCACGCCAAAGCGCAGGGCTCCGGTATCAAAGCTTTCCCACGGTACCGCCTCCCCGGTCTGGGGAGCGTAGATCCCGCGGCTGAGCAGCAGCGTAATGGGGTGGAACTGTCCGGTGCCCTTTTGCTCGTACAGCTCGTTTCTCGGCATCACAGAGGCGGCCACGCCGTAGTTATAATAGGTAGTGTCGTAGTAGGGGTCCACCAGGACGGTGGTATTATCCTTCCCGTCTATCACCAGCAGGAAGTCCGCCTCCACCCCCAGGTCCTGCCCCTGATAGTAGCGACTGCCCTGGCCGGGGATGGTGTCGATGGCCACCCAGTAGCGTTCGGTATCAAAGGACTCCACCTCCGCCAGCAGGTACAGGTACGCCTCGTCGCTTTTCACCGACAGCCCCACAGGGCCTTCCCCGGTGATGCGGTCCTCCCTTTTCCATTCGGAGATGTCCCCGTCCACATAGCATACGGAGGTTTTTTTGCCAGGGTCGAAGGACAAAAGACCGAAGCGCTGCTCGTTGGTCTGCACGTCCAGCCAGAAGGGGCGCCGCTCGTCTATGTCGAAATCCATAGTATTCCAAGTCTTTTTGAACCATTCATCCTGCCAGGAGAACACCAGCGCCCCGGCGCAGCCCGTAGCCTGAATATCCGTAAGCATGGAGACCAGCATTTCGCCCTGCTCCTCCTCGGTCACGTGGCCCTGGTTCAGGCCGGAGTGGAGGTTTACATGGGCGATGCCCCGGGCGGCAGGGATGCCGAACTCCGCCACCACCACAGGCATGCTGTGGTAGGCGTTCAGCTCGTTAAGGTAGGCTTGGTAGGTGTTTTTATTGCCGTCCTTGAGGTATTCCTGCTCGTAGTTGAACATATCCGGGTAGTAGGGGTATACGTGGTAGGAGGCGAACAGCCCCGCCTCAAAGCGCTTAGTGGGCAGGATATTTTCCATATCCACGGTAACGCCATCCTCTACCAGGGGGTTGGGCTCCCCAGGATGGGACAGGGGGTCGGAGGTGACCCAGTTGCTCAGGGCCACGGGCCGCTGCTCGCCATAATGGTAGGTCTCATAGGCGATGGCCGTGTCCGCCGCCTGGGCCAGCATCACCTCAAAGGGGGTGGTATTGGCAGGGGTCTGAATAAAATCCCCTGTATAGCTATGGATATCCGGATTGCTGCGGTTGGTGGTGTCCACAAACTCGGCTTCCCACTCAATACCCAGTATCCACCCGATCACATACTCGGATATATCCGCCGTATATACGCCCCCGGCATGGCCGGTCTTCGCCTGGATATTGGCGTTGCCGTGGATGATATCCACGATATCCCGCACATCCTGATAGAAGCTTTGGGCGATCTTCTCGTCATCCGCAAAGGCATCGTGGGTGGCGGCGATATCCGCTTCGTTCAGGTACACGCCGTGCATCACATACAGCGGATGCTCCGCCTGATGATTGTACTCGGCCAGGGCCTGATAAAAAAGCGGCATCTGCGCCACATAGACCCGAATGGTATTGGCGTTCATCTCCCCGATCCAATGGAACCAGCGGATGTAATCGGCCTTGGTGATGCCAAAATCCCCAGGGAAGTACCCGGGCTTGGCGGAGCCGATATTAACGCCTACCACAAAGGTCTCCCGGAAGCCTTGGTCCCGGTCATATACATAGAACGTCTTGCCCTGGGTCTTGGCGACGTATTTGACATTATTTTCACTTTTGTATTTGTACTGGTCGCTGTCAGATAGCAAATGAAGCTTTCCCCCAAAAAATAGGGTAAACAGAAGACCGAAAAAGAGCGCATAGCCGATGAGCATTTTTTTCATGAAAGAATCATCCTTGCTTGAGAGTAGATCAAGACCTTTCGACTAGCTTCGCCTTTATTTTACACGAGGAAGGAAAAACTTACAAGCTAATTTCAACGGTGCGGAAATGAGTTCAATAAATGAATAACGACCTATGGTACTATATGTTAAAATACTCATGGAGGGATAGAAAATGAAAAAAACTATATGTCTTGTCCTTACGATCCTGGTGGTTCTGTTGATGGCTATGGCAACGGTGGCGCAAGCGGAGGAAGCGGACGGCTCCGATATCCGGGACCTGGTGATCCGATTCCTTTCGGATTCCCCTGCCCAGGAAAGAAAGGTCGTCATGGATAACGGCACGCTCTACGGCCTGTTTGACGCAGACGGGAAAGCCTCTACCCTTGGTTTTTTTGAAATAGGCAAAGGGAGCTGGTATTTGGGCACGCTGGAAAAAAACAGCTGTACAGGGTTTGGCATGCGGGTCGGCCCCAGCGCAGACGGGACAGACCAAGAAGAAGTGGCCTTTGGCTTTTTTAAGGACGGGATGCTTCAGGGCGATTGTATCCTGTATTATGAAGATGGCAGCCGGCTAATGGGAGCCTTTAAGGACAATAAGCGTGAAGGCCAATGCGATTATGTGGCCGCCGATGGCGTGCGATATCAATGTCTATACGAAAATGACGAGCAGGTCTCCTTTGAGAAAGTAGGCACGGCAGAGGTCAAGTATATAGCGCAGGTGGAGTTTGGCGATGAGGCCGCCGTAGCCACGATAACGGAGGATGAGCAACTTGCCGGCGGCCATGTGATGCTGTGCGATGGCAAAAGCTGGCTATACATAGGCGGTTATGAAATGGAAATGTTCTGCGGCAATGGCATGATGGCGATAAAGGACGAAGAGCAAGCCCTGCATACCTATATCGGTTTTTGGGACTTTGACCGTCTCACCGGCGATGGCTTATATATCGCGCCGGATGGCACGCGGATACCCGCCCGCTGGGAGGACGGCGAGCTGGTCGACAGCAGCCTGGATATTCCGCCGATCTCTATTGGAATGTAAGAAGCGGTGAGCAGGAGGGGGTGTCTCAACATGCGTTGGGACACCCCCTTTGGGTACAAAGGGGATATATGTGCTCGCAAGCTGGTACCAGCGCATATAACGCAAACTACGGCGCCGCCCGCCCTTCGGTCAACTAGCATTTGCTTTTCCCTGGGCCATGGATTACAATAGAGCTATTCCACAGCACTAGACGATCAAGGCCATGAGCCGTTAAAAAGGGAGCGAGCGTATGATATATAGAAAGCTGGGACAAACAGGGCTGGAGGCCAGCGTTATCGGCCTGGGCTGCGAGCATTTGGACGGGGCCGGACTGCCCCAGGTGCAGGAGACCATCGACGCCGCCCTGGAAAACGGGGTCAATATACTGGATGTGTTCATGCCGGGGCCGGAGGTGCGAAAGAATATCGCCACCGCCCTGGGCGACCGCCGCAAGGACGTGCTGATCCAGGGGCATATCGGCTCCACAAATGTGGGCCAGCAGTACGATATCAGCCGGGATATGCCCACGGTCCAGCGCTTTTTTGAGGATATGCTGCGGACCTTTGGCGGGTATATCGACCTGGGCATGATGTTCTTCATCGACTCCCAGGAGGATTACCAGGGCGTATTTGAGACCGAGTTCATAAGCTACGTGCAAAAATTGAAAAAGAACGGCGATATTGGCCATATCGGGTTTAGCGCCCATAACCCGGAGACCGCCATTAAGGTGGTGGAGACTGGGGTGCCGGAGCTGATGATGTTCAGCATCAATCCGGCTTTTGACATGTACCCAGCCGAAAAATACGCCTTGGACGCGCTGGAGACCGGCTTTGACGCATCGCTGCTTCAGGGCATCGACCCTATGCGGGCCAAGCTGTACCGCCTGTGCGAGCAAAAGGGCGTGGGCATCACCGTGATGAAGACCCTGGGCGCAGGCAAGCTGCTTTCCAAGGAGCACACCCCCTTTGGGCAGCCCCTTACCGCCGCCCAGTGCATCCACTATGCCCTCACCCGGCCTGCCGTGGCCAGCACCATGCTGGGCTGCAAGACCCGGGCGGAGGTGGAGGACGCTATGCGCTACCTGACCCTTAGCGATGAGGAGCGGGACTATTCCGCCATTATCGGCACAGCCAGCAAGAACTTCAAGGGCAGCTGCGTATACTGCAACCACTGCCTGCCCTGCCCCAGCGAGATCGACATCGCCGCCGTGAACAAGTACCTGGACATTGCGCGGCTGAACGAAGGCCATATTCCCCCGTCCATCCGCTCCCACTACCATAGCCTGGGCCATCACGGGGACGAGTGTATCGCCTGCGGCAGCTGTGAGGGCCGCTGCCCCTTTGGGGTCTCCATTATAGATAATATGGCCAAGGCAGCGGAGCTGTTTAAGTAAGACCCATGGACCGCTGCAAAGCAGCAGGCAAGGGATATATCAGAGCGAAAAGCCATAAGGGGGCCGGGTATGCTTCGGGTACACCAACTCAGGCTGCCGCTGGATGCGGCAGAGCTGTTTGATGAGGATATGCTTAAGGCCCTGTGCGCAAAGGCCCTTCGTGTGACTCCAGAAAAAATAAATAAAGCAACGCTCATAAAGCGCAGCGTGGACGCCCGGGACAAGGGGGACGTGCATTTTACCCTTACTGCGGATGCGGAGCTTTCCGGCGGCCCTGCCATGGAGCAGTCCCTGGCGGGGCGCTTCAGGCCCAATCAGGTGGCCTATATCCCCCAGGCAGAAAAGCCTGCGGAGGTGGACGTGTTCCGCCTGCCCTTGTCCCCCTGGCCCAAAGGAAAGCCTCGCCCCGTGGTGGTGGGCGCAGGGCCTGCGGGGCTGTTTTGCGCGCTGGCGCTGGCGGCGCGGGGGGCGCGGCCCATCCTGGTGGAGCGGGGCCAGCCTGTGGAAAAGCGGGCCCTGGACCTGGATGCCTTTGCAGACAACGGGGTGCTAGACCCGGAGAGCAACGTGCTCTTTGGCGAGGGCGGTGCGGGCGCCTTTAGCGATGGCAAGCTCACCTGCGGGTTAAGCAGCCCGCACATCCGCACCGTGCTCCAGACCTTTGCGGCCTGCGGCGCGCCGGAGGAGATCCTCACTGCCCAGCGGCCCCATATCGGCACGGATGAGCTGCGCCGAGTGCTGGCGGCCCTTCGAGGACGGCTGGAGGCCCTGGGAGGCGAGGTCCGCTTTGGCCTTAAGCTGACGGGCATCACGCTTAAGGATGGCAAGGTAAAAGCCGCCCGGGTGGTCAGCGGCGGTCAGCAGAGCATGAGCCGCCAAGAGGAGAGCCTTGATACCGACACCATCTGTCTGGCCATTGGCCACAGCGCCCGGGATACCTACCAGTGGCTATACGGCATGGGGCTGCCCATGCAGGCCAAGGCCTTTGCGGTGGGCTGCCGGATAGAGCATCTGCAAAGGGACATCGACCGGGCCCAGTACGGCGGCATATGCGAGCATCCCGCCCTGCCACCGGCGGAGTACAAGCTGAACGTGCACACCCCGGATAGCCGGGGGGTATATACCTTTTGCATGTGCCCCGGCGGCCAGGTGATAGGGGCCATGCATGAACCGGGCACTGTCAATGTAAACGGCATGAGCCAGCACGCCCGAAACGGCACCAACGCCAACGCGGCGGTGCTGGTGGGCGTGAAGCCGGAGGACTTTGGCAGCGAGCATCCCCTGGCCGGGGCAGCCTTTCAGCGGAGGCTGGAGGAAGCTGCCTACGCGCTGACCGGCAGCTTCGCCGCCCCCTGCCAGCGGGTAGGGGACTTTCTGGCGGGGCAGCCCAGCCACGCCTTGGGCAGCGTTACGCCCTCCTACCGCCCTGGGGTGGCCCTTTGGGATATCGCCCCGTGCCTGCCCGCCTTTGTGGCGGATGACCTGCGCTTCGCCCTGCCAAGGCTGGGCCAGAAGCTTAAGGGCTTTGATCATCCGGACGCGCTCCTTACCGCCCCGGAGACCCGCTCCTCCGCGCCAGTGCGCCTGCTGCGGGATCCGCAGCGGCAAAGCGTTTTTGTCGGCCTGTATCCCCTGGGGGAGGGCGCCGGATACGCAGGAGGCATCATCAGCGCGGCGGTGGACGGCCTGTGCGCGGGGATGGAGCTGGGGGCTATATAATGACGGTCAACGCTAAAGAGGAAGTGGTCACATTGCCATCGCTCTATAAAAAAGGACTTTTACATGGCCTGCCCATTGCCCTGGGATACCTGTCGGTATCCTTTGCCTTTGGTATCCAGGCGGCAGCTGTAGGCCTCTACCCCTGGCAGGCCCTGCTGATCTCCCTGCTGAACGTCACCAGCGCGGGGCAGGTGGCCGGGCTTAACCTGATGGCCACCGGCGGCGGCCTTATGGAAATGGCCCTGACCCAGCTGGTCATAAACCTTCGCTATGCCCTCATGAGCCTGTCTCTGGGCCAAAAGCTGGACCAGAGCATGACCCTTTTTCACCGGCTGACGATCTCCTTTTGCAATACGGACGAGGTGTTCGTGGTGGCCTCCGGCCAGCCTGGGAAGGTGGGCAGGGCTTACCTCTACGGCCTGACAAACGGCCCCCTATGTGGGCTGGGCCCTGGGCACGTTCCTGGGGGCCGTGGCCGGAGGGCTGCTGCCCGCTGCCCTTACCAGCGCCCTGGGCATCGCCATATACGGCATGTTCCTGGCCATCGTGCTGCCGCCCTTCCGGGCCCGCAAGGAGATCCGGCTGGCGGTGCTTACGGCGGTGGGCCTCAGCTGCCTGTTCACCTACGCGCCCAGCTTTGCTTTTTTGACCAGCGGCTTCCGCATCATTATCTGCGCGGTGGCAGCCTCGGCCCTGGCGGCCATTATCTTCCCCCAGGGGCCAGAGGAAGCCCAGGCCCCGCCCTCGGCGGAAGCCTTGCCAGAGGAAGAGGAAGAGGCAGAGACAGAGGCAGAGGCAAAGCCCGCCGATAGCCTGCCCGATGCCCCCGAAAAGGAGGTCCATGCCTGATGGACAATGAGCAATTTTTTCTCTATCTTTTGGTAATGGCGGGGGTCACCTATCTCATCCGCATGCTTCCGCTGGTGGCCGTTCGCGGCCGTATCCAGAACCGGTTTATCCAGTCCTTCCTCTACTACGTGCCCTATGCGGTCCTGGGGGCCATGACCTTCCCCGCCATCTTCGGCAGCACCGGCAGCCTGCCCGGGGCCCTGTGCGGGCTGGCGGCCGCAGGCATCCTGGGATGGATGGGCAAGGGGCTGCTCACCGTGGCGGTGGCGGCTTGCGCCTTTGCATATTTGGGGGCGTTGGTCCTTTAAGGGCCAGGTGGTGTTTTTTGGGCCTGAAAACAAGCCGTGGCTACTTGACACTGAACCTACGCCGTGCTATCCTACCCTTGTACTGGCTATTGCTTTTAGAACGGAGCTGAAAAGATGCGCAAATGACCCTGCCATTTCCCAAAATCACAGGGGAAAGAACGGTATTCCTATCCTGAAGCAGGATGGGCTGTGCTGTTATGGCAGGAAAAGAGCGCCGCTTGCGGCTCTGTTTTTTTGCGCATTTTTCTTTCCTCGAAATATTCATTTGAGGTATGGGCTTAGCCCTGACAAGGAGGAATGAAAAATGGCGCGACTTACTATACACAATCTTACCTTCGGCTACGAAGGCAGCTACGATACGATTTTTGACAATGCCTCCATCGACCTGGACACCCGCTGGCGGCTGGGCCTGGTGGGCCGCAACGGCCGGGGCAAGACCACCCTTTTGCGGCTGCTGATGGGCGGGTTGAGCTATCAGGGGGATATCAGTATGCCCCTGACCCCGGTGTACTTTCCCTTTCAGGTGACGGACGAGGGCCAGCTGACCCTGTTTGTGATGCAGGAAATGGCCCCGGAGGCACCGGAATGGCAGTTTCGGCGGGAGATGAACCTGCTGGAGGTGGACGAGGACGTCCTCTACCGCCCCTATGAGACCCTCAGCAAGGGCGAACAGACCAAGGCCCAGCTGGCGGCGCTCTTCGCCCGGGAGGATGCCTACCCCCTCATCGACGAGCCTACCAACCACCTGGACATTCATGGCCGGGCCATGGTGGCGGAGTACCTGCGGCAAAAGGATGGCTTTCTGCTGGTCAGCCATGACCGGGCCTTCCTCAACCGCTGCGTGGACCATATCCTATCCCTAAACAAGGGGGATATCGTGGTGCGCAAGGGCGACTACGATACCTTTGCCGAGGATATGGACCGGCAGAACCAGTACGAAATGGACGAGAACCAGCGCCTGAAAAAGGACATCCGCCGCCTGGAGGAAAGCGCCCGCCGCACCGCCGAGTGGAGCCGCAATATTGAAAAGACCAAGTATCACATTGCCGGGGATATGGCCTACGACAAGGGCTATATCGGCGCCCGCAGCGCGGACATGATGAAGCGCTCCTTAAGCACCCAAAAGCGCCAGGAGCGGGCCATTGAGGAAAAAAGCAAGCTGCTGAAAAACGTGGAGTCCGTCGGCACCTTAAAGCTCTCCCCCCTGGCCCACCCCAAGCAGCGGCTTATCGAGGTTCGGGACGGCTTTGTCCAGTATGACGACAAGATCGTTTGCGATAGCCTTACCTTTGCTTTGAACCAGGGCGAGCGCATTGCCCTGGCCGGGGCCAACGGCGCAGGCAAGAGCAGCATCCTAAAGACCCTCTGTGGCCTATCGGATGCCCTGCGGGGCGACGTGTATATCGCCAGCGGCCTCACCCTCTCCTATGTGCCCCAGTCCACCGACGGCATCCGCGGCGACCTCCGGGCCTTTTTATCCGAGCACCACCTGGATGAGACCCTCTTCAAGGCCATCCTGCGCAACATGGACTTTGGCCGGGAGCAGTTCGACAAGGACCTCTCCGAGCTTAGCCAGGGCCAGAAGAAAAAGATCCTCCTGGCCAAAAGCCTCTGCGAGCCTGCCCACCTTTACGTCTGGGATGAACCCCTCAACTACATTGATATCCTCAGCCGGGGCCAGGTGGAGCAGCTGTTATGCGCATTTCAGCCCACCATGCTCCTCGTCGAGCACGATCGGGCTTTCCTGGACAGCGTGTGTACCAGGGTGGTGGAGCTGTAGGAGCGGATGCCACCCTTTCCCTTATTGCCAACGTTTTCACAAAAAAAACAATACCTTATGAAACACCCCCTATTCAAACAGGCTCTCTCATGATAAAATGAATACTATCTTTATACATGTGCTCCCTAGTTTTACCCAGGAAGAGGAGGGCCACCCATGAACCAGGAAGCCAAAAACAGCCGCAACCAGATAGCTATTTTGTGCTGCTGTTTAGTGCTGCTGGTCTCCTTAAGCGTTATCCTGATGCTTAACTACCGTGCGCAATATATAAACCATTTTGAGGAAATGAAGCAGGCCTCCTTTACCGCCTATGCCGCTGGGCAAAGCGCGGAGGCCTATACCCGCGTGGCCGCCTATAAGGAGCAGCTGGAGGATTCCGCAGCGATCCTGGTGCAATACAAGCTGTACCGTCACGAGCGGGACCTGCGCACCACCCTTAACCAGCTTGGGGAAGGGAACAAGCGCCGCATGTTCTACCTGACGCTGGAGGAGCTGCGAGCTTATGTGCCTGCGTCCACCTTTGCCAACCTGGAAAAGCAGCTGGCCGAAGGCGAGGTAGTCATATCCGACGTCCTTTGGTTTGATTCCTTGCAAAACTATATATTCGGCCTCTGCGTCCCCGTGGACCAGGAGGGGGAAAAATGTGTACTGATATGCACTGTGGAGGCAGAAGAGCTGATAGATCTTGTGCAGATACCCCAGACCCATGAGGTACGCAAGCAGTACCTGGTAGGCGGCGATGGCAAGATCCTATACTGCGACGGCTCCAAGGATGAGATCGGCCAAAACGCCCTGGATATCCTGCGGGAATGGGGCTCGGGGGAAGAGACCCTCGCGGCCCTCAGCGAAGCCTTTGCCAGCGACGGCTCCGCCACCCTCAGCCTGGACGTGACAGATAAGGGCTATTATTGCACAAGCGTTTCCCTGACGCATAACAACTGGAACATCCTGCGCATCCTACGGGCGGATTCCATCTCCACCGTTTCGGATAATCTGTGGACCACCACGCTGCTGCTGTTCATTACCATCATCGCGCTGGCTATTGTCGTGGGTGTCACTATATTTGCGCAGTTCCGGCGGCATCAGCGCCTGCGGGCGCAGGAGCAGCGGCGGTATACCGCCCTTTCCAATTTCTCCGATACTGTGCTGTTTGAATACAGCTTTGATACCGACACCGTCACCTTCACCCCCAATGTGATGCGGCTGCTGCCGCTGGATGGCCCCGTCCTCACCCGCCTGAGCACCCGGGAATTCGAAACGCTGCTCCCCAAGAGCGTGCGCAAGTTCCGGGATGCCCTGGCGGCCATGGAGCATTCCACCGAGGACTGCCAGCTGGAGCTGGGCTTTGTGGGCACGGATGGCAAGCCCTTTTGGTGCGAGTGCCAGGTCCAAGCCCTGGATAACGGCAAGGGGCCCAAGACCCTTATCGGCAAGCTACAGGATATCAGCCAGTCAAAGACCAAGGAGCAAAAGCTCATCGAGCAAAACCGCACCGACCCCCTCACCGGCCTTATGAACCGCGTGGGCTTTGAAAAATACGTCATGTCCCTGCTGCGCCGGGGGGACAAGGGCTATTTCTTTATGCTGGATGTGGATAATTTCAAGCGGATCAACGACACCCAGGGCCACGATGCCGGGGACATGGTGCTGCGGCGGATCGGCCGGATATTGCAGGAGGTGTTCCGCAGCGACGACTGCGCTGGGCGGATCGGCGGCGATGAATTTGTGATCTACATGCGGGATGTGCCTGACCCGGGGCCTGCCAAGGCCAAGGCGGAGACCATCCTGTCCATGCTCAAGGAGCCCAGCTCCGTAGAGTGCACGGTGAGCATCGGCATCGCCCCTTCCGGGGATGTGGAATATGAGGAATTGTACAAGCAGGCCGACAGCGCCATGTACAAGGCCAAGCACCTGGGCAAAAACCAATACTATGTTTTTGAGGAAAACGGGCAAGCGCCCGCAGCGGAAAAACCCGCACAGGAGAATTTTGATGCTTGAACTAAAGAAGATCGGCTGGACGCTTCCCACAGGCGAGACCATTATCCAGGAGATCGACCTGACGGTATCGGCAGGGCAGCTCACGGTGGTCACCGGCCCCAACGGCGGCGGCAAGACCTCCCTGGCTAAGCTTATCGCTGGGCTTCGGCAGCCCACTAAGGGCCATATCTACCTGGACGGCGTGGACATTACGGATTGGGATATTACCAAGCGCGCGCAAAACGGCATCGGCTACGCGTTTCAGCAGCCGGTGCATTTTAAAGGCCTAAAGGTCCGGGAGCTGCTGGAGATCGCGGCGGGGCAGGCCCTTTCCGAAAAGACCATCTGCCGCCTGTTGGCAGAGGTGGGCCTTTGCGCCCACGAGTATATCGACCGGGACGTGGACGGCAGCCTGTCCGGCGGCGAGTGCAAGCGCATTGAGATCGCCTCGGTGCTGGCCCGCCGCAATATGAAGCTGATCGTTTTTGACGAGCCGGAGGCAGGCATTGACCTGTGGAGCTTCACCAGCCTGATCAGCGCCTTTGAGCGGCTGAAAAAGGAGCACGGGGAGGCGCTGCTGGTGATCTCCCATCAGGAGCGGATATTGGATATCGCCGACCAGATCGTGGTGGTGGCCGATGGCCGGGTGCGCATGGCCGGCAGCCGGGAGGAAGTGCTGCCCACCCTTTGGCAGGACGAAAAGCAGAGCTTCTGCCCGCTGGAGGCCAAAGGGCATAAAGAGGTGGGCGCATGAACAAGATCACCGAAAAGCTGCTCTCCATCGTAGCGGACTGGGATGGAGGCTTCAAGGGCGCATTCAACATCCGAGAGGATGGGGCCTGCGCGGGCCGGGAAAGCTCCCGGAACATCCGCATCGAAAGCAAGCAGGACGGCCCTGGCCTGATCATTGAGGTAGCCCCGGGAACCCAGGACGAGGTGGTCTTTATCCCTGCTGTGGTGACCCGCGGCGGCGTGGACGACCTGGTATATAATGATTTTATCATCGGTGAAAACGCGAAGGTGCGTATCGTGGCAGGCTGCGGCGTGCACACCGACGATGGCAGCGATGCCCGGCACAACGGCATACACCGCTTTGTGCTGGAAAAAGGCGCCCACGTGATCTACGAGGAAAAGCACGTAGGCCAGGGAGAGGGCACCGGCAAACGACGCATTGACCCCATTACCGACATCGTGCTCAAGGAGGATGCCGTCATCGAGATCGACACCCTGCAGCTAGGCGGGGTGGACAGCTCCATCCGCAAGACCCAGGCCGTGGTGGGCCAGGGGGCCAGGCTGCTGGTGCGGGAGCGCATCATGACCGAGGGCCAGCAGCGGGCGGAAACGGACTTTGTGGTCGCTATGGACGGCGACGACAGCGCCGTGGACCTGATCTCCCGCTCCGTGGCCCGGGGCCACTCCTACCAGGAGTTCCGCTCCGCCGTGAACGGCAACGCCCGGTGCAAGGGCCATTCCGCCTGCGATGCCATTTTGGTGGACCAGGGCCGGGTGTACGCGGCCCCCGCGCTTATGGCGGCCCACGTGGACGCATCGCTGATCCACGAGGCGGCCATCGGGAAGATCGCCGGGGAGCAGCTCATCAAGCTGCAGACCCTGGGGCTTACGCCGGAGGAGGCGGAGGCACGCATTATTGACGGCTTCTTAAAATAGAAAAGACCCATAAGCCCCTCGTGACAATCCTGCTCCTATATGGTATAATTAAGCTACGTTCCCACAACTCTATACTGTATGGATGTAAGGAGGTTTTCAAACGTATGAGAAAAATTTTTGCATTACTACTGGCCCTTACCCTGCTGACCGGCGCTTCCAGCGCCTTTGCGGCTGCACCTTCAAAGGACATCATGGTGATGTTTACCAGCGATGTGCACTGCGGCGTGGATGAAGCCATCGGCTATGCAGGCCTGGCTTCTTACCGGGATAAGCTGGTAGACGAAGGCAGCTACGTGACCTTGGTAGATTGCGGCGACGCGATCCAGGGCGAGCCTATCGGCACGCTGTCCACTGGCTCCTACATCATTGATATCATGAACCAGATGAAGTACGATGTAGCCATCCCCGGCAACCATGAGTTTGACTATGGCATGGACCGCTTCATGGAGCTGGTCGGCACGGCTAACTTCCCCTATGTATCCTGCAACTTTGTCAAGGAAGGCAAGCCCGTCTTTGACCCCTACAAGATCATCGAATACGACGGCGTAAAGGTGGCCTATGTGGGTATCTGCACCCCCAAGACCATCACCTCCTCCACCCCCATTTATTTCCAGGATGAAAACGGCAACTTCATCTACGGCTTCATGCAGGGCGGCGACGGCGAGGAGCTGTACGCTGGCGTGCAGGCGGCCGTGGACGCAGCCCGGGCCGAAGGCGCGGACTACGTGGTAGCGCTGGCTCACCTGGGCATTGCCGGTGAGACCGCCCCCTGGATGTCCACCGACGTGATCACCCACACCACCGGCATCGACGCGATGCTGGACGGCCACTCCCATAGCGTGCTTCCCGAGGAAAAGGTGAAGAACAAGGACGGCCAGGATGTGCTGCTGTGCGCCAGCGGCACCAAGCTGCACCACATCGGCCTGCTGCGCATCGGCGCGGACGGCACTTTGTCCACCAGCCTGTATAACTGGAACGAGGATATCGCCAAGGGCGTTTCCACCATCCAGTCCGAGTTCTCCGAGGTCCTCAACGAGATCGTAGCCAAGAGCGACGTGGAGCTGGTCATCAACGAACCCGGCACCGATCCTGCCGTGCGCATTATCCGCGTGGCGGAGACCAACCTGGGCGACCTGTGCGCCGATGCCTACCGGGCCATGAGCGGCGCCGATGTGGCATTTGTTAACGGCGGTGGTATCCGCGCGAACATCGCAGCGGGCGATATCTCCTACAACGCTATCCTGAAGGTGCATCCCTATGGCAACGCCCTGTGCATGGTAGAGGCTACCGGCCAGGAGATCCTGGACGCGCTGGAAATGGGCGCTCGGGTGGTGCCTGAGGAAAACGGCGGCTTCCTGCAGGTATCCGGCCTGACCTATGAGATCCACACCTATATCGAGTCCTCCGTGAAGCTTTCCGACGAGGGCATGTTCCTAAGCGTGGAAGGCGAGTACCGGGTGAAGAACGTGAAGATCGCTGGCGAGGACCTTGACCTTACCAAGACCTACACGGTGGCCTCCCACAACTACATGCTCAAGAATGCCGGCGACGGCTTCACCATGTTCCAGGATAACGTGCTCCTGCAGGAGGACACCATGCTGGACAATCAGGTGCTCATCAATTACATCACCCAGTCCCTGGGCGGCGTGATCGGCGAAGCCTATGCGGATCCCCACGGCGAGGGCCGCATCGTGGCTGTGCCTGAGAAGCCGTAAGGAAAAGCGCACATCTAGGGTTTTATCAGGGGAGAGGGCGTAAAGCCCTCTCCCCGTTATTATTGCGTTTACAAAGGATGACGCCTGGCCAGATGCAAGGGCAGCGCCCTTGTCGCGTCTCCCTCAATCAAAAAACTTTTTCATGAAATTGCGCTGGTTCTTGCGGTTTTTATATCCGCAGGCCAGGTAAAACGCGTGGGCCTTCTCCCGGGTGAAGCCGGACACCAGGCGAACGCCGCTGGCCCCGGTCTCCTGCGCCCATTCCTCCACCGCGCCCAGCAGCATCCGGCCGATGCCCTGGCCCCGGCACTGCTCGTCCACCACGAGGGAGAGAATGTTCTTCATAGAATGGGCATAGGTGCACTCGTAATCCGCCGCGTGGATATATCCCACCATCGCGCCGTCCTTCTCCGCCACGAGGATGTAGTTATCCGTCTTGCTGAGGATGTACTCAAGCCGGCTGCGGGTCTCCTCCAGGGCGAAATCATACCCAAAACCATCCCGGTTCAGCAGGTAGATGGACTCATAATCGTCCAATTGGGCAGGGCGGACTACAATACTCATATGCTTCACCTCATTTGTTTTGTTGTACACGGGCGGCCTCTGTATGCTTATCATAGTTTAGAATCATGAATATGTAAAGCCTTTTCTAGCTTAAAATTCCATTTCTATGAAAAATGCGCCCTGGAACGTTCCAGGGCGCTGGCTAGGCTATGGTTTATGCTTGCAGCGCTGGTTTGGCTATGGTTTATGCATGCGGCGCTGCTCTTGCCAGGGCCTCTTTACTGCGTATCCTCTGCAGCGTCCGCCGACGGCCCAGGGCTGGGGCTGGGCGCCTGTGTAGGGCTAGGGGATGGCACGGGGCTTTGCTCCGGCTGAGGGGTCACACTAGGCACGGGGCTGGGCTTAGCGGACTCGGTAGGCGCGGGCCGTTGGGTGGGCTTCCCGTCCGGTGCGTCGGGCTCCGGGGTGATATCCGCCTGCGCGTCTGAATCGGTGGGGGTCGGGCCCTTGTCAGGCTCGTCCGTTTCGGGCTCCGATCCGTCCTGCGCTTCCTCCTGTGCTTCCTCCTGCTCCTCCTCGGGGACCTCTAGGGGCTCATTGGGCAAGACGATGGCGGCGGGGTCAATGATCTCCAGGGCCAGGGGCGCGCCTGCTTCGCCCTCCTGATAGTATACGGTGACGGTGCGGCCCTTCAGCTCACCGTTGAACCAGCTGGCCGGCAGCAAAGTATGGCTGCCAATATCCAGGGTCACCTTTTCATCCTCGCTGGTCCTAAGGGTCAAGGTCCTGTCCTGAATGCTTTCCACCTTGCCCTTTACGACCGGCACTACGATGTAGCTGGCGGTGACCTTGGCCGGGCTGCTCATGGCCATGGAGCCATCATAGTATACCTTCAGATTCACACCCCTGAATACATGTGGCATGTACTCGGACAGGCGGACGACCACATCTCCAAAGAGCGGGTCCCCGGTGATGAGCACGCCGCTGTCCAGGAGCTGGTCCACCTTCCCCTCCAGGGTGTAGCAGCCCAGGCGGTCCGCGTGGGTCTGGGGCGGATCGGTGTTGGTCAAAAGGCCGCTGTAGGTAACGAATACAAACATGCCCTCCGCCAAGGGGGTCTCCGCCAGGACACCCTCCAGCACGGTCTCCGGGTCCACGTTTAAAAGCACCGTACCCTGCTGGGCATCCTCCATAATGAAGCCGCCCTCGATGACCTCCGTGATCAGGCCGGACAGCTGGGCTGTTTCTTGGGGCTTTATGCCCAGGGCATAGGCGGACCCTACCGCCGTGGACAGTATCATCATCGTACAAAGCAATGCGCTGACTTTTTTCATTTTCAATGAAATTCCTCCTTTTCAGCAGGCTTGCACTCCGTTAGACGAACGAGGGAATAATTCGTTCCGTCTGGACGGCTGACGCATTTTGGCAATGCGCGTCCGGGCTGCGTATCCATTACAGCAGTGAAAACAGATCCACCTGGCTGGTCTCGGGTAACCCCTCCAGCGCGCCCTGCTGGCGAAGCATGTCGATGGCGCTTTGGCCCAGATGGGCCCGAAGGCGCAGGTCCTCCACGGAGATGTAGGGCTTTGCAGGGTCCCGGCTATCCACGATGCTCTGGGCGGCGGCCTCCGGGAAGCCGCTGATGGCGGTGAAGGGGCAGCGCAGGTCCTTGCCCTCGGGAAGGAAACGAGACACATCACTTACATAGACGTTTGCGGGAAGCATTTGGATGCCTCTTGCTTGCATTTCCAGTATCATATGATAGGCGTTTTCCTCTTGCTTGTCCTTTACGCTGAGCTTTTCCTCCCGGCTGGCAAACTCCTTCAGCCTGTCCATCAGGGATTCGTTGGAGAGGATCATCCGGCCCCCGTCAAAGCCGTCGGCACGGATGGTGAAATAGGCGGCGTAGTAGGCCTGGGGATGGTATACCTTGTACCAGGCCACTCGCAGGGCCATGGTCACGTAGGCCACAGCGTGGCCCTTGGGGAACATGTACTTGATCTTCTTACAGCTGTCAATAAACCACTGGGGCACGTCCTTTTCGATCATGGCGGCTTCCATGTCCGGCCTGAGGCCCTTGCCCTTACGGACGGCCTCCATAGTGTCAAAGCTCATTTTGCTTTCCACGCCCCGGGAGATCAGGTAGTTCATAATATCATCACGGGTGCAGATGCACTCCCGAAGGACGGCGATGCTATTGTCGATAAGGTCCTTGGCGTTGCCCAGCCATACATCCGTGCCGTGGGACAGGCCGGATATGCGGATCAGCTCCTCCATGGTGGTGGGGCGGGTATCGTCCAGCATGCCCTGTACAAAGGAGGTGCCAAACTCCGGCACGCCCAGCGTGCCCACCTCGCACATGATCTGCTCCGGGGTGACCCCCAGGGCCTTGGTGGAGGTAAAGAGGCTCATCACCTGCTTGTCGTCCAAGGGGATGGACTTGTAGCCGATGCCCGTCAGCTCCTCCAGGCGGTGCATCATGGTGGGGTCGTCATGGCCCAGGCAGTCCAGCTTTACCAATATATCATGCATGCTGTTAAAATCCAGGTGGGTGGTGACGGTCTCGGCTTGCGTATCATCGGCGGGATGCTGCACGGCGGTAAACTGGTTGATGTCGTAATCCTTGGGCAATACCACGATACCGCCGGGATGCTGGCCTGTGGTGCGCTTCACGCCTACGCAGCCCGCTGCCAGCCGCTCCTTGTGGGCACGGCCTGCTCGGATGCCCCGCTCCTCCAGGTACTTGGCGGCATAGCCGTAGGCGGTCTTGTCCGCCAGGCCGGAAATAGTCCCGGCCCGGAATACATTGCCCTGGCCAAAAAGCTCCTCGATGTATTTATGGGCCCGGGGTTGGTAGTCCCCGGAGAAGTTCAGGTCGATATCAGGCACCTTGTCGCCCTTAAAGCCCAGAAAGACCTCGAAGGGAATATCGAAGCCGTCCTTGACCAAGGGGTTGCCGCAGGTATCGCAGACGCTGTCCGGCAGGTCCACCCCCACAGTGCCCAGCTCCGGCTCGGTAAAGTGCACGGTGTGGCACGTGTCGCAGCGGTAATGAGGGGGCAGGGGGTTTACCTCGGTAATGCCGCACATAGTGGCCACAAAGCTGGAGCCTACGCTGCCCCGGCTGCCCACCAGGTAGCCGTCGGACAGGGATTTTTGCACCAGCTTTTGGGCGATGGAGTACAGCGTGGCAAAGCCGTAGCCGATAATGGAGCCCAGCTCCTTGTTAAGCCGCGCCTCGATGAGCTCCGGCAGGGGATCGCCGTAGAGCTCCTTGGCCTTATTCCAGGACATGGACTCGATATCGTTTGCTGCCTCCTCCCAGAAGGGCTGGAAGGTATCCTCCCCCTTGGGATGCTTGGGGAACAGGCGCAGGTCCTCCACCTGGGCGGCGATGGCCGCAGGGGCCGCGATAACCACCTCATGGGCCTTTGCCTCGCCCAGGTAGGCAAACTCCTGCAGCATTTCATCGGTGGTCTTAAAATACAGCGGCGGCTGATCGTCGCAGTCGGAATAGCCCAGCCCAGCCTGCAAAATAGTGCGATAGATAGCATCCTCGGGATTCAAAAAGTGCACGTCGCCGGTGGCTACCACGGGCTTGCCCATTTTTTCACCCAGGGCTACGATCCTGCGGTTAAACTCCCTAAGCTGGTCAAAGTCCTTGGCCGTGCCGTTCTCCAGCATAAACTGGTTGTTGCCCACAGGCTGTATCTCCAGGTAGTCGTAGAAGGCGGCGATCTTCTCCAGCTCCTCCTGGGATTTATGGTTCACCACTGCCTCAAACAGCTCCCCCGCCTCGCAGGCGCTGCCGATGATCAGCCCCTCCCGGTACTTTTGGATCAGATGCCGGGGCATGTTAGGGTGGCGGTAAAAATAATGCAGATTGCCTTCGGTGATCAGGTGGTTCAGGTTTTCCATGCCCTTCTGGCTCTTGGCCAGCAAAATGATATGGTGGGTGGCGCTCATGCTCTCGCCGCTGGCGGCCTGCTCGATCTGGGAAAGCAGCTTTACCTCCCGCTTAGCCATCGCCTCCAGCATCTTTTGCAGACACTGGGCGGTGGCTGCCGCGTCATGAACGGCCCGGTGTGCGTTTTTCAGCGACACGCCCAAAAGCCGGCACACCGCCCCCAGGCGGTAGCTCTTTTGCTGGGGATAGACCCGGCGGGCAAAGGTAAGCGTATCAATGACCGGGGCCTGAAAGCTGCGACCCATGCGGGCGCATTCCGCCATAAGCATGCCCATGTCAAAGGGCGCATTGTGGGCGGCCACCGCCGCATCCCCAATAAAAGCCAGCAGCTTTTCCACGCCCTCGGCGGGGCTTTCCTTGCCCCGGAGCATCAGGTCGGTAATGCCGGTCAGGTCTACGATCTTGGGCTTCAGGGGCACGCCGGGATCGCAAAGGATGGACAGCTCGTCCACCACCTGGCCGCCTACCAGCTTTACCGCGCCGATCTCGATGATGCGGTCCACCGCTGCGGAAAGGCCGGTGGTCTCCACATCGAACACTACGATGGGGTCCGAAAGGGGCCGATCATCCGCGTCCTGGACGATGGGCACCAGATCGCACAGGTAGCCCTCCACGCCAGGGATCAGCTTGATCTTGTTCTTTTTGGCCGCGCCAAAGGCCGCCGGAAAGGCCTGGGCCACTCCATGATCCGTAATGGCCACAGCGGGATGCCCCCACTTGGCCGCCTGGGCGATAAGGGCCCCGGCATCGGCAGTGGCATCCATGGCGCTCATGTTGGTGTGCATGTGCAGCTCAATGCGCTTTGACCTGGCGGTATCCTGCCGCTCCCGTTTAGGCATTTCCTGCATATCCCGCACACCAATGGAAAGTTCCCCCAGGAAAGCATCCTGGCGGCAATCGCCCCGAAGACGGACCCGCTTGCCATTTTTAATTTGACCTATCTGGTCGGCCACCCGCTTCTTTTCTTCCTCGGTGGGGGGCTGGGGCGTTTCGCCCATGCCTGCCCGCTTCATACGGTACTGGTAAAAGGCCTTGCAGTAAATGGTGGAGGTATCGTCATAGACGGCGAAGGTGCACAGCACGGTCTCCCCGCCCTTAAGCTCCTTGGGCTCGTTCACCCCGGTGACGATGCCCTCGATGACCACGATGCCGCTGTCCTCCGCCAGCTCCACGATATCCACAGGCTTGTCAGCAATGGCCCGGCCCTTGATGACGGGGCCTTTTTCTTCCTTGGGGGCGCGCGGCGTGACGGGGGCATTGGCCCTTTTGGAGGCCGCGCTGGGGGCTCTGCTTGCACCATCGCCGTTTCCCTCATACGGCATCCCCGCCATCTGGGCCGCCTGGGCCTCAATGGCCGCGTCGTCCCAGGGGGGAATATCGTCTCCAGCCGCATAGGAAGCCGACGCCTCCTCCGGCGCAGGGGCTACATAGCCCCGCTCCTTGCGCATCTGGGTGACCCATTCCTCCCGCTGGCCGCATACCTCCAGGGTGATGTTCACCCGGACCCGAAAAATATCCCACACGGCCCGGGCCAGCTTTTCATCCAGACCATGGCGCTTAAAGTAGCTGACGGCCATGTCGTCCGGGCAAGTCAAAAAAATGCGGCCTTCCTCCGAGGTCCAGCCCACGTCGTGTATCCAGGTAGACAGGGCCGGGCTTTGGCGGCGCAAAAAGTCCGTCAGGATGGGCTTGTATTTATCTACATTTTGGCAGAAATCCTCGGCCAGGCCAGGGGAGGCGATCCTAAGCGCCACCCCTACCCCAGGAAAAACCGTGCGCAGCTTTCTTTCTAGCGTCAAAAAATCCACTTCCGGCACCAGATCATCGCACAGAAAGCTAATATAGGCTTTGTTTGCCGCCTTTTTGTACAGCACCCGCTCTATGTGGAGCTTCCCCTTCAGCGGGGGCACGGTCTCCTCCAATACGCGTAATAGCTCTTCCTTGTTCACTGCTTATCCTCTTTACTCACTGCTTGCCCTCTTTGGCTTTGGCGATCTCATGGGCCCGCTGGATCAAAATAGTGGCCAGGTCGCCCTCTACCCTTTGGGGGGCCTTGCCTTTTTCAAACAAGGCCCCCACCTGGTAGGCGCCCTCCGCATCCCCGGCGGCATTGCGGCTGGTTGCGGCCAGACCGCCGCCGGCCAGGCCCACGTCCGCCTCCCGCGCTTCGCCAGGGCCGTTGACCACGCAGCCCATCACCGCCACGGTAAGGGGCACGCGGATGTCCTTAAGCTCGTCTTGTACACGCTTTGCGATCGAGGCCACGTCGATGCCCGTCCGGCCGCAGGTGGGGCAGGAAACGACGTTGACAAATGCCCTGCGAAGGCCCACAGCCTGGAGAATGTCGATGGCGGCCTGGGCCTCCGGGATGGGGCTGCCGGTGAGCGATACCCGTACCGTGTCCCCAATGCCCTGAAGCAGCAGGGCCCCGATGCCCACCGCGCTTTTGATATTGCCGCTGCCGGGGAGGCCCGCTTCCGTCACGCCTACGTGAAGGGGGTAGTCCGTCTCCGTGGCCGCCAGCTGATACGCCGCCACCGTCATGGGCACGCTGGAGGCCTTTAGCGACAGCACGATATCGTGAAAGTCCGCCGCCTCCAGCAGCCGCGCATGGCTCAATGCGCTGTCAACCATGCCCCGGGGGGTCACACCGCCATCCCGGGCCAAAATTTCTTTTTCGATGGAGCCGCTGTTCACCCCAATGCGGATGGGTACGCCGTGGGCCTTGGCGCAGTCCGCCACCCGGCGGACCTCCTGCTGGCTGCCGATATTGCCGGGGTTGATACGCACCTTGGCGATGCCCCGCTCGATGGAGGCTACCGCCAGGTCCGCCCGGTAGTGGATATCCGCCACCAGCGGCACCGGGCTTTCCTTGACCAGCTTTTGGATAGCGGGCAGGCAGTCCTCGTCGTACACGCTGACCCGCACGATGTCGCAGCCCGCCCTGGCCAGCTCCTTCACCTGCTCCAGGGTGGCCTTGGCATCCCGTGTATCCGTATTGGTCATGCTCTGCACGGTGATAGGCGCACCGCCGCCAATAGGCAGGGGGCCGATCTTCATAGCGCGGGTAAGGGTCATGGCTGCACTTCCTTTGTGTCCATAGTGGGGCTCAAATTTCCTCATCATTATAACACGATTTCCCATGGAGGACCAGCCGCCGAAAACTGGACAATTGAGGCAATATATGCTATAAAAGAAAGGGTTTCGTCTTTTTACTGTTGTTACTTTTTGCTTTGTAAAGGAGAATTGGATGGGCAAGCTCTTTTCCTCGCTGGCGTTTATAGCGCGTACCTGTTCCCCAAAAATGAATACCGTCTGGGAGGTCCCCTTTGATGGGGAGCCCTCTGTTTTTTGCCCCAACCATGCCGGGGCCTTCGGCCCTATTGATATGTGCGCCAAGTTCCCCCTTAGGGACGAATGCTATACCTGGATGAACGAGGGCATGATGGACCCTAAGCAGGTGCCTGCCTATGTTCGCCAGGACTATTGGTGGAAGCCCGGCTGCTTTTGGGAGCCTGTGCTTACCCGTACCTTGCCATATATTGCGGCCGTTATTATTCCCCCCATCCTGCGCAGCGCGCCGGGCGTGCCCGTTTATCACGACATACAGGTCATCAAGACCTTCCGGCAAAGCGTGGGCCACCTTAAAAACCGTAAGAGCCTTATCATCTTTCCGGAGCAGCCCGACGGCTTCCAGTCCCACGAGATGCAGCTCAATAAGGGCTTTTTGCAGATCGCGCCTATGGCGTACCGGACCCTGGGGCTAAAGCTTAAGTTCTACCCGGTGTACATTGATTACAAGGACCACACCTTCCACGTCAGCGCCCCTGTGCAGTACGACCCGGAGGTCTCCCTGCCGGACCAGGAGGAGCGGATATTGGCCGTGCTTCGGGCAGGGCTGTACCGGAGGGTGGATGTGGGGATGGAGGAGAGCGATGGGCCAGGGGCGCCGCCCCTTGTGACCCCGCCAGGGCTTTAAGCCAATGAAAAGGCTGCCGTGCACAAAAGCATGGCAGCCTTTTGGGTCAATCGTCAGTGCAGGTCTGTTTTTCCAGAGAGGATCGCACTGTAAACCTCCTCCTCTATGGGACGAATGCCATCATTATCGGTAGCGACGGAGGAAAGGTATCCAAAGTACGGATCAAAGCCCTGCAAATACCACCGGCCATTATAGCACAGGGCTGTGGCGGAGAAAACGTAGGGCTTTTCGTCAATGGTAAAAGCAATACCCACCGTCTGGCATTCGCTGGCGCCATATATTGTGGCGCTTTGCTTGTTTCTTTTGATAGAGGAGGGATGATCAGAGCCAAAGGCTCCAATAGGGATATCTGCGGTAACGGTGAGGCCTTGGAGGACAAGCTCCTTGGTGGAGGCTTCAAAGCCTTCCAGAAAGTGGGCTGCCTTCTCCTCCCTATCCTGACCGCTAAAGGAGGTAGGCTGGCCATGATCTTGATATTCAGGCTTTTCAAAGAGGAGGATCTGATTCCTGATGCACCTCAGGATCTGATCCACATAGTATTCGGTATTAAAAGCTCGAAATAGGGGATTTGCATTAAGCAGGTTGATAGGATGTCTATTGCTATAGGCTTCCATCAGCTGCATATGCGCAAGGAGCTGATAGTTATCCACACAGCTTTCTATGGCAAAGGCCCCAAGCATCTGGGATAGATCGCCCTTTTGAAGCCCTTCCAAATAAGAGCGGGCCGCTTCATGAGGCGTCTCAAAGCCCGGCCCTTCGTAGATAGGCGTGGGGGCCGGAGCTTCCTTTATGGAAATAGCGGGTCGGTCAGGGCTGGCTTCGTAGGCATACAGCCCTTTGCCTTGCAGGTCCCTATAAGCTAACCATGAACCCACTACGCCGTCTACCATAAGAAGCGACCATTTATCCTTATATCGGATCACATCACAGCAGAAGATATAAGGGTCCCCCTTAAGCGTGAGCACCGCTACCGCCGCTACGACCTCATTGCCGCCCTGCAACCGCAGCTTACTTCCCATAACCTGCAGGGTATGCTCACTGGTATACTTATCGTATATCTTTTCAGGGGCGACAAAGCCCATTAGCTCCATATCCGCAAAGGGCAATGGCTCACTAAGCGCCTCCAAGTATGCGTAGAACTGAGCCATATCCCTTTGGCCCTCTTCACCTTTAAAAGGAATTATATTAAATATGATATCCCTCTCGGGAAAGGTAGCTAAAGCTGTTAGCACTTTGATCTGGCCCACGATATCATGCTTCCGGGAAGCCGCATTAAAGGCCTCGAAAAAAGGATTGGTATTAGGCAGGCTTATTGGCCATGCAGGGTTATAAGCCGAGACCCGGTTCATTTGTTCCAGCAGGTCTACTTTCTCTGCATAGGTCTCAATGGCAAAGGCGCTGAGCATCTGGTAAAGGTTTCCGTTTTTCAGCCCTTCCAGATACAGCGCCACCGCCTCCTCTGGCGTTGCGCTGCCTGCTCCTTCATAGGTGGGCAGCCCTGTACCCGGGTCGGTCTCAGCCAACGCGGTACAAACCAGTAGCAAGCAAAAGAGGAGAGCCATGACTCCTGTCAGCATTCTTTGGTTGATCCTGTAAATGCTTCCTGCGCTTTTCTTGTTCATCTGCTTTGTTTCCTTTGGCTTTTTTCACCGCTCTTACGGCAATCCCTGCGGCCTAGCTTTGCATGCCTGCCCTACAGGACTCTGCTATCCCCATATACCCTTACCCCCGCTTTGGTACGACCTCCAGCCAGTACCCGTCCGGGTCCACGATAAAATAAATACCCATGGCCGTATTCTCATAGCAGATGCAGCCCATATCCTTATGCTTCTTATAAGCGGCCTCAAAATCATCCGCCTCAAAGGCCAGGTGGAACTCGTTATCTCCCAGGTCGTACTTTTCGGTCCGGTCGTGAAGCCAGGTCAGCTCCAGCTCGAAGGTTTCCGTATCGTCCGCCATAAAGCTAAGGGAGAAATGCTCCGCTTCCTTCCGGCGTTTTTCGTGGAGGCCCAGGGCCTCCTGGTAAAACTGTACCGAACGATCAAGGTCCACCACATTATGGTTTACATGCATCATACGAAACATATTGTCCATTCCTTCCTAACGGTGAAAATTCTCTGACCCAAAGCAAAGCGCTCTGCTGGCCACAGCCTGCCTAGTCAAACTTGCCTGGCCCCAGCTTGACTGACCCCAGTCTGCCTTCTCACAGCTTGCCTGGGCCCAGCTTGCCTAGTCAAAGCCTGCCTTCTCAAAGCCTGCCTAGTCAAGATCCACAGGTAGGTCCGTATCGGCGAAGGGGTCATCCTCGTGGCTCAGGGCCGCGTATTTATCGGGCCTGCGCATGGGCACAGGGGGCAGATCGGACAGGTCCTTGGGAGGCTCGATGATGTGGATATCCAGCATCTTTTCCTCAAAGGTGATGGTGGCGATCTCACCGGGCCGGGTCAAGGCCAGCACCTCGGTCTGAGGGGTCTTTGCGCGGCGGGCAAAGTCCACAGCCACCTCGGTGCGCTCCTGCCAATGCATGGGGATAAACACGCGGGGCTTCTGGGTGAGGATGAAGTGGTTGGCCCCGGCATCGTACATCATGCCCTGGCGGGGGTCCACCGGAAACATGGCCACGTCCATCTTCTCGCCCTTCATGGGGGCAAGGGCCGAATAGAAGGCTTCCTCTGCCGCCTCGATCTCCCGAAGCGTGCTCTCCTGCCGCCAGTGCCACAGGTTCAGGTCCCCGGCGTGGAAGATGCTCATGCCGTAGGCCTTCACCAGAAAGGATACGCCCATGTCCGTGCTGTCAAAGGCCTTCACGGAGATATCCTGGCTTAGGGTAAGGGTTTCCAGGGGGGCGATGCGCTTGCCCCGGGTGCCTACGGGCATATCGGAGGAAACGATGTAGGTGATGGGCAGGTCCTCCCGCCATTCGTAAATGACGCTGGAGAAGTGATCCGGGTGGGCGTGGCTGACAAATACGTAGATGTGCTCGTAGGCGGAGAGGATCTTTTTGTTAAGGCGGCCCACCTCGGGCAGCTTTCGCCCCTCGCCCTCCCAATAATCGAAAACCAATAGATTGCTGCCTACCCGAACGGAAAATCCGCTGTTATAGTGGTAGGTTATTTTGACCTGTTTTTCCATGAAAAAAGCGCCTCCAATATTATGACAAGATCGTAATATCCACTACATAGCGGCTCCTATTCTATGAAGATAAATATTACAAATGATTGCTCATCAAATAGTAAGGCGCGTTAGAAAAAGCGAAGCTTTTAAATGCTATCATCCGCTGCATCGGCTTGTTCTTTTGCTACGTCAGTATAGCATAAGTGTAAAACTTTGTCAACAATATGCTGTGGTTTTGACATAATCGCTGCACAATTTTGTCACATTGTGGGGTAGCAAAATAGTACAGGTACCAGATATAGTATGCCCGCCAAAAAGCATGCTATGCCAAAGGGAAGGCAGAGGCGATCCGCCCGTGCCTTCCCTTTGGCTGCCGGCGAAAGCTATCCGCTTCCGCCAGCCTGTTTTATGGCTGTGGTCTATCTCCGGTTGTTAATGGGGTCAATATGCCAGATCCGGTCGTTATACTCCCGAATGGTCCGGTCACTGCTAAAGAAGCCGGACATGGCGGTATTCACGATGGACATTTTCAGCCACTTGTCCTTGTTCACATAGTCCTCCATGATGCGACGGTTGGCCATGGAATAGCTGCCAAAATCCTTCAGGACAAAGTAGGCATCCGCCATACCGCCGTGGTCCCCGGCCAGAAGCATGTGGTACAGGTCCTGGAGGGCCATAGGCTCGTTGGGGAAGATAGTGCCGTCCATCCACTGGTTCATGGCTTTGCGGATCTCAAAGTTAGTCTCGTAGATGCTCATGGGGTTGTAGGTGCCTTCCCGGTACATACCCTCCACGGTATCCGCCCGCATGCCGAAGATGTAGATATTGTCGATACCCACCTGCTCATAAATTTCCACGTTGGCACCATCCATAGTGCCCAGGGTCACCGCACCATTCATCATGAACTTCATGTTGCCAGTACCGCTGGCCTCCTTGCCGGCAGTGGACAGCTGCTGGCTGATCTCCGCGGCAGGCATCAATATCTCGGCGGTGGAGACATCGTAATTTTCGATGTAGACCACCTTGAGCATCTGCCGTGCCCGGGGGTGCTTGTCGATGAGTGCGCCGAGGGCGTTGATGTAGCGGATGATCAGCTTGGCCCGCCAGTAGCCGGGGGCCGCCTTAGCGCCAAAGAGGAACAGCCGGGGGGGCATGGTGAAGTTCGGATCATCCACGATGCGGTTGTAAAGCACCTGGACGTGCAGGGCATTTAAGAGCTGCCGCTTGTATTCATGGAGGCGCTTGGCCTGGACATCGAAGATAAAGTTGGTGTCGATGTCCACATCCTGGCGGCTCTTGATCAGCTTTTGCAGGCGCTCCTTGTTGTGCTTTTTCACCGCCGCAAACTGGTCCCGGAAGGCCGCGTCATCGGCATAGGGCCGGAGCAGCTCCAGCTTGCCAGCGTCGGTCTTGAAGCCGTCGCCGATGGACTCGGTGATGAGGGAGGTAAGCGCAGGGTTGGACTCCAGCAGCCAGCGGCGATGGGTAATGCCGTTGGTGATGGCGGTGAACTTTTTCTTGTTCAGCAGCCAATAATCGTGGAAAAGGCTATCGGTCAATATCTGGCCATGAAGCTGGCTAACGCCGTTGACGCTAAAGCTGAGGGCCACGCAGAGGTTGGCCATGTGCACCTGGCCGTAGCCGATAATGGCCATGTGGCCGATGCGGTCCCACTGGTCCGGGTAGCTCTTGAACAGCTCCTCGCAGACCCGGCGGTTCAGCTCCTCCAGGATCATGTAGATGCGGGGCAGGGTCTGGCGCATCATATCCACAGGCCAACGCTCCAGGGCCTCGGCCATAACGGTGTGGTTAGTGTAGGCCATGCAGCGGTGGGTGATCCGCTGGGCCATTTCCCACTCTAGGCCTTCCTCGTCGATGAGGATGCGCATGAGCTCCGGAATGGCCAGGCCGGGATGGGTGTCATTGATATGGAATACGGCCTTATCCGGCAGAAGATCAAAATTATTGCCATAGTGCTTTTTGAAATTCTTGATGGCATATTGCAGCGTGGCGCTGGTGAAGAAGTAGTGCTGCTTAAGCCGCAGCATCTTGCCCTCGTAGTGCTTATCCTCGGGATAGAGCACCTTGGAGATCACCTCGGCCATCTGCATTTCTTCCATGGCCTTCATGTACTCGCCTTCGCCAAAGGAGCGCAGATCAATACGCTCCTGGCTGCGGGCACTCCAAGTGCGCAGGGTGTTGACGCTGCCGTTATTATAACCCACCACAGGCATGTCGTAGGGCACGGCATCAATGGTGTAGGCGTTGTTCAGCCGGAAGAACCGGCGGCCGTTCTCCTCGTACTCCTCAACCTCGCCGCCAAAATGTACCTGGCAGGTATCCTCGGTGACGGCCACTTCCCACACATTGCCGTTTTGCAGCCAGGTATCCGGCAGCTCCACCTGCTGGCCGTCCACCATCTTCTGGCGGAAGAGGCCGTACTCGTAACGGATGGTGCAGCCCATGGCGGGGATGTCCAGGCTGGCCAGGCTATCCAGGAAGCACGCGGCCAGGCGGCCCAGGCCGCCGTTGCCAAGGGCCGGCTCCGGCTCCTCCGGCAGGATGGCCTGCAGGTCGATGCCCAGCTCCCTTAGGGCCTGGGCGTAGTCATCCTGCACACACAGGTTGATGAGATTGCAGTTGAGGGCTCGGCCCGTCAAAAACTCAACCGACAGGTAGTATAGCCGCTTGCCCCTGGCATTGCGGCGGTCCTCCCGGGATTTGACCCACTGCTGCATGATCTGGTCCCGCACGGTGGATGCCACTGCTTTGTATAGCTGCTGAGGGGTGGCCTCCGCAACGGTGATGCCGTTATACCGGAGCAGTTTTCCCTCTATGCTCTGCTTGATAGATTCCTTATCGAAATGGGTTATGGCCATAGGGCGCCTCCTTAATGAACTCGAATGGGCTTATTATAGCATGAACCTGTGTTTTCGGCAAATTTTCGTAATGTTTCACGTGAAACATTGGAAGGCGAGGTGCTTTTCTTCCTATTATATAGGAGGCTAAGGGGGGATAAAGGGGATATTGGGGCGGATGGGGGTGGACGGCGGCGGACGGGGGCGAATGGGTCAACGGGGCAGGCGTGGCAGACGGGCAGGCGTGGCAGACAGGGACAGGCTGAGCTGGTAAAAATCTGGCTATAAAAGTATAAAATTATACAGGGGGGTTGCAGGAGGGTGTTTACAAGATATGGTTGTCGGGGTACTGTTGTGGGAGGATGGTTGCTGAGGTATGGTTGGAGAGTACAGTTGCGGAAGAATAATTGCGGGGGTACAGTTGCAGGAGTACAGTTGCGAAAGTATGATCGCGGGAGGATGGTTGCGGGAATGCGGTTGCAGGAGGGGGCGATTGCAGAAATATGGTTACAGGGGTTTGGTTGTGGGAGGATGGTTGCTGAAGTACAGTTGCAGGAGTACGGTTACGGGAGTACGGTTGCAGGAGCGTGATCAAAGAGGTGTGGTTGCAAAAGGGCGATTACAGAGGCGTGATCAAAGAGGTGTAATTGCAGAAGGGCGATTGCAAGGGTGGAGTCTACAAGACGGAGCGTTCGCTATTGATAGGGGCATTTATTGTCGCGATTGTTTCACGTGAAACATTTTTGACAACCTACCCCCTAATGGAGTACAATGCAGAAAAGAAAAGAGGTGCCGCCATGCTTGCTACCCCTGCGCAACAAGAAGCCATTGCATCCCGCAATTCGGAGCTGCTGGTCTCCGCCGCCGCAGGCAGCGGCAAGACCCGCGTGCTCATCCAGCGGATACTCTCCCTCATCCAGGAGGATGGTTACTCCATGGACCGGATGCTGGTGGTCACTTTCACCCACGCCGCCGCCGCCGAAATGCGGGACCGCCTGGAGACCCAGCTTACCGAGGCCGCCCTCCAGGACCGGAGCATGCAGCGGCAAATGGAGCTGGTGGAGACCGCCCAGATCAGCACCTTGCATTCATTTTGCCAAAAGCTAATACGGGAATATTTTGAAACTGTTGAGATAGACCCCCAGGCCACCCTTTGCAGCGAGGTGCAGAGCCAAACGTTTTTACAGGAGTCCCTGGAAGCCTGCCTGAACGAGATATACGAGGAAGCGCTCACCGACCCGGACCTGCGGACGTTTACGGTGAAGTTTGCCCAAAAGGAAATAGAAGAAATGCTGCTGCGGCTCCACAGCTTTTTGATGGCCCAGCCCCATCCCTTTCCCTGGCTGGAGGCCTGCGCCCAGCATGTGTACACCCCCCAGGACCTAAGGGAAGGCCCTATGGCGGAGACCCTCCTGGCGGATGCCCGGGTACTGCTGGAGGGGGCCCTGTCCGTTTGGGAAGGCGCTGCCAGCCTTGCCGATGACCCCTTTTTGAGGGAAGGCTACCTGCGCAACTATAAAGAGGATGGCACGGCGCTTCAGGGCCTGGCAGAGGCCACCCAGCAGGGCCTGGAGCCGCTGATGGCCGCCATGAAGGCTGCTAGCTTTGGCCGCATGGCCTCCTTAAGGCTCACCGATAGCTCTGAGCTCGCCGCCCGGGACCGCTTCAAGGAGGTTCGGGGCCGGTATAAGGACCTGGTGGCCGAGGCCCAAAAGCATCTGCCCTTGGATGAGGCGCAAGCTATCTCCGATCTGGAGAAAATGCAGCCTGCCCTTAGGGGCCTTTCAAAGGCCGTCCGCCGGATGTACGAGCTGTACGCCCAGCGGAAAAACGAGCGAAACTGCCTGGACTTTTCCGACCTGGAGCATATGACCCTGGAGATCTTAGAATACCCTGAAATTCGCAGGGACATTTCCGCCCGGTACGATGCCATATTTGTAGATGAGTATCAGGATATCAGCGGCATTCAGGAGGCCATCCTCTCCGCGCTAAAGCCCACAGCTGAGGATGCAAGGCCCAGCGGCGAAAAAGCCAATGGCCCAAAGCCCAGTGCCCTCCACGCCCAAAAGCTGGCTTCCCTGCGGTTTTATGTCGGCGATGTGAAGCAGTCCATCTACCGCTTCCGTCAGGCGGACCCCACCCTTTTTATGGACAAGCTGGCCCACTTCCGCTTGGAGGCGGATGCCCCCCAACGAAAAATATCCTTGAACCAGAATTTTCGAAGCCGGGAGACCGTCCTCTCCTCTGTGAATCGGGTCTTTGAGCATGTGATGCGCCCCTCGGTCACCGAGATCGACTACGATGAGGATGCCCAGTTGCACCCCGGCAAGGCCTCCGCTGGCGACCCAGCCACCGAGCTGCATATCGTCGGCGGGGATATCCGGGCCAGCCAGCAGCCCCAGGCCGAAGCGCAGGTCGTCGGCCAGGAGATACTGCGCCTGGTGGGCACCCCCTCCCGGGACTGGGACGGCAACGAGGGGCCTTATATTCGCTATAAGGATATCGCCATCCTTTTGCCCAAGGCAAAGGGTGTGGCGGACGAGGTGGAGAGGGTCCTGTCCGCTATGGGGATCCCCGTATACTCGGAGGAAAACAAGGGCACCCTGGAAAGCGAAGAAATACGGCAGGCCCTGGGCCACCTGCGGCTGATGGACAACCTGATGGATGACCTGGCGCTGCTGGCCGCCCTCCGCGGTCCCGTATACGCCATGACCGAAGCAGAGCTGGCGGATATCCGCCTGATGAAGCCGGAGCGGGGCGCTTCGTTTTTGGAGGCCCTTACCTGCGCCGCCCAGGCAGGGGAAGGCCTCTTGGCCGTCCGCTGCCAGCAGGTGCTGGACGATTTACACCATGAGCGGTTTCTCCTAAATAGCATGCCGCTGGATGAATATCTCTGGGATTTTCTAGGCCGAAGCGGCATGTACGGCTTCTATGGCGCTCAGCCCGGTGGCAAGCTGCGGCAGGCCAATCTACGGATGCTCTGCCATCAGGCCGGGGAGCATATGCGCAGCCGTGGCAGCGGCCTCACCGATTTTCTCTATTCCGTTTCCGCCCAGTCCGGCGCAGGGGATAGCAGGTCGCCTACGGTGATGAGTCCCTGGGAGGACGTGGTGCGGATCATGACCATCCACAAGTCCAAGGGGCTGGAGTTCCCCTACGTCTTTGTAATGGGCCTGGGGCAGAACCTGCACCACCGGCAGGACGCAGGTATTTTATCCATGCATCCCAGGCTGGGAGTAGCTCTCAAGTATATTAATGAAGATGCCCGCACTAAGCGCACCACGCTTCTGGCCCATGCCATCGCCATGCGGGCACGGGCCGAGGACAAGGCGGAGCGGGCGCGGCTTCTGTATGTGGCGCTGACCCGGGCCAAGGAGAAGCTGTACATGGTCGGTTCCGTAAAAGCGGATGCCCCAGAAGTTATCCTCTTGAATGAGGAAACTACCCAGCGGGATGCATACCATGTATGGGAAGCCAAAAGCATGCTGGAGTGGATCGGTCAAACAGCCCAAAACACTGATGACATAAGGGTTTGGGACCATTCCCAGTTCTCCACATCCCCCCTGTGGGAAACCGAGATCAAAACCAATTTGTCCACAGAGTCCACATTTTTTCCACATAAATGGGTGGATTGGAGGGTCGTTTTCCACATAGGGCTAGACAAATCAAGCCTTACACAAAATGAGGAAAAGAGCATAGTCCCTGGACCCCAGGAAAACATTAGTCTTTTGATGCAAAGCCTTGAAGCACAACGAAAAGCGGACGCCGCCCAGCAAAAAACAAATGCCATGCTGCCTGACTTAACCCAGCAAAAAGCGGACAGCGCCACCGTCAGCTCCTATTCGCTGCTGACCCCAGCCGCTCCGGCTGCCATGCCCCTCAAGATAGGCGTTACAGCATATTGCCGGAGTCTCCAGAAACTCCAGGGTCTTTCCCCTTGGGAGGGAGAACCCGAGGATGCCGAAGCGGAAAGCCCGGAGGTGAAAAGGCTGCCCTTGACCCTCAGCCGTCCGCACCTCCTGTCGGACCTGCCCACCCTGCCCGCCTACCTCCGGCCCGATGCGCAGCAGTCTGGTCTGGCCCGGGGCGTGGCCACCCACAAGGCGCTTTCCCTGCTTTCTCTGGATGCCATTTCGCTGCCCGAGGAGGCCTTGCAGGAGGCCCTTGAAACCCAGCTATCACTTCAAAAAAACAAAGGTCTCCTTTCTAAGGAAGAATTGGACCTTATAAACGTAGAAAGTCTCGTTTCTTTCTTCAAAAGTCCCTTAGGAAGGCGCTCAGTGACCGCCCTGGAAAAGCATCGGGAATGGAGCTTTAACCTCTTTGCCCCGGACCTGTGCCCCAGTATTTTACAGGGAGTCATCGACCTGTGCTTTCTGGAGGAGGATCAGTGGGTGCTGGTGGATTACAAGACGGACCGGGTCTCCTCTGCCCAGGAGCTTTGGGATACCTATGCCCTCCAGATGGCGCTGTACGCCAGGGCCCTTTCCCAGGGCACCGGGAAGCCGATCAAGGAATGCACCCTTTTTGCCCTCAGCCTGGGTGAAGGGGCTACCCGCCAGGGGCAGGCCCTTTTATCCGTTGCCCAAAAATAATTTTTTTCGAAGCCCCATGCGAAAAAAAGTATTTGTCCACAGTAAAAGGAATTATATGACAAAAATATTTCGATTTTGGGAACATTTTCGCTGAATAAATCGTCATATGTAGGAGGAAGGAGCGAAAAATCGCTTGATTTCTCATAGGTTACCTTGTACAATAATCATGTAACAGTATATGTATGTTTCTTAACAAGGAGAACGATTAAGCTGGCACGCGGCGCCGCCGCACCCGCCATGGTAAGGGAGAGTTGCAGATTGATGGATCCAAAGCGTTCACCAGAGAAAAAAGACGCAAGCCGTAATGTATGGAAGCGGGTCTTGCTGCTTGGGTTGCTTATAGCCGCAATGGTGGTCTTGAGCAGCTGCTATATGGAACCTGACCGTACCTTTGATGATAATACCGGCCTTCCGGTGGGCACAGGTGGGCAGCAGTTTGACACGGTCATCACGCCTACCCCCTCCACCACCGCCACCCCTACCCCTGCCCCCACTAACCAGGCGGGGCAGTCGGATTGGGCAGATTGGGATTTTAGCACCGATACCGCTACAAATCCGCCCAGCAATGTGATCCCCCTTGACAGCACTTCCCCCGCCCTTACCGTCAACCCCCTGGGCGGGGCTACCGCCACACCGGCCCCCTCGGCCAGCACTGGCACTCCCAGCTCCGATACCCTAAAGAGCGGCAGTGAGGGCGCGGCTGTTAAGCAGCTGCAGACCAAGCTGAAGGAGCTGGGCTATTATACCGGAAGTGTGGATGGTAAATATGGCGCAGGCACGGTCAGCGCGGTGAAAGCCTTTCAGGCCGCCAACAACCTGACCGCTGATGGCGTGGCAGGCAAGGCGACCCAGGAAGCCGTTTACAGCTACTATGCCATTGCCAAAAAGGACGCTCCTAATAACGCCGCCACTGCCAAGCCCTCCGGCTCCTCTACTGCTACCGCGAAGCCCTCCGGTTCCGCCACCAGCTCCTCCTACACCAACGGCAAGACGGACATTTATTTGAAGCTGGGCTCCTCCGGTGCCCAGGTGAAGATCTTACAAAACCGCCTCATCGTGCTGGGCTACCTTAGCGGCACCGCTGACGGAGATTTTCAGGAGACCACGGAAGCGGCGGTCATCGCCTTCCAGAAGCGCAACAGCATTTACGCCGATGGCATTGCAGGCCCTAGCACCCTCTCCAAGCTATATTCCTCTTCCGCCAAGAAGGCTTCCTCCGTCGCCGCCAATATCGGCTCCCTCAAACGGGGCATGAACGGCAGCGCGGTCAAATCCCTCCAGCAACAGCTAAAGACCCTGGGCTATTATACCGGCAGCACCGATGGCGACTTCGGCGCAGGCACCGAGGCGGCAGTCATCGCCTTCCAAAGCTCCAATAATCTGACCCCGGACGGCATCGCCGGCAAGGGGACAATGAATGCCATCTATGCCGCCACCGGCAGTGGTGGCGGTGGTGGTGGCGGCGGCGGTGGTGGCACCAATGCTGAATCCTACGGCGCTAAGGCCAGCATCAACGGCTATACCACCATTTCCGGCAGCTCCGGCACCAGCAAGACCAATATCACCACCCTGCAGGGCGTGCTGAACAGCCGCAACTATTATAGCGGCGAGCTGGACGGCAGCTACGGCAGCGGCACCTCCGCGGCGGTATCTGCGTATCAGCGGGATGCGGGCCTTCGGGTCACGGGCGTGGCGGGCCCCGCCACCCAGCGGTTGCTGTATAACGAAACCAGAGAAAGCGGCAGCTATTCCAAGCTCGAACCCGGCAGCAGCGGAAGCGCCGTCAAGAACCTGCAGTATACCCTGTATGAAATGAACTACTACGATGGCAGCATTAGCGGGAAATATGACGAAGCCACTAAAAACGCGGTAATGCTGTTCCAGCAGGTAAACGGACTTACGGTGGACGGTATCGCCGGGCAGGACACCCAGCGCAGGCTATATAGCAGCAATGCTATCCCCTGCCGGTAATATATTCAGATCGGCCATATACCCAGACATAAAAAAACAGCCGCCCTTGGGCGACTGGCCGGGGCTGCCTCAAAAGGGCAGCCCCGGTTTTGGCTTCATAGAAAAGCCAGCTTCTGCAGCGGCACAAGCAGGCCAGCAGGCCGCGCTTTATGTACTCGTCAGCTGCTTCGCTTTATTCACTCGCCAGCTGCTGCGCTTTCTATGGCCGTAGTAAAATAAATAATATCTCCTACCGCACGGATGTTTTTGGGCTGTTCTCCGTTTACCTTCACAAGGCCCATCAGCATCGTGGTGGACTGTCCACCGTCCAAATTGTAGGCGGTGTATGCGCCCAGGTCATGCATCAGCTCTGCCAGCTGCGGCACACTGAGGCCTACGGAATTCTTCTGCTCCGGTCCATCCACCGCTACCAGCACATAGCTTAACGGCCCCGTTTGCCCGATGGCCATGCGCTGCTTATAGGTCACCTTCCGGTTTACGATCTCCTGGACCTCTCCCCCGATCACCAGAGCGGGACCAAAGGCAAAGGAATGGAGAATGGGAATGGCAAGCTGTTCATAGCCCTCCTGCGTCATGGGCCGGATAATATGCAGATCGCCATTTACATCAATGGCTAGCCCGTCGTATTCCTCATTGGGGCGATCGCGGAGCAGCTCGCCATTGCGGTAGATGATGCCGGTATTGTGATAGGTAAACCAATCGGCATTAATAGCCACCACGGCCTTCACCCGCTTGGCGATCTCGCTGGCCCGCACAGTGGTCTTGGAGGGGTAGGGCTTGGCCTGCTCTGTCTTCAACTGCGCCGGGTCCGCCACCTGCACAAAGGCCACGGTCACGTTGGTATCATGGAGACGGATGCGGTGCAGCTGCACATCCAGGGAATCATCATGGTAGGACAGGCGGTCTGAGCCGTAGGCGTTCTCACTGGGTATAAAATTATCCTTAGCCCTTTCAGGCACCCCGGTGCCGCTGCCCTGGGGGAAGGTCACAGGCACTACCTGAGGCAATGCCTCCTGGAACGCTGTCCCCTCTGCCAGAGCTGCGCCAGCGAGCCAGAAAAGAAGCAATACAGACAGCAGCAGCCCAGTCGCTGCCCTCAGCCTCATAACAAAACCCATTTTATTTCTCATATAGCGCCTCCCTCTCTTTAAGCGGCCTTAGCGCTGCAGGCCAGACTGCGCATCCACAGCACGCAGGCGCACAGCAAAGCGCAGGCCCCGGCCATGGCGGCGTAGCAGCCGCCCACATCCAAAAGGACCAGGAAGGGTATGCGGCCTTCCATGGCAAACTCCAATAGCACACATAGAATGATCATCCCAACATACAAAGCAAAGCACAGAAGAAGAGGGCGGCGCTGGTCTGTATTCTTGGCGGCCCTTCGGGCATAGCTGCACACTACCAGCAGCACCAGCACCGCGCAGGCCACCTGCTCCACCCGCACAAAGCCCCACCGGAGAAACTCGTCCCGCCGCAGGCTCTCCAGCAAAATCTGCGTGCTGCCGTAAAGGCCCAGTAGCACCAGCGCGCTGTCCCCAGGGAAGGCCGCCTTTCTTTTCAGCAGCCAAAGGAACAGGCAAAGCGCCACCAAGGCCTCCAGCATAAACAGCGCCCAGGCCCAGGCCTCGTAATAGGGATCGTATACCATGAAGGGAAACCGGCACAAAGGGGATATGCCCTCGTAATATTCGCCGTAGCCCTGGCCCAGAAAGCCCTCTGCCACGCGGGCCGCCATCAGCATAAGGGCTCCGCCTGCTGCGTAGCTTTCCATCAGCACCCAGCGGTCCTTTCCGCTCAGGACCATCAGGCAGAGCGCAGCGCCCAGGATACCGCCGGTGAACATATAGCCCTTTTCCCAAAAGGCGAGAGCATATCCAATGGAATGGTCATAAAGCGTATTTTCCATATCCACCAGGGTATATAGAAAATGCGAAAGCAGCGCAGCACAAAAAGGCAAAAGGGCAGTGATCACAGCGATCCTGCCCCTTCCGATCCCTGCTCTTTGCGAGCGGCAGCCGCCCAGGGCCAGGGCCCCGGCTGCGCCCGCCAGCATTACGATCCCATAAAGCACGGGCTTTTCTACGCCTATCTCAAACATAATAGAATCCTTTGCCTTAATGATCCCACTCGCAAATAAAGCTGCAACCCGTGTCATCCTTCCAGTGCTCGTAAAAATGGCTGTCATTCCAGGTGGCATCGGTATGCTTATAGAAGTACATGCCATATCTTTCCCTAAGGCTTCGGCTGGGCTCGCCCTTATGCCAGTTGCTAAACGCGAAGGGCTCGCCGGTTACCCAGGCCCAATCGTCCGTAAAATGCTCATCCCACAAGCCAAAATAAGCGGTCAGATATCCGCTGTCGCGCATGAAGCGGTATACGAACTGGTTTTCCTCCGGGGTGGTCATCGTGGCCAGATGCCCGCCCAGCATCTCACAAAAGCGCTTAGCCGCTACCCAGGTGCGGACACCCTTGAATATCTGATAGGTATGAGTGCTGCCGTCTGCGGCGGTAAAAACGGGGGATTTTTCGGAGGTCTTATAATCCCGCAGCTGCTTGGCGGTAAGGGTGGGGATCACAGGGGCGATCATTTTCTTGGCATTGCTGAATTTCCCTAGGCCTTCGAAAATGGCGTTGGCCTCCGCCTCCCGGCCCACGGCCCGAAGGTACAGGGCCTCTTCATACTCCTGCATCTTTTGCGCGTTTTCACGGGCCTTTACAAGGCGCTCCTGGCTGTCCTCATAGCCGTCTGCCCCGGCAAAGCCCGCCTGGGCCAAGGCATATTCCTCTTTCTCGTCCATTTCGCAGGCCAGGGCGTAGATATCCTCCGGCTTCAGGGTCGCCTTAATTTCATCGGCAAGCTCCCCGCTATCCTTAAACCCTTCCAAAGAGGCCAGGAGCATATAGCTGCGGACAGGATCGCTTGTCCTTAGCGCTATTGCCTGGTCATATACGGACCCTTGCCAATTTTGCTTGGAAAGCTCCGCTTTCTCCCGGCTGTCCTCATGATCGCCTAAGGCCCAGAACATACCCCAGGCATCCTTATACTCCTGGCTGTCGTAGCAGGCATTGGCTTTTTCATAGGCAGCCCGGACCGTGAGTATATCCATGATCTCATAAAGCTGCTCGGTAGCCCCTTCACAGGGACCCGCCTGAATAAACAGGTCCCGTGCTCCTTCCAGGTCCCCAGCTTCCTTCAGGGCTAAGCCTTGCTCGTATAGCTTAAGCTCCGCAGCAGCCTGCTCCAGCGCCTTGAGCTTGTCGTCTGCTGCCTGGGCCCGCTCCGGGCTATCGTGGAATTTGCCAATGGACAGAAACAGGTTCCGGGCCTTTTCATATTCCTCTGCTGCGAAGGCCTCCTTCGCCTGGGCATATATGGCCCGGGATATCTGCGTGGCGCATTTGCCCGCATAGGAGCGGCTCTTTTCGTAGGTGTCAAGGCTGTCAAAGATCGTCTTGGCCTCCTGGAACTGCTCATTGTTAAAAAGGCTTACGGCCTCCTTGTACCGGGCCGCTTTCCACTTTCTTCTGCTGTCGGCTGCCCGGGACGCACTGTCGGAAAACTTGCCCAGGGCTTCAAAGGCCTCAAGGGCCTTCTCATATTCCTTAGCGTCAAAGAGCGCCTGGGCGGCATCATATTGCGCCTGTAGCTGGGCCTCCTCGGGGGATACCTCACTGGCCAATGCTGCCAGGGCAAAAAACGCGTGACCTGCGCCCTGCTCCCCTGCGGTATCCCCGTAAAGTCCGGATACCGACAAAAGCACTGCGCAAAATAAGAGGGCGAATCTTGCGCATACCTTTTTACGATTTTTCATTCTACATTCGCCTCCACGAAATCCCTGGTCTTACTTGCTTTCATTTTGAGGAAGTTGATCAAAGGGGAAGGTTCCCAGTGTAATAAGGCTGGTGACAGAGCGGTCGTTTTTCTTGTTGTATGTGCGGTTGGAGTTAAGCAGTTCACCCATGAAAACCAGCTTGATGGAGTTGCCGCCATCCAGGTTCAGCGCCTCTACGCAGCCCCGCTTTTTCAGCTGCTCCGCCACCCACACAAGGCCAATGCCATCGGAATCCTTATTCCGGCCTTCAATGGTCATGATGAAATAGTGATAGGGCTCGATCATGCCCAGGGTCTGCCTGGGGTTGGCGTACTCAAAGCGCTTTTCCAGTACCTGCTGTCCGATCTCGCCCTCGCTGAGCAGCACCGGGCCAAAGCACCAGCAGTCTGTTACATTTTGCTCCATAAGCTCTTCTCCGGTAATGCTTCCCGCCAGATAGGTCTTCATGCGTCCATCAGGGTACAGGGCCAGCAGGTCGTAGGTGGGCAGGGCGTAATGGGGCTTATTCAAGGACTTGGTGGCCAGCAGCTGTCCATCCTGAATAATAATTCCAGGGGTACGCTTCTGATAGACCCTAAAACCGTAAAAATCATCACTGATCGCCAGGATGCATTGCAGCTCCTTGGCAAAGGTTTCCGCCCAAACAAACTTCCGGCCGATCTTCTCCGGGTTGGCATGCTTGGTGGAAAACTTAATACCGGGAGTGGTCTTGATCTCCGTCTCGTACCAGACCAGGTCCCGTTTCTTGGTTTCGTTCTCCGCCACCCTGTCCGTAAAGCTGCGGATGTTGACAAAGAGGGTCCTGTCAATATAGGTCCACTGCCCAGCCTCCTCATCCATCAGCAGATAATAGTCCTCCTCAGAATCCTCAGGCAGGAAGCCCTCAGGCGTCAGCGTGGGGGCATCAGGTCTGAGGGTATATATAGGCGTAAAGGGCTTCTCCTCACAAAAAGCGGCAGGCAACGGCATAAGTACAAATAAAATGATCATGATGGCGAGGATCCTCTTGGCCCCATAGCCCTTAGGTGCTTTTACTGTCATACTTGTAAGACCTTCCTTTTGTTAATATAAGCTAATATAAAATGAAGCATGTACTGCTACCGCGCGTACTGGAGCCACATACAAGGGCGCATGGTATTGGTTGGCCAATCCACATCCTGCATGCCATAGCTGCTGATGCGGCCATCCAGGCGCATACCGCAGATATCAAGATTGCGGGCTCCGGAAGTCCGGGTCCACCATCGGCAGCTGCCGGTCCTTTTATCCACAGTACAGCCCTTGGACTTTGCATATTCCGTCGGATAGGCCACCCTATCCGCAAGCTCGGGAAAAAAAAGAAGCACTTCCGTTTTGCTAAGCAAAAACACCTTGTCCAGGGTATCCTCTCCTGCGCCCTTCATGCCATGAGGATTGGCATTTTTGACCGGGGTGGTCAGGATCATTGCCTGCTCCTCAGGGGAAAAGGCCTCTTGTATAAAGCCGTCGTTCATCCAGGCCCTCAGATCGGAGGCACCCCAAAACATAGGCACCCGCTTTGGGTAGAAGATCACGGTATCAATGCAATACTTAGAAAGCACCATAGCTTTAGTATCCTGCACATCCAGCACGATCCATTCCAGGGGCTCCTTGCCGTTTTCCAGATCATTGTCCTGCTCATAGCTGCCAAAGGTAATCACATCGCCTACCCTTGGAGGGGAGCAGGACTCTGCCAGCCCTGCAGAAGTCATAAAAGCAATGCTCAGCAGGCAAAAAATAAATAACCGCCTCATGCATATTCACCTCAAAAATGAACGCTCACGTAAATATAGCATATTTTTTTAGCTTATACAATATATGCCCCCTTAGGGAGCTTTACTTTACATAAAAAAATACTATAATTAGGCTTGTAGGTTTTGCACGTTTTGATAAGACGCTATTTTCCCTGTGAGAGGTAATATGTTGATGGTTTATGTACTAACGAAGAAGCACAGGTCGCTGTATCCCTTTGTATGTGGACTTTTGGTGTCCATCCTATGGCTGTGGCTGGCGGGCCCTGCCCTGGCGGAAGAAGATCAAGCTTCGCCTCCTCCACAGGCCCCTCCCGTGGTAGATACAGTGCCCTATGAGCCTCAGGTGATCATCAAGACCGATGTACACTACGCTATGGATTTTCCATACGTTAAGGCGATAGCGCCCAACAGCGTTGCTTGGCTGTATCAGCCGGGAACCGGCATCAACCATCCGGTCATGTTTAATGAGAGCGATAACAGCTATTATTTCAAGCGGCAGTTTAATGATTCCATCAACTATAATGGCTCCCTCTTTATGAAGGGTGACAAAGCGCCTAATTTTTCACAGCCGGTGACCACGCTATATGGGGTCAACTGTATGGACAATTCCTTGTTTGGCTCCTTATCCCTATATTATCGGGAAGATAGCTACTACGCACTTCATCCCACGTTTTATCTTTTGACCCCAACGGGGGATTATCAGCTGGATATCTTTGCAGGCATAAAAACAAAGGTCAGTGATAAGACCTCATGGGCCGTTTCCCAGACCTCCTTGTCCACCTTGTATAAAGAGGACCTGCCCCGCATCCTTGAAAGCTCCTTCATACCGCCTATTTCCGCCAATTTGCCAAGGGAAGGCGATGCTTGGGCAGTATTTACCACAGATGCATATAATGGCCAAGGCAACCGGTATGTTATATATGCCCGAAAACGTCCTATTCAATGGAGCACCGAGAATATCATCTATCTGAATAAAATGGATATGGATTCCCGGGAGACCCTTAACGGGCCTGTGACCCTTCCAAATGGTATAGGCACCTTTATGGTCTATGCGCAAAATGATATCTCCTGGAAATCGCTGACCTTTGAAATGCAAAACTCTCGCTTATACCGCAACATCGGAGACGGTGGCTGCGGCCCTACCTCCATTGCCATGGCCATAGCCAATTTGGTGGGTAAGGAGGAGCTTAGCAAAATACGCGCGTTTTCCAATTCGCCCTTTGGGTACCGGTTTTGCGCCTGCTCTGTGAACGATCATTGGTGTTCCAAAAAGCATATTACTTACCAAGTAACTACCGACGATGAATATTTGCGCTACTTTCCCTTAGTGATCGCCAGCTTTGCCACCGGCAATAATATATGGGAGATAAAGGGCCGCGTTGCCAGGTTTGGCTCCAGCATGTCCTATCTGGACGAGCTTTGCGAAATCTATGATATTACCCTGGAGCAGACCAACAACCTGCAAGAGGCTATCGCATTTATCAAAAATGAAAATTGTATTGCCATTTCCTGCACAGCCGGCGGCAACAACCCCTTTACCAAGACGAGCCATTTTGTAGTGCTGGCAGGGGCCGATGATGAATATTTATATGTTCTGGACCCCTTTAGAAGAGATAGCTATGCTAGATGGGACAGTCAAAAATATGTGGAGATGCTTTTTCCCGGGGTAGTGCGCATAAAGCTGGACAATGCGACTCAATGCCATTTAGCGCCTATATACCTGCTTAAGAAAAATGTGAAATAAGAGCCAATTAATGGGGCTGTCGCAATAAGAAAGAGCGCCGGGATTCCGTCCCAGACGGGGCACGGAGCTATTTCAAAATGGCAGTCTCATAAAAAATTTGCATAAAAGAGCCTCCCAAAGGCAGCATATAACAAGCTGCTTTTGGGAGGCTCTTATCATCTGCTGCCTTTAAAAACCTATTTTGCGACAGCCCATTACTAAAAAAACGCTTTTAGTTATACACTCGCACCGGCAGGACCAGATACAAGTAATCGTCCCCATCCACTGGCCCGATAACGCAGGGACTCACGTTGGTGTTCATGCTTAAAATGCAGCAATCGTCATCTACGTTTTTTACCACATCGTTAATGTAGCGGGCATTGAAGGCGATCTCGATGGCCTCGCCCTCCAGGTGGATGTCCAGCTGCTCCAACACGTCCCCCAGCTCGCTCATAGAGGTCACCGTCAGCACATCCTCGGCGGCCTTCATGCGGATCAGGTTATTCTTGCCCTCCCGTGCCATTAGGCTGGCCCGCTCGATGGAATCCTGCAGCTCCTTGCGCTTTACCGTTACCCGGCTCAGCCACGCCGCAGGCAGGATCTGGCGGTAGTTGATGTATTCACCGGCCAAAAGGGTGGTCACCAAGGTGGTGCTGCCCATAACGGCCATCAG
>JAVBRJ010000010.1:0-101255 GCA_031548115.1 Eubacteriales bacterium | reverse complement strand
TGGCGATAACATCGACATGGACATCTCCCTCATCACCTCCATCGCTATCGAGCCCGGTCTCCGCTTCGCTATCCGCGAGGGCGGCCGTACCGTTGGTTCCGGCGTTGTAGCCAAGCTCCTGGAGGAGCCCAAGAAGTAATTCGAGAACAGCTATGCAGCGGGTTTGACGGTGTGTCAAACCCGCTGCTTTTTATCAGAAAGGACATAGTATGGAACCCTCTAAGAAAAAGCAGCTCCTGGAGGCCTATAGGCAGCGGGAGATCATAGGCGGTATTTACGCTATCCGCTGCGCGCCTACCGGCAAGGCCTTTATGGACTCCGCCGTGGACCTGGCCGGCATTCAAAACCGCTTCCAGTTCTCCCTGAACACCAAGACCTGCATCCACCAGGCCCTTCAGGCGGACTGGCGCAAGTACGGCACAGACGCGTTCTCCTTCGAGGTGCTGGAGACCGTTGCCAAAAAAGAAGAAGAATCCATGGAGGAGTATAAGCACGGGCTTTCGCTGATGCGGGATTGCCTGAAGGCGGAGATGGCCCCGGAGGAACGCTACTGAATCATTTTTAAAAGGTCATACGAACTTCACCTTACATCCATCGAGATATTTTATAGCCCCTGTGCTTCTCATGTAATACAAATCCTTCCTTCTGTTTGTTTAATTGATAATAATTTTATGTTATGATAATAAAATAGAGGATATAGGGATACTCTTAATAGTAAATGGAAAGGAGTTGCCTGAATGCCTAAATACCCTGTGGAAAAGAAAGCTGAAGCTCTGTCTCGTGCAAATGAAGTAGGTGTGCTCAAAGCCAGCGAGGAGCTTAACATATCGGTTCCCACGCTGTACAAATGGCGCAATGAAACGAAGGAAAAGACGGCAAAGCCGGCTATTGATCCCGATGCCCTTCGCACGGTCCTTTTGGACGATGGCTATACGGAAAGCAAGCTGAGGCAGATAGAAGCGGAAAATGCTTCCCTGCGGGAAGAAAACCTTATGCTTCGGGATAAGATCGCCAAGCTGAAAAAGGCCCTGGTGGCCCTGAGCGAATGATCCAAAAAACGAAAGCGGTGCGCGCCAAGGCCTAAAGCAATGCGCGCGCTAAAAGCGTGGAAGGTGTCTCAAATGATTTGGGGCATCCTTTTTTGTATACAAAAGCCTTGATTTCCAAGGGAGGCCCTCCCTTTTGCCATACATAAGATCCATTGTGCATGGCTCGTGGCAATACGGGCCAAGTGCTATTATGTGGGTCCAGCATCACGCTGATTTTTGTGCTATAATAGGAGCCTATCGCATTTTGATTGTATGTATTAGGAGGCGACCATGCTCCGCTTTTTGCCCCGTATGCCCCAGGCTCCCGCACCCCAGGCGCTTACGGCCCTCCGCCCCTATACCGGGGTGCTGGCCCAGCTTTTGTATGCCCGGGGCATCGGGGATGCCCAGCAGGCGGAGCGTTTTTTGCATCCCCAGCTTTCCCACCTCCATGATCCGTTCCGGATGACCCATATGCAGGAGACCGTGGCCCTCATCACAGCCGCCCGGGAGGCGAAGCTGCCCACGGTGGTCTATGGCGACTACGATGTGGACGGCATGTGCGCGGCGGCTCTTTTGTCGGATGCGCTGAAAGCCTACGGCCTGGACGTGGAGGTCTATACCCCCCTGCGGGAGGAGGGCTACGGCCTGAACACCGGGGCCGTTACGCGTCTGGCCGAAAAATACAAGCTGCTCATCACCGTGGACCTGGGCATTACCAACCATGCCGAGGTGCTGCTGGCCCAGGAGCTGGGCATGACGGTCATCGTTACCGACCACCACCAGCTAGCCCTGGAGGATAGCCCTGCCGATGCGGTGCTGTCGCCGCTGGTGGGGGATTATCCCTGCCCCCGGCTCTGCGGCACAGGGGTAGCCTTCAAGCTGGCCCAAGCCCTGCTGGGCCTGGATAAAGCGCAGGCCTATTTAGACCTGGCGGCCTTGGCCACCGTGGCGGATATCGTACCCCTTACGGATGAAAACCGCACCCTGGTGGCCCTGGGCCTGCCGGTGATCGCCTCCCGCAAGCGGGAGGGCCTCCGGGCGCTGCTGGCCGTAAGCAACGCTGGGGAGACCATCGCCAGCGATACCCTGGGCTTCCAGCTTGGGCCACGGCTCAACGCCGCAGGCCGCCTGGGGGATGCAGCCCAGGGCGTGCGGCTGCTGCTAGCGCAGGACCCGGCCGAGGCGGATGCCCTGGCCCAAAGCCTAAACACCCTCAACACCCAGCGCAAGGCCCTGGAAAGCGACGTCCTGGCCCAGGCCCTGAGGCAGGCGGAGACCCACGATTTTGTGGCGGAAAAAGCCCTGATCGTTATGGGCGAGGGCTGGCACGTGGGGGTCATTGGTCTGGCCGCCGGGCGGCTGTGCCAGCGGTATGGCTGCCCCACCGTGGCCCTGTCTCAGGAGGGGGACACCCTCCACGGCAGCCTGCGCAGTGTTCCCGGCGTGAATGTGCACAAATGCCTGCAGGCCTGCGATGACCTGCTGCTCCGCTATGGGGGCCACGAGCAGGCCGCCGGGGTGACCCTGGCCGCGGAAAACTACCAGGCCTTCTGCCAGCGGTTCCAGCACGCGGTGGCCCTGGCCGCTGCCGACGAGGCCCTGATCCCCTCCCAGGTATACGACCTGCCCCTTTCCTTTAGCGACGCTACCCAGACCCTGGCCCGCCAGCTGCTGGAGCTGGCCCCCTTTGGCATGGATAATCCCGCGCCCCTCTTTCTGGCGGAAAACCTGCGGCTGGAGCGCCGGAAGCCCTGCGGCGCAGAGGGTGCGCATCTCCAGCTGTCTGTGCGGCAGGGCTCCACCCTGCTGGACGGCATCGCCTTTGGCATGGGCCGGGAGGCTTCCCTTTTGCCGGACACCGTGGATGCGGTGCTAAGCCTGGGCCTGAACACCTTTCGTGGGGTCACCCGCCTTCAATGCGAGGTCAAGGCCCTGCGCCCCGCTGCCCAGGCCAGCCGGGACACCCTGCTCCGGGCGGAAAACGAGGTTTTTGAAAGCGCCCTGACAGCGGATCTGTTGGCACAGAAGAGTCACAACCCCAAAGCAGGAAAAAATACGCCTTCTGCAGAAAATATAAAGGTTATAGATGGTGCTCAAGTGCCCCTGCCGGGCCGGGGCATCCTCTACGCTGCCCGGACCCGGGAAAGCGCCCTGGCGCTTTGGGAACGGTTTGCGCCCATTGGACGCTCCACTGTCTCTGGGCCCGCCGTTCACGCTGATTACGCCGATCACGCTGATCACGCCCCGCCCATTCGGGCCTCCCAGCCCGCACCTTCCCTGGACCTTTGCTGGCGCAGCCTCCGGGACCCTCTATGCTTTGCCACGCTGCTGGTAGCCCCCGGTTTTTTCGGTCTCAGCGGCACATGGCGGCAGGTGATCCTGCTGGATGGCGAAATATGCCCCGGGGAAGCCGCCCATTGGGCGGCGCTGCTCCCCACGGCCCAGGTGCTGGTGTGCCCGCAGAGCCCCTTTCTTTCCCAGCTGGCCGCCTCCCTGGACGCAGGAGACCCCGCCTACCGCACCCTGTACAGGGCGCTTAAAGTGAACGCCTTCTCCTCCCTTGCACAGGCTGCCGCTGCCGCCGGGCTTACCCCTGGCCAATGCCTTACCGGGCTTACGGCCTTTAGGGAGCTGGACCTCATCGCCTTTACCGAAACGCCCTTTTCCTATGCCCTTTTGCCCCCTGTGCCCTGCGAGCTGGGCCAAAGCCCCACCCTTAGCACTCTTAGAGCCCTTATGGCCCCCCTGTCCCTTTGCAACTGAAAGGTGGTGTATGCATGCTAACCTATATTACCAACGAATGTATGCCTCTGGAGAAGATGCTGGCCCGTGTGCAAAAGCACCATCCTGGGGACAGCTATCTGCTGGTGGAAAAGGCTTATAAATTTGCAGAAAACGCCCACCGAGGGCAAGTGCGCAAAAGCGGCGAGCCCTATTTCATGCACCCCGTTTCCGTCGCCAGCATCCTCACCGAGCTGATGATCGACGCGCCTACCATCGCTGCGGGCTTCCTCCACGATACCGTAGAGGACTGCCCAGAGATCACCCTGGACACCATCCAGCAGGAGTTTGGCGAGGAAGTAGCCCAGCTGGTGGACGGCGTGACCAAGCTGGATAAGCTGGACTTTACCAACCGGGAGGAGCAAAAGGCCGAATCCCTCCGCAAGATGATTTTGGCCATGTCCAAGGACATCCGCGTCGTCATCATCAAGCTGGCGGACCGTCTTCACAACATGCGCACCCTTCGCTTTCAGGCTGAGGACCGGCAAAAGGCCATCGCCAGCGAGACCCTGGATATTTTTGCCCCTTTGGCACACCGCCTGGGCATGAACGCCGTCAAGCAGGAGCTGGAGGACCTCAGCTTCAAATACATAGACCCCGAAGCCTTCCACGACATCGCCCAGAAGGTGGGCCTGCGCCGGGCCGAGCGGGAGGAAAGCATCCGCATGGTCATTGCCGATCTCAGCGAGAAGCTGGACGCCCAGCACATTCATTACGAAATGGACGGCCGCCCCAAGCACCTGTACTCCATCTACAAGAAGATGAAGGAGCAGGGCAAGACCTTCGATCAGATATACGACCTTATCGCCGTCCGGGTGCTGGTGGACACCGTCCAGGACTGCTACACGGTCCTGGGCATCGTCCATACCCTGTGGAACCAGATCCCCGGCCGGTTTAAGGATTACATCTCCGTACCCAAGGGCAACATGTACCAGAGCCTGCACACCACCCTGGTAGGCGGCCGCAAGATGCCCTTCCCCTTTGAGATCCAGATCCGCACCTGGGAAATGCACCGGATAGCGGAGTTTGGCGTGGCCGCCCACTGGCGCTACAAGGAAGGGGCCTCCGTTGACGGCGATATGGATGCCAAGCTCTACTGGCTCCGGCAAATTCTGGACTGGCAAAAGGAGACCCGGGACAGCCGCGAGTTTATTGACTCCCTGAAAACCGACCTTTTCAGCGAAGAGGTGTTGCTCTTTACCCCCAAGGGGGATATCGTCAGCATGCAGCGGGGGGCCACCCCCATTGACTTCGCCTACCGCATCCACTCCGGCGTAGGCAACCACTGCGTCGGCGCGAAGATCAATGGCCGTATCGTGCCCCTGGACACCGTCCTGGAAACCGGCGACCGGGTGGATATCCTCACCTCCTCCAGCTCCAAGGGCCCTAGCATGGACTGGCTCAAGATCGCCAAGACCCAGCAGGCCAAGGCCAAGATACGCCAGTTTCTCAAAAAGGAGCTCCGGGGCGAGAACGTGGTCAAGGGCCGGGACATGCTGGAAAAAGAGGCCAAGCGCCGGGGCATTACCCTGCCCGTTTTGGCCAAGCCCGAATATTACGAGCCCATCCTCAAGCGCTACGCCTTCCAAGACCTGGAGGATATCTACGGCGCCGTAGGCTACGGCGGTGTTGCCAGCGCCTACGTCATCAGCCGCCTGTTGGAGGAGCACCGCAAGGCCGAGGCCCCCGCCATTCCCCAGGTCCAGGAGGTCAGCCACGCCGAGGTCCAAAAACAGCTGGGCAAGCCCTCCCACGGCATCTACGTAAAGGGCGAAAGCGGCATGCTGGTGCGCTTTGCCCGCTGCTGCAACCCTGTGCCCGGCGACGAGATCATCGGATACATCACCCGGGGCCGGGGCGTTACCGTTCACAAGGCCGACTGCCTCAACGCCACCAACTCCGAGCAGGAGCGCATGGTGGAGGTCAGCTGGGCCGATACCGATGCCGGGGCCTCCTTTAACGCCTCTATCAACATCATCGCCTACGACCACGTAAGCCTCCTAGGCGAGCTGGCCCTGTGCATCGGCAATATGGATGTGCCTATCATGGCCGTCAGCGCCAAGCGCGACGAAAAGCACAAGACCAGCGTTATCACCATGGTCATCCAGGTCAAATCCCGGGAGCAGCTTGACAAGGTCTTCAAGCAGCTGCACAACCGCTCGGACATCATTGAGGTATACCGGGGGACGACGTAACCCGGGCCGGCCTCTGCGCCGCGCAGCAGGGGTTTCACCCCTGCACCCATCACTACACCGCGCAGCAGGGGTTTCACCCCTGCACCCATCACTACACCGCGCAGCAGGGGTTTCACCCCTGCACCCATCACTGCCCACAGAAAAATAATTTACTAAAAGGTATTTCGTACTTTATGAGAGCTGTTATACAAAGAGTCACTGAGGCATCCGTTACCGTTGAAGACAAAGTCATCGGCACCATTGGCACTGGCTTCCTGGTTTTGCTAGGCGTGGAAGAGGGCGACACGGACAAGGATTTCGCCTATATCGCCGACAAGGTACCCAAGCTTCGCATTTTTGAGGATGACGCAGGCAAGATGAACCGCTCCATTCTGGACATCGGCGGGGCCATTTTGCTAGTGAGCCAGTTTACGCTGCTTGGGGATGCTCGGGGCGGCCGCAGGCCCAGCTTCACCGCCGCCGCCCGGCCCGAGGTGGCCGATCCCACCTATCAGCGCATGGCGGCCCATTGGCGTAGCGCTGGCATCACCGTTCAGACCGGGTCCTTTGGCGCGGACATGGCCGTCAGCCTTATAAACGACGGCCCTGTTACCCTGCTGTTGGATTCCCGAAAGCTATTTTAAGGAGCGCGAATATGGCCCAGCCTCTTTTACAATGCATCCCCGTAGGCCCTATGCAGGTAAACTGCTTCCTGCTTACTGACCCGGATACCCAGCAGAGCGTCATCGTGGACCCTGGCGCGGAACCGGCCACGATCATTGCCGCAGCCGAAAAAGGCAAGCCCGTAGCCGTGCTGCTGACCCACGGGCATTTCGACCACATCGGCGCTGTGGACGAGGTCTGCGCCCAATTTGGCATTCCCCTTTACATTCACGAAACCGATATCCCTAAGCTCACCGATCCCAGCCAGAGCGGCGGGCATTTGTTGGGCATAGAGGTAAGGGTCCATACTGTGCCCACGTCCCTGAAGGATGATCAAATTTTATCCCTGGGCGGCATGAACATTACCGTTTTGCACACCCCCGGCCACAGCGGCGGCAGCTGCTGCTTTCTGCTGCCCGAGGGGCTGGGCCTTTTATCCGGCGATACCCTCTTTGACGGGGGCTATGGCCGCACCGACATCGCCGACGGCGACCAGCGGGCGCTGATGCGCTCCCTTCGCCGCCTAATAAACGAACTTCCCCCAATGCCCGCCTATCCCGGTCATGGCTCCTTTACCACTGCCGGGCGGACGAAAAAGGATTGAACCGCATGAGCCGACCTATTTCTCTTTCCACCCCCCTGCCCCGCTTTGCCAACGAGCTTTGCGATGTGCTAAAGCTCTTTTTTAAGGTAGAAGCCTTTCAGGTAAATCCGGGTCAGGAAGGCACAGCGACAGGCATGCAGATCCATGCTGCCTGCAATGCCGACGCTGCCTGCGCTACCGACGCTGCCTGCGCTACCGACGCTGCCCGCGCTACCGACGCTGCCTGCGCTACCGGCGCTGCCCGCGATGCCGACGCTGCCCGCGATGCTCAGGCCGCCCAGGGCGACACCCACGTGGAGCCTCTTATCCACACCTTCTGGGAAGCCAATGGCGCTTGGCACTGCGCCTTTACCTTTCGGGGAAAGGAAAAAGCACAAACCCTCCCCATCCCTGCCGACATCGAGCCGGAGCGGCAGGCCATCGTCTACAAGCGCCTTACCAAGCGCCTGTGCAAGCTGACCCTCTACGCCCTGCTCAAAGACATCACCGGGTATCAGCCCCCCTGGGGGTCCCTGACGGGCATCCGGCCCACCCGCCTGCTCTACGAAAACCTGGCCCACGGCATGAGCCTTGCGGATGGAGCCGCCGCCCTACAGCGGGATTTTGACGTGCAGCCTGACAAGGCCGATCTGCTTCGCCGCATCATCACCCAGCAATTGACCCTGCCCCTGCCCGCCCTGGACGAGGCGGATATTTATATTTCCATTCCCTTTTGCCGCACCCGCTGCGCCTACTGCTCCTTCCCCGGCGAGGCCATCGGCAAGGCGGCCGTCACCGAGGCTTATCTTTCCGCCCTTTTCATGGAGATGGAGGAGACCGCCGCGCTGATGCAGCGCTCCCGGCTAAAGCTCCGGGCCGTGTACATCGGCGGAGGCACTCCCACCGCCCTTGATGAAGGCGGCTTTGCCCGCCTCATCGAAAAGACCTGCGCCTTGTTTCCTGCCCCCTGCGAGTTCACCGTGGAGGCGGGCCGCCCTGACACCTTCACTCCAGGCAAGCTCCAGACCCTTTTGGATCATGATATTTCCCGCCTTAGCATCAACCCTCAGACCATGAACGACAAGACCCTGCGCCTCATCGGCCGGGACCACACCGCCCAGGAGACCCGAAGCGCTTTCCACCTGGCCCGGCAAATGGGCTTTACCAATATCAACATGGACGTGATCGCCGCCCTTCCTGGGGAGACCCCGGCGGATTTTCAGCACACGCTTGCGGAGCTCCTGGCCCTGTCCCCGGACAGCCTTACCGTGCACACCTTAGCTATCAAGCGCTCCAGCCGCCTGAACCTGGAGGGCGCACCTCTGGCCGATGGTCAGGCCGCCGCCCAAATGGTGCAGCTGGGCGAGGAAGCCGCCAAGGCCATGGGCATGGAGCCCTACTACCTCTACCGGCAAAAGTACATGGCGGGCCAGCAGCAAAACGTAGGCTATGCCGTTCCCGGCGCAGCCTGCCTGTACAATATAGATATTATGGAGGAAAACACCTCCATTTTGGCCTGCGGGGCCGGGGCTATATCCAAGCGGGTATTCCCGGACCGAGAGCTGCGCATCGAGCGGGCCCCCAACGTCAGCAATGTTTCCGTATATATCGACCGCGCGAAGGAGATGGCGCGGCGTAAAGAGATATTATTCACATAGGAAGGAGAGCCCCTATGGACAAGCGCATCCTTGTAGCCCTGGACCAAGGCACCACCAGTAGCCGCGCCATCGTTTTTGACGAGCACGGCCACATCCTGGCATCCCACGCTATTGAGTTCAAGCAGCACTACCCCAAGCCCGGCTGGGTGGAGCACGACCCGGAGGACATCCTGAATACCCAGACCACCGCCCTGCAGACTGCCGTAAAGCTTAGCGGCGTGGACCCTCAGCAGATCGCCGCCATCGGCATCACCAACCAGCGGGAGACCACCCTCCTTTGGGAGCGGGACACGGGCCGCTGCGTGCACAACGCCATCGTGTGGCAATGCCGCCGCACCGCCCCCTACGTGCAAAAGCTAAAGGACGAGGGCCACGAAGCCCTGATCAAGGAAAAGACCGGCCTGGTGCCGGATGCTTATTTCAGTGGAACGAAGCTCAAATACCTGCTGGACACCCTGAACCTGCGGGACCGCGCCCGCCGGGGCGAGCTGTGCTTCGGCACGGTGGATACCTTCCTGGCCTGGCATCTGGTGGAGGATCGCCCCCACGTCACCGATGCCACCAACGCAGGCCGCACCATGCTTTTCAATCTGCACACCCAGGCCTGGGACGATGAGCTGCTGGCCCTGCTGGACATCCCCAGGGAGGTGCTGCCCCAGGTGGTGGACACCGCCCATGTCATCGGCAATCTTCGTCCGGAGATTTTGGGCTGCCCCATTCCCGTGGCGGCCCTGGCAGGGGACCAGCACGCGGCGCTTTTCGGCCAAGCCTGCTTTAGCCCCGGCATGGTCAAGAACACCTATGGCACAGGCTGCTTCATGCTGATGAACACCGGAGAGAACCCCATCGTCAGCCAGAACGGCCTTTTGACCACCATGGCCTGGCGCTTAAACGGCCAGCCCACCTATGCCCTGGAGGGCAGCGTCTTTATGGGCGGAGCCACCATCCAATGGCTCCGGGATGAGATGGGCCTTTTGGAGACCGCCGCCCAAAGCGAGCAGCTGGCCCAAAGCGTGCCGGACACCGCCGGGGTCTTTTTGGTGCCTGCCTTTACAGGCCTGGGGGCCCCCTATTGGGATATGTACAGCCGGGGCACCATCGTGGGCATCACCCGGGGCACCAACCGGGCCCACATCGTCCGGGCAGCCCTGGAGGCCATCTGCTACCAAAGCCACGACCTGTACGCCGCCATGGTGGCGGACTGCGGCCATGTGCCGCCCCACATGCAGGTGGACGGCGGGGCCAGCGCCAACGGCTTCATGATGCAGTTCCAAGCGGATATCCTGGGCATACCCGTCATTCGCCCTGTAGTGCTGGAGACCACTGCTTTGGGTGCGGCGCTGCTGGCGGGGCTGGCGGTGGGCCTGTACGCCTCCAAGGAGGAGGCCGCCCAAATGGTGAAGCCGGATTTGACCTTCGTATCTAAAATGGATGCGTATAACCGGGGCTTAGCCTTATATGGCTGGAGCCGCGCTGTAGAAAGGGCCCGGGGCTGGGTGGAGCCGTAGGGGGCGAGCTGTTCGCCCGCGAGGCACCCTACATGCGCGCGGCGCGAAAAAGCCCCCAGGGCATAAACGAGGGATGTTGCCGCAGGCAACGTAAAGGCGCGAGCGTACCAGCCCGCGCCTTTTATATCCGACGGTATTCTGTTTTTTGGGCGAGTGAATAGCGCGTGCCCCGAGTGAGCGTCCGCGGCCTGCTTACTTCAAATACTCCACCAGCAGCTTGACCCCGGCCTCAACATCCCGCAGGTCGATCACCTCGCACGCACTGTGCACATACCTGCACGGAATGCTCAGCGTGCCCACAGGCACGCCTGCCCGGGAGGTCTGTATGGCCATGGCATCGGTGCCGCCAAAGGGCAGCACTTCCCGCTGAGTTTTGACCCCGGCGCGCTGTCCGGCCTCCAGCATACCCTTCACCACATCCGGGTGGCTGATGCTGCCCCGGTCCATGATCTTCACGGCAATGCCCTCGCCCAGCTTCACGGCGGGCTGCTTGGTCTCCGGGGTGTCGCCGTTGCCCGTTACGTCCAGGGCAATGCCGATGTCCGGCTCCACGCCATAGGCGGCAGCCTTCGCGCCCCGGCAGCCTACCTCCTCCTGGGTGGAGAAAACGGCAATAACGGTGTTCTTGCAGGTATCCAGCTGCTGCATCACAGCCACCAGCAGGGCGCAGCCTACCCGGTCATCCATGGCAGGGGCGGCCACCCGGTGCTGGCCCATTTTGAAGCAATCATTGGCGTACACCGCCACATCGCCTACCTGCACCATGGAGAGGGCCTCGGCTTCGTCCGCCGCGCCGATATCTAGGAACATGTGCTTCATAGCGGCGCTTTCGCCCTGCTTCAAGGGCTGCTGCACCAGCACGCCCTGTACGCCGCCCGCAAAGGATACATGGCGGGTGTGGCTGACGGCCTGGGAAATGCCTCCTACGGGCATCACCCGAAGGAAGCCCTCCTTTTCAGCGGCTACCACCACCAGACCGATATGGTCCATGTGGGCGGAAAGCATGATGCGCTTGCCATTAGGGTCGGTGCCCTTTTTCTCGCAGATCAGGTTGCCCAGGGCATCCCGGCGGAAGGAGTCCACCTTGCCCTCCAGCAGCTTTTCCACCAGGTCGGCCACAGGGGCCTCGTAGCCCGTTGCGCCATATACATCCACCATTTGCTTAAGTAGCTCAAACATGGGTATTCAACCTCATTTCAAAAAACTATTTCAAAAAAACTTTTATTCCCCGGCCAAAAAAGCCTTGGCCAGCTCAAACTGGGCTTCCACATCCGCTGCCCCACACACGGTGGACGGGCTATGGATGTAGCGGCAGGGCACGCTGAGAACGCAGGTCTTCACCCCCGGACCGGTGCGCTGCATAGTGCCGCCCTCGTTGCCGCCGGCAACGCCCATTTTCACCTGATGGGAAATGCCCTTTCTCTCCGCCAGGGCCAGCATGTCCTTAAACATACCGGGATGAGCGATGGATGCGTTGTCCATAAAGCTGATGGTCACGCCCTGGCCCACCCTGCATACCTGCGCGGTCTGGGGGATATCCCCGGCATCGTTGGCGGTGGTCCCCTCCAGGGCAATGCCGATATCCGGCATGAGGGCAAAGGCCGCGCCCTGCGCGCCTCGACAGCCCACTTCCTCCTGGCAGGTGAAAACAAAGCTGGTCTTGCCTTGGCAATCGCAATTAAGCAGCCGCAGCATATTATATACGCCGATGCGGTCGTCCAGGGCCTTGGCAAGGTACAGGCCCTCGCCAAAGGCACTGAACTCGGTGGCAAAGGTGATGGGCGTTCCGGCAGGGGCTACCCTCAGGGCCTCGTCCTTGTCCTTAGCGCCGATGTCTACAAACAGCTGGTCAATAGGCAGCACGTTTTTCCGGTCCTCGGCGGTCTGTTGATGGATAGCCATGGCCCCGATGACACCGGGGATGGGCTTCTTCTCGCCGTCCCCCGCCGGATAACCCACCATCACCCGCTTGCTTACCAGCACCCGAGGATCTATGCCGCCCAGATTGCGCACCCTGAGAAGGCCGTCGTCCGTGGCGGATACCACCATCAGGCCCACCTCGTCCATATGGGCGGTAAGCATCACATGGGGGGCATCCTTCCTGCGGCCTTCCTTCTGGGCAATGACATTGCCCATCTTGTCGATGCGCACGTTTTCCTTGCCCAGCTTTTCTACGCAGGCGGCATATACCGCCATGCGCACTGGCTCCTCCCGACCGCTTACGCCGGGCATATCACAAAGCGTCTTCAGTTCCATAGGTCTTCATCCCACCCTTCGTGAATCTCCGCCGCGAAATGGGCCAGCAGCCGCCCACACTCCGAAATGGCATGGGTGTCCAGCAGCTCCACCGTGGTGTGCATGTACTTAAGGGGCAGGTCCACCAGTACACAGGGCACGCCCTCCCGGGCGATCTGCACCGCGTCGGTGTCTGTCCAGGTATGGCCCTCGGCGTGCTCGGTGTTCAGCTTGATGCCGTGATTTGAAGCCGTTTCCTTCAGCCTATCCAGCAGCCTGTGCTGCACAAAGGGGCCATAGGTGGCGGCAGGGGCATCCAGGGGAATGGTGCTGTCCGGGCGGCTTTGAGGAATGGGCGCGTGGCTCACATCCATCACCAGGGCCAGGTCCGGGTCGATATGGTAGGCGGCGGTCTCCGCGCCGATGGAGCCTACCTCCTCCTGAGAGGCGCAGACGAAATAGATGTCTGCGTCGTGGTGCATGCCCTGCATGCGCTCCGCCGCGTCCAGCATCACGCCTACGCAGGCGCGGTCATCCATGGTCTTTCCGGCGGCCCGGCCATTCATTAGGCCTACAGCCTCCCCGTTCAGGGTGATCAGATCACCGATATGCACCTGGCTTAGCACTTTTTCTACCGGCAGGCCCAGGTCCACGTGGAGATCCTCCCGCTTGTAATTCTCCTTGCGCTCCGCATCCGTCAAGAGGTGCGGGGGCTTGGCCCCGATCACGCCGGTGAGCTTTCCCTGAGAGCCGTGGACCGTCACCGTGGACGCCGGCAGAATGCGGGGGTCCACGCCGCCCACCTGGCCCATGCGAAGGGTGCCGTCGTCCAGGATATCCGCCACCATCAGGGCGATCTCATCCTGGTGGGCGCAGACCATGATCCTGGGGGCCTTTTGCCCATCCCTGGGGGTGCCCTTTTTTAGGGCGATAACGTTGAACAGCGGGTCTATCTCCACGCTGTCCACAAGGGGCCGAAATCTTTCTGCAAGCCACGCGGAGACCTCCCGCTCGTGGCCGCTGGGGCCATGCTGTGCCCCGGCCTCCTTCAAATAGGCAAGAATATCCATTGTTGGCTGACCGCCTTTCTGCGCAGATATCAGTGCGTATGCGCTTTCGCGCGCTATCCGTATTATACCCCGTGGCCCGCATAATGGCAAGCTATGGCAGCTCCCATACCCGACCCTTTTCCACCCGGAACTGGCGCACCGCGTGGGCCGCCACCCCCATATCGTGGGTGATGATCACCACCGTATGCCCGTCCTTGTGCAGGCCCTCAAACAGGCGCAGCACCTCGTCCCGGCTCTCCTCGTCCAAGGCCCCAGTGGGCTCGTCGCAAAGGAGCAGGCGAGGCTCATAGCTCAGCGCCCGGGCCAGGGCCACCCGCTGCTGCTGGCCGCCGCTGAGCTGCCCCGGCTTGTGGTGGAGCCTGTCCCCCAGGCCCACGTTTTCCAGCGCGCGTATAGCCACCTTTCGGCGCTTTTCTTCATTCATGCCCCGCAGCATCAGCGGGAAGGCTACGTTCTCCAGCGCCGTCAGCCGGGATAAGAGCTGGAACCCCTGAAAAACAAAGCCGATCTTCTCCCGCCGGACGGTGCACAGCTCTCGGGCATTAAGACCGCTGGTGTCCACGCCGTCCAGCCGATAGGCGCCCTTGTCGGGAGTGTCCAGGCAGCCCAAAATATGCATCAGCGTGCTTTTGCCGCTGCCGCTGGGGCCTACGATAGCTGCATAATCCCCCCGGCGGATGCGAAGCTCCACTCCCTGCAGTACCGGCACGGGCTGTCCCGCCTTATCCTTGCTTTTCCCATATCCCTTTTCAATGCCTTTCATTTGGATCATACTCTCGCCTCCCCTGCCAGTTTACCCAAAACCGGCAGGGAAAACAGCTCACAGGGCGAATTGTATTTCTGAGGTCACCCGCAGGGTGACTAGCGCCCGAAATTCTGCGAAGCAGAATGAAGCGCGTACCCGCGACGCGGCATAGCTGCGGGGCGGGCGAAGAAAAAAAGGAGCTTTTTCCCGCTTTGAATGAAAATTTAGAATATAAACTAAAAATGCTGCCGGACAGCCCAGGCTGCTACCTGATGAAGCGCCGGGGCGAGATCATCTACGTGGGCAAGGCGGTGAACCTGAAAAACCGGGTCCGCCAATATTTCCATGCCAGCGCGGGCCACACCCCCAAGGTGGCCGCCATGGTGCCCCAAATCGACGATTTTGACATCATCCTGTGTCAGACCAATTTTGAGGCCCTGACCCTGGAATGCAATCTCATCAAAAAGCATCGGCCCTACTACAATATTTTGCTGAAAGACGACAAGCACTATCCCTATTTGCGCTTGGACCAAAACCAGCCCTTTCCTCGGCTGACGGTGGCCCGAAATATTGATCCCAAGGATGGAGCCAAATATTTCGGCCCCTACTACGGGGCCACCAGCATCCGCCAGGTGCTGGAGGAGGTGAGGCGGTTTTTTCCCATCCGCACCTGCGCCCTGAGCCTGCCGCTGAAAAGCCCTCAGCGGCCCTGCGTGCATCACCAGATCGACCAATGCCTGGCCCCCTGCGCAGGGCTGGTAACGGAGGAGGCGTATAGCAAGCTGCTAAAGGGCGTGGTGGCCTTCCTCAACGGGGACACCCGGGCGCTGCTTTCGGAAATGCGGGAGAAGATGGCCCAGGCCTCAGAAAGGATGGAGTTTGAGCAGGCGGCGGTGTACCGGGACAAGATCATCGACATTCAAAAGATGATGGAGCGGCAGCACGCCATCCAGACCCGCAATGTGGAGCAGGACGTGATCGCCGTGGCGAATGGCCAGGAGGATGCCATGCTGCAGATCACCCATATCCGGGGTGGGCGCATCGAGGGCAGCCGTGGGTACCTTTTGGAGCACTGCGGCATGGACGACCCCGGGGAGCTGATCGGCAGCTTCATGACCCAGTACTACGATGATGCCCACCTGATCCCCCGGGATATTCTGGTGCAGGCTTTGCCCGCGGACAGCGGCGAATTGGAGCAGTGGCTCCGGCAGAAGCGGGACGGGGCCGTTACCCTGGCCTGTCCCCAGCGGGGGGAAAAGCACGACCTGGTGGAGCTGTGCCAGAAGAACGCGGACGATGCCCTGAAAAAGCATGATCTAAACCAACGGGTCCGGTTCAGCCGCACCACAGAGGCCATGGAGGCCCTCAAGGAAGCCCTGGGCATGACAGAGCTGCCCCGGCGCATCGAGGGCTACGATATTTCCAACACCCAGGGGGTTTTGTCCGTAGCGTCCATGGTGGTCTTTGAAAACGCCGAGCCTGCCAAGAAGGCCTACCGCCATTTCCGCATCAAGACCGTGGAAGGCGCCAACGATTTTGCCAGCATGGCGGAGGTCATTGGCCGCAGGTTTGCCCACGGCCTTAAGGAAAAGCACGAGCGGGAGGAGGCGGGCCTGCCCGTGGACGAGGGCCGGTTTTCCAAGCTGCCGGACGTGGTGCTCATCGACGGCGGCCCGGAGCAGCTGGCCTTTGCCCAGCGGGCCATGCTGGACGCGGGCATAAGCCTGCCCATGTTCGGCCTGGCGAAAAAAAACGAGGAGATCTACCTACCCGGCCGGGTCGATCCCATCGTGCTGGACAAGCGGTCCACCGCCCTGCACCTGATACAGCAGGTCCGGGACGAGGCCCACCGCTTCGGCATCACCCATCACCGGGCCCTAAGGGAGAAAAGCAGCCTGAAAAGCGAGCTAGCCAGTATCCAGGGCGTAGGCCCCAAGCGGCAGGTGGAGCTGCTTAGGCATTTTGGCAATGTGAAGGCCATCTTTGAAGCCCCTGTGGAGGAGCTGGCCGCAGTCCGCGGTATGAATAAAGCCGCCGCCGAGGCGGTGGCAAAATATGTGAAAGAGAAGGAATCGAAAAGTGCAAAAGAGTGAGCAAATGGATAACCCTAATGCAGCGAAGCAGCGTAGCACCGTAGAGAAGGTGGATACCAAGGAAACGGACCATCCCGCAGAAAAGCCTGATATCACTACCGTGGATGAATACATCGCCCAGTTTCCCCCGGAACGGCAGGCGCTGCTGGTCCGCATGCGCAGCCTTATCCGCGCGGCTGCCCCCGAGGCCCAGGAGCGCATCAGCTGGGCCATGCCCACCTATTGGCAAGGCCAGAACCTGGTGCATTTCGCCAGCGGGAAGAATCACATTGGGTTTTATCCCGCCCCGGAGGCCATTGAGCATTTTGCGCAGGCGCTTAAGGAGTACAAGACCAGTAAGGGGGCTGTGCAGTTTCCCTGCCATAAGCCGCTGCCAGAGGAGCTGGTGACGGAGATGACCCGATGGCGGGTGGAGCGAGCAAGGAAGGGATAAGCGCTGGGCGCTGTGGCCTGGCTCCCAGGCACGCCATCCCGCACCCCTTAGCTATCCTTCCGTCCCCCGCTGACCCTGCCCCATAGTATCCCCGCCGCCAAGGCCGCCGCACCTGCACCCCAGGCCATAAGCCGGGCAAAATAAGATACCCGTATCACTTCCGGGCTTCTAAACTGCACTATATCCGCCATGCTTTGCCACACGTTCCAGAAGGCGGCGGCGATATCCTTGGGCTCTACCAGGATCGCAGGCACCCATTCCGGGAAGGTATAGACCGGGGCCACCAGCCATACGAACAGCTGGGCAAAAACTACCACCAGCACCCCATAGCAAATGGCCAGCAGCGCCCCTTGCCCCACAGCCCAAGGCATCAGCTTGGCTGCATACTGGTCCGTCAGCTGTTCCCGGTAGGTCTTAGCAAAGGCCTTGGCCCGGGCGTTCACAAAGGAAAGAGCCTGAAAAAGCAGCGTATACCCCAGCGCCACCCCCAGCATCCGTGCGGGCAGGGCGGCGTTCATTTTTTCCTTGGAAAGGTTGATGGAGGTCCCTTCGCCGATCTGGGAAGCGGCGGCGGTGGAAAAAGCCGCCCAGCCGCCGGAGCCGGGAATAGGCGAGGCCTCCAGGCACAGGGCCGTCAGGGGCAGGCTGGAGCGCTCGATAGCCCGAAAGGGCACGTAAAGGCCGTACTCCTCCTGGTCGCCTACCCGCTTTGCGTCCCGAACGATGCCCACGATGGTGTAGCTTTCATCGGCGATGAGGATCTCCCGCTGGATGGGCTCGGCGTACTGAAACAGGGCTACGGCCAGCTGCTCATCCACCAGGGCCACTCGCTGGCCCTGGTCAAACTCCTCTGGGTATATCAGCCGCCCGCTGAGCAGGTCCAGGGGCCGCAGGGCATAGCTATCGGCGCTGATGGCCTCCAGCCGTGCGGTCTTGCCCGGGCCGTCCTCGACGGCCACGGTGGCCGGGGAGGCGATGGCAAATAGCGAGTAGTGATCGCAGGCCCCCTCCAGGGCCTCCGCCAGGGTCTTTACCGTCTGCCGGCTTTCCGCCAGGCCCGCGTTGGTAAAGGCAGGCTGGGCGTCTTCAAGGGCAGATATATCCTTCTGGGCCGGGGCCTGCCAGATATGCTGAAAATGCCCGGAGACGCCCTCCAGGGAGACCCCCGCATACCCCATTAAAACCAGCGACCCTACAAGCACGCAGGTGCAAAGCCGAAGCCGTCGTTCCTTCATAAACGCTCCCATGTGCCGCTCCTAATCCACATATTCCATTACCGCTTTGCCGTCCTCGATGGTGCGGTCGGCCCGGTCGATAATGGACTGATAGCTGAGGTCCTGCTCGATGCTGACGGCCTTGTCGCTGCGGTCGATGACGGTAACGAGGGTCTTGACGGCGATCATGCCGCCGGAGGAAAGGCCGCCGCCGTACTGCTGCTGGGCCACGAAGATATACTCCTCGCTGCCGTCGCTGCGCAGGGCGGAGGCGGGGATGATGGTGGCATTCTTCTTGGCCTTAAAGACCAGGGAGGCCTCCAGGCTGCTATCCTGCAGGAGCTTTGACATGCCCCCGGCATTGCGGAGGATATCGTCCGTCAGCTCGATCTCCGCATACCTGCGGCCGTCGGTCTCGTCCACTACAGCTACTACCTTGGTCTTGTAGGTGCTGTATTCGCCCTCTACCTCCACCTTGGCCCCCTCGGCCACTTCCTTTTTAAGGTCGGTGATATCCGCCCGGAGGATCGGCACGTCCTCCTGCTTGGCGATGGTGTAGGCGCTTTTCTTGCCGTCGTAGGTCTCGTCAGGCTTCACATCCATGGCTACGATGTACCCGGCGCTGTCCGCCTTCACCACGCTGAGGCTCTCCTTGGCGTAGAGCAGCGCCACCATCTCGTCGCTATATTTCTGCATTTCCTTTTGCAGGGCGTTGCGCTCGTTGATGTACTTAAAGACCTCGTCGGAAACCTTGATCTTCTTGTTCTCATAGCTGTCGTAAAAGTCCGTCCGGGCGGTCTCAAAGGCGGCCTTGGCGGTGACGGCCTTGGATATCAGGTCCGTTACGGCGGTGGAAGCCTTCTCCCGCTGGGCCAGCGCCGCCCAGGTGCTCTGGTCGAAGGTCAGGGTAATGCCCTCGGCGGCGGCGGCGATGCGTGCATCGCTTTCGGCCTGGGCCAGCTTCTCCTGGGCGTCGATCATCAGGGTATAAAGGTCGTTCTGCTTGCTCTGCTTGCTGCTTTTGCGGTTTTTAATGTCCAGGTCGATGAGGGCCTGGGCCTTTTCGTTGTACTTGGCCAGCAGCTCCTTTTCCTTGGTCTCATAATCCACAAGGGTAGCGGTAAACAGGGTATCCCCCGCTTCTACAAAAAGACCCACCTTTACATATACCTTATCCACACGGATGGGATAGTCCATAGCTCTTTTCAGGGTGATCTCCGTTTTCACGGGAAAATAGGCCTTGGCCTGCACCTTTAGCTTCTGCTCGATGCGCCCCTGGCTGGCCTGTACCAGCTTCACCTTGGGGGTGGTGATGGTCTGGATGGTGCGGGCAAAATACATGCATAGGGCCACCGCCACCGCCAGTATCAAGAGGGCTTTCAGGGCTCTGCTTTTTTTGTTCATGGGGGATGCCTCCGTTACTTCAGTTCGCTAAGCTGCACGCCCAGCAAAATATCATCCTGGAAATAGATATAGATCAGCAGCATGGGCAAGAGGTACAGCGCCGCGCCAGCAAAGGCGATATCGGCGTTGTTCTGGCTCATGGTGTTAAACATGACGGACAGGGGCTGCCAGGCATCGCCCTTCAGGTATACCAGGGGCTGCTCCACCAGGTTCCAGCAGTCGGCAAAGGACAGCGCTGCCGCCGCGCAAAGGATGGGCTTGCACACGGGGAGCATCACGTGGATAAAGCAGCGGAAAGTGCCTGCCCCGTCCATTTCCCCAGCCTCGATGATCTCGTTTGGAATGCCGACCATGAACTGCCGAAGCAGGAAGAGATAAAAGGGCGAAAAGATAGTGGGCAGGATCACCGCCCAGGGCGTGCCCAGAATGCCTAAGGCCCGAAGGGTCATCACGCTGGGGACCATGGTCACCTGGAAGGGCAACACCATCAGCATCAGCACCACGAAAAACAGCGCGTCCCGGCCCCGGAAGGTAAAGCGGCTGAGGCCGTAAGCAGTCAGCGGCAGCACCAGCGTCTGCCCCAGCAAAATGGCCCCGCCGTAGATGGCGCTGTTGCAAAACAGCTTCAGGTACTTAGGCTCCTCAATGAGGATGGTGTAATACTGCCGAAGGCTTACCAGGGCAGGGGAATAGAGCACCGGCAGCCAGGTATCCGCGTCATAGCTGCCCCGCTTGGCCAGATAGGCGCTGATCTCGCTTTTGGGGAAAAAGGAATACAGAAAGGTAAAGAGGATAGGCGTCAGCATAATACAGCTGATGATCAGCAGCAGTGCAAAGACCAGAGGGCGGCTTTTATGAATGCTGCTGATGGCCCGGCGAAGGCGGCTTTTAGGGCGGCGCTTCAAAGGCCTGTTGGTAACGGTCTGTGCCATGGTGGGGCCTCCTTGTGTACGCTCTTAGGTATTGCCCTGCCGGACGCCCTTGGTGGAATACATCATAAGGAACAGGACAAATACGATCACCGCGAAGGAATAGGCGGCGGTGGTCACGTCCTGATAATCCAGCTTGCCGAATTTATTGATCATATAATGCTGAAGGGTATATACCTCATCGGCGGGGTAGCCGCCGGTAATAAAGTGTATCTCCTTGAATATCTTGAAGGCGTTGACCACCGCCAGCACCAGCACCAAAAAGGCCGTAGGCAAGATCTGGGGCAGCGTAATGCTAAGCTCCCGCCGCAAATACCCGGCCCCCTCCAGCTTGGCGTATTCGTAGAGGGACTCCGGCACGGCCTGAAGGGCGGCGGTAAAAATGACCACGCTAAAGCCCAGGTTTTTCCACACATACATCACCACGATCGGCGTACGGAAGGCGGCCTTTTCCAGCCAAAACACCCTTTCCAGCCCCAGGGCCACCAGCGTGCGGTTAACGATGCCGCCATAATCGAACACCAGCAGCCAGATCAGCAGCATGGCGGAGGAGGGCATCAGGTAGGGCATCAGCAGCGCATTGCGGAAAAAGCCGTCCCCGGCCACGGGCTTTCTGAGCATGGAGGCCAGAAAAAAGGACAGCAGAAATATGATAGGGGCACACAGGCCGGATAGAAGCAGGCTGTTGGTAAGGCCCCGCTGAAAAGCCGCATTTTGCCATACCCGAAGGTAGTTGGCAAAGCCTACAAACTTATTATCAATGGTACCGTCCGTCAGGCTGAACCAGATGCCCCAGCCAAAGGGCACCAGGTAGAACGCCATAAGGCCGATCAGCCCCGGCGCTAAGTACAGCCAGACGGTTTTTTTATGGTGAAACAAGCGCGACGCTCCTTCTTATATAGACCCGTCCGGCCTTCTATTCATCTTCCAGCCGCATCATCTGCAGCCGGTTATCCATTTCCTTGGCAAACTGGTCCGAGGACATGGCGCCTTGGAAGAACTGCTGGAGCACGTTGCCCAGCTCGCTTGTATTTCCACCGGTGTATATGCTCTGCTGGGCCACGAACACATAAGGCTCTACCATTTCCCGGTAAAAGGCGATCTGCTCCGGGCCGACATCATACTGGTCGCTTTGCTGGTATTCGTCCCGGAACTGCTCCATATGCTTGATACTATCTCGAATGTTGGCTTTTTCGCTTTCCTCCGCCTTTTCCAAAAGCTCCTCCTGCTTAGCGATATCTGCCTGGTATTCCGCCATGGTTTTTTCATAGTTCGGGTTTACCACAGGAGCGTTATTTTCCGGGAAAAGCGTGATGGCCGCCCCGGCCGCAGGCAGGTTTTTCAAATAGTTTTCCACATACAGCAGCGCCTGATCAATCCGGGCGGACTTGGGATTGATGATGAGCACGCTCATATTGGCTGGCGTCAGCCGCTCCAAGCCCTCGTCCATGGGAAGCAGCAAGGGCTCCATATCCTGCTGGTAGCGCATGTAGTCAAACTGGCTCAGCGGATAATAGAAGGTAAACAGGTATGGCTGGTTCCAGTACTCCATGCTGCCTTCCTCCAAGCCGCCGGAGAGGGCCTCCCCGCTGATGCCATCCGCCATAGCCATAAGCTTTTTAAAAAGCGGGGTGTCAAATTTCAGGCCGCCCTCCTGGACCTGCTGGTAGGACATATACCGGTCCAGCAGCATGCTGTACAGATAATCCTTGCCGGTTACCTGCTCCAAGGGCATGATATCCGGGAAGTCGTCTGCGTAGTCGTCCTCCCAGTTTTGGATAAACTCCAGCAGCTCCATAAAGGTCTTTGGCAGGTCATCCCGGCTGAGGCCCAGCTCGTCCTCCCAGAGGCGGATGTTCACGGCCATATCGTTGGCGCTGAGCTGCACGGGCATACCGTAAAGCTTGCCATCCCTTTGCATCCGCTCCAAATACTTGGGGTTCATTTGACCCGCGATCTCCATCAGCTGGGGATAGCCGGACAGGTCCAGGCAGTAGCCCTTGTCCATCAGCCGATTAACGGGCATATAGGTGCAATCCAGCAGCAGCACGTCGTACACGTCTGTCTCGCTGACCATGGCGTTTGTCAAGGCCTCCAGATTGGAGGTATATTCGTCCGCCACCTCCACGGGGATATCGGGATAATTCGTGCGGAAGGTGCGGTGGGTCTCTCCGCCAAACTCCCCGAAGATGCGTAGGGCCCCGTCCTTTACCGCGTCGGTATCCAGGGCGTAGATATCCAGGCCTTCATAGGTCCTGCGCAGGTAGTAGCTGCCTGCCAGGCTCGTAGTGGCGGTATTATAGCCGCCAAACATGCCTTCACCGGTATAGGCGCTTATGCGGGTCTCTCCGGTCTTTATATCCAGGCCCATGATGCGGCTGCCTCCGAAATAATACAGGGTATCGGTATCTGGGTCGCCCCTGAAGCCGGAAATGCTCATGCCTCCCATAGCGCCCTCGCTCTTGATCTCTCCCAGCACTTCAAAGGCATCCTTTTCCGGGTCCAAGAGGCCGTACTGGACCCCGGGCATGTTCCCGTCCAGGAGCATGCTGTTTGTGTAGGAAAACTGCCGCGCCAGCAGCTTGCCGTCCTTCCAGGGCTGCAGGTCGTATAGGTTCTCGGTGGCAAAGGCCGTGGCCGCTCCCGTCTCCAGGCTCACCCGGCCCGCCATCGCGGTCTGGCCCATGCTCACATAGGCGTTGCCGCTGTAGTACAGGTAGCCGCCCAGCGCAAAAAGGCTGTTCAGCTCCAGGGGCATCATATACTCGGCATCCTGGATCGAAAAATTTTTAAGGTCCAGCTTCACGTCCATCTTCTGGGGGGCATATGCCCCTTCCGCGTCCAGCAGCGTGTACCATTCCCCAGTAGCGATGCACAGGCCGTAGAGAGCCTGCCCATCGGAGAACAGCCGCCCCAGCACAGGCAAGGTGGGGTCCTCCGCCTCGCTGATCAAGCGCTGTACATATTCCGCATCTACTATGCTGCCCACAAAAATGCTCTTGCCGATGGCTGTATACTGGCGGGTGGGCACATCCAGCCGCTCAAGGGTGCCGTCCGAGCGGAGCACATAGGCGGTATCGCCCACAGCGGCGAAGGCCTCTATCTGTATATCGTCCTCGGCGGAGGCGGTCTCTGTGCTCACCGTCATCACGGACACAGCCAGGGCGGAAGGAAGGGCGGCCATCAGCAACGCTATGCTGAGAAGAATAGCTCCAAAGCGTTTCATCATATGCGGCTCCTTTTCTTTCATAGCGGGGGACAAAGCCCCTACCCTTGATAGTACCACAATCCGGGTATCACAGCAAGAATTATTGGCGCTGACGCGTGTCCAGCCTATAGCGCCGCCTTACCTCTGTCCCGGCAGCTCATTCATCCTCCAGCGCCATCATCCGGGCCCGGCCTGCCATCTCCTTCATAAAGACATCCACGGTGATGGCCTTTTGCAGGTACTGATCCATCAGGTTCCAGAAGGGGTTGCCGCCCTCCTCCCAGGTGTTAAGGAACGAAAGCCCCGTAACGCACATATAGGGGGCCACGTTTTTCCGGTAGTTCACAATGTCCGCCTCGGTGACGGCGTATATATTCTCTTCCCGAATGGCCAATATGTTTTCAAAGTATTTCAGGTTCTCCTGAATATTGGCGCGGTTTTCCGGCTCGGCTTTCTCCAGGTCCTTTTTCAGGCCCTCTACGGTCTGCGTATAGACTTTAATATCCCGCTCCCGGCCGATATCCAGCACAGGCTCGTTATGCTCCGGGAAAAAGACGACATTTTCCTTTTCCGGGGCGTAGTAGTCCACCAGGTTCTCCAGGTACAGTATGGCCTGCTCCACATGGGCGGAGCGGGGATTGACGATCATGACCGTCAGCTCGGCTGGGACTACGGGCTCAAGGCCCTCGTCCAGGGAAAGGAACAGAGACCTGGATTCATAGCTCCCGTACCTGCTCTGGGCATACTGGATATCAAAGGGCGAGCTATAATCTATAAAAAGGCTTTCCTTGCTCCAAAACGCATCTGGATCATCATCGGACTGGGCATCGTACACATCCTCTGCCACGGAAAAATCAATAGCGTCGATCCGATGCATCAGCTTCTGGAACACCGGGCCGTCAAAGGCGAAGGGCTCGCCCTCCCGGATGCAGTAGTTCACAAAGTTTTCCATCATCATGCGCAGCAGCGTGCTTTTGATCCCTGTTCCGTTAAAAAAGTTATATTCGTAGTCATCCTCATCAAAATCATCCAGCCAGTCCTCTGCAATATCCATCAGCTCCATGAACGTTGTAGGAAGCTCCTCCTCCGTATAGCCCAGGGCTTCCCAGGCCGTCAAATTCACGGTGAGGCCATTGCCATATATATTGATGGGCACAGCGTACAGCTTGCCATCCCTCATTAAGACCTCCTTAAGGGCCGGGTACATGCTGTCCACCAGGGCGGTGAGCTTTTCGCTGCCGCTGAGGTCCAGGGCGTAGCCCTTGTCGATAAGCCGCTGCACGGGATCATAGCTGGTACCCAGGCCCAGCACATCCACCGTGCTTTCCCCGGACACCATGGCGGCGGTGAGGGTCTCCAGAGAGCTAAAATAATCGGCGAATACCGTCACGGGGATCTCCGGATGGGCGGCCAGAAAGCCGTTATGGGCGGTATCGTAATAGGAGCCGTAAAGGGTCAGCGCGCCCTCCGCCATAATACGGTCATCCATCTTACGGATGTGCACTGCATCATAGCTTTGCACAAAGAACATATCCTCGCCCATCAGGCCTGCATCCCCTCCGCCGCTCCAGAAGCGGGTGGGGAAATACGCGCATACGGCGGACGGAGTCTGGAGGCCCGCCAGCTTTCGCAGGGACGCACCGCAGATATAGTAGGCGGTGTCTGTTTTCGCCTCGTAGGTCAGGCCTATGATGTCCTGATTTTCCAGCTCAGAGAGCATCTTCGTCTCTCCGGTGGCGGGGTCCAGCGTGCCCAGCTGATAGGGCCTGCGCTGCTCGGTGGCCATGTCATAGCTGTTTTCAAGGTCGTAAAAAATACCCAGCAGCAGCCCGTCCTTGTACGCAGACAGGCTTTGGACCTGCTTGTCCAGGATAGGCGGCAGCGCCGTGCCATCCGCCATATTCCAGCGGTAAATATCCGGGTTGTATTTGTTGCCATTATAGTTGGTGGCCGTCATGTACAAAACACCGTCGATCACGTCCAGCTCTATCAGCTGGGGCTTGCCATAATATTGAAGCTCCTCTTCGCGCTTTTCCGGCTCCACCTCAAAGATGGAATAGTCCAGCAGGGCCGTCTTTTCCGGGATGATGCTGCCGTTTTCCTCCTTAAGCAGCCAAAGCTGGCCGGAAAGCTCGTTCAAGGCATAGAGGGCCTCCCCGTCCGAAAGCAGCTTGTTAAAGACGTACTTATTCTCGCTGGTATCGCCAGAATAGCTGCTGACATTCTCCAGGACCAGCTCCGGCGCGTCCATGCCCGGGGTCCACTTTTCCAGGGTGGAATAGGTGAGCACATACAGGCTATCCCCCAGCACCACCGCCGAGCAGGGGCTCCTCTGGCTATCATAGGCCGGGTCGTTATAGGCGACGGTCCTTAGGTACAGCGAGGCGTTTACGCCCTCCGCCAAGGCCGAAAGGGTCCCCGTAAGCAAAATGACGCACAGCAGCATCGCCGCCCCTTGTTTCAAAAGTCTCATTGACTATATCCTCCTTGAGCAAAAATGATATGCCTTCTATATAACGACCTGCACAGCCAAAATGTTCCTTGCAATGGAATAAGAGGTAAAAAATAAATTCACCGCGAATATATCCTAAAGCAGGACAAGCGCGCCAAACTGTGGTATAGTTTATCTATAGTGGAATAATGTATTAAGACGCAGTCCCAAGGAGGGTTTTTATGACTGATGAACGATATACCCAGCAGCCGCAGACCGACTGGAGCGGTGAATATCAGCCTAACGAAGAGCCTTTGCTGCGCCCAGTGGGAACTGATTCGCTCAAAAAGCGGGAGGTCGCGGCCTCTGCATCTCCAAAAGTGGTGCTCTTTTCCCAAACGATGCGGCAGGAGACTCCCGAAGCCTATCCTTATGAAAGCTTTATGGACGACGACCCATCTGACGAGCCGTCGTATATCGCCAAGCAGTATACAGCCCAGCCCCAGACTGCCCAGCCGCTGGCGGCTGATGCGCCTGCCGGGCCGTCCCAGCAGCCGCCTATGAACAAGGCCCCCCAGCCCTATCAGCCGACCACGCCCCAGGGCTACGCTTACGAGTATAACCCGGGTCCCTATATGCCTGCCTACGGCTATGCCCCACAGTGGACCCCAGAGGGCCAGCCCCAGCAGCCTGCCTACGGCTACTATGCCCAGGCCCCTGGTGCCAATCCCTGGCAGGCCCCCTATTATCCCCCCTATGGGATGCCCCTGCCCTACGGCTATCCTTCCCCCTACGGCATGGCGCCCCAGGGATATCCCCAGCAGCAGCCATATCCGCAGCAGCCCCAGGGGTATCCCCAGCAGCAGCCATATCCGCAACAGCCTGCCGGGATGCCTCAGCAGCAGCCACATCCCCAGCAGCAGCCTGCCGGGATGCCTCAGCAGGCTGCCTATCAGCCGCAGGCACAGCCTCAGCAAGCACAGCCTCAGCCTCAACCCCAGTCGCCCCTTGTCAGCGAGGAAAGCCCTGTGACCCTGGAAACGCCTGCCCTAGCCATGACCAGGGCCGTAGTGGCGGAGCCTGTGTTCGAAGAGCCCGTTGATGTATTCGAAGAACCCGTTGCCGTGGTGGCAGAGCCTGTAGTTGAGCCCGTTGATGTATTCGAAGAACCCGTTGCCGTGGTGGCAGAGCCTGTGGTTGAGCCTGTTGATGTATTCGAGGAACCCGTTGCCGTGGTGGCAGAGCCTGTGGTTGAGCCTGTTGATGTATTCGAAGGACCCGTTGCCGTGGTGGCAGAGCCTGTAGTTGAGCCTGCTATCGAGGAACCCATCGGAAAAGCGTTTTGGGAGCGGATCGCAGAGGAACCCGCAGTGGCCTCTGTGGCGGCCTCCGCCGTGCCCCTTGTGGCCGCAGCCGTACAGCAATCCTCAACCCGCTTCACAGCGGACCCCGTTGCGCAGACCAAGGCGACACCTGTCCAAGCGCCTGCGTCCCGGTTTGTGTCCTTCGAGTGGGAACCCCCCGTGGACGAGAGCGCTGAAACGGAGACCCCTGCTGCCTCTGCCACCCCCGTGCCCCCTGCCGCCTTCAAGGAGGCAGAGGCCGTGGAGTCCTTCCTGGATGAGGACAGCCTGCGTTATGCCCCGGTGACAACGCCGCAGGAGTGGCCGACCCCCGCTACCGTGCCCACCACCCCCAGCTATCCTGCTAAGAAGAAAAGCTCCCTGTCGTGGATCCCCGGCGTGCTGCTGCTGGCGCTTATCGCGCTGGCTGGCGTGTATTTTACAGGCTTCCTGGATCCGCTTTTGACGCAGCTTAACATCCCCGTTTGGTCCTCTGTGCTGAATCCTGCCGCGGAGACCTCCGCTGTCTCCGCTCAGAACCTGGCCGTTGCCAGCGACACAGACGATATGCCCCGCGTTACCCTAGCACCCGCCAGCACAGGCTCCACCGGCTTCACCGGCTCCACTGGGCAAAGCGCTCTGCCCGCAGGCGATAGGGTCGCAGGCGATAGGGCCGCTCTGTCCTCCATGACGGTGGCCCCTGACCGGATAACCGTTCCTGGAACCTTTACCATCACCCTGGTCAGCAACACCGCCACCGGGGATATCCGCCTCATCAAGGCCAAAAAGGAGCCTCTGTCCGCCACGGTGACCACTACGCCCTCCGAAGACGGCCTCACCTGGATATTTACCGTATCCTTTGAGACCCCCTACGAGGGCGAGGTACGAGCCCTTTTGCAGGGCACGGAAAAGGGCGAATGGTACGACAGCGGCTTCTCATGCCAGATCAAGGCCGAATAAGCATATAAGAGAGTAACAGCAAGGCGGCCGCGCTTAAAAGCGTGGCCGTCTTTTGCGTGGCCGCCAGCATCACGAGGCCGTCAGGGCTGCCTTTAGCGCCGCCCGCGCCTTGATCTCCAGCCGGGATATCTGCCCCTGGGACAGGGCCATCAGCTGGGCGGTGCGCTGCTGGGTATGACAGTCCAAAAACCGAAGCCGTATCAGCCTGGGCAAGGGCTCCGGCAAACGGGCGATTACGTCCAGCAATAGCAGATAGTCCACAAAGCGCTCTGCCTTGTCATCCACGGCGGCCTGGGCCTGTGCCTCGGTTGGCTGATAGGCCATGTCCTGCATCTGCCGGTCCGCCGCCATCGCTGCGCTGAGCTCTGCCGCGGGCACCTGGAGGGTCCCTGCCAGGGCCTCCACGGTGGGCTCCTGCCCGGTCCTTTGCAGCTGCTCCTGCCGCAGGGCTGCCGCCTTTATCAGCACCGCCCGGTCCCCTCTGGGGATGTGCATGGGGCTGGCCTTTTCGCAGGCCCTTCGCAGGTCCGACAGGACGCTGGGCACGGCAAAGGTAGAAAACGCCGTTCCCCTTTCCGGGTCATACCGGGCCGCCGCCGCCACCAGCGATACCGTGGCCTCCCGCACCAGATCGTCATAGGAAAGGCCTCGGCCCACGAACCTCTTGGCGCAATGATGGGCCAAGCCCAAGTGCTCCTCTGGATGAATACCGCTTGGTTTGGGGTTTGCTTTGGTGCTTGACGCTGCGCTCGTTTCCGGGTTTGCTTCGGCGCTTGACGCTGCGCTCTTTTCCAGTTTTGCTTCGGCGCTTGACGCTGCACTTACCTTCGGGCGTACCTTCGGGCTTTCCATGGTCTTACCCGATCTCGTCCAGCACGCGCTCCCGGTACAGGCCCAGCTCCCCGGTCACATACTTACGCATAGTCACTACGGTGCCCTTGCCTGCCACACTTTCCACCTCCACCGCATCCATGAAGGTCTGCATCACGCAAAAGCCCATGCCGCTGCGCTCCGCTCCGTCCCCGGTGGAGTAGAAGGGCTGCATGGCCTGCTCAACATCCATGATGCCGCAGCCCTCGTCCCGGACCACCACGGTGAGTATCCGCCTGTCGTCAAACTCCGCCGAGAGGGACACCGTTCCCGCCTCCTCGGGCTTTAGGTCCCGGTAGCCGTGGACGATGGCATTGGTCACCGCCTCCGAAACAGCGGTCTTGATATCCGCCATCTCCGGCAGCGTAGGGTTCAGCTGCACCGCGAAAGCCGCCACCGCCACCCGGGCAAAGCTTTCGTTTTGAGGGCAGGCCAAAAAGTGCAGTTCCATCCGATTGTTCATCCCCAAAGCCCTCCCTTCGGCGCATCCAAGACCTCGATCACCCTGTGCATCCCCGTTAAATGGAATAGCTTGCCGATGGCGGGCTGCATGTTTTTAACGCTGAGGGTGCCGCCGCGCATCTGCAATATCCTCAGCCGCCCCAGCATCACCCCGATGCCCGACGAATCCATGAAGGTCAGGTTTTCCAGGTCCAGCACCATGTGGATGATGCTTCCATCCCGCAGGATGTCGTCCAGCTGGGTCCGTATCTGCGGGGCCGTATAATGGTCCAGCTCGCCGGCCAGCACCACCGTTACCGCGTCTGGCAGCGTTTTCGCTTGCTGCATATGGCTTCCTCCCGTCCCTGTGAATCTCATACATGGGTTTCGTGTATGCCTTACCTCTATCCTTTGCCGAAAAATGGGAGATTATGCATGGTAGGTAATATTCGTATGACAAGTATTTTCTCTTTGGGACATAGGCCTCCCCGGCCCGACAAAAAGAACCCCAAAAAGGCGAAAAGAGATAGGGAAAAAGGCGGGCCTGCGCATAGCAAGGCGACTTCAAAATTATTTCGCTCCCCTATTGACAGCCGCCCAAATTGCGATATAATAAATACGAAGGTCAAAGAAAGTCAGACATTCTTCGACCTATATCTACAAGTCTTTTTCCCACTTCGGCGGCCCAGCCGCCCTTTTAAGGAGGCACAATATATGACCATGCAACAGTTTACCGAAAAAAGCCGCTCTGCCCTGAGCTATGCCCAGCAGCTGACCGTGGAATATCAAAACCAGGAGGTAGGACAGGAGCACCTGGCCTATGCCCTTTTGGCCGATCCCCAGGGGCTGATCCCCCAGCTGCTCACCAAGATGGGCAAAAACCCCAGTCTTATCGTAAATCGCCTAGAGGGCATGATCGGCCGCCTGCCCAAGGTGATGGGTTCCGGTCGGGAGCCGGACAAGATCTACATTTCCGGGGATGTGGAGCGCATCCTGGTGGCCGCCCGGGGGCAAGCCCAGGCCATGAAGGACGAGTATATCAGCGTGGAGCACCTGTTTTTGGCGCTGCTGGAAAAACCCACCCGGCCCCTGCAGGAGCTTTGGAGCGGGTCCCAGCTGACCCAGGCGGCATTCTTAGCCGCCCTGCAGGGCGTGCGGGGCAATACCCGTGTCACCAGCGAGACCCCAGAGGATACCTACGATGTGCTGACCAAATATGGCCAGGACCTGGTAGCCCTGGCCCGCAATCAAAAGCTGGATCCGGTGATCGGCCGGGATAATGAAATCCGAAGCGTTATCCGCATCCTGACCCGAAAGACCAAGAACAACCCCGTCCTCATCGGCGAGCCCGGCGTGGGCAAGACCGCCATCGCCGAGGGCCTGGCCCTGCGTATCGTCCGCGGGGACGTGCCGGATAGCCTCAAGGACCGGCAGGTATTCTGCCTGGACATGGGCTCCCTCATCGCCGGGGCAAAGTACCGGGGCGAGTTTGAGGAGCGGCTGAAAGCCGTTCTGGCAGAGATCAAAAAGAGCAACGGCAAAATTCTGCTCTTTATCGACGAGCTACACACCATCGTAGGTGCTGGCAAGACCGAAGGGTCTATGGATGCTGGCAACCTTTTGAAGCCCATGCTGGCCCGGGGCGAGCTGCACCTCATCGGTGCCACCACCCTGGACGAATACCGCAAATACATCGAAAAAGACGCGGCCCTGGAGCGTCGCTTCCAGCCCGTGCTGGTGGAGGAGCCTACCGTCAGCGACACCATCTCCATCCTTCGGGGCCTTAAGGAGCGCTACGAGGTATTCCATGGCGTCAAAATTCAGGACAGCGCCCTCATCGCCGCCGCCACCCTCTCCGACCGGTACATCTCCGACCGTTTCCTTCCCGACAAGGCCATCGACCTGGTGGATGAGGCCTGCGCCATGATCCGCACCGAGATCGACAGCCTGCCTACCGAGCTGGACGAGGTGAGCCGCCGCATCATGCAGCTGGAGATCGAGCAGGCAGCCCTAAAAAAGGAAGAGGATGAGGGCAGCCGCCGCCGTCTGGAAGCCTTGGAGGAGGAGCTGGCCCGACTGCGGGAGGACTTTGCCGCCATGCGGGCCCGCTGGGAAAACGAGAAATCCGCCATCCAAAAGGTGCAAAAGCTCCGGGAGGATATTGAGCGGGTGAACGCGGAGATACAAAAGGCGGAGACCCACTATGACCTGGGCAAGGCCGCTGAGCTAAAATACGGCGAGCTGCCCCGCCTGACGGAAGCCCTGGCCAGGGAAGAGGAGATCGCCGAGAAGGAGCGAGGCGAAAGCAGCCTGCTCCGGGACAAGGTCACCGATGAGGAGATCAGCCGCATCGTCAGCCGCTGGACCGGCATCCCCGTGACCAAGCTGAAGGAAAGCGAGCGGGAGAAGCTATTGCTGCTCCCCCAGGAGCTGCACAAGCGGGTCGTCGGCCAGGACGAGGCCGTGCAAAAGGTCTCGGAGGCTATCCTCCGCAGCCGTGCGGGCATTGCCGACGAAAACCGCCCCATCGGCAGCTTTCTGTTCCTGGGCCCCACCGGCGTGGGCAAGACCGAGCTGGCTAAGGCCCTGGCCCAGAGCCTCTTTGACGAGGAAAAGAACATGGTGCGCCTAGACATGAGCGAATACATGGAGAAGCACTCCGTCAGCCGCCTGATAGGAGCCCCTCCAGGCTATGTAGGCTTTGAGGAGGGCGGCCAGCTCACCGAGGCTGTGCGCCGCAAGCCCTACTGTGTCGTGCTTTTGGACGAGGTGGAAAAGGCCCACCCGGATGTGTTCAACATCCTCCTGCAAGTGCTGGACGACGGCCGCATCACCGATAGCCAGGGCCGCACCGTGGACTTCAAAAACACCATCATCATCATGACCTCCAACCTGGGCAGCCAGCAGCTGCTGGAGGGCATGGAGAACGGCCAGATCCCCGAGGAATGCCGCCAAAGCATCATGAAGCTGCTCTCCTCCCATTTCCGGCCGGAGTTCCTCAACCGCATCGACGATATCGTCTTTTATAAGCCCTTGGAAAAAGATGAGATCCGCCAGATCGTGCATCTTTTGGCCGCCAGCCTTGAGAAGCGCCTAGCGCAAAAGGGCATCCACATGACCCTTTCCGATAGCGCCGTAGAGGCCATTGTGGACGCCGGGTTCGACCCCGTCTACGGCGCAAGGCCCCTCAAGCGTTATATCCAGAGCCACCTGGAGACCCTCATGGCCCGGGCCATCGTTTCCGGCCAGCTCCTGCCCGGGCAGACCGCCCTGGTGGATGTGGACGGAAGCGGGGCGCTGGTCATAAGGACCGGAGATGCGCTGGAGGGGTAAGCCTGCCCCTCACCTTTCCACTCCAATATATACCTGGGCCGTGGGATACCGCTCCGCAAAGCCATAGGCATTCCATTCCCCGTCGGTATAAAAGGCCTGGGCCACCAGCCCGCCAAAGCCAAAGGCATCTGAACGCAGGTATTGCAGCTTTGTTACCACTGCCAGCATTTCATCATAGTAACGCTCTATATCACTTTCGTCCTTCAAAATAAGCTGCAGCTGCAAGCTTTCCCCATCTATGGCATAGCGCAGCTCTGCGTTGAGCAGCAGATGATTATACATCACCATTTCTCGTATGGTTAAATAGCCCACCACTACGCCGTCGGAGGTGATGGCCGCCCCGCCCAGCTCCACCGGATTCGTGCCCTGCATAAGCAGAAATCCCGCGGTTTCCTCCGTGTGCAGCACAGGCCCGCCTTCCGCAAAAACCGCCGAGGAGCCGCCGCCTTCCTCTTTTTTCTTGCTGCTTTCCCCTTGGGTGCTCTCCTGTCCCGCTGAGCCTGGCGTGCCCTTTTTTTTCTCGTCTGCGGCTGCCTGCAGCGTTGGGTTGATGACTCCCAGGGACAGCAGGGGATCCCTTCTCCCGGAGCCAATGGTTTTAAGGCATGTGGCCAGGGTGGTATGGGGCATATAGCCCGAGGCGCGGAGGTTCTTGATCAGCGTATCCAAATGGGTGCTGAGCCGAAGCCCAAAGGAGGATTTCTGGGCATGCAGCAGCTCGGTGCCGCTGCCCTGGGCCACCAGTACGCAGGCATTGGAGCGGGTGCCCGTAAAACGAAATACATCCAGCAGCAGCGGCCTCAGATCGTACCGGCCCGCTACCTCGGCGGATAGGATGAGTATGCGAAGCTGTGAAAAGTTGAGGGGGAAGGGGATCGCCGCTTCTATTTTATGCAGCGCCTCAAACAGGCCCTCCGCCTGCGCCGCCACGATATCGTAGCCTTCTGCCCCCGCCGCGTTATCCGATACGCCGGTGGATGGGCTGCCCAGGGGCGACTGTATCGTCAGCAGCAGCTGTCCGTCCTCGGTCACATCCACACTCATGCATATGGCAAATACCTGCCGCTCCAGGGTGATCGTATCGCAGCTGCCCAGAAACGGCAAGACCAGGCACATGGCTACCATCAGCAGTATCTTCTTCATTGGCCCCGCTTCCTTTCCACGATCAACGTAGCTACGCCCACCGCCAAAGATAGGGCCAACCGGTAGGGCAGCACGCTGGGCAGGAAATCCAGCAGCGTATCATCGCCAAGAAAGGAGCACAGCGCCGCAGGCAGGATATACACAAAAGCCCCCAGCCGCTTATCTACCTTGGGCAGGGCCTCGCATATAAAGTTGGTGGCGTAGCTGGCGTTGGCCGTAAGGGCGGCAGGCATCAGCACAAAAAACATGACCGTTACCAGGGTGAACAGCAGCAGATCGCCGCTGAACCAGTACATAACGATCATTTTTTCCTTATAGACCAGCTCGTTCATGTTCAGCCACGGCATCAGCGCGCACTGATAAACGCTCCACAGGACCACTAGGGCCAGCGGGACCGTGACCCACAGGAATATTTTTCCACGGGCCGGCGGCGCTATCGGATTCATGGCCCTTTTGGGCAGCGCAAACAAGAGCGCCACGCTCCACACGCCGCCTACCCCCGCAAGGGCCGCCTTCAGCACTGGAACAGGCCCAGGCCCCCAAAGGGGCCACAGATTGGATCTCTCAGGCATGCCCTGCAAAAGGAAGGCGCTCAGGAAATAGATCAGAAGCAGCCAGCGCAGCGGCGATAGCCCATAGGCCACCCCATTATGGCCCCCAAGGGCTATGCTGGCCCAGGTGAGCACCGACAGGCCCAGCGCCACGGCAAAGCCGGGCCAGGTGGGCAACTGCAATTGACAAAAAAGAGAAAACGCGGACAGCAGCGGCAGCATGTCCAGCCATAGGCAGGGCAGCAGCAGCAGCCGAAGCTTCAGCGCCAAGGGGCTGGGGTCCCGGGTCGGTATCAGGCCCCACACTACAAAGCTGATGCACGCCGGAACAAACTGCAAAAGCATGGCCATCCAGGCGGTGCTCTCCAGCTGGCTATACAGCCACAGCACCAGCCACAGCACCAGCTGCATGACCATCTGGATCACCGTCAGGCCCTGGTAGGAGACCCGAAGGCTCACCACCTCCATCCGGTCCTTGGACTCGGTATCGTGTACCTTGGTCCGGGTCTGGGCGGAGCGGCGCAAAAGCGCGCCAATACCGTTCATCATCGCTGTCCTCCCTTGTGCTTATCCGTGCTGCGCATAGTGCCTTTGCTGCGCAGCATATTGTCGGGATTGGCCAGATAGCCCCGCAGCCGCTGCCGGTATACAGGCTTGCGGATGATCAGGTCGGGGTTGTGCACCCACCTGGGGCTCCAAGGGGCCAGATAGGGCTGGTTCAGGCTGGTCATTCCCGCAATGCGGCACAGGAACAGCAGCGCCCCGAACATGACCCCTGCCAGCCCCATGATCCACCCTAAAAGTACCAATATGATCTGCACGATGCGAAAGGCATAGCTGACGGCATAGTCCGGCAGGGCATACCCCCCCAGGCCGCTGATAGCCACAATGATGATCAGGATGGGGCTGATGATCTGCGCCTGCACCGCCGCGCTGCCCAATATCAGCGCGCTGACCAGCCCCAGGGACGAGCCCATGATCCCCGGCACCCGGGTATGGGCCTCGTTGATGAGGTTAAAAAGCAGCAGCATCAATAGGGCCTCCCCAAAAAGGCTGATGGGCATCACTGTGCGGCTTTCCATAATGCTGGTCAGCAGCGTCATGGGCAGGGCCACAGGATGAAAGATCACCAGCGTCACAAAAAACGCAGGGAGGATAAGGGCCATAAACACGCCTACCAGGCGGATGACCCGGGTGAAGGAGCTGTACTGGTAGCGCATGCTGCTGTCGTCCGGGGCATGCATCAGATGCCATAGCCCCACCGGCATGGCCTTGGCCAGGGTGGACCCGTCCATTAGGATGACGGCCTGCCCCTCCAGCAAAAAGCTCACTGCCCGGTCAGGGCGTTCCGTGCTGGCCATTTGGGGCAGGGTGGCCCTGGGGTTGTCCTCCAGCAGCTGCTCCAGCTGGCCGCCGGACTGCACCATGTCCACGTCGATGGCCTCAATGCGCTGCTCCAGCTCCCGGACGGTCTCCTCCTGGCATATGCCGTCCATGTAGCACAGAGCGATCTGCGTAGGCATCACCGTGCCCACGGTCATCATTCTGCAGATGAACAGCGGGCTTTGTATCTTCCGGTGCAAAAGCGTCAGATTGTCCCGGAGGGTCTCGTTAAAGGCCTCGTAGGGACCCAGCACCACGTTTTCCGACATGGGGGGCGAGATAGGCCTATGGACGTAGCTTCGGGTGTCGATCAAAAAAACTTCCCCTACCGTGTCCATCACCAGCAGGCTCTGCCCCGCCATCATTTGCTTTAGGGCCTCGTCCAGGTCCTTTTCCGCGCGTATAGCGCTGGCCTCTATCAGCTGGTGGATCACCAGGTCCTGGGCCTGCTTGCCCACTGCGGTCTCCTTGCACCGCATCAGTGGGCGCAGCACGTGCTCCGCCATGCTCAGGCCGCTGCTCATGCCCTCCATATATAAAAGGTCGCAATGAAGGCCCAGTGCCACAAAGGAACGCTGTACGATATCATCGTTTTTCTCCAGGTTCAGCTTCTTTTCCAGCCAATCCATGTTTTGCTTCAGGCTTCGGGAAACGGCTACAGGCATGGAAAACCTCCTTAGTGTTATTCACCTGTAGTATGCCTGCTTTTCTTTCCCACATACGCATACAAACGGGTTTTCAAAAATGCTTATTCGTGCTATTATACAAAAAGACGATCCACACTTACTCTCAGTTAAAGGAGCATCCATTATGAAAAAGACCTTTTGTGCCCTTGTTATGGCAGGCATCCTGGCATTGGGCTGCGCTTTGGGTGAATCCGTGGACCTGGGGGGAGAAGTGCGCTTTGCCGTAACGGGCGGCGCCCTCGTCTTTGAAACCGCACCGGGCGTGGAGACATTCGCCCCTGGGGCAGCCTTGGGGGAGCGGTCCCCGGCGGACCTGACCCCTATGTACGCCTGGATGGAGCAGGTAGGCCCTAAAAGTACTGCCCTGATACTGCGCATGCCTCACGGGCACGCGCTGGCCAGCATCGCCGTCACGAGCATGGATGCCTCCTACACCCCCGACCAGCTCAAGGCCATGTGGCCCTCTATCGTGAAGACCCTTAGCCAAGGCGCTTTATACGTAGCCGACGATCCTCTTGGGGTGACCCTCGATACCCTGGCCGGGCGAAAATGGCTGCACATACAGACCCTGGCGGTGCTCTCCGGCAGCAAGCTGATATCTGTGGCCCTGGAAGGCTATGCGAGCTGCGACGCGGGCCAGATGGTGGAGATATGGACGATCCAGCCCACCCCCGCTACCTATCTATACGATGAGACAGCCGGCCCAGAGCTGATCCGCGACCAAGCGTCGCTGACTCAGTGGCTTAAAAGCATCACTTGGAAGGAATAAAGCAAATGAAAAAACTGAGCGTGATCGTCCCCTGCCTGAACGAGCAGGAGTCCGTGCCCATTTTTTACGAGGCGCTGACCCAGCAAATGTCTCAAATGCAGGTGGAGCTGGAGCTGGTCTTTATTGACGACGGCTCCACGGATAATACCCTGTCCGTTTTCAAGCAGCTGCAGGAAAAGGACGAAAGAGTCCACTTTATCAGCTTCTCCCGGAACTTTGGCAAGGAGTCCGCCATGTTCGCAGGGATGGAAGCGGCCACTGGCGACTATGTTACCATTATGGATGTAGACCTGCAGGACCCCCCGTCCCTGCTGCCAAAAATGCTCCAGGGCATTGAAGAGGACGGGTACGACTGCGTAGCCACCCGCCGGGTGACCCGGCAGGGCGAGCCCAGGATCCGCTCCTGGTTTGCCCGTGCCTTTTATCGGCTCATCAACCGCATCTCCAAAACGGAGATCGTGGACGGCGCCCGGGACTACCGGATGATGACCCGCCAAATGGTGGACAGCGTCCTCTCCCTAAAGGAGGTCAGCCGTTTCTCCAAGGGCATATTCAGCTGGGTAGGCTACAATACCCACTGGCTGGAGTACGAGAACATCCAGCGAGTAGCCGGGGAGACCAAATGGAATTTCTGGAAGCTGCTGATCTATTCTATTGATGGCATTATCGGCTTTTCCACCGCACCCCTGGCCATAGCCTCCGTCATCGGCGTCATATTCTGCCTGCTGGCTTTTCTGCTGATGCTTTACTTTCTCATCAAGACGCTGATCTGGGGCGACCCGGTGACCGGCTTCCCTGCCACCATCTCCATCGTGCTGCTGCTGGGCGGCCTGCAGCTTTTCTGCGTGGGGGTGCTGGGGCAATACCTAAGCAAGGCCTATATGGAAGTGAAAAGACGGCCCATCTACATCGCTAAGGAAAAAGGATGAGTGCAATAAAAATCACCGTCGACGCTATTTTACGCAGCATCGGCGGTGATCTTTTTGTACGCGAGATCAATACTTTTTCAGCAGGCCGATGGCCGGGGTCACCCAGCCCTCCGCCCGGGTAAGCGCTTCCTGGGCCTGCGCTGCGTCCGCCTGGGCCATGTGCATGACGATGGCGGTCTTTACGCTGCCGCCGGATCGCTCCAGCAGCGTGGCGGCGTGCGCCCCGTCCAGGCCCGTGGCGTGGCTGATGATGCGGGCGGCCCGATCCCGGAGCTTGGTATTGGATACGGACAGGTCCACCATCAGGTTGCGGTACACCCGGCCCGTACGCACCATGGCCCCGGTGGACAGCATGTTCAGCACCATCTTGGTGGCCGTGCCCGCTTTTAGCCGGGTGGAGCCCATCAGCACCTCTGGGCCCGTGGGTACTTCAATGGCATAGTCCGCATACTTGGACAGCGCCGAATCCTCATTGCAGGTAAGGGATACGGCGAGGGCCCCTTGCTCCTTGGCATAGAGCAGTGCTCCTGCGCAATAGGCGGCAAAGCCGCTGGCGCTGATGGCCACCACTACGTCCTTATCGCATACATTTCGCGCCTGAAGGTCCGCGCCGCCCATGGCCTCGTTATCCTCGGCTCCTTCAATGGCATGCCTAAGGGCACGGTCATCCCCTGCGATCACGCCCTGCACCAGCGTTTCCGGCACGCCAAAGGTGGGCGGGCATTCCGAGGCATCCAGCACGCCCAGCCGGCCGCTGGTGCCTGCCCCTACGTAAAACAGCCGACCGCCCTGCTTCATCCGCACAGCGGTGGTGTCGATCACCTGCCCGATGACGGGAACGGCCTTTGCTACCGCATCCACCACGCCATAGTCCTGCTGGTTCATCAGCGCCGCGATGGCGGCACCGTCCAGCTGGTCCAGCTGCTGGCTGTCAGGGTTGACCTGCTCGGTAGATAGATTGGCCAAATATGCGTTCATTTCCATGGTATCCTCCCTATGGGTGCCCCAGGGGGCAAATAGCATCCTTATATATTGACGGCGCACCTGTCCATGTCCACGTTCCTGTTAATGACGGCTCGCCTGTTAATGGCGGCGCTCCTTCTGGCTGCGGCGCTTGGCCCGGCCCGCCAGGTGCGTCTTATCCAGGAAGGGCTTGTAGCGCTCGTAGCCCTGGGCTGCAACGGCGGAGTAAATAATGTCCACCACATGCATCATGGCGATGCGGCTGGTCATAGCGGCGGAGCGCACCAGCATTTCAGAGGAGGCCACAAACAGTGGGATATCGGCCTGCCGGCTCAGCCGGTTGGCCCCGTAGCGGGTGACCGAAATGGTGGTGGCCCCTGCGCGCTTGGCCGCCTCCAGGGTATCCAGCACGTCCTCCGTTTCGCCGGAGTAGGAAAACAGCACCGCCACGTCCCCCGGCTGCAAGCGACTGGCGATGACCACCTGCACATGGGGGTCCAGGTTGGTTTGGGTGTCCTTACACATCCGGAAGAACTTCTGCTGGGCATCCAGGGCCACCAGGGCCGATGTGCCCATGCCGTAAAAGTCTATCCGCGGGGCCTTGTCAATGGCATCCACCACTCGCTGCAGGTCCGCCTCATTAAGCACGCTCATGGTATCGGCGATGGCCGCTTGCGTATGCTGGCTTACATGGGCCATGATGGTGTGCAGGTCGTCCCCCGGCGCGATATCCTGATAGGATATCCGGCTTTCACCGCCCCGGGCCAGGTCCGAGGACAGGGCGATGGAGAAGGCCTTATATCCTTTATAGCCTAGCTGCTTGCACAGCCGCACCACCGTCGTTTTGCTGGTTTGGCAAGCCGCGGCTATCTGATCAATGGGCTGCCCTATGGCATCCTGGGAATTCTCCAGCAAATAGCGCGCCACCCGCTGCTCGGACGGTGCCAGCTGATCAAGCATTTGATTGATCCGTACAATACAATCTTCCATTGACCTAATGCCTCCTCTCTTCTTATAAGGGGGTCCGTTTCACGTTAGTTACATTATACACAGTTTCGAGTTCACTTTCAAGTTTTGTTACTTAAAAAATATTTTAGCCGTAACTTTTTACTCAATTTAAATCTATAGTGCACAAATTTCATCATAAAATATATCCGTCTTTTACAAGTTTTTGTAATTTTGGTCCTTCAAATAATTTTTGCTCCGAAAAAAAGTTCCGAAAATTTTGAAAAAAGTATTGACGAACAAACCTCGGTTTGCTATGCTTATAGCACCAACCAAACTGCATAAAAACGAAAGGAGAACCCATCATGAAAAAAATCATTGGTATCGTTATGGTACTGAGCATGGTACTGTCCATGCTGGTACTCCCCGCCCTGGCCAGCGAAGTGACCGAAATCCAGTTCTGGACCTGGCGCCCCGAGGACACCGCCTTCTATGAGTCCGTTATCGCCGACTTTGAGGCCGCCAACCCCGATGTTAAGGTGGTGCTGAACGCCATCAAGAACACCGAGTACAACACCATCCTTTCCGCTGCACTGGCAGCCGGTGATGGCGCCCCCGACGTGTTCATGAGCCGCGCTTACGGCGGGCTGCAGACCTTCGCCGATTCCGGCTACATGCTGGCGCTGGATGATCTGCTTCCCGAGCTGAAGGATTTCTCCGAAGCCACCCGTGGCGGTGCCACCTCCATCACCGATGGCAAGATCTACGGCGTGCCCGCTGTGAGCCAGACCATGTTCTGCTTCTACAACAAGAAGATCTACGAAGAGCTTGGCCTGTCCGTGCCCACCACCTGGGCGGAATTCATCGCTAACCTGGAAGCCTGCAAGGCCGCTGGCTACGAGCCTCTGGCCAATGGCACCAAGGAAGGCTGGTGCTGCGAGTTCCTGTTTGGCGGCGTAGGCCCCTCCTTCTACGGCGGCCTTGCTTTCAACGACAAGGTAGTAGCTGGCGAGACCACCTTCATGGACCCCATCTTCGTAAATGCTGTCCAGAAGATCAAGGACCTGACCGCCTACATGCCCGACATGTTTGAAGGCGTTGCCTATACCGACATGCAGGCCAACTTCATCAACGAGATGAGCGCGCACTTTGTAGGCGGCTCCTACGAAGCGGGCTACTTCTCCAGCGAAAACCCGGACCTCCAGTATGACATCTTCGCCGTTCCTGGCGAAGCCGCTACCGATCCCGCTTACGTTTCCGTATACGCGGACATGAACTTCTCCATCGCTGCCTCCACCAAGAAGCAGGATGCAGCCCTCAAGTTCGTGCAATACCTGGCTACCAAGGAGTTTGGCGACCGCATCGTAGACGAGCTGGCCATGGTCTCCTCCGTGCCCAACGTTGACGTATCCGCCAATCCCTTCATCGCGAAGGTACTGGAGCTGCAGAAGAACGCCACGCCTTACATCTTCCTGGTAGGCTTCCGTTATGAGCAGCCCACGGGCTCCTCCCTGTTCCAGTCCGCCGCCCAGAGCCTGATGGTAGGCGAAGCCACTGCCGAGGAGACCTGCCAGATCGTGCAGGACGGCATCGCCGCCTACTACGCACCCTTCCAAAAGTAATCTTGTAACCGTTTTGCGGGGAAAACCGTTGGGGCGGTTTTCCCCGTTTCATCTTGACTTTTTACGCTAAAGAGGGAGGTGGCGCAATGACCAAGGCGCGCAATTGGAAGAAGGCTGGATGGGTCACCTTCTTTGTTTTACCCGGGGTCACCATCGTTTTTACCTTTATTCTCCTGCCGCTTTTCATGTCCCTATTCAACAGCTTTTTTGACTGGAACCAGTTGATCCGCGGCGAATTTGTAGGCTTTGCAAACTTCCGCAAGCTTTTCACCGGCTATCCCTATCAGGTGCGCTTTACCAACGCCCTGACCAATAATCTCAAATGGTTTATCGTAACGATGCTGGTGCAGAATATCACCGGCCTGCTTTTTGGCTATGTGCTCAGCCGGGGCATCGCAGGCCACGGCGTATACCGCCGCATCTTTTTCATCCCCGTGCTGTTTTCCATCATCGCCGTAGGCTTCCTCTGGGGCCTCTACCTTAAGCCCAAGGGCATGCTCAACAGCCTTTTAGACCTGCTGGGTGCCAGCGGCCTCAAGCGGGCCTGGCTGGGCGATGGCTCCATCGCCACCTACACCATTATCTTGGTCAATATCTGGCGCTGGGTCGGCTTTCCCACACTGGTCTTTATGACCGCTATTGATAATGTGCCTGCGGAATGCACCGAGGCCGCCTACCTGGACGGCATCAACGAATGGCAGATGTTCTGGAAGATCATCCTGCCCCTCATCGTGCCTTCCATCACTATTATCTCCGTATTGACGATCATCGGCAGCCTGAACGTGTTTGAACAGGTATATACCATGGCTGGCCTGGATGGACCGCCTAACTATGCCACAGATACCATTGGCACGCTGTTCTACCGTACCGCCTTTGGCTCCGTCGACTCCGGTGCGCCAGAGATCGGCATCGGGTCAGCCATTGCCGTTATCATTTATATTATGACCTTTTGTATCTCGCTGCTGTCTATCTCCTTCACAAAGTCCAAGGAGGTGGAGCTATGAACACCGGCATGCGTTTTCGCCACGCCAGCGTAAGCAAGCGTATCTTCATCATTTTTATGCAGCTCATTATGCTGGGCTATGTAGTCCTGATCGTCTATCCCCTGCTCAACATGATCCTTTCCTCCTTCAAGTCCACCCGGGCCATTATGCAAAGCCCCTTCTCCCTGCCCGAAAGCTTCGAGTTCACCAATTACGTGACCATTTGGGTAGACAAGGGCTTTGGCCGCTATTTCTTCAACAGCCTTGCCTTTACCGCCATTTCCATGGTCTTTGTCATCCTGTTTGGCTCCATGGCGGCCTTCGGCATTGCCCGCTATACCTTCAAGGGTAATACCCTGCTCTACATGGTCTTCTTAAGCGGCATCATGCTGCCCCTCAAGGCGGCCATCATCCCGCTGTTCCAGATCGTTAAGGGCCTGCACCTCATGGACAATCCCCTCTCCGTCATCTTCATCTTCATCGCCATGGGGCTGCCCTCCACGGTGTTCATCCTGTCTGGCTTTATGCGCACCATTCCGGTGGCCCTGGAGCAGGCGGCCCGCATCGACGGTTGCAGCGACCTGCGTATTTACAGCCAGATCGTCATGCCCATCGCCGCCCCCTCCGTGGCCCTGGTCACCATTTACAACGCCATGCCCATCTGGAACGACTTCTTCTTCCCCCTGGTCTTTATCCAGTCCGACAAGCTCAAGACCCTCCCCGTGGGCCTGTCCAGCTTTATCGGCCAGCACTCCACAAAGTGGGATCTGCTTTTCACGGGCCTTTCCATCGCCATTGTGCCCATGCTGATCCTCTACCTGTTTATGTCCAAGTACTTTATCAAGGGCATGACCGCCGGCGCTATCAAGTAAGCAGGCAGACGGCTATCCAGAAATTTGCGGGTGCTATTAAGGGATCGCCCAGTGCCATCAACTAACCAAAAGAAGGAATGAAAGTGGATCTACAGCAGATCAAGGCCTACCACGACATATACGAAAAGGAACTGTTTGACCACGTGGTCCCTTTTTGGCTGGACCATTCCCTGGACAAGGAAAACGGCGGCTACTTCTCCCTGATGGACAGGGACGGCACCGTCTTTGACACGGACAAGTACGCCTGGATGCAAGGCCGGGAGATATGGATGTTCTCCAAGCTCTGCTCAGTATACGGCTACCGCCCGGAATGGGCCCAGGCCGCCAAGCTGGGCGTGGATTTCATGCGCAAGCATGGCCGGGCCCCCAGCGGAGATTTCTATTTCGCCATGGACAAGACAGGCCAGCCCCTGACCCAGCCCTACAACATCTTTTCCGACTGCTTTATGTGCACTGCCCTGGCGGAGTACGCCCGCATTTCCGGGGACAGCCAGGCCGCGGATGAGGCCCTGGCGATCTACCGCCGCATCCAAGAGCGGCAATCAAACCCCAAGGGCATATGGACCAAGGCCGTGCCCGGGGCTCGCAATCTTTGCGCCATGGCCATGCCCATGATCCAGATGATGATGGCCCGGGAGCTGAAAGGCTTTATCCCAGATGCGGAGATCGACCCCATCATCGAGGAAAACCTGTCCAATTTCTTCCATCGCCACGTAGACCGAGAGCGCAAATGCGTTTTCGAGCGAGTGCTGCCGGACGGCGGGCATATGTTCGACATCATGGAGGGCCGCCTCATAAACCCCGGCCACGCCCTGGAAAACCTCTGGTTCATCATGGACATTGCCCATCAGCTGGGCCGGGAGGATATGGTGAAGGATGCCGCCCAGATCATGCTGTGGACCGTGGAGCGAGGCTGGGACCCTGCATTTGGCGGCCTGTTCTACTATCAGGATTATATGGGCTACCCTACCGACAAGCTGGAATCCCAAATGAAGCTGTGGTGGGTCCACGCCGAAGCCCTCAACGCATTCCTGCTGGCCTACAAGCTCACAGGCTCTCAGGAGCATCTGCAATGGTTTGAGCGCCTGCACGAGTATTCCTTTAGCCATTTTTCCGATCATGAATACGGGGAATGGTACGGTTATTTGGACCGACAGGGCCAAATAGCCCTTGGCCTGAAGGGCGGCAAATGGAAGGGCTTTTTCCACCTGCCCCGGACGCTGATGGTCTGCGAGGGCTGGCTGCGGGAGATGATGGAGCAAAAGCTATGAGTGCTTACGGTTTTGGTATTGACGGCGGCGGTACCCAGTCCCGCTTGTGTGTTTTTGATCTGGAAAGTGGCCAGGAGCTAGGGCGCTATGTGGGCGGCTCCACCAACATGTACAGCGTAGGCCAGGAGGCTGCCTTCGGGCATATCGAAGCGCTGCTCAAGCAAAGCGGCATCCCCCTTTCCGACCTTCGCCGGGGCTGCCTGGGTTCGGCGGGCCTTAGCAGGCCCCATGAGCAGGCCACCTTCCGCCAACTCTTCGGCCAGCTGCTGCCCCAGTGCGCCATGTATCTGTGCAACGATGGCGAGACCCTGCTGGTAGGCGCACTGGAAAGCCCTCAGGGCTATAGCCTGATCGGCGGTACTGGGTCCTTTGCCCTAGCCCGCAGCCTGGACGGCTCCATCGTTCGGGCCGGAGGCCTGGGCTACATGCTAGGCGACGAGGGCAGCGCCCTGTGGATCGCTTGGCAGGCCATCAACCGCTCCCTGCGCTCCCTGGAGGGCCGGGACCTGGAAACTGGCTTAATGCCCCTGCTGATGGCGCACTTTAAGCTTGAGCGCCCCGATGATTTTGTGGCCATGATGCACCACCATTTCCAGAAATCCGTGGTGGCTTCCGCCGCCCATATCGTTTTGGAACAAGCGGATACGGACCCCCTGGCCCACGATATCTGCGTGCAGGCCGTGGCGGAGCTGACCGCGCTGCTGGCTAGCGTCATGGACCGCATGCCCCTGGCACGCCCCCGGGCAGCGCTCTCCGGCGGTGTCATCGAAAAAAGCGCTTGGCTGCAAACCCATCTGATGGTCCGCCTGCGGACGGACTTCCCCGCTTTGGAGCTGGTGCTAGGCCCTGGGGATGCCGTGAAGGGGGCTTGTATGCTGGCGCTGGAGCCACAGAAGGGGTAAGGCTGCCCCAACAGGGCTTAGGACAGCCTTTTATAAAAGCCGCCCGGCATCCTGCCGGGCGGCCTTCTCCACAGGCGCACCTGCACCCGTGTCTTACTATTTCTTATCTGCTACTGTTTGCTTTCGCCTGCCATTACCTTCTCTTTCTTCCAAAAAGCGCATTCAGCCCCAGCAGCCCAAATATCCACCCAAAGGGCGAGCAGCCGCAGCCGGAGCGGCCTTTTTTGCGCGCCTTGCGCACAGGATCGGTCTGGCTGACGATGATCATGATAATGATCACCAGAATGATCCACTCCCCAGCGCTGAGACCGTTGCCCTCCTCCTTGCGCTGCTGGTGGTAGTCCTCATAGTCCTTGGCGTTGGTGTCGAACCGGTCCAAAAACTCACCGTACATATCCGACACAAAGGCCGTCCAGTTGGGCTTGCTTGTGGCGGCAGGCGCGGTGGCCTGGGTCCCGGTCTGGTAGGCCGAAAACAGCTGGCCCAGCCGGAGGTTTACCGAGTACTGCTTGCCCAGCATATCAGAGAAGGCTACGAAGTACTTGCCAAAGGCCTCGTCGTAGTGCTGGCTTTTGAAAAGCTGGCTAAAGCCGGAGGAGGCCAGAAGGTTTTTCGCGTTCAGCTCGCTGAACTTGACACCCTTGCCCATGGCGCAGGCGTAGGTATCCTCGCCAACCGCACCCAGCAGCAGAAAATCATTATCCCCCAGCTTCCAGCGGGCAAAAAGCTCGTTGGCATAGGTCTGGGCATCCAGGCCGTCCAGGAAATGCACGATGACCACATAGGGGACCACGCCAGTATCGGCCTGGGCCAAGGACTGGAACTTAGCCATATCGGAGACCAGGGTTTGGGAAAGGGCGTTGGCATCATCGGTCACCGCCCCGGCCAACGTGGGGTACCGGGCCCCGCTTAGGGCTAGTCCGGGCAGCATCAGCCCGCACAGCAAAACCACCAGCAAGGCGAATACAAAAAGCTTCGTTTTCATATGCCCCTCCTTACTGGTACAGCTCGCAGGGCTTAACGCCCAGGAGCTTGGCCAGGACGCCGCTGATAGGGTCGCCCAGTTGCGTGTTAAAATCCGCCGCCGCCTCGTTGTAGGAGCCGATGACCGCGCTGCGGGACAGCTGCTCCATGTCTGTCAGAAGCATATCAAGGTACGCCTTGTCCCTGTCGCTTTGCTGAAAGCTGGGGGTAGCCAGAAGCTTCTGACCCACCACTGCCGCAGCGGCCAGCAGCCGGTCGCTTTCCTGCTTTCGGGAACCCAGACCCGCCCGACTGGCAATGGTGCTGCGTATCGTCTGGGCAGCCTCCTCCAAGGTAGCCACGTCCGCGTCGCTGGTCAGGTGACGGCGGGCCACCACGCACAGGTTCAGCCCGTCCGCGCCCTGATAGCTGAGCACGTCCATCAGCCCGCCTTCACCGGACAAAAGGGCGGTGGCGTGGGCCCGGTCATCGGCAAAGCCTTGGAAGGTGCCGAAAAAAAGGCCGAAGAGAACCAAGGCGAGTGAGATGACAACACACGCGCCGATGGAAAGGTTAAATTTCATTGGCGTTTTCCTTTCTGCCATACCTTGGAGGGGTATTAGTGCTTAAGCTCCAAAAGCTTGCTCTTAAGTTGGGTCTCCATGCCCACCAGGGCCTTTTCGGCCTCGATGCGCTTAGCGCGGCCGTCATCCTGGATGCGCACCACCTCGTTGATGGTGTCGATGAGGCTCTGGTTGGTCTCGGTGAGGGTCTGCAGGTCGATGATGCCCCGCTCGGCCTCCTGGGCGGTTTGGATGGTGCCCATCTTGAGGGTCTCCGCGTTCTTGCGCAGCAGGTCGTTTGTCATGTCGGTAACGGCCTTCTGGGCCTTTAGGGCATCCTGGCTGTGTTGCAGGCCCAGCGCCAGCACGATCTGGCTCTTCCACAGGGGCAGGGTGTTGGACAGAGTGCTTTGGATGCGCTCCACCAGCAAGCTGTCGTTATTTTGCAAAAGGCGGATCTGGGGGGCCATTTGCAGGGCCACCTGCCGGGTCAGCTTCAGGTCGTGGAGCTTCTTTTCAAAGCGGTCGCAGGCGGCGGACATATCGTTGGCCCGCTGGGCATCCATGGCATCGCCGGAGGCCGTGGCCTTCTCCTTCAGCTCCTGCAGGGAGGTGGAGCGCACCTGGTTGAGCTTTTGCTCGCCGGCGATGATGTACATGGTCAGCTCCTTGAAATACTGGGTGTTCATATCGTACAGGTGGTTGAACATGCTCACGTCCTTGAGGAGCTGTACCTGGTTGCCCTCCAGGGCGGTGGTGATCACGTCTACATTGGCTTCCACCTTGTTGTACTTGGTCTTCAGGTCCTCCACGGACTTTTTGGCATTGTAGAACAGCTTGCCAATGCCCTTGGGGGCCTCTGCGGCATCGCCAAAGCCCTTGATCTCGTTGACCAGCTTCACCAGCATTTCGCCCACCTCACCGCTTTCGTGGGTGCGAACGGTTGAAAGAGCGCTGTCGCTGAAATCCGCCACCTTCTTCTGGGCTTCCGCGCCAAAAAGAAGCACATGGTCAGGGTTATTGATGTCGATCTTGTGCACGAACTCCTCGATGCTCCGCTTTTCTTCCTCGGTGAGCATGGAGGTGTCCATATACTCGATGCTGGTCTCCACCGCCTTGGGGGTGGTATCCTGCTCCAGGGACTGCACGGCCTCCTCCAGGATGGCCTTATCCTGCGCCATGGAGGATGTATCCAGCGTCAGCACCGGAGCGGTAGCCTCGGCAGTAGCGGTAGCCTCGGCAGTAGCGGTAGCTCCGGCGGTGGTGGCTTCGGCGGTAGCGGTAGCTCCGACGGCGGCGGCCTCGGTGGCGGTAGCCTCGGTGGCGGCTTCCGTGGTCTCGGGGATGATGTTATTGTTTAAATCAGTCATTAGATGATCCTCCTGGTTATTTATTTCGTTTTGGCTGTCCTGGATGAAGGAAAGGCTTTATTCCGATTTTTCAGGCGCCTGGGCCATGGCCTGGCCGCCCTGCTGGGTCGTATTGGGGGTGGGCATGCGCAGCACAGGGACCTGAGGCATAGCCTGGGAGGGCTGGGTCGCCTGCTGGGGCATGCTCTGTTGGCCGGGCACCTGCTGGGCTGTTCTTTCCTGAGCGGCTCTGTTCACCGCCTGGTCTATCCGGGCAGCCTGCCGCGCCTGGTTAGCGGCCCGCTCCAGATCGCTTTCCGTCAGGCCGTCCCGCTTGAGCATCTGCTCCAAAACGTCTATATCGGTGGTGATGTCCAGCACATCATCCCTGTACAGGTTATCCAGCATCTTCTGGCAGCCCTTAAGCACCACGCCCAGGGCCTCGTCGATGCGCGGGCGGGCGGCGGCGGTATCCTCCCCGGCCCGGTTGCGCTCGGACAGGGTGCGGTAGCCCTTGACCATCTTAAGCGTGGTGGGCAAATAATAATCCATAAACTTGCGAATTTGAGGGGCCTTGGTGGGCTTTTCGGCCACGGTCCGGAACACCTGGCCCAAAAGCTGCTCCAGCTGGTCCAGCTTGGCGGTCAGGGATGCATCGGGGATAAGCCGGTTTTCCTCTCGGATCTCCAGGATCATCTCCCGGCCCTTATTAAGCAGCGTGTCCACATCCGGGTTGCCTGTGTCGGAGGCCATATTTTTCAGGCTCTCCGGCTCCTTTTCAGGGGTGGAAAGGTCCAGCCCCTGGCCCATCACCCGGAAGATCGCGCCAAACAGGCCGCTGAGGGCAAAGGCCAGGATATACCCGCCCAGGCTGTGGGGATGAAAAACAGAAGAGTACAGGGCAAAGACCACCCCAAAGGCGATAATGCCCGCTCCCAGGCCCTTGGTCTTCTTCGGCTTCTTGCTGGTCGTTTTCATTAGGTCGCTCCTTCAATGCGATACATGTGCCCTCCGTAACCCTAGGATAAGGGTCCGGGGCCAGTATTATGCTGGCTGCCACATCGAGGTTAATTATACCATAGCAAAGCCCATTGTGAAAAGAATAATTGACTGAAACCCGCTAAGGAGGCGGTGAAAGTTTTATGAGAAATTGGTGAGAAGGGAGCTTTACGCTTTTCCATTTTGCACGGCGTGGACCTGCGACCAGCCCACACAAGCCCCACAGATAACACAAAGGGGCTACCTCAAAATGATCTTTGAGGCAACCCCTTCGTAAGCCGCAAGCATATTCGCTTTTTATTGCGCCCTGAAAATGCAGCAGGTCAGCACGCCGTCGGTCATGAAAAAGTTAAACCGGATGGCATAGGGCAGCGTGTTGGTAAAGATCATGTTGATATCGCCGCCGCCCACCGCCGCGTCAAAGCCCTTGAGGGCATACTTGGCGCCTACGTTGGCGTGGACCCTGCGGTGGTTTACGTAGATGGGCAGCTGGATGACGGTGTTATAGAAGGTGGTATTCACCTGGCAGGTGCCTCCGCCGTAGCCCGTGAGGGCGCGGGGGCTGGCGATAGGCGCTTCCTTATAGCCAGTGGATTTGCGGTAAGGGCCGATGCAGCTATTGACGTTGAACTCCGCCCCCGGCTGTAGCACAGAGCCGGAGATCAGGCTGGTGGACAGATAGATATTCCAGTTGCGGCCCTGATACTGCAGGCTGTGCACGCCTACGGCATAGTAGGTGGTCATCACGCTGATCAGGTCCCCGGGCTGGGCCTCGGCATAGGGCACCACGTCCATTTTGTAGGCGATATCGGCCTCCGTCACATAGCCGGTGGTGCGCCAGTAGGGGGTCTTGTACAGGCCATTTGCGTCGGGCTTTTCCACGCAGAGGGCCGAGCCGGGATTAACGGTCTGCAGCACCTTTTTCCCATCCGGGTAGCTACGTACATCGGTGGTACGCTTCAAAAACACCATAGTGGGATATTCGATGCAGCCCGGGATAGGGCCCACATAGGGATCAATGCGGTCCCACTTGAAAAGGGTGTCCGTACGCACATAGCCGATCTGGTTTTTATATTTGATATGGCACCAATCGCCGTAGACCTTGCTGACAATAACTTCCTCGTACATTTTCACGTTGTCAAGGACACGGCTGCGCTCATCCGGCTCGGTGTACAGCTTAGCCCCCTTTACCGCAGAGGCCTTATAGCCCTGGTAAAAATCATCGGTAGCCACGACCTCCGCCGCCACCTCCGCCGTCTCGGGCGCGGTGGCGCTGTTGCCGCTGGTGCCGGTGAGGGGATCGTATTCCCGAATATCGCTGAGATACTGGGTGCCTACGTAGCCCATTTTGCGGCCCGTGTCCACCAGGCACCACTCCGCACCCAGCTCCACGATATATACAAAGGCACCCTGGTCGATGGTATCCAGGCCGCTGTACTCCTTGCCGGGGCCTCGGCGCACCTTAAGGGGCTTGGCGGCCTTGGCGATATGGGTCACCTCCGCCTCCTGCGCCTCCTCCGCCACCTGGGCGCTCATAGCGTCGGCGTCATCCTCCACGCTGGCGATCTCAGAGGGGTCCTCCATTTCAAAATCCGTATCCTCAGCCAGGGCCATAAGCGGCTGAAAAAGCATCGCTGCCAGCAGGGCAAGGGATAAAATACGGCGAGTCCACTGCGTCATTTCCATACTCCTTCCATTACAAAACGGATAGCACTATCCTATCACAAGCCGATAAAAATAGACACACCTTATTTATTATTCTGGCCCGACATCTGGCCTCCTGCCAACATTTTCCTCATAGTTGTAAAATTATGGATGCATAGCTAGAGCCGCCTTGCAAGCTGCAAAGCGGCTCTTTTGGGGGGCCATTGGCCCACAGCCTTCTGGTCCTTAGTCTCAGCCGGCCTTTTCGTCGGCGTTTTTGATCTTGGTAAAGATCATGCGGCCCGCGCTGGTCTGGAGCACCGTGGTGACCACCACGGCCGCGCTTTCCCCGACGAAGCGCCGGCCGCCGTCCACCACGATCATGGTGCCGTCGTCCAGATACGCCACGCCCTGGCCAGGCTCCTTGCCCTCCCGGACGATCTGCACCGTCAGCTCCTCCCCGGCCATCAGCATGGGCTTTACTGCGTTAGCCAGGTCATTGATGTTCAGCACGCGGATGCCCGTGACCCCTGCCACCTTGTTGAGGTTGTAGTCGTTGGTCACCACTGTGCCACCGTGATCCCGGCACAGCCTCAGAAGCTTCACGTCCACCTCCGCCACATCCTCGTAATCCTTTTCCTCGATGATGATGGGGTTTTTCAGCTCCTTTTGCAGCTTGCCCAGCACATCCAGTCCCCGACGGCCCCGGGCACGGCGCAGGCTGTCCCCGCTGTCGGCGATATGCCTAAGCTCCGCCAGCACAAACTGGGGGATCACGATATCCCCCTCCAGGAAGCCAGCCTTTACGATATCCAGCACCCGGCCGTCAATAATTACAGAGGTATCCAAAAATTTCTTGGGCAGGGCCGCCTGATAGCCCCCAACGCTGCCCTCCAGCTCCTCGCCGTCCTCGTAGAGGGCTTCCTCCTCGAACAATACTGTCTGACCGGAGCGGGCATGGCGGCCTAGCCTGCGCGCCATGCGGCCACCCTCCCGGTAGCGGCGGTAGCCCACCTGCAGGCCAATGACCCCCAGGACAAGATATACCAGCGCGCTAAAGCTGATGGTCAGCAGCGTGGCCCCGGCGGAAAGCACCAGCTGGGTGGCTAAGAACGCCACCAGCAGCCCCAGGATAAGCCCTGTAGTAGCCATAAGTATCTGCGGGATGGGCATCCGCTCCCAGCGGTGCTCAATGGCGTTCATCAGCTGCATGGTACGGCGGATAAGCATATTGGAAAGAAAGAAAAACAGGGTAGCGCCCACCAGGCACAGGCCGGCATATACTAGCAGTGTGGAATAAGCATGACCCATAAAGCCGGGATATACCTGCCGGGCAATGGGAACAATAAGCGCCGCAACGCCTGCGCCTATCCCCGCGCCAAGCAGCGTGATGCAAAGCCGCAAAAGCCGCTCCATCGTTTTACTTTTAATCATTATGAAAATCCTTCTTTCAATTTCAAGAGATCATAAACGGATTCAAGAGATCACAGCCAGCGCCTGCATCAGCGTATCCACGCCGGTGATGCGCACTCCATCCACAGGACGGATAGTCTTCATGTTTTGCTTAGGCAAAAGGATCTCCGTGAAGCCTAGGCGGATGCATTCCTGCACGCGCCGCTCTGCCTGGGCCACGGGACGCACCTCGCCGCAAAGCCCCACCTCGCCCATCACGCACAGCGATTGAGGCAAGGGGAAGTTAGAAAGGCTGGAGGCTACCGCTACGCACACCGCTAGGTCCGCGGCGGGGTCGTCCAGCTCAAGGCCTCCGGCCACGTTAATGTACACGTCCTGGTCAAAGAGCTTGCGGCCCGCCCGCTTTTCCATCACCGCCAACAGCAGAGAGACTCTGCCGGAGTCGATACCGCCCACGGTACGCCGGGGCACGGAATAGAAGGAATGGGCAGCCAGGGCCTGAAGGTCGCACAGGATGGGACGGCTGCCGTTAAGGGCGCAGAACACCACACTGCCGCTGGCCCCTCTGGCCCGTTGGCTAAGCAAGGTCTCGCTGGGGTTAGGCACAGGGACCATGCCTTCCTGGCGCATTTCAAAGACCCCCAGCTCGTTGATGGAGCCAAAGCGGTTTTTGACGGCCCGAAGCAGGCGGTACTCGTGCTGGCGGTCGCCCTCGAAGTAGAGAACGGTATCCACCATATGTTCCAGTATGCGCGGGCCCGCAAGGCTGCCCTCCTTGGTCACATGTCCTACCAGAAACACCGCCGTGCCGCTGGACTTGGCGTAGCGCAGAATGGCGCTGGCGCTTTGCCGCACCTGGGATACGCTGCCGGGAGCAGAGGCGCTTTCTTCGGACACCATGGTCTGAATGGAGTCAATGATGAGGGTATCGGGCTGCATGGTCTGGCATTTGTCCAGAATGTCCTCCACGTGGTTTTCCGCCAGAACATACAGCTGGGTCTGGGGCACGCCGATGCGGGAGGCCCGCATTTTGATCTGCCGGGCGCTTTCCTCGCCGCTTACGTACAGCACGCGGCTGCGCTCGGACAGGCTGCCCGCCACCTGCAAAAGCAGCGTGCTTTTGCCGATGCCTGGGTCGCCCCCAAGCAACGTCACGCTGCCCGCCACCAGGCCGCCGCCCAGCACCCGGTCCAGCTCCTCGTTGCCGGTGGTGGTGCGAAGCTCGTCCTGGTCCTCCACCTGGCTAAGCGGCAGTATCTCCGCCCCCTTGGAGGTCTGAAAGCGGGCCGCTTTCTCTGCGGTCTTGGTTTGCTTAAGGGGGGCTGCCTTGCGCTCCTCAAAGGTGTTCCATTCGCCGCAGTCCGGGCAGCAGCCCAGCCAGCGGGGCGTTTCTAACCCGCAGGAGCTACAGACGAAGCAGGTTTTTTCCTTGGCCAAAGGGTGTCTCCTGTTCTTGGCCGCACAGGCCAGCTGAAATAGCTGCCAGGGCGGCTTGTCCCTATCATACCTTAGGGGCCACGCCTTTTGCCATGACAACCTTGGGGGAATGCTGTCGAAGGGATCTATAATCGTTCGGGGGCCTTCGACACATAAGTGCAAATGAATACATAGAAAGTATACCATAAAAACCCGGCCTGTTTACAGACAAACCATGAACGTAAGGTAAATTTTGGCAGTCCTGGGAACAAATGTCACAGGCCCACCGTTCTATTTGTAGCACTAAAGTCTACTGGTAGAATAAGAAGGCGGCTATTGCAAAGCCGTAACAGACAATGGGGCAAACCGCGCGAAGAATGGTTATTTATGTAACAAAATGATTAGAAATTCGTAAGTTGACTATCATGCATAGCTATCCTATGATGAGAATACAATATGTTGGGGGTGAAGGCCATGGGACGGAGAAAAAACAACTATATATTTGCCCCCGAAGGGAAAAAGAAAAGCGGGCCCGGATGTCTGATTCTTATACTGAGCCTTTTTTTATGTGGGGCCATCTTGGGCTTTTTGATCAATAACGCCTTGAACCAAAAGCTGGAGCTGCGCCAGGAGAAGATCGCCGTGATGAACCTGGACAAGACCTACGAGGGCTTTGGCGTGCTGCATATCAGCGACCTGCACGGGGAGAGCCTGACTGCTGATATCAACACCTGGCGGAGCCTTTTATTTGGCAGATCCTACTCGGCGGTGGTGCTCTCCGGGGATATGGTGGGCAAGACCGGCAACTACGAGCCTTTGCTGCAGCTGATTGATATTTTGAAGCAGATAAGCCCCACCGTGCCCATCTATTTTTGCGCCGGGGATGAGGACCCAACCCCCGTGATATCCGCCTACCGGGGCAGCCCGGAGGTGGTCGCCGAGTGGGTGAAGGCGGCGCAGGCTGCAGGCGCTGTCTACCTGGACGCACCCATCGCCCAGCCCGTGGGCAAAAACAATGTCTGGTTCGTGCCGGAGTACCTCTACAGCGTTGACGCGGCGGGGGTGGTGCAGAGCCTCACCCACCAAAAGGAGGAGATGGAGGCCAAGGGCCAGCAGTACGAGGCCGAGGGCGGCGCCAGCTACCGGGCCCTGTGCTACCGCCTGGAGGCCATGGAGCGGACGGTAGAGGCCCTTAAGGTCATGACCGCCAAGGACCTGCAGATCGCGGTAAGCCATGTGCCCCTGGATACGGATTATATCCGTACGGCGGTGGAATGGGCGGACCAAGCAGTGCCCTTCAACTTCAAAAGCGTAGCCCTGGTGATGGCGGGGCACTACGTGGGCGGACAATGGCGGCTTAGCGGCCTGGGGCCCTTGTACGTGCCTGAAAAGGGCTGGCTGCCGGGAGACTCTGGCATTGTGGGCCTGCAGCGTATCAACAGCGTCAACCAGTACATCACCGTGGGCCTGGGGGCCAGCAGCTTTTATCCCACACCGGGCCGGCTGTTTAATAAGCCCGGGCTAGCCCTCTTGACCTTTACCGCCAAGATACAGTAGAGGCTACAGAAATTGCATAAATATTCCCGCCGCTTCCGCAATGACGGAGGCGGCGGGATCTGCTTTTTCCGCATTATGGCAGCACCGGCGTGCTTGGGGAGACGGGAGGGTCATCCTCCACAATGAAGTAGGGCGAAAAGCACCACTTAGGATACCGGGTGCCTTCTCGTTCGCTAACGTTCAAATACAGGCGGAAGTTGGCATAGCCGTTGCCCAGGCACAGCCAGTACCCGTCCAGGCTATCCACATTTTCCACCAGATGCCTGCGGATAGCTTCAAAGTCCACGCCGTTCCCCTGCCGGGGCAGGGCGTAGAGCGTCCAATCGTTGCTGTGGGCGGGCTCCAGCTTTATGTAGGAGTACTCCGCCTTCTCTGGGCCATAAGCGCTGGCAAACTGCGCGTATCCGGCCATAAACTCGTCCATGATGGCCCTGGGGTTCATGGATGAAGGGGGATAATCATAGCAAAGCCAGTCCAGCCTCATGGGCAGGCTCTCCACCTCCGCCAGGGTACACTCGACCATCTTCCCGGCCAGAGCTTCGCCCTGGAACTGGGCGCTGTAATGGGTGGCGGCTTGTCCGCTGGTGGAGACCAGGTATTTCCCGCCCTGAGAAGTCTCCATGATCCTGTAGGGCTGGCCGGGGCTTTGCTGCTCCAAGGCCCGGACAAATTCCGTCACCGTGCACTCCCAGGTAAGGCCAAAGGGCAGCGCGGCGTACCCGTCCGCCAGGGCAGCGGAGGAAACGGTGGCGGCGGGAGCGATCGCGGGCAGAAAAACGGGCAGGGCTAGGGCGAAAATAAGGGCAAGGATGAATGGTAAGGCCAGGGCTTGGGCCAGGGACTTCGTTATGGCTACGCGTTTTTTCTTCATAAAGGGAGAAGCTCCTTTCCAGTGGGGCATTTGCGGCTCTTTTATGTAGACGTGTGGGAGATGGGAATCGTTTCCTTATTTTTCCATTTTTTTGCAATGCTGCAAATTTTTACTTTTGTTACGGGCGCGATGGCCTTTGCACACAACTCAAACCCCGGCACACCTTTACAAAAAAGGACACCTCCCAAAACCAGCTCATTGTATGCTGTCATTGGGAGGCTCCTTTGTGCATTTTTCAGTTTAGGGCTATTTTGAAACAGTCCCATCCCCTAATAGTGGGCGGCATTCCTTATTCTGCCCAATGATGAATGGCATCCCGCAAAAACTGGGCGCTGCCCGCCGCAGCCTTGTCATAATAGGCGGCAAAGCGTTCGTCCGCCACGTACATATCCCCCAGGCCCTTGTGGGCCTCCGGGCTGTACTGGCCCCAGGTGAAGCCCAGCCACTGCTTATGCAGCATGGCGATCTCCCGGCCCTCTGCGCTGTCCGGCGAAAGCCCACCTTCCACCGTTGCCTTCAGCTTTTCCATAATTTCATTTCCCAGGGCTTCCATCTTGCCGTACTGCTCCTCTGTCAGCTTCATCATCCGGGCGTTGCTCTTTTTGACGGTGTCCTCACCGTACCTCTCCCGGATCTCCACACCGTATTTTTCCTCATTGTCCGCGATTAGCTTCTCCTTGAAGCCTTTGAATTTTTCAGAGTCTGTCATGGTTCTCATCCCCATTTCTTTTTCAATGGTCGTTTGCACCGTATCTATCATCTGCTGTACCTGGGCTTTTTTCCCCTCCAGGGCCTTGAGATGCTCCCGCAGGGCTTCCATCCGGTCAAAGGTGGGGCTTTTGAGGGTCTGGGCGATCTGGCCCAGCTCCATCCCCATGGCCCGGTAGAACAGGATCTGCTGCAGCGTATCCACCTGGGCAGGGCCGTAGATGCGGTAGCCGGAGGCGCTTATCCGGGCCGGGGCCAGCAGGCCGATCTCATCGTAGAAGCGGAGTGTGCGCGCACTCACTCCCGCCAGCTTTGCCAGCTTTTGCACCGTATATTCCATAGCTATTCCTCCTGACAAGGCTATGATAAACCCTAACGCAGCGTAAAGGTCAAGGGGTTTGAAAAAAATTTGTTGCAGCAGCAAATGTTAATAATTTGTTGCAATTTCTTCGCAAATTTAGTATTATGGCTTTATAAATGCTATCATATCACATTTTGGGCCAAAAGGAAGTGCTTGCTCATGAGGTGCCAGTACTGCGGATACCTGGACAGCCGGGTCATTGACAGCCGCCCTACAGAAGAGGGCAGCTCCATTCGCCGACGTCGGGAATGTCTGCGCTGTGGGCGGCGCTTCACCACCTACGAAAAAATCGAAATGTCCCCGGTGATGGTAGTTAAAAAGGACATGCGCCGGGAGCCCTTTAACGGCGAAAAGATCAAAAAGGGCCTTTTGCTGGCCTGCCAAAAGCGGAACGTCAGCATCAAGGACATCGACGCTATTGTGGAAAAGGTGGAAAAGCTGGTGCATTCCAGCGGCGATGACGAGTTTTCCAGCCGCCGCATCGGCGAAGCGGTGATGGACTGCCTAAAGGACCTGGACGAGGTGGCCTATGTGCGCTTTGCCTCGGTCTACCGCCAGTTTACGGATGTGGGCAGCTTCATGGAGGAGCTGAACAAGCTGGTGCGGGAGGGCAACCCGGAGCTTTTTGCCGGCAACAACAGTAACAATACCCACAAGGAATAAGCCCCACCGGGCGCAAATGGCGGCGCAATGCCCGCAAACCTTTTGTTTGCAAGTGTTGCGCCGCCCTGTTTGCACTTGGACGGTTGTGGTATAATAAGAAGGCCTCACATTTGACAAGGAGGGCGACCATGAGCGATACGACCCACAAACCCTCGATCTTGATGGTAGACGGATACAGCCTGATCTTCCGGGGCTTCCACGCACTGCCCCTTTTATCCTCCGGCGGGGTCTATACCAATGCGGTGCAGGGCTTTTTCAGCATGCTTTTTAAAGCCCTGGCGGATTACCGCCCGGACTACCTATGCGTGATGATGGACATGAAGGCCCCCACCTTCCGCCATACGATGTACGACGGATACAAGGCCACCCGCAAGCCTACCCCGGAGGAGCTTCGACCCCAGATCCCCCTCGTTCGGGAAATCCTCACTGCCATGCAGGTACAAATATTTGAAATGGAAGGCTACGAGGCTGATGACCTGCTGGGCACTGCCGCCCGGCAGGGCTGCGAAAAGGGCCTGGCCCCCTACATCCTCACCGGAGACCGGGACAGCCTGCAGCTGGTGGACGATAATACCCGGGTGATCCTGACCAAAACAGGCATTTCCGAAAGCCTGCTGCTGGACCCCCAAAGGGTGCTGGAGGTGTACGGCTACACCCCCGCCCAGGTGCCGGACATGAAGGGCCTCATGGGCGACAGCAGCGATAACATCCCCGGCATTGCGGGGGTGGGCGAGAAGACCGCCCTAAAGCTCATCACCCAATACGGCACGCTGGAAAACGTGCTGGATCATGCAGGCGAGGTAAAGGGCAAGCTGGGGGAAAAGCTCCAAAGCGGCCGGGAAAGCGCCGAAATGAGCAAGGTGCTGGGCACCATCTGCCAGACCGCGCCCCTGACCATTGATTTTGAAAGCTGCTCCTGGGGGGATATGACCCAGGGCCTGCCCACGCTGGAAAAATACCAGCTGAACCGGCTGGCCCAAAGCCTGAAAAACCTCCTGGGCCAGGGCGGCGCAGCCCCTGCCTCCACCAGCAAGGTAAGCTCCGCAGCCCGCCGGGCCGGGGCGGACAAGACCATAGAAATGCCTGCGCCCAAGGAGGAAGCCTATGCGCTGCCTTCCTTTGCGGCGCTGTTCGACCAGGGCAGCCTGCTGACCCCGGAGGCTTTGACGGCATGGGTCAAGGAAGCCACAAAAAATGGTGAAGCCGAAAAGAGTGGTGAAGCCGTGAAGAGTGGTGAAACCGTGAAGAGTGGTGAAACCACCGCGTTTTACCTGGGAACAGAGGAGGCCTCCCTTTGCCTTAACGATGGCCGCCTGTGGCACATCCCCCTCATGCGGGACCTGACCATGGGCGGGCTATACGAGGACCAGATCCTTACCGCCCTAAAGCCCTTATGGGAAAAGGGCGATCTGCTCGTTCACGGGGCCAAGGCCCTTTTTGGAAGGCTTGCCGCCTACCGCTTGCCCACCCCCACCGTCCAGCAGGACACCCTGCTGGGGGCCTATCTACTGCACCCTGGCCAGAAGGATTTCTCCCTGGCTGCCTCCCTGGAGGCCGAGGGGATGGAGCCTGCGGGAGCCCAGACACTTGACGCTGGCTTGCAGCCCGGAGGGTCTCTGGCTGCCGGCATGCGGCCCGTCATCCCAGAGACCGCCTACGATCTGCAAGCCCTGGCCCTCCGCCAGCAGGCAAGGCTCCAGCACCAAAGCATGTGGGCACTTTTAACCGACATGGAGCAGCCCCTGACCCGGGTCCTCTTTGAGATGGAGCAGCTAGGCTTCGGGGTAGACGTGCAGGCGCTGGCGGAGCTGGGCACCCAGTTTACCCAGGAGATAGACGCGCTGACCCAGCAGGTGTACGAGCTTACGGGCGTCTCTGGCTTCAACCTTAACAGCCCTAAGCAGCTGGGAGAGGTGCTCTTTGAGACCCTGGGCCTCCCTGCCGGAAAGAAAAACAAATCCGGCTCCTATTCCACCGATGCGGCCATATTGGAGGGGCTTACGGAATACCATCCGGCCATCGAGCCCATCCTCCGCTATAGGAAGCTGACCAAGCTCCAGGGCACCTATATCGAAGGCCTGGGACGGCTGACGGACAAGACCGGCCGGGTCCACACTACCTTCGACCAGACCGGCACCCTTACCGGGCGCATTTCCAGCCTGGAGCCTAATTTGCAAAACATCCCCGTTCGCAGCGAGGAGGGCCGGGAGATCCGCAGGGCCTTTGTGGCCAAGGAAAATTGCGTGCTGCTGGACGCGGACTATAGCCAGATCGAGCTGCGGGTACTGGCCCATTTAAGCGGGGACCCCGCCATGCAGGATGCCTTTATCAAGGGCCAGGATATCCACACCCGCACCGCCGCGGAGGTCCACGGGGTCTCCTTGGATGAGGTCACCCCTCAGATGCGCCGCAGCGCCAAGGCCGTCAACTTCGGCATCGTCTACGGTATCAGCGGCTTTGGCCTGGCCCGGAATATCGGGGTCAGCCGCAAGGAGGCGGACGGGTTCATCGCCACCTATTTTGAGCGCTATCCCCTGGTCAGGGCCTTTATGGACAGCATGGTCCACCAGGGCCAGAGCCAGGGCTATGTGGAAACCCTGTTCCACCGCCGTCGGGACCTGCCGGAGCTGTTTTCCGGAAACCGCAATGTCCGCTCCTTTGGCGAGCGGGCCGCCATGAACACCCCCGTCCAAGGCACGGCAGCCGATATCATCAAGCTGGCCATGGTCCGGGTGCGGCAGCGCCTGATCGCCGGCGGCTTTGAAGCTAAGCTTATACTGCAGGTCCACGATGAGCTGGTGGTGGAATGCCCCCACGGAGAAGTGGAGGCCGTCAGCGCCCTGCTGGGGGAAACCATGGAAAACATCGTTACCCTCGCCGTGCCGCTGGTAGCGGAGGTGTCCCAGGGAAAAAGCTGGTTTGAGGCGCATTGAGGACCCAGGGCTTGAGCCAAGCGCATGAACGGTAGTGAAATGCGCGTAGTGCGAAAGGCCGGAATGCAAGGGGCGGAGCCCCTGCAGAAGGGAGTGAGCGCATGCTGCGCGTTGGACTTACAGGCGGTATCGCCTGCGGCAAATCCACCGTGGCCGGATGGCTGCGGGACATGGGGCTGCCCGTTATCGACGCGGATGCCATCAGCCGCAGCCTCACTGCCCCGGGCGGGGAAGCCCTCCCGGCTATTAAAGCGGCCTTTGGCCCTCAGGTATGGCTCCCGAACGACACCCTGGACCGGAAAGCCCTGGCCCAGATCGTCTTTAACGATCCTCAGGCACGGGAGCGCCTCAATGCCATCCTCCATCCCCTGGTCAAGCAGCGCATGGAGGCAGAAATGGAAGCATGCCGGAAAAACAGCGCCAATCTCGTTATATTAGATGTGCCTCTTTTATATGAAGCGGGCATGGAGGACATGGCGGACGTGGTGGTCTGCGTCTCGGCCCCGGAGGACGTGCAGCTAGCGCGGCTAAAGGACCGGGATGGCATGGACAGCGCCCAAGCCCTGGCCCGCATCCGCAGCCAATGGCCTCTTTCCAAAAAGCAGGCCCTGGCCCAGGAGACTCTCTGGACAAACAAGCCTACCGAAGAGGTCCAGGCGGACGTTACAGCCTTGTACGCCCGCCTTTGGGAAAGGAGCCAGCGATGATTCGATTCCCGCTAAAATACCGAAACCAGGACGACGACCAAGCCCCTATCGACTATAACTTTGTTGGCTCCGTGGCCGAGGGTCAGCGCCAAAGGCAGTCCCAATCCATCCATGCCGGGGAAGGCCGCCGCATCCAGCGGCACCAGACCGACCCCAACTACCGCCCCCCCATCGACCAATACGGCACCCGGGCCCGTCGCTCGGATGTGGCCCCCACGGCCCAGCCCCGGCTGACCCTGCCCGTAGCCCCGGATATCCAGCCTGCCGTGCAAAGCATTGCCTATCCCGAGCAGGAACCGGAGGCCTTTGCTCCACAAGGGACCCAGGCGGCCTTCCAGCCGGAGCCCCCGGCGGCCTTCCAGCCAGAGCTCCAGGCGTCCCCTGCCGCCTCCGAGCTTACCGGCCCGGAGTTTGACGCGCCGGTGTCCCCGGAAATGCCGGAGTGGCTGCGGGTGGCCCAGCAAAACCACATGTCCCAAGGCGACCGGCCTGCCCGGCGGCCCCAGGTCACCGCTGCCCCAGCCCACGAGCCGCCTCCTGTACAAACAGATATTTTAGGGCGGCCCATCCGCACCCGAAGCCCCATAGCTCAGCCTCAACCCCTAGTGCCCGAAAGCGCCAAGGGCTACGAGGCCGCAGGCTACCCCGAGGAGCTGGTCTGGGCACAGCAGGCCCAGGAGCGAGAGCGGGAAGCCCAGCAGTACGCCAGCAAATACCACGGGGCCCAGGCCGCCCTGGGGGCCAGGCAGCGGGCCCAGCAGCGGGCTCAGGAGGCCCAGCAGACCCACGCCCAGCAGCCCACCCCAAGCTCCTACCCCCCGCCCCGGGAACCGGCCCAAAGCTCCTACCCCCCGCCTCGGGAACCGGCCCCAAGCTCCTATCCCCCGCCTCGGGAGTCCTTTGCCCCGACCTATGCCCCGCCCAAGGGCTATGCCCAGGAGTTTGACGACCCGGTCTACCGCTTTCAGCCGGAATATGACCCGTCCATGCAGCCCCGCTCCGCGCCACAGCCCTACACAGTAGAGCCGGAGACCCCGGCCCCTCGGCGCGGCCGCCGGGAAGCAGCTTCTGCCCCCATCGAGCCCTATGTCGGCAGGAACCCCAATGCCGCCGAAAAGCCTTATCCCGCCGAAAATCCCTACGTCACCGAAGCTTACGATCAGCCTCAGCCCGAGGAAGCCCTAAGGCGCCGCATTCCCTGGCTGGGCATCGCCGCCAGCACGGTGGCCCTGGTGGCCATCCTGCTGTGGATATTGCAGATGAGCTTTACCGGCAGCACCGCCGACATCCTCAAGCAACGGGAGGAGACCGCCGCCGCCATTGCGGATGCCCACCCCTACCGCTACCGGGAGCTGATCGAGACCCAGGCCCAGGTGAACAATCTGCACCCGGCCTTTATCGCCGCCATCGTGCTCAACGAAAGCTCCTTCAAGCCCGACGCGGAGTCAAACGTCGGGGCCCGGGGCCTGATGCAGGTGATGCAAGACACCGGGGATTGGGTCCATAAGAAGATAGGCGATGGGACCCCCTTCAACTTCGACACCATGTACGACGCTACCACCAACGTGCGCTATGCCTGCTGGTATATAAACTACCTCAGCGGCCTTTTCCGGGGGGACCCGGTGCTGGTGGCCGCTGCCTTCCACGCGGGCCAGGGCACCGTTCAAAATTGGCTGAACGATTCCCGCTATAGCCAGGATAGCATGACCATCGCCCTGGAGGATATGATGGACGGCCCCACCAAGAACTACGCCACCCGCGTGCTTCGGGCGTACAGCGTGTATAAGCGCCTGTACTACGAGGACGCTGCCCAGTGATCCCCGGCAGGTCCGCCTGCCTTGCCAAAGCCGTGGCCCTGCACGGCCAGCCCTTTACAACGGAGGTACTTTGATGAACAAATGCTTTACGCGATCCCTTGCCATCCTGCTGGCGGCGTGCCTTTTCATGCCCGCTGCCCTGGCCGAAAACGTAGAGGATACCCTTACCGTGGGCCTGGTGTCCACCCGCACGGCGGAGATCCGTCCCCTGGACCCTGTGGAGCGGGATGTGATCAGCCTGTATGGCATGGTGTACGAGTCCATGGTCACCATAGACGATAACGGTCTGCCCCAGCCGCTGCTGGCCTCCACCTGGACGGAAAGTGGCAACGGCTCCACCTGGACCTTCACCCTCCGGGAGAACATCACCTTTTCCGATGGCACCCCCCTGACTGCCAACGACGTGGTGGCCTCCTGCCAGCATATCCTCACCCTGTCCGAAAACAATCAAGGCTTTTATCAGAATATCCACTATCTGATCAAGAGCATCAAAGCCCAGGACGAGCGCACCGTGGTGGTGAAGGCCGCCCGCAGCTATTACGGCCTTTTATACGCCATGACCTTTCCCGTGGTCCCTGCCAACTGGGTGGACAGCCCCTCCCCTCCAGGCACCGGTCCCTACATGGTCACCTCCTTTGAGCCGGGCAACTATATGTATCTGCAGATAAACCCCGGCTGGTGGCAGACCGCCCCCCAGGTGCAGCAGATCATGGCCAATTTTTTTCTCAATAATAAGGAGCTGATCACCGCCTACGAATATGGCCGGGTGGACACTGCCTTTACCCGGGCCGTAGCCGCCGCCCAGTACAAAAGCGGCATCAACTCCCTGTCCATCCCCTATTCCACCCGGCAGCTGGAGGTGCTGCTGCTCAACCACCGGGAGCTGGGCTACCCCCTGGATAACGAAAGGATCCGTGAGGCTGTCCGCTACGCCATCAACGTGCCCCTGATCAGCCAAAATGCCTATATGGGCATGACCATTGCCGCCAATACCCCCACCCCCTCCGACAGCTGGCTCTACCACGACCAGGAAAGCACCTTCGCCTATAACCCGGACAAGGCCCGGGCCATCCTGGCCGAGGAGGGCTGGGTAGACCTGGACAACGACGGCGTGCTGGACAAGGTGGTGGAGGGCGCGGACAAGCCTAAACGCCTAAAGCTTCGGCTCTTTGTATATGAGGACCCGGAAAACGACGTGCGCTTTGAGACCGCCGACATGATCGTGGAAATGCTCAAAGCCGTCAATATTTCCGCCACCGTAGAGGCCATGGACCAGACCAACATGAAGGAAAAGCTGGAGGCAGGCAATTTCGACATGGCCCTGTGCGCCTTTCAGATGGACGTGGTGCCGGATTACGGCTTCTTCCTTATCAAGGGCAACAAGCAAAACTATGGCCGCTATGTGTCCAGCGAGATGGGCAGCCTGTTTACCACCCTTCGCAGCAGCTATACCCAGCAGGATTTTGCCTATACCTCTCAGGCCATCCAGCAGCAGTTCGCCAATGATATCCCCTTTATCTGTCTTTTCTACCGGGCAGGTGCTATCCTGACCCGTAAAATGTATACTACTGTCCGAAGCTTCCGGGAGTACGAGCTCCTGCGCGGCATTGAAGCCTTTGGCAGATAAGGAGGCCCTCCTGTATGACCCGTTCCCTTTTCAGACGGCTTGCCCCGCACCTGTGCCTGTGTCTGGCGCTGTGCGCCCCTTTTGCCTCCGCCCAGGAGGCGGCCTATGCCCAGGAGGCCTATGCCCAGGAGGCCCCAGCCTTGCAAGAGGTGGTCTATGTCTACTCGGACGTAGACGGGCCTGATGAGGAGGCCGCCCAGCAGGCCATTGACCCTGGTGAGCTTCCAGCCTTTGTGGCGCCGCTGCTGGACATCGCCCGGGCCGAGCTGGGCTACAAGGAAGGGGCCCGCAGCTACACCAAGTACGGCGAATGGGCCGGAGATGCCCATGCGGAATGGTGCGCGGAGTTTTTGTGCTGGTGCGTGGACCAGCTGGACAAAAGCCAGGGCACGGAGCTTCTTACAAAGACCTACCCCAACTACAGCGGACAAAACACTGGCCGGGACTGGTTCATCGCCCGGGGACGCTTTGTATACCGCAAGGGCAACTGCCCCGGCTGGGGCTATCAATGGATACTGGGCGAGACCGAGCTGATGAAGAAAAACGACTATATTCCCCGGCCTGGGGACTGGATGTTCTTCAGCTATAATGAAGCGGGGGACACGGAGCACGTGGCCATGGTGGAATATTGCACCCTCAGTGCCGAGGGCCAGGTCATCGTCCACGTGATCGAGGGCAACAATCCCTCCAGCGTCCAGCGCAACCGCTATTATCTGGGCAATAGCCAAATACTAGGCTTCGGCACCAGCTCCGACGTAGTGGGCACCACCATGCGCAGCGGCAACCGGGGCGACAAGGTGCTGAAATTACAGCAGGATCTATACGCCCTGGGCTTCCTGGATGAGGTGCACCTCACCGGCACCTTTGGCGGCAACACCAAAAGCGCCGTGGCCGATTTTCAACGGACCATGGAGGGCAAGTCCGTCACAGGCATTGCCGATATCCAGACCCAATACGCTATCGAAAAGGCGATCCTTGACAAGGAGTTCAACTCCCCGGAGAGCTGGCTGATTACGGAATAAATGGTATTGCTGTAATTGCCAATTCCTCCCCTGTGTTCCTGTGCTATTGTACGAAAGTGCCTAAATGGTGTACAATATACCCTAGTGGCAGCGGAGACCCTTGCGCTGCCGTAAATCCAACCCCATTGGAGGAGCTTATATGAGGGGAAGGCGTGGGAGCTGCAGATGGCTGGCCCTTTGGCTGGCTGTGTTCCTGGCCCTCCCTGGGCACGCCGCCTTGGCAAAGCAGCAAGGGGACGCCGTAGACCCGGCGCTGGCCGCCGGGCTCATGGACACCGCGGACCGGCAGGAGCGGGCGCTGCTCATCGGCGTGGACGAATTTGTGTCCAAGCCCAGCACCTATCCCTCCTCCACCAACAACGTATACGCCATGCAGGAGGCCTTTCAAAACGCCAAGCGGCCCTTTGAGGCCCTCTATTTGCCAGAGGAGCCGGTGGTCAGCGCTAAGGAGCTGGCCGCCCTTATCCAGGAGACCTTCCAGCATGCGGACGCAAATGATGTAAACTACCTATATATAAGCACCCACGGCATCTATAACCCCGCCAGCGGGGACGAGCCTGCCCTGCTGCTCAGCGATGGCATCACCGAGGGGCGGATCACCGCTGCGGAGCTGGAGGCTGCCTTTGACGGCCTCCTGGGTACTAACGTGATCATCCTGGACGCGTGCAACAGCGGCGCGTTCATCGGCAAGGGCCAGGCTATGCAGCCGGATACCCTGCATTTTTTGGGCAACCGCTTTAAGGTGCTCACCAGCTCCGGTGCGCTGGAGGAAAGCTGGTACTGGAACGCCGCAGACACCGAGCAGGTCAACGGCACCACGCCCAGGGTGGGCGGTGTGGATGCCGGGCAGCCCCAGGGCGCGTATTATTTCACCCAGGCCCTCAGCCAAAGCCTTAGCCCCCGCTATGGCTATCCTGCGGATATCAACCGGGACGGCAGCGTGACCCTTTCCGAGCTGTACGACCATTTGCTGCAAAACCATGCGGCCTCCACCCCCCAGATGTACCCCCAGCAGGATGATTTTGTGATCTTCCGCTACGACCTGGATGTTCCCCTGCCTGCGGGCACCGAGCGCTCTCCTATACTGGATATCACCTTTTCAGGCGCGGTGCTGGACCAAAGCTCCTCCAGCGTCACGCTGGAGTATATCGCCACGCGCCCTGTGCGGGTGGCTTACCAGATCGTATACCAGCAGAACGGAAAATGGCGTTTTGACAAGGCCCAGCTTATTTATGATGACGCGGAGCGCTTCACCACCTACGGTGACCAGGTGGGAGCCGTTTCCGCAGGCCGCAAGGTGCGTACCCTGTCCATCCACCTAAATGACAGCGTGTCCTACGGCTATGTGCTGGTGCAGGTGCTCACCATCGACCAGGGCAAGCTGACCCCCCACGCCGGGCGGGTGCTGTGCGTACCGCCGGCCCAGGGGGACCTGGCCCTGGCCGTGGAGACCAAGCCCTCCTACGACCGCACGGATATGCGGGAGATGTGCCTCTTTGTGGCCCACGCCTACCCCTGCTCCCTGTCCGTGGCCATAGTGGACGAGGAAGGCCAGGTGCTGCGCCGCCTGTGCCACCGCCGCAGCACCCGCCCCGCCCAGACCGACCCCTCCGGCAGCCTTTTCTACTGGGACGGCACCGACAAAAACGGTGACCCTGTGCCTGCCGGAAACTACCATGTCCGCGCCTCCGGGGTCATGGGCGATTACACCTTTACCGTCATATCCGAAGCGTTTATTGTGTATTGATACAAAGGCCCGCCCCATAACGTCTGGGAATATCTACCCCGCCGGGTCAAATTTGTCCCGCAAAGGAAATTGACATTCTGCGCTAGGTACGGTAAGATAACCCTAGAGATTCATAATGGAGGGATTCTATGGCAAACCAACTGATGGTCGTCATTCCCTGCTACAATGAAGAAGAAGTGTTGCACGAAACAGCCCGTAGGCTCATCGAGAAAATGGATTCCCTGATCCAAAGGGGCTATTGTGATGAGACCAGCCGCGTGCTTTTGGTGGATGATGGCAGCAAGGATAAGACCTGGGCCATCATCCAGGAATTGCATGCCCAAAACCCGCTCTTTGAGGGGCTAAAATTAAGCCGCAACCGGGGCCACCAAAATGCGCTGCTGGCTGGGCTTATGACGGCAAAAGAGCACTGCGATATGTGCATTTCCATGGACGCGGACCTGCAGGACGACATGGATGCCATGGATCGTTTTATTGAGGAATACCAAAAGGGCTGCGACGTGGTGTACGGTGTGCGCAACAAGCGGGAGACGGATACCTTCTTCAAGCGGGAATCAGCGCTCTTCTTCTATCGGCTCATGAAGGGACTGGGGGTGGATATCACCTTCAACCATGCGGACTACCGGCTTATGAGCCGTCGAGCCCTGGAGGGCTTGAGCCAGTTTAAGGAGGTCAATCTCTTCCTTCGGGGGCTGGCCCCGCTGGTAGGCTATCAAAGCGGCTATGTCTACTACGACCGTAATGAGCGCTTTGCCGGGGAAAGCAAGTACCCTCTCAAAAAGATGCTGGCCTTTGCCATCGACGGCATTACCAGCTTCTCCGTAAAGCCCCTTCGGATGATCACCACCATCGGCATCGTCGTGTTCCTGGCCTCCCTGCTCATGCTGATCTACGCCCTGGTGGCCTGGATCTCCGACAAGGCTGTTACCGGCTGGACGAGCACCCTGGCCTCCATCTGGATGCTGGGCGGTATTCAGCTGCTGTCGCTGGGGGTCATCGGCGAGTACGTGGGCAAGGTGTACAACGAGACCAAGCATCGCCCTCGCTTTATTATTGATCGGTATCTCAACGAAGAAGGATTTGATCCTGTCATTGACGAATAAATCCTTTTCGCGACCTTGCGCTACTGGCCGTCCCTGTTGCGCCTCTAGCAAACGGTTCCCCTGTGCGGACACGACCCATGTGGCATCATGGGCTTGTCATAAAGTAAAAGTTTAATTGAACAAGGAGATTTATATTATGAAGAAACTGCTTGCTCTGGTTATGGCTATCGCCATGCTGACCATTTGCACCGCCGCTATGGCTGACACTATGGGTCTGGGCATCACCTACGCTATCTCTAGCTATCACAGCAAGAACGCTGCTGCCGACGCTGATGGCGTTCTGGAAGTAGACGCTACCTCTTGCGCCGTTGTTATCGACGATGCCGGCAAGATCGTTGATGTCCAGTTTGACGTAGCTCAGGCTAAGGGCACCTTCAACGCCGCTGGTGAGATCACCTGCACCATGGATGCTCCCATCAAGACCAAGGTGGAACTGGCCGACGAATACAACATGCGTCCCGCTTCCCCCATTGGCAAGGAAATCCACGAGCAGATCGCTGCCCTGGAAGACTGGTGCGTAGGCAAGACCCTGGAAGAAGTTGTTGCTGGCTCTGCCGATGACGCTGACCTGAAGGCCGGCTGCACCATCACCATCAGCGATTACATCGCCGCTCTGACCAAGGCTGTTGCCAACGCTCAGTAATTGGGTCTTTTTACCCTCGATGCCCGCCAAATGGCGGGCATCGACGGAGCGTTAACGCCTATCCCTGCCTGTGATGCCACATGGGCAGGGCTGTTTTTATTTTAACGTTCATATTTTAACGTTCTTATTTTAACAAGGCTCGGTCAAGGCCGGATATTTTACAAGGAGCGACCCAAAGATGTCTATTATCATGCATTTTATCGGCAAGCGGGGGGCGCTGCAGGTCCTTGAGAAGGCCCGTGGGCTTTTAGAAACCGTGACCCCCCTTAAGACCAATTGCGGAAGGCTCTGCGACGGGGCCTGCTGCCAAAGCGATGAGACCGGGGAAAACGGCATGCTGCTGTTCCCCTATGAGGAATATTTTTATAAGAAGCCTATCGAGGGCTTCCCCTTTCGCCTGGAAAAGGACGATACTCTGATAAAGGCCGGCTACCGCCTGGTGTGCGAGGGCCACTGTCCCCGCCAGCACCGGCCCCTGGCGTGCCGCCTCTTTCCCCTGCGGATACGCATGGACTCAGATGCCACCGGAGCGCATACCCGGGCCGTGGCGGAGATAGACCCCCGTGCCTGGGCCGTATGCCCCCTGCCTGAGGAAGGCGGGCTTAGGGCCTTGAGTCCCGCGTTTATTCAGGCCGTAGAGGCCGCCGGGAATGCGCTTATCGAGAATGTATATATGCTGGAGGCCTTGGGGAACGAGCAACGGGCGCTGGATGAAATGCGCAGGCTGTAGGGCGGCGAGCTACCCCACAGCCTGCACCAGCAGCTCTACTCCTGATCCATGGCCCGTAAGGCCTCCCCGGCCTGATGCACAAAGCCATTAAGCTCCTGCACCCGCTGATACTCCGACAGGGATAGAAAGCTGTGCATGATGTCCCTTAGCGGCTGCCGTTCAAGGGCCTGCTGCTTGAGGGTATCCTCCAAGCGCATTTTCAGCAGGTCCACCTGCACCTTCAGGCGGTCCGCCTCCCGGCGGGTCTCCGCCCAGCGGCTGTAGGGTACCAGCTCCTCCATATCCGCGCCGGTCTCCGGCTCGCAGTCTGCCCCGCGAAGGTCCGTGAGGGTAATGGCTAGGTCCCCCGCAGTCTGGGAGACCTGCTTCCCGGCGGTAGGCTTGCCGCAAGCGTCTGCCTGGGCGCAAGCGCCTGCCTTGAACGAGGCCGTCTGCAAGCGCAGGGCCTCCAGCCGTGCCTCCGCATCCCATACGCGCTTTAGCAGCAGAGACAGCCGCTCCACCATCAACGGCAGAAGATCATCCCCGGTATCCTGGGTCAGCCTTGCGGCCTCCTCAAAATGGTCCATAAAGCGGCCCCGGTTTTCCAGGCTGCGGCGCTGCAGGCTGGCGTGCTGGGGACAGGGCAGGCCCTCCGCCCGCAGCTCTGCGGCTACGGCCTCCAGCACCTCCGGCCTGTTTTTGAGCACGGAGCGGTACTTGTTCTGGTAACGGAGCATCCGGCCCCGGTCGCCCTCCGCCATGCGGGTGACGCACGCCCTTACGCTTTCGCCATTGCCGCGGGCGATGAGCACCGTGCGTAAAAGCTGGTGCAGCTCCTCTGAACTAAAAGTGCAAAAGGGCGCTTTCCGGGCCTCGATCTCGGGCAGCTCCCGAACCCGGGCATAGTAGAAATTGCGAATGCTGTTAGGCTTTCGGTTCAGCTCCTGGGCTACGTCCGAGAACACATCCCGAAGGGGCTTGCCGTCCTGGGCTGCCGCCTTTACCGCCTGGAAAAGCAGCTGCACCTCGTCCTCCTGCCAGCCGCTTCGCGGGTGTGCCTGTTGTTGTTCCATCATGTCGTTCGCCTCCGAATGAGTGATTGCGTCGCTGGTATGAAGTTAGTATGGTTCCTTAGGCGCGGTTTATGCAATCTGAATGGTTTTCTTTGCGCTCAGCGCAGGCGCAGCAGCGTTTGGACCGGGTCCGCTCCGCGCACAAAGCCGTCCAGGCATAAGGCTTTCCGCTCCTGGGGGGTATACTCAAAGGCACTCGGAAAAAACAGGTTGGTCTGATAAAGGGTATCCAGGTGCTGCGCCATAAGACTTTGTCCCGGGGCGAGCTGGCCTTCCGTTTTTTGAGGGCTGCCCCCTTGCCCGGCCGCCACTGGCAGCAGCCCATGGGCCCAAAGGCTCCCCTGAGCCTGTGGGGAGAGCATGTGCCGAATAAAGGCCTTAGCTAGGTCGTTATTTTGGCACAGTCCCGCCAAAAGCACCTTTTCGGTCACCGCCGGGGTCATGGGAAAGCCATATATGTCCTGGCCGGCGGCCACGGCAGCCTCATAGGCGGCCAGGGTCATCACCTGGGCCTTGGAGCCCTGGGCCTGGGCCGGGGTAGGCCTTATCTTGCCCTGCTTCTGGGGGGTAGGCACAGGGGTCGCCTGCGGGCTCAGTACCGCCTGGCACAGCCCCGCCCGCAGGCTTAGCGGGCACATGGCCAAGAGCTGCTGCAGGGGCACATCCTCCGGCGGGACCAGGGCCCCTGGCTCCAAAAGCAGGCTCCAGGGGATGTCCGGTTGCTTGGGAGCAAGGCCCTCAGCCTGGGCAAGGTCCCCGTTCTCTCCGCCTGCAAGGCCCTCCGGCTCCGCCCTGGGGCTGCCCGTTGGGGCCGGGGTCCCCAGGTCAAAAAACGAGCTCTCCCTGGGAACCGGCGTAGGAACGCTTTCGGTGGGCATCCACTCCGTAGGAATGGCCAACACATGGGGCGCCAAAAACAGTGGCACCCCGTACTGCTCTCCCCGGCTTTTGCCGCAGGCCAAGGCCTCCGGGGACACCCCTTCTATACCCGCCAGCGACCGCAGCACCTTATCTGGCTCTGGAAACGCCCCCAGGCCAAACAGCAGCACATCCGGCAGCACCGCCTCCTGGGCCTCCAGGTCGCCGCTGTCCGCCCTGCGCAAAAACACCCGAACGCCTGGGTTGGCCTTTTCAAACAGCGCGATCTGCTGATCAATATATTTTGAGCCACCCACTATATCCTGCATCAGCCATAGGGTCAGCGTGCGGGTCTTTTGGGGGCGAAGGCGGGGCGCCATGCGCTGGCCGTCCTGGGTGGCAAGGTCCGCCGTCAGCACAGGCAGGGCCAACAAAAGCGCCGCCGTCAGCAGCAATGATACCCATGCGGAAACCCTTGGATTCATGGCCCATGCCCCTTTTCATAAGATAATACAGTCCTTGCTTAGAAAGGCTATGCGCCGATGCATCCCTTTTTGCCCCCAGGGTCGAATTTTTCTTATTTATTTGCAATAGCGGGTAAAATCCATTATAATGCAAGTGTGTATCGACCTTTACAATTCGTTTAAAATACCCATATACTAGCGAGAGGGGCCTTTTGTGATGGGATACCGTGAAAACTACGAGCAGTGGCTTAAGGATTTTGCTGGCGACCCCGCTACCTTTGAGGAGCTGAAAGCCATTTCCGGCGACGAAAAAGAGATCGAGGACCGGTTTTACCGAGACCTGAGCTTTGGCACCGCAGGCATGCGGGGCGTTTTGGGTGCGGGCATGAACCGCATGAACGTGTACACCGTGCGCCGTGCCACCCAGGGTCTTGCCGCGTTCCTGAAAAAGGACGCAGGGAACGCTGCCCGCGGCGTTGTGATCGCCTATGACAGCCGCCGCATGAGCCCGGAATTCGCCATGGAGACTGCCCTGGTGCTCTGCGCCAACGGCATTCCCGCCTATCTTTTTGATGCCCTTCGGCCCGTGGCCCTTCTCTCCTTCGGCGTGCGCCATCTGGACGCGGCGGCGGGGGTGGTCATCACCGCCAGCCACAATCCCCCCCAATATAACGGCTACAAGGTCTATGGGGACGACGGCGCACAGATCGGCCCGGAGACTGCAGATGAAGTCACCGCCGCCATCGGGGCTATCGGCTTTACGGATGCAGCCCTTATGGAAAAGGACGCGGCTATGGCTGCCGGCCTTTTGAAGATCATCGGAAATAGGGAGGTGGACGACGAGTACATCGCCCGGGTCAAGACCCTGTCCATCTACCCCGAGATCGCCAAGGAAGCGGGCCAAAACCTCAAGATCGTCTATACCCCCCTCCACGGCAGCGGCAATGTGCCCGTCCGCCGTATATTGAAGGAGATCGGCATTACCAACGTCAGCGTGGTAAAGGCCCAGGAGGACCCGGACCCCAATTTCTCCACCATCAAGGTGCCTAACCCCGAGGACCCCGCCGCCTTTACCCTGGCCATTGAGCTGGCCAACGAGGTAGGCGCGGATGCTATCTTCGGCACGGACCCGGACTGCGACCGTTTGGGCGTGGCCGTGCGGCAAAATGACGGCAGCTTCCAGCTTTTAACGGGCAACCAGATCGGCTGCCTGATGCTCTACTACATCCTAAGTGGCCGCAAGGCCCAGGGCACCCTGCCGGCAAATGGTGCGGTGGTAAAATCCATCGTCTCCACGGAGCTGGCCAGGGCCATCTGCGAAAGCTTTGGCGTGGCCCTCTACGATACCCTAACGGGCTTCAAGTTCATCGGCGAAAAGATACAGCTCTTTGAGGACAGCGGCGAAAAGACCTTCCTGTTTGGCTTTGAGGAAAGCTACGGCTTCCTTTCCAGCACCTTTGTGCGGGATAAGGACGGCGTGAATGCCTCCCTGCTCATCGCCGAGGCCGCCGCCTTCTACTCCACCCAGGGCAAGACGCTTACCGACGTAATGGCCGAGATCTTCCAGACCTACGGCTTCTACCTGGAGCATGTGGACTCCAAGACCCTGCCCGGCATCGACGGCCTGAAGGTGATGGCGGACATCATGGCCCGGGTGCGTAAGGATCCGCCTATGGAAATTGGCGGCGTAAAGGTCCGCCGGGTGCTGGACTTCTTAGCCCGTACCGAGTTGGACGCGGCCACCGGCAAGACCGAAAAGCTCGACTACCCGGAAAGCGACGTTTTATACTTCGCCATGGAGGGCGGCCACTTCGTGTGCATCCGCCCCAGCGGCACCGAGCCAAAGATCAAGCTGTACGTAAACGTGAACCACAAGGAGCAGGACAAAGCCAAGGCGTTGCTTGAGACCCTGACCCAGGAAGCGGAAAAGCTGCTGAAATAGGAAGCAACACTGCCAAAATAAAGGAATACAAAAAAGCAAGAAAAGTCAAGAAAACATGGCGGCTGCGCGAGATAATGAAGGCGCAGCCGCCTTTTATTTTTAATCTTTCTCCTAAAATAGCATAAAAAGTCAAGCAAAAAATTTTATAATCGGCTATAATGGATTCCCCCCATAGTGTGGGACCCAAAAGTGCTGGACCTAAAAGCGCTGGACCTAAAAGCGCTGGACCCAAAACCAGCATTCCCCCAAAACGACCTTGAAGGAGGTTCCCATGGCGCATCAGGATACCATCATCATACGCGGGCTGAACCAGAACAATCTCAAGAACATCTCCCTGAACATCCCCAAGGAAAAGATCATCGTGTTCACCGGTGTCTCCGGCTCGGGCAAAAGCAGCATCGTCTTTGACACCATTGCCGCCGAAAGCCAGCGGCAGATGAACGAGACCTATACCGCGTTTATCCGGGGACGGCTGCCCAAGTATGAAAAGCCAAAGGTGGAGCTGATCGAGAACCTTTCCGCCTCCGTGGTGATAGACCAAAGCCGCCTGGGCGGCAACGCCCGCTCCACTGTGGGCACCATCAGCGATATGTACGCGGGGCTTCGGCTGCTCTATTCCCGCATTGGCCAGCCCTACGTGGGCACTGCCTCCTACTTCTCCTTTAACGACCCCAACGGCATGTGCTTGGAATGCTCCGGTATTGGCAAGGTAATGCACCTGGACTTACTACCCACCATCGCGGAGGACAAAAGCTGGAACGAGGGCATGGTGGACCTGCCCGCCTTCCACGTGGGCAACTGGTACTGGAAGCAGTATACCGGCAGCGGCCTGTTTGACCTGGACAAAAAATGGAAGGACTATACCCTAAAGGAGCGAAACCTCCTGTTTTACGGCGCTCCGGAGCAGGGCGGCCAGCGGGCGGTGAAGCAGGTGGAGGGCATCCACAACATGATGAGCCGCCTGCTCCTCAACCGAGATAACGCCGACATGGGCGACGCCTCCCTCAAGCGGCTGTCCAGCCTGGTGCATCAGCAGGAGTGCCCTCTTTGCCACGGCAAGCGCCTGAGCGCCCGGACCCTTTCCTGCAAGGTGGCGGGCTACAGCATCGACGAAATGTGCGAAATGGAGTTTACCACCCTGCGGGAGGTGCTGCAATCCCTCACCGACCCCCGGGCCCTTTCCATCGTGGAAAGCCTGGTCACCTCCCTTACCCGCATGATCGACATTGGGCTGCCCTACCTGTCCTTGGGCCGGGAGTCCTCCTCCCTGTCCGGCGGCGAGGCCCAGCGCCTCAAGCTGGTGCGGTACATGGGCAGCGCCCTTACCGGCATGACCTACATCTTCGACGAGCCCAGCACGGGCATGCATCCTCGGGATGTGCACCGGATGACCAAGCTGCTAAAAAGCCTGCGGGACAAGGGAAATACCGTCCTGGTGGTGGAGCACGACAAGGACGTGATCTCCATCGCGGATGAGGTGATCGACGTTGGCCCCAAGGCGGGCCGAAGCGGCGGCCAGGTCCTTTTTCAGGGCAGCTATGAGGCGCTGCTGGTATCCGGCACGCTGACGGGCAACGCCATGCAGGCCATCCAGCCCATCAAGCCCCATCCGCGAAAGCCCACGGCCTTCCTGCCCATCCGGGAGGCCCACATCCACAACCTGAAAAACGTCTCCGTGGATATCCCCCTGAGGGTGCTCACCGCCGTCACCGGGGTAGCTGGCTCCGGCAAAAGCTCCCTGATCCGGAACGTGTTCGCGGCCCAGTATGCCGACCAGGTGATATTGGTAGACCAAAGCCCCGTCACCGCCACCGGCCGCTCCACCCCCGCCACCTTCCTGGGCTTTTTCGACGAGATCCGAAAGCGCATCGGCGAGGAAAACCATGTAAGCCCCGCCATCTTCTCCTTTAACAGCAAGGGCGCCTGCCCCACCTGCAAGGGCCGGGGCGTAATCATAACGGAGCTTGTGTTCATGGACCCGGTCACCACCACCTGCGAGGCCTGCGGCGGCAGCCGCTACAGCGACGAGGCCCTCTCCCACACCTACCGGGGCAAGAGCATCGTGGACATCCTCAGCATGAGCGCAGAGGAAGCGGAAGGCTTCTTTGCCGACTGCCCCAAAATACGCAAGCAGCTCCACGCCATGGTGGAGGTAGGCCTGCCCTACCTGTCCCTGGGCCAGCCCCTCTCGACCCTGTCCGGCGGCGAGCGTCAGCGGGTGAAGCTGGCTAAGTATCTGGATAAGAAGGGCAACATCTACGTGCTGGACGAGCCTACCACGGGCCTTCACGCCTCAGACGTGCAGGCGGTGATGCAGCTTTTGGACGGCTTTGTGAAGCGGGGCAACACGGTGATCGTCATCGAGCACAACATGGACGTGGTGAAGCAGGCCGACTACGTCATCGACATCGGCCCGGACGGCGGCACCAGCGGCGGCCAGGTGGTCTTTACCGGCACGCCCCAGGAAATGGTAGATGGGTGCCAGTCTATTACGGCGCGGTATTTAAGAAAGGCGGTGTGATAAAGGGCGGGGCTTGGGTATTTGAGCCGTCAAAAAGAGGATACCTCGATCCCTCGAGATATCCTCTTTGTTATTTCATCCGGCAGCTCGCCCTTTACTTCTCCACCGTAGCATGCATGCCCAGCAGCACGCCCTGGGGGGCTTCAAAATCAAAGTATACGGTATAGCGGCTAGGGTCCTCGTCGCTGCCCAGGGGGGAGATGGAGGCTACGGTAGCCTCTACGCTGCCCAGGCCTGCCTCCTCAAAGGTCACCTGCACTTTGTCCCCGGCCTGGAGCCGTCCCAGGTCCTTTTCCTCCACCTGGCCTGCCAGCTGGTAATCCCCAGCAGCGTAGGCGATAAGCAGGGTCTGGCCCTTTTGCACGGAGGCCCCCGCCGCAACGCTTACCTCGCTTACGATAAGGTCCTGGCTGGCCTGTACCACGGTAGCGTTTTTCTGGCCCCGCAGCTCCGGCTCCAGCATATCCGGCACATAGCTGAAGAGCAGGTCCCCTGCCTTCACCTTATCCCCCTTTTTAACATGCATGGCGGTGATCGTTCCACTGGCGGTTACGGCATAAGGGGCCACCTGGGATAGGGAGCCCTTGGCCACAAAGCCGTCTTCGGAATATTCAGCATCCAGGTATATCCGCGCATCCTCGGTGTAGAGGAGATCGCCGCCAATGACCGCCACGGTGATCTTATTGCCGTTAACGGCAGTGATCACGCCGTCTGCAAAGTGCCTTCTGCTGGGATTGCGCAGGTACACCTGGGTCCCTACATAGGGATTGCGGTTCTCCTCGGACTTGTGGCCCGTAGAAAGGCTGGCCGTGACCTCGTAACGGTCTATCCTCTCAATGGCCAGCACGGAGCCATAGCGGTCCACCGCCGCATCCGCGATATCTCCGGTGGTGGCGTACACATCGGCGATGGTGCCGCCAATATCCGCGTAGACATTCTTGGGTTCCACGGTGAAGAGCGTGTCCCCGGCGGCTATCCGGTCTCCGGCCCGAAGGGTAAAGGGCTCAAGGTCGCCGGAGGCAGGGGCCTTTACCGCCACCTCGTTGCGGCCGACGACCCGGACCCCGAAAACCAGCATATCCTGGTCTGCCTGGGCCAGGCCCATCAGCGGCAGCCCCAGGCACAGCAGGGCCAAAGCCACGGCAAGGATCCTTTTTGAGAAAGCTTTCATATATATTTCCTCCTTACATGCTGCGCAGCGCGTCTATGGGGTTGAGGTTGCTGGCCTTGCGGGCAGGCGCCCAGCCAAAAACGATACCTACCACCAGCGAGAAGCCTACGCCCAGACCGATGGCCAGGGGGGACAAAACAAATTTGATACTCATCATGGAGCTGAGGGCCATACTGGTTGCGATGCCCAGGACCATGCCCACGAACCCGCCCAGCAGGGAAAGCATGATGCTTTCAAACAGGAACTGGATCTGGATGCTCTGGGGCCGCGCGCCCAGGGCCTTACGCAGGCCGATCTCGTTGGTGCGCTCGGTAACGCTGACCAGCATCATGTTCATAATGCCAATGCCGCCTACCAAGAGCGCGATACTGGCGATGCCGGCGAGCAGACTGGTCATCATGCCCATCATGGTGTTCATCACGTCCAGCAGGCTTTCCATGTTGATGACGGAGTAGCTGTCGTCCTTGTAGTTAAAGGCCCGGTCCAAGGTGGCCTCCAATATCTCGGAGGTCTCGGTGGTGCGCTCGGTATCCTCCACGTAGACGTTCAAGCCCGTGATATCCTTCACACCCATCAGCCGCATATAGCTGGTATAGGGCAGGATCACCTTGCCATCGTCGCTGGAGCCCTGCATCTGGCTCATAACGTCGATGCCCACATTGTCACTTAAAATGCCTACGATAGTAAAACGGATGCCGCCCAGCAAAAGCTGCTTCTCCAAGGGGTCCTCCCCGGAAAAAAGCGCCTCCGCCAGGTGGGTGTCGATAATACACACCCGGCTGTTCTGCTCCTGGTCCATAGGCATCAGGGGCCGACCCCGGCCCAGGGCCCCGGTTTCCTTCTTAAAGTAGTAGTAGCTGTTGCCCTCGACCTTCACATCCTCCTGCACCATGCCGCCGGATACGGCGCTTAACGTGGTGGAAAGGCTGGGGGAAATGCCGGCTACGTTGTCCAGCTGGCTGATGGCCACAAGGTCCGTTTCGCTAAGCCCCCGCTTTAAGGGCGTGCCCTGGGCCTGTACCGTTAAAACGCCGGTGCCCAGGCTCTCAAACTGGCTGGTCATTTCGCCTGTGGCGCTTTGCATGACGGTGATCAAAGTGATGACCGCCATTACGCCGATGATAATGCCCAGGATGGTCAGGAAGGAGCGCATCTTGTTAGCCAGGATGTTGGAAAAGGACATCTTAATACTTTCCTTAAGCATCCTCCGCCACCCCCTCTGACAGCTCGCCATCCAAAATCCGCACGATGCGGGTGGCGTTCTTGGCAATTGCCACATCATGAGTGATCATGATGATGGTACGGCCTTCCTTGTTGAGCTCCTGAAAAAGCCCCATTACCTGCTTGCCTGTGGTCTGGTCCAGCGCGCCGGTAGGCTCGTCGGCCAGGAGGATGGTAGGGTTGGTGGCCAGGGCCCGGGCAATGGCCACCCGCTGCTGCTGCCCGCCGGAAAGCTGATTGGGGAAATGGTGCAGCTTATGCCCAAGGCCCACCCGCTCCAGCATTTCCGTGGCCTGCTCCCGCCGCTTCTGGGGGGGCAGCCCTGCATAAATAAGGGGCAGCTCCACATTGGCCAGGGCATCCTGCCGGGACAGGAGCTGGAAGGACTGAAAGATAAAACCGATCTCCTTGTTTCGGATAGCGGCCAGCTCATTGGCCTCCAGGTCCTCGATGCGCTTGCCATGGAGGATATATTCCCCGGAGGTAGGGGTATCCAGACAGCCGATGATGTTCATCAGCGTGCTTTTGCCGCTGCCGCTAGGCCCCAGCACGCTTAAAAATTCGCCCTTTTGGATATTAAGGTCCACGCCATGGAGGACCGTCTGCCATTCATCACCCATCCAGTAGGACTTGGTGATCCCTGTCATTTGGAAGAAGGGACGCGTTTGTTCCATATTCATCGCTCCCTTACCGGCCCATGCTCTGACGCATCATAAAGAACCGGGCCATGTCCGTGGCGGTATAGTAAACGGTCTCGCCGTCCTGAAGGCCTTCTAGCACCTGGATATACATTCCGTCGGATATCCCCAAGGTAACATAGCGAATGTCCAGGCTGTCCTCGGCCCCCCTCACCATCACAAAGGGCTTGTTGTACTCGTCGTAGGACAGCGCCTTGGGGCTCAGGCTCACGCAGCCCAGGGCTTCCTTGTCCAGCACGTTCACTTCCACGCTCATGCCGCTGCGGATATCCTCCGTCGCGTCGATCTCCAGCTTCACCTTATAATAGCTGACACCGCCGTCGGTGGTGGCATCCCGGGCGATCTCGCTTACAGTGCCGACAACGGTTTTATTCAGCGCGTTGAGGTACACTGTGCCCTGCTTGCCAAGGCTCAGCGCGCTGATATCATACTCGTCCACATCCACGCTGACCTCCAGGGTCTCATAATCCACGATATGAACGATCTGGGAGCCTACCTGCAGCTGATCCTCCGGATCCACAAACAGCTCGTCGATGGAGCCGGCCTGCGCCGCATACACACGGGTGCCATCCGCGCCCCGAAGCAACGCCTGGCCCTCGGCCACCACGTCCCCTTCCTTCACAAAGACTTCCTTCACCTTGATGGATTCCTTGGCGGTCTGTATTTTGTCCGACACAGGGCTCAAATGCCCGGAGAAGCTATAATAGGTCTGGATATCCCGGACAGCGGCGGTTTCCTGCTGATAGCTCTTCTCGATCTGGCTTTGCAGGGACATAAAAAAGAACACAGCTACCGCCGTGATCAGCAGCAGCAAGACCCAAGGCCATTTCCTGCGTTTCTTTTTCTTGGTCGTAGCGATCGGCTTATTTGACTGGGACATACATAATTCCTTTCTCTGCGGGCGCTCAAGGCCGCCCAGCGTGGTAGCCATTTTGATGTTCCTATGGGTACGTCCGCATATGAAGTGTCCCTCGGAACGTGTATAAATATAAACCGACTAACTATTTTTGTAAAGAGAAAAACGCCTCAAAACCCTATGTTCCAATGGATTTTACAGTAAGTTCACAAATGGACAGGCGGGGTATAGAGAGGCGGAGCTTTAGGCGGGGCAAGGATTTTTTCCATCCCTTGCGCCCTCGTTTTTGAACAAAGTGTAAACGGTTTCCACGGAGGGCGGTTGACTGAAATGTCGGTTTGGGGGTAGGAAGCCGTATTCATAAGGGGGGCCGCATTCATGCGGTCCCCCATTACCCTTTTTATCTTCCACGCTATTGACATGTAACGCTTTCTCCACAGCTACGCTTCCATGACCACCCGAATGATCTCCTCAGGCTTATCAGCAAGGCTGATCGCCCCTGCCTCAAGCAGCTCCTCCCGGGTGCGAAAGCCCCAGGTCACCGCCAGGCAGTCGATCCCAGCATTGCGGGCGGTGGCCACGTCCACGTCGGAATCCCCTACATACAGGGTCTGTTCCGGCGTTGCGCCCAGCTGCGCCATGGCCAACCACGTCCCCTCCGGGGCAGGCTTGGGCGGGCGGTCAGGGGCATCCCCAATGGCCGTGTCCAGGCCAAAATAAGCCCGGCACAGTGCCTTGACGTTTTCATCGTTCTTGTTGGATACCACCGCCAGCCGGATAGCCCTGTCCCGCAGCTGCCCGAGCATGTCCAGGATGCCGTCATAGGGGCGGGTGTGGTCCGCCTTGTGCAGGGCGTAGTGGGCCTTGAAAGCCGTGAGCACCGCCTGCACCTGGCTTTCCTCCGTGCCCTGGGGTACGCCCCGGCGCACCAGCTTTTCAATGCCATTGCCTACGAAGCGGCGCACCGCTTCCATATCATGGGTCGGATAGCCGTGAGCCGTGAGCGCATAGTTCAGGCTCAGGGCCAGGTCCTCCAAGGTGTTAAGGAGGGTCCCGTCCAGGTCGAAAATAACGGCCTGGTAGCGGGACCCTTTCATATTATCGGTCATGTGCAGCCTTTCGGTCACGCGCAGCTTTCCGCTACGACATACTTTTTGATCACACGCAGCCCTGGGCCATCATGGCCTCGGCCACCTTCAGGAATCCGGCGGCGTTGGCGCCGACCACGTAGTTGGTGGGCTTGTCGGCGTACTTCTCAGCCGCGTCGGCGCACTTAGCGAAGATGCCCTGCATGATGCCCTGCAGCTTCTGGTCCACCTCTTCAAAGGTCCAGCTCATCCTGAGGCTGTTCTGGCTCATTTCCAAAGCGCTGGTGGCTACGCCGCCTGCGTTGGCCGCCTTGCCGGGGGCAAAGAGCACATCCGCCTTCTGGAAGGCCTCGGTGGCCTCCAGGGTGGTGGGCATGTTGGCACCCTCGCCTACCGCGAGGCAGCCACCCGCGATAAGGGCCTTGGCTCCGTCCAGGTCCAACTCGTTCTGGGTGGCGCAGGGCAGGGCGATGTCGCATTTGACGGTCCAGATGTTCTTGCAGCCCTCGTGGTACTCGCTGCCCTTCACCCGGTCCGCATACTCCTTGATGCGGCCGCGCTCCACTTCCTTGATCTGCTTTACAACGGCCAGATCAATGCCCTTGGGGTCGTAGATGTAGCCGTTGCTATCGCTCATGGCTACTACCTTGCCGCCCATTTCGGTGATCTTCTCGTTGGCATAAATGGCCACGTTTCCGCTGCCGGAGACCACCACGGTGGAGCCCTTAACGGTCTTGCCATTTTTCTCCAGCATGCACTTTACAAAGTAGCACAGGCCGTAGCCGGTGGCTTCCTTCCGGGCCAGGCTGCCGCCGTAGGTAAGGCCCTTGCCGGTGAGCACGCCCTCGTACAGGCCGGTAAGGCGCTTGTACTGGCCGTACATATAGCCGATCTCCCGGGCGCCGGTGCCGATGTCGCCAGCGGGTACGTCGGTATCCTGGCCGATGTGGCGGTACAGCTCGGTCATGAAGCTCTGGCAGAAGGCCATCACTTCCTTGTCGCTCTTGCCCTTGGGGTCAAAATCGCAGCCGCCCTTGCCGCCGCCGATGGGCAGGCCGGTAAGGCTGTTCTTGAAGGTCTGCTCAAAGCCCAGGAACTTCAAGATGGAAAGGTTCACGCTGGGGTGCAGGCGCAGGCCGCCCTTATAGGGGCCAATGGCGCTGTTGTACTGCACGCGGTAGCCACGGTTTACTTGTATTTTGCCTTGATCGTCCATCCACGGCACCCGGAACAAGATGACCCGCTCCGGCTCTACCAGCCGCTCCAAAAGGCTGGCAGCCTCGTACTCCGGGTGCTTATCGAAAACAGGCGAAAGGCTTTCCAATATCTCGGTGGCAGCCTGCAAAAATTCGCTCTCGTGGGCGTTGCGTGCTTTCAGGCCCTCTAATACGCGGCTGGTGTATTGGTTCATAAATGGAAAACCCCTTTCTTCGTCCCTCAAAAATAGAGTGGGCTATTGCGGTATCCATTATAGCATAGGTTTTAGGGGTGGCGACTGTTTTTTGGCTGTACTCGATTAAAAAAATGCAAAATAAAGGGGGAAGCGCGGCCAAAACCCAACGTACGCGTCACAAAACGGCGTTTTTAAAAATTTTTCCTTCACGTCTGAGAGGACCTGCTCGCATAGGCTGACTGCATCCCCTTTACAGCGTTTGCCCGTGCCATTTAGCCCGTGCCATTTAGCCCATCCTTCTTTTAGCCGCTCTGCGCTGTTCTTGGCTTTCCATCTATGGTATAATGCTTGGACAAGCCCCGTGCCTGTCCCGTGCCTGTCCCGCGCCTGTCCCTTTTCTATTTACTATCAAGGAGTGATCCCATGCCCTCCTCCACCTCCTCTACCTTCCCTACCTCCCATATAGCCCACAGGGCCTCCGCCCTCTCCGCAGGGCTTTGCAATGCGTCTATCCTGCTATACACCCTCTGGCTGCTTTTGCCTGCCGTGCAGACTACCGGCGGCGCAGCTGCCGGGGTCTTTACCGTGGCGGTCTTTGCCTTGGGGGTCCTGCTGGATACCGCCTACCTGAAAGCAAGCTGGCTGGACTTTATCCTGCGGGCCTTGTGCGCGGCGGCATTGCCGCTGATCGGCTGGTTTTTCATGCGCCGGGGCGGCGGAAACTTCCTGGGCTTTTACGTGCAGCAGGGGATGTTCTGGTTCCCGCTGCTGTACTGCGCCTATGCCCGGCAAAGGCAGGACCCGCGCCTGTGGCGGTATCTGCGGCCCGTGCTTTTTGGCGCCGTAGCCCTTACCACCCTCACCACCATCGGCTGGCTCATCGAGGGCATCCTCCGGCCCGGCGACAAAATATACGCCTACTCCCGCTCCCTGGGCTATGCCGGGGAAGGTCGGGAGGCGTACCTAAAAGAGCTGATGCTAAAAAACATCGGCGGGTATGATTTTATCTATGCCAGCGTGCTGACCCTGCCCATCACCTGCTACGGCATCATGGGCAGCCATGGCTGGAAACGGGCGGGGCTTGTGGTCTTTTGCGGGCTGCAGGTTTTAATGATCGCCCTGTCCCAGTACACCTACGCGCTGATCTTTGCCGGGGCCATCCTGGCGGTGGAAATCGTAGGGGCGCTGATCCGCTTTATCGCCCGCAAGGGCTTTAAGCGGCAGCTGGAGGTACTTCCCTCCATGCTGTGCACGTTGCCCCTGGCGTTGCTTCTGTATCTGCTGCGCATTCCGCTGGTGTCCCTGGCAGCCTCTATCTTTGAAAGTCTGCACATGAGCAATTTTGCTTTCAGCCTCCAGCAACTATTAAACGTCTTAACCGGCAACGCCACGGATTCCGCCTCCCGCCTGGGCTTTTACCAGCAGCCCCTGGAGGGCATTATGGCCTCTCCCTTGATCGGCGGGCTGCCGGGGCAAAGTGCGCCCATGAGCCAGCACAGCGACCTGATGGACCTTTTGTCCGCGCTGGGTATTTTGGGCAGCGGGGCCGTAGCCGCGATGATCTTTTTTCTGGGCCGGGGCAGCTTAAAGGGCTTGCTTAAAGGTGCGGCGGGGCCGCACCTGATGCTGCAATTTGTATTTCTTCTTTTGATAGCGGTGCTGGGCACGGTGGTGTACAGCCGGGATATCCCGCTGGTCATTATGGCAGGGGCGCTGCTTTTGTGGGCCGGGACCGAGGCCTGCCCGCCAACGAACACAAGCCACACCCATCCCTGATAACATACACCGTTTTTCTTAAAAAGAAGGATGCCTCAAGCACTTGAGACATCCTTCTTTGCTATACAGCTATGCTCCCGCCTCACCCATTTCCCGGATCCTTAGGATCGCTGGCGAGCACTACTTCTCCGGTAAAGGCATCCATCCGCACCTCACATACCAAAAAATCCGTCATATCGTGAAAACCTATCCGCCATTGTTCATCCCCATAGCCGGGGATAATAAAATAGGAATAGCTTACCTTCCAGCCGTCCAGCTCCGCCTGGGTGGTCCCAAAGCGGTCCATAAGGGCATCCCTGGCGATGGAGAGCGCTTTTTCCTGGGAGATAGCGCTCTTGTTGGGCAGCTGATTTTGGGAGCGTGAGCCGTGGGTATTGTTGAAAGCGGCCTTCTCCTCCACGGTCCAAAAATCGAAGCTTCCCTTCTCCGCCTCTGCCGCACTAAGGGCTGCCTGATAAGCCTGGTCCTCCGCCAGGGTATCTTGCATTGCTTTGTACTCCGCCATGTCGGTCATCACAGTGACCCCGCCCTCGGGGTTAGATATCTCCACGGTAAAGTACATCAGGCTGTGATCCTTGGGAAACAGGTCTATCCGCCATTTTTTCACGCCGGGGTCCTCTGTGTGCTCGTCTACATACTCCGTGTGAAAATACATATGGAACTCGTATCCCTCGGGATCGGCATCCTCCATGCCGGTCTCTTTGAGGTACGCCGCCCAGGCCAGGGCCTTGGCTTCCTCCTCCTGGATGTCCTCTTTGCCGGGGATATAGCAACGCATGTTGTCAAATCCGCCGCCGTAGGTCTCGCCCCATTGGCTGAACCAGGCCTTGCCCTCTGCGGGCCATTCCTCCACGTTGGTGCTGCCGTACAGGGCGTATTTTTCCGCCATTAGCAGCTCCTGCGTAACAAAGGCCCGGTAATCCTCGTAGGTAAAGGAATCGAAAATGTCCGGCAGAAAGGTTTCAAAGGCGGCGGTCACGTCCGCGTCATAGGCAAGGCTGTCCGCAGGGATAAAGCCATACGCCCCGTTCGCCTCCACGTGGAGCCATTTGTCCAGATAGCCGCAGAGGGTCACCTGCTGGCCGCTGGGCAGCAGCGCCACTACGTCCGCCGTTTCGCTGAAGCCCTTGTACAGGTTCACGTGGCTTTGGCCCTCCCGAGGCGTGATCATGCCCGTGGGCAGGGCCTGGGTGTAGATATCCGTAAGCATGCAACGAGGCATCCAGCCCGCAAGGCCGCTTTCGATGCCGCCACCCCCGATGGTGACCCGCACCCAGTTATTCTCGGTCCCCATGATCATGTTCCATTCCGGCAGCACCGCGCCGCCTGCGTCATACTCCACCACGGTGACAGGGGTGGCGTTAAAGTAAACCGCCAAGGGGATATCCCAGTCGTTGCCGGAGGGCACAGTCAAAAGCCGCCCGCCGGAAGCGTCGGGATTTTTAACATACATGATTTGATCTACCTTAAGCACTGCCTTATCATCAGCGGTATCCCAGGGGACAGCAGCATTAACAGCGGTATCCGCAGTGTCAGCAGCAGCATCCACAGCTTCATCTGCCGGCAGGGCAGGGGCCTCCCCTATGCCAAAGGCCAGGCCCGTGCAAAGGGTCAGGGTCAGGGCGACCGTCAGCACCAGCGCGCCCAGGTGCTTGCCCCCGGCCATAATGGAGGTAATGCGCCGCTTCATGCCGTTTCGCCCCCGGTAAAAGGAGGTGGATAAGGCGCTCTGGTTGCGGGCCTGCCTGCGGATGACGCGAATAATGGTCTCGGAATAGAAGCGTTTATCCTCCATATCCCCCTGGGCGGTCACCGCCTCATCGCAGGAGGTCTCCTGGTAGAAGGTGGCGGAGCGGGCCATCAGCCACGCCGCCGGATTAAACCAGTGGATGGCCGTGGCCAGCATTAGCCCCAGCTTTACCCACAGGTCCCGGCGGCGGTAATGGGTCAGCTCGTGGGAAAGCACCAGCGCCAGCTCCTCAGGGGACAGGGCCTCATCAGGCAGAAGCACCGCAGGCCTAAAAAAGCCCACCAGCATGGGACTGCTCACAGAGGGGCACAAATACAGCTCCACCTTGCCGCTTATCTCCAGCCGCTGCTTCTCCTGGGCAAAGGTCTGGAGATACTCGGCGCTTGTGACGGGCCTTTTCCAGCGCTTTACCGTGCGTATGAACAGAGAATGCTTGAGGGCGTAAAAGCCGAGCGTAGCTACAGCCCCTAGTATCCATAGCCCGGTGATGATATCCCACAGGGTCAGGCTGGCCGCCTGGGACGGGGGGGCCTTTTCAGGAGCAGCGGCCGTTTGCTGGGCGGTGGTATGGGTGGCATTAGCCCCTTGGGCCGCCTGCGTAGCCGCAGCCGGGTCGTTGACGGTGCCGGGCCATACAGGGACCGCCGCCCGCACCGGCTGGGTCAGGCGAGCGGGCAGCTTCGCTGTTACCGCCGGGGCAGCGATGATGGGCCGGAAGGGGATCAGAAAGCCCAGGGCCAGCACCAGCCAGATGGCGTACAGGCTGGCGGCCTTGTAGCGCTTGCCCAGCACGGGCAATAACAGTTCATATACCAGCACCAGCACTGCCATGGACACGCTGGCGCAGAGTAGCAGCTTCCAAAGGGTAGTCATATTACACATCCCCCTTTTGCTTTTTTAGCCAAGCCTCCAGCTCGTCCAGCTCGCTTTCGCCTATTTTCTCGCTTTCAAGGGCGTTGAGCAAGCTGGAAAAGCTGTTCTTGTGATACCGGGTCACGAAGTTCTCCGTTTCCATGCGCAGATATTCCTCCCGGGAGATCAGCGGGTAGAAGGCACGCTCCCGGCCCTCTCCCTTTTCCACCCGCAGGAAGCCCCGCTCCGTCAGCCGCGCGAAAAGGGTCACCACGGTCTGTATCTTCCAGCCCTTTCCCCCGCCCATTTTATCCATCACCATCGTGGTGGACACCGGAGGGATCTGGTCCCACACATAGTTCATGATCTCAAATTCCGTATCGGGAAGGCGTTGTGATTTCATAATTTTCCTCCTGTTCGGCACTTAAAAGACGGCGTGTCTTATATTTATATTACACGTCGTCTTACAACTTGTCAACCCTATTTTTCAGAGAAGGTGGCGCTTTGGTCAGAAAAAGCCGTGCTTTGGATCTCCTCTCAAAAATATTTTTTCCATTTCTTTACAATTGTGAAACATTTAACGGCTTGACAACGTCTTATACTTTGGGGTATGCTTCTTGTAAGACGGCGTGTAATACAAAGAACGGGGGTTTTTTCTGCTATGAAAAGATCAAGCGTGTTTGCCATTCTATTGGCTTTCGTATGCATACTGGGCACAAGCATGCCCTTGGCCCTGGGGGAAACAGCCCAGCTGCCGGAAACCACCTTTTACTTCGGCGGACCCAATGATGACACCGTATATGCCGATACGATCGTCTTGTCCAGCGGCAATATCTTGCTTTGCTGCACCACCCGAGGCCTGGAGGAGAAGGTGCAAGCCCGGGGCATGACTGGCTGCCAGGCATGGCTGCTTTGCCTGACCCCTCAGGGGGAGGTAGCGTGGCAGTATTTTTTCGGGGAGGATGGAATCTCTACTGTGGCCGTCTGGCCCGTAGAGCTTGCAGATGGCACCCTTTCGCTGAAATATCACAAGTCCAAAAAGCAGGTGATGTTTGAGGTGGGCACTCTGCGCCTGACCCAGGACGGCACGTTCATCAGCCAGGAAAAAACCGCCGATGATGAATGGCCCAAGCTGTTCCCGGCGGGGACAGGCTACCTGCGGCAAGGCGGCAGCTACGGTGACGGCTTTTATTACGAATACTATACCGCCGATGGCGACGTTCTCTGGCGCATCAGCTCGGAGGATGCCTTGCGGACAAACCTAGCCCAGGCCACGGACGCAGGCCTCCTGCTGACGGGCGTTTGGGATGACCCGGAGACCCATGTGTTCACCGGCGGTATCTCCATGGTATCCCAGGAGGGACAAAAGCTTTGGGATGGCAAGATCGCCGATCTCCCCAGCTCCTTCCTGCGCCGCACCCTGCCCACGGCGGACGGCGGCTACCTCTCCTGCGGCAGGGCCGACCAGCGCCAGGGTCTGCTGGTAAAATGGGATGCACAGGGAAAAGAGGAATGGCAAAAGCTGTATTCCTTTGAGTCCTCCAAGGCCTGGGGCTTTCTGGACATGGCGGAGACCGCCCAGGGCTACGCGGCCCTGTACCTGGATAAGACCGATACCCAATACGGCATCATGCTGTTTACCAAGGACGGCGGCCTCCTGGCCCAGGGCCAGATCGACCGCCGGTTTGAGCAGTATTCCGGCCTTACGCTTACCTCCGTCAACGGCAGCGCGTGGCTGGTGGGCCTCGTGGAGCGGGACGGCCAGCGGGATATCTGGGTATCCATACTGGATATGGAAAAGCTGCTGCAGGCCTGCAACCCCCAGCTGGGCTGGGAGGGCTCCCCGCAGCTGCCTGAGCTCCCAAAAATGGCCAATGCGCTGGGCACGCCGGCGGAGCTGCGGAACGGGCGCATAGCTGCCCTTTACAGCAGCAGCTACAAGCAGTAGGAGGCGAATGTATGCGACGAACTAAGCGGCTTGCCTTAGGACTCGTGCTGATGCTGGCCCTGGCGCTTCCCAGCTGCCCGGGCGGTGGTTTGGCCGAGTCCCAGGTCATCGTGGCCGCTATCCAGCCCGAGGCCGGGGATATCTCCCCGGCCCAGGCGGAGGCCCTGGCCCAGGCGGCCTTCTTTGCGGACTGCGGCTTTACCGAGGCCCAGCGCAGCGAGTTTGACTGCTCCGCCGCCCTGTACCCGGAGCTGCTCCAGGGCGACCCGCCCTTGCCCCGGCGCTATGAGGTGCTTTTTACGCATAGGGACACTGGCCTTACCTATCGGCTGGCCGTAGCCTCGCCCTCCGGCGGGCTGCTGCCCCAGGATAACGACAATTTCGGGGAGGCCTTAGCCCAGGCCAAGGCCCAGTTCGCCATGGACAGCCACATCTCCGCCCAGACCCGCCGCTGGGAGGAGCGCTTTGGCCCCTATCCCTTTTGGAGCTATAAGACCAAGGCCCACTTCAACGCCCGCTACCACAGCGATCCCGGCCCCTGTGCTATAGACACCGGCATCACCCTGCCCGACCCTGCGGACCTGTCCGAGACGGAAGCCCTGGCCCAAGCGGAATCTGCCCTGCTTAAGGAGTTTGACCTCACCGCCCAGGACGTGGCCAGCCTGGAGACCGACGTGGCCTTCCACGCGCGCTGGCAGGTGGACGAGGAAAAAGGCCCAAGGAACTGCTGGGTCATCTGCTACCGCAGGCCTGAAGCCAGAGGCAAGGGCATCTATCCCCTGATATACCAGGTGAACGTCCTTTCCCCCAAGGGCAAGGCCTACGCCCGGCGCAACCTGGAGCCGGAGGACCTGCTGACCCTGGGCTTTAGCCAGGAGCTCGCCGATCGCCTCACCGAGCTTACCGAGCTATGGCACGTGCCCCACGGCGGACGGTTTTTCCACGCGGACCCCGCCTGCAAAAGCGTCCCCGAAAAGTATCACCCCCTGAAGCCCTTCCCCACCGGCAAGCTTTTAAGCCCGCCCTTTAAGACCCTGGCCCCCTGCCCGTTTTGCGTGCAGTAGGGCTAGGGGGCTAAGGGGCTAGGGGGCCAGGGGGCCAGAGGATGTTATGCAGGGGCTCCGCCCCTTGCATCCCCGCCAGGGCTAAAGCCCTGGACCCATCATTTGACCGCGCTGTGCGCGATCAAAAAAAGCATATGAAATAAAATGAAAAAAGTCCGGCTGTTTTAAAATAGGTTTTGAAAGCCCCTGATTAATAAAACCTCCCAAATTCAGCTCATTGCATGCTGCCTTTGGGAGGCTCTTTTGTGCATTTTTTAGTTTAGGGCTATTTTGAAACAGACCCGGGGTCTGTTTCTGCTCACTTAGTCACGTTGCTAATGCCTGCCGCCGCTGCGGTCAGGGCCTTCATCACTGCGTTAGAGGTAACGGTAGCGCCGGCGATGGCATCAATGCCGTCGCCATAGGCGGCGGGTACGGCCTTGCCCATAAACTGGCTGGTAAAGGCTTCCTCCTGGGCCTTGCTGCCAAAGCCGGAGGTCTCCGCAAAGCCCTTGCCGCCTACGTATATTCCGGTAAACTTCCCTTCATTATCCACGCCTATGGTCACTTCTACCGGGCCTGCAAAGCCCTGGGCAGAAGCGGTGGCCACATAGCCAAGGATCCCATCGGCTTCGGCGGTGTACAGCCACAGCAGGCCCTCGGGGGCGGTCTGATCGTTGTAGGCGTTGGCCGTGGGGAACACCTTCGCGCACAGGTCGGCAGGGGTCAGGTCCGGCTGCTCGGCTACCTCGCTGGAGGCATGGCTGGTGGTGTCGGCGGGTTTGGCTTCCTCGGTGGGGACTGCGGCGGCCTCGCCGGTAGGGGTCCTCGCCTCGGCGGGGGTCGCCTCTCCGGCAGGGTTCGCCTCTCCGGCAAGGGTCGGGATGCCTGCCGCCGCTGCGGTCAGGGCCTTCATCACTGCGTTAGAGGTAACGGTAGCGCCTGCAATAGCGTCAATGCCGTCGCCATAGGCGGCGGGTACGGCCTTGCCCATAAACTGACTGGTAAAGGCTTCCTCCTGGGCCTTGCTGCCAAAGCCGGAGGTCTCCGCAAAGCCCTTGCCGCCTACGTATATTCCGGTAAGCTTGCCTTCATTATCCACGCCTATGGTCACTTCTACCGGGCCTGCAAAGCCCTGGGCAGAAGCGGTGGCCACATAGCCAAGGATCCCGTCGGCTTCGGCGGTGTACAGCCACAGCAGGCCCTCGGGGGCGGTCTGCTCGTTGTAGGCGTTGGCCGTGGGGAACACCTTCGCGCACAGGTCGGCAGCGGTCAGGTCCGGCTGCTCGGCTACCTCGCTGGAGGCGTGGCTGGTGGTGTCGGCGGGCTTGGCTTCCTCGGTGGGGACTGCGGCGGCCTCTCCGGCGGGGGTCCTCGCCTCGGCGGGGGTGGTGGCAATATCGGTCAGGGCCTGCATCACGGCGGTGGAGGTGATGGTAGCACCGGCGATGGCATCAATGCCGTCGCCGTATGCGGTCGGTATAGCCTTACCGATAAACTGGCTGGTAAAGGCTTCCTCCTGGGCCTTGCTGCCAAAGCCGAGGGTCTCGGCAAAGCCCGTGCCGCCTACGGTGAGGCTTATGATCTTGCCGTCTGCATCCAGGGCCACGGTGACTCCCACAGGGCCAGCAAAGCCCTGGGCAGAAGCGGTTAGGCTGCCATCTGCCTCGACGATGACGGTCTTGGGGGCTTCGGCCAGGGTGGACACATCTATGCCCATAGCGCCTGCGCCAATATTCACCGCGCTTACCACGGCACGGCTGGTAATGGTGGCGCCGGAAACGGCGTCTACATCGGCATTCAGCTCCACAGGGGCGGTCTTGCCCACAAACTGGTCGGTAAAGGCCGGCTCCTGGGCCTTGGTGCCCAGACCGGCGGTCTCTGCAAAGGCGCTGCCGCCTACGCTAAGCCCGGTGATCACCCCATCCGTGCTCATGCCCACGGTGACCTCTACGGGGCCTGCAAAGCCCTGGGAGGTGACTACGGCCACATGGCCTATCAGCTGCCCATCCTTTTTGGCATCGTATAGCGCATCCACATCCGAAGCCTCTACCTCCTCAAAGCTGTTCGCTTCGGGGAAAACGGCGATGCGCGCCGCGTCGGAGGCCATGAGGGCCGCCTGACGAATGGGCTCCCGGGTGATGGCGTCGGTCCCTGCCAGCAGCAGCGCGGCTACCAGCGCAATTAAAGTAAGCGTCAAAAATGGGGGGATCTTTTTCATTACTTCTCATTCCTTATGGCGGGCGAAGCCCGTCAGTACTGCATCATCCATGATAGCATCGGGACGGTGGATTGTCAATCGTTACAAGGGTTTTTACAGGCTGGAAATCACCGTCAACATTCCGGTTTTTTAGCATAGGGTATTAAGCGGAGCGCTTGTAATAAAGGAGGCTCGCCCATGACCCTTGCGGAGCTGCGCACCAAGGAGGTTATCAACACACAGAATGGAAAGCGCCTAGGAAAGGTAATGGATATTGAGTTTTGCGTGGTGGACAGCCGGGTAACGGCGCTGGTGGTGCCAGCGGATACATCTATCATACAGACCCTCCGGGGCGAAAAATGCGGGACTGTCATCCCCTGGGAGAATATCCAGCGGATCGGCGACGATGTAATTTTGGTATCTCTGCAGGGCTGCGTCGTGGAGAGCTGCCCCTATGGGGAGGGGTGAGGCCCCTGGAAAGGGGTGAAGTTGACTGTTTAATAGGAAAATGTTACACTTGCTACGCGCCGGGCGGCCAGCCTGCCGGGCAGCTTTACAAAGGTGGAGGATACCAGCGTGCAATGGATCAATCAGATTCTGCGCGGCGTCGTGATCGGCGTTGCTAATATTATCCCCGGTGTGTCCGGCGGCACCATGATGGTCAGCATGGGGGTCTACGATACCCTCATCCACTGCATCACCCATCTGTTCTCCGAGTTCAAAAAGAGCATCAAGACCCTTTTGCCCTACGGCATTGGCATGGTGCTAGGCATCGTAGCCCTGTCCAGCCTTCTCAAGTACCTTTTCCAAGTAGCGCCCCTGCCCACCAACACCGCCTTCATCGGGCTGATCCTGGGCGGCATCGCCCCCCTGGTCAGCAAGATCAATCGCAAGGATATCAAGGCCATCAGCGTGATTTTGTTCGTTATCTTCTTCGCGCTTATCATCGTGCTGGCCCTCACAGGGGATGTAGGCAACCCCGAAAGCCTCACGCTTAACGTGGGCACTGTCATCACGCTGGTGGTGATGGGCGCTATCGCCGCCGCCACCATGATCATCCCCGGGGTCTCCGGTAGCATGGTGCTGATGCTCCTGGGCTACTACACCCCCGTGCTCAACGCCGTGGACGGCCTCAAGGATGCCGTCCTTCATATGGACTTTGCCGCCATGGTAAACCCCGCCTTCACGCTGCTGCCCTTTGGCATTGGCGTGCTGCTGGGCATCTTCGGCGTGGCTAAGCTTATCGAATGGCTGCTGGCCCGCTTCCCCACCCCCACCTATTGCGCGGTGCTGGGCCTGGTGGCGGCTTCCCCGGTGGCCATCCTCCTGCGCACCGATATGACCGGGACCAATGTGACCATGGTCATCATCAGCGTAGTTACCTTTGTGCTGGGCTTTATTGCCGCCCGCTGGCTCTCCAAGGGCGCTGAGGAGCCCGCCATCGCTGAGGCCGGCCCTGCCGGCAGCGCCTCCTAAGGTCGCTATTGACAGCCCTCTGTTTTCAACGTATAATCAAAACTGACAACTGAACACCTTATAAAGAGTGGTTGAGGGACGGGCCCTATGAAACCCGCCAACCTGCGAAAGCGAGGTGGCAAATCCCGCAGCGTGCATACGCTGGCAGATAAGGTCGAGTATAAAAAGACTCCTTACGCGCCTGCTGTGCCGCAGGCGCGTTTTTTTATCTTCAAAAACCGCGTCTGCTCCGATCCGGTTGTCAATACTACATAGGAGGACTGGAAAAGATGCGTACTGTTTTTACTTCTGAATCCGTCACCGAGGGGCATCCGGACAAGCTGTGCGACCAGATCAGCGACGCTGTGCTGGACGCCATCCTGGAAAAGGACCCCATGGCCCGGGTGGCCTGCGAGACCTGCGCCACCACCGGCCTTGTGCAGGTGATGGGTGAGATCACCACCTCGGCCTACGTGGCCATTGACGAGATCGCCCGGCAGGTGGTACTGGACATCGGCTACAACTCCAGCAAGCTTTGCTTTGACGGCAACAGCTGCGCAGTGGTCACCGCCGTGCACAGCCAAAGCCCGGACATTGCCATGGGCGTGGATAAAGCCTTCGAATCTCGCAATGGCCAAAGCGCAAGCGAAGCCAGCATAAGCGGCAATGCCGCGGCCGCCACCGGCGCAGGGGACCAGGGCATGATGTTTGGCTACGCCTGCACCGAGACTCCGGAGCTGATGCCCCTGCCCATCTCCCTGGCCCATCGGCTCACCCGGCGGCTGACCCAGGCCCGGAAAAGTGGCCTTTTGCCCTGGCTGCGGCCGGACGGCAAAAGCCAGGTGACCGTAGCCTACGAGGACGGCAAGCCCACCCACGTGGACGCAGTGGTCATCTCCACCCAGCACAGCGAGACCATCTCCCTGGAGGACCTGCAAAAGGCCATCCTGGAAGAGATCATCCTTAAGGAGATCCCTGCGGAGCTTTGGACCGCCGAAACCAAGGTATATATCAACCCCACCGGCCGCTTTGTTCTGGGCGGCCCCGCCGGGGACACAGGCCTCACCGGCCGCAAGATCATCGTGGATACCTACGGCGGCTATGCCCGCCACGGCGGCGGCGCCTTTAGCGGCAAGGATCCCACCAAGGTGGACCGCTCCGCCTGCTACGCTGCCCGCTACGTAGCCAAGAACCTCGTAGCCGCCGGCCTGGCCGACCGCTGCGAGGTAGCCCTGGCCTACGCCATCGGCGTGGCCCAGCCCGTAAGCCTCCAGGTGGACACCTTTGGCACTGGAAAGCTGCCCGAGGATGTATTGAGCCGTGAGGTCCCAAAGCACTTTGATCTCAGCCCCGACGGCATCATCCGTGCCCTGGACCTGCGCCGCCCCATCTACCGGCAGACCGCCGCCTACGGCCACTTTGGCCGCACGGATATTGAGCTGCCCTGGGAGAGGCTAGATAAGGTGGAGGAGCTCAAGGGGCTGCTGTAAGGGGGGGAGCCCTGGACCCATTATTGCCCGCGCTACGCGCAGGCAAGGGATCATTCAAAAGCAAAAGCTAACTTACATAGTCAAAAAGGCTGTGACGCTACTTTATCTAGCGCACAGCCTTTTAACTATAATAATGCTTATTATGTCCGCGCATAGCGCGGGCATAATGAAGGGTCCAGGGCAAAGCCCTGGGCAGGGTTTTTAGGGGCGCAGCCCCTAAACGTCCCCCCGTCTCCCCTCCGTCCCCCTTACTCCCCGCTCTCGCCCCGCTGCCAAAGGATAACGCTCCGGCCCGTCTCATACGGGCCTTCGCCCTCCAGCTCCGGGTTCATGCGCTGCAGGCTTTCCCGGCTGACCCGGTAGCGCTTGGCAATATCCCACAGGGTCTCCTCCGGTTGGGTAAAGTAGAGCACGATGCCGGGGTTCATGGGCTCTGCAGGGGCCTCCTGCACATCGCTGACCAGGGACTCCGTCGCTAGCTGCACATCCTGGCAGAACAGATGCAGGATGTACTTCACCTCCACCCGGTCTGAGGTGATGGTGTTCACCTCGATATTGCTGGGGGCCAGGGTGATGGAATCCGGATCGCTAATATCGCAGGCAAAGGCCATGCGGAAGGGCTCCTCGGTGGAATAGCTGACGGGCACGTCGCTGTCGTCGGTCATGTACAGCAGGGTGGCCTCCATCATGCCCTCCAGGGCCATGCGGCCGCCCTGCTGGGAGATATCCGTTACGATGGGGCGCAGGAACGCCTTGATGGGCGTGCGGGCCAGGGGCTGCTCGCCGTCCAGCACCATGGTCAGCTTCCCGCTTTCTGCGGTGTGGCAGCCCTGGTAGCTCATGGCCCGGCGTATCTCCTGGCTGACAGGGGTGAGGGATGAGCCCTGGGTGGTGTAGGCATCCAGCAGCAGCTGCACATCCCGGCGGCGAGTGGCGCGAGCCGAAAGGCCCAAGAGCACCTCCGCCCGGAGGGTCTTTTCGCCGTCCTCCTGACCATTTTGGGACAGCACTGCCACGTCCTTCACGATGGCGTCGCAGCACAGGGTATCCCCTGGCTCGCCCATGAGGGACAGCGTTTCCTCAAAGGGACTGGTGTGCCGGGTCACCACGATAGGCCGGGAGGGCATAGCGCTGCGGTGGACGACCTCCAGCAGGATATTGCCGCTGAGGGTGGCCCGCTCCTCGCCGCCCATCACATCGCTAACGGTGGCCAGCGCGGTGGCGTAGAGGGTATCCTCGACCTGCAATACCTCCGCCAGCTCGCACTCGTCCCTAACCAGCACGTCCTGCTGGCCGGTGGCGGTAGTGAGGCAGCCCTCCAGCAGCGCTGTGCGGGTCATAAGCCCTGGGGCATCCTGCACCCCGGTGACTACCGTGATCGGCTCGGAGGACAGCACCCGGGCCCCTGTTTTCAGGATGGCCCTTAGGTGCAGGCGGCCGCCCTGGGCATTGGCCTCCACATGCTCCACCACGGCGGTGGATTGCCCGTCCATGGCGGGCTCGGCTCCGGGCAGGTCAACGGCGTGGGTAAACTCCGCCGTGGCCTCCAGATGCTGGATATGGGCGGGGTCCCCCTGGGTGTAGAGCACGTGAAATATCACTTTTCCGTCCACATCCGCCCGGTCCGTAAAGACCTCCGTCCTCTCCGGCACGCACATGGCCTCTGCAGATAGTACCCGGGTCTCCTCCCGCAGGCCGCCGGGCAGGGCTACTTCGCCCTCCACCACTGCCTGGGTGCTGGCTGCGCCAATAAAACGCTCCACCGGCAGCTCCTCCCGGAGCACCTTCATGGAGGGCACAGCTTTATGTTCATAGGGTCTGGTTTCCATACTTTCCATCATGTGGATTTCCTCCTCATGCGCCTTTGTAGGTAGCGTATGCGGGCTGTCCACACCATATGACGGATATCACGGAAAACCAGGCAAATATCGGTTTTCTTATGCGCAGGGCTTTCTTATTTCATATGCGCAGGGCTTTTTTATGCGATGGGCCAGCGCAGGGCGCTTTCCTATGCGATAGGGCCGGCGCAGGGCGCTTTCTTTTCCAGGCTTTTAATGGCAACCAAATACATGGGCAGCACGAACAGCGCCGCCGCCGTCCAGGCCGCAGGGCTGGCAAACGAGCTGCCCGTAAAGGCCAGCGAGGGGATCAGCAGCACGGACACGCCGATGCGGGCCACCATCTCCGCCAGGCCCGAGCCCATGGCCGCCTGGGCATAGCCCAGCCCCTGCAGGGCGCTGCGGTACACATAGATGAGGGCCAGGGGGATGAAGAAGGAGGAGTGGGTGCGGATCAGCTGTTGGGCCATGGCGTAGACCTGAGGCTCCGAATCGCCCAGGAACAGCGTGGCGCAGTGATGCCCCACCAGCCACATGACCCCAAAGCCAAAAAGGGCATAGGCAAAGGAGGCCAGGGTGATCTGCTTGAGGCCCTCCCGGATCCGGCCAAAGAGCCGTGCCCCACAGTTCTGACTGCAAAAGATGATCACCGCCACGCCCATGGCCTCAAAGGGGGCGCAGATCACCGCCTGCACCTTGCTTAGGGCGGTGTGGGCGGTAACGGCCTGGGAGCCCAGGTTGTTGATCTCCGCCTGCAAAACGATGGAGCCGATGGCGGTAATGGAGGATTGCAGCCCTACGGGGATGGAGATAGCCGCCAGCCTTCCCCAGATGCCCAGGGAGGGCTTAAAGTGGCTCTTATACAGGTGCAGCACCGGAAAATTCTTGCGGATGATAAAGAGGCACACGAGCCCTGCGGAAAGCTGGGCCAGGTTGGTGGCCCAGGCGGCCCCGGCAGGCCCCCATTTAAACGCCACGATAAACAAAAGATCCAGTAGGATATTGAGCACAGCGGCCAGCATCAGGATCACCAGCGGGGTGCGGCTATCGCCGATGGCGCGGAGGTATCCGAAGGCCATGTTGTATACGATCATGCCGCTGCACCCGGCAAACAGCGTGCCGATATAGGCCCCGGCATCGTCCAGCAAAATTTCCGGGGTTTTAAGGAAGATCAAAATAGGCCGGGTGAAGAGGGTCAAAAGCACGCTGATGAGCACGGCGGCGATCCCCGCGATATAGATGCCGTTAGCCTCCGCCCGGCGCATGGCCTGGATATCCCCGGCGCCGTAGTGCTGCGCGATGGGGATGCACAGCCCGGAGCAAAGGCCCACCGCAAAGCCGATGATCAGAAAATTAAGAGAGGCGGTAGAGCCAATAGCCGCAAAGGCATTAACCCCCAGGTGGGCGCTTACGATCATGCTGTCCACAATGCTGTAGGACTGCTGAAAAAGATTGCCGATCAAAATGGGTACGCAAAAGCCCAGTATGATCTTGAGCGGGTTTCCGGCTGTCAGGTCTCGGCGCATACCCATCCCCCTTTCGTTTCCTCCATCAGTCTATTCAAAATAGAGGAAAAGTCAATGGGTATGGCGTAATTTATATGTACGGTGATCGGCGTTGGAACAACGTCGGAAAAATCAAATAATACGAAAGGTTAAAACAGGTGGTTAGTATGTTCAAGCGGTTAGTATGTGTTCTTATGGTCATTCTTTTGCTTCCATCCGCAGCGTTTGCGGCAGGCCAGTACATTATCCCGGACAGCAACACCCGTCGCCTGACCACAGATGAGCTATGGCAATGGAGCTACGAATCCCTGGGCTTTATCCTCAACGAGATCTTCGCCCGCCACGGCTACAACTTTGAGGTAGGCAAAAAGTACTACAACTACTTTAACGAGCGGCCCTGGTACACCCCTAACAGCAATCCCAACAACTCCAAGGCCTGCTATCCCCAGCTCAGCCAGGTGGAATGGACCAACGAGCGCCTGGTAAAGGACGTGCGGGAGGCCATGCGGGCCCAGAAGACCACCAACCCCCACGGCAAGCACTACCTGGACTACATTGAGGATTCCTTTGATGTTCTATCCGGGTTTAGCCTTTTGAACCTGAAGACCGGGCAAAAGCTCCCGGTATACTCCGCCCCCAGCAGCACCTCCTACCGGGGTGCAAATGGCAAGGCAGCTATCAGCACCAATGGCGCAGTATATGCCGCCGGCCTTGAAAACGGCTGGCTTTTGGTGATGTACGAGACCAACAATGGCGGCGTTAGGGTCGGCTATGTGGACAGCCGCAGCCTGAAGGACAAAAATCTGCGGCTGCCCCAGCTCTCCTTTACGCCCATTACCACGGAATGCCTAGAGGCCGTGGACCTCACCGATGACCCGGCGGCCCAGTTCACCACCATCAAGCGGCTGCCCGAGGGGACGGTGGTCACGTACCTATCGGAGTTCTTCAACCGCTATGCCTGGGCCTATGTGGAGACCCAGGTGGACGGGAAGACCGTCCGGGGCTTCGTGGATGCACGAAAGCTGCTGCTGGAGGATGTGTACATGGAGAATGTGGATGCGGCGGAAATGAAGTAAGGATAAAATGAGGCGGCAAAGGGCTGTGGCCCATTCCCCCACCTAAGCTTTAGTAATGGGTTTCTTTATTCGGGTACCGCTTGGGCGTGATGA
>JAVBRJ010000022.1:0-16887 GCA_031548115.1 Eubacteriales bacterium | reverse complement strand
GTACCTATAGGTAATTATATTTCAGATTCAGTTATGATGTTTTTTACCTCCGACAACAGCTTATTAGTTGGCATTTCCTATTTCATTTATGAAGACACTAATGCTCCCTATTTAGCAGATACTATATATGATAATTTATCTGTTGGTCTATGTCAGCTATATGGCGAATATGTTCAAGTAGAAGAATTGAAACGCATTTGGTATAGTACAAGTGGCAACTCTTATGTATTGCTATACTGCGCTAGTGAAGAAGCCCTCCCATACATAATAATTTCTTATACCAACACAGTTTCTTCCCCTGCCAAGGAATCTTCCCCCACTCCTATTCCCGAACCTACCCCCATCACCTATTACGGTCTATAAAACGTACCGTTTCAGTCTTCAATAACAAAATAGACGGCTCTTCAATTCCGTCAACACCTGCTCCGTCAGTAAGGATACTTTTATTGCAACCTCACTATGTTCCATTTTGTCTCCCCAACTCTTGATCTAAATTTGCATAAGTAATAAAAAAGCCTAATTAGGTCTGATGATACCCGTCTTATTTATGTTGCTTTACTTAATACCTCTATGCAATACTTTTGCTACTTCAGTTAGTTTATGGGAGGTATAAATATGAAATCGTATAATCAATTAATCTCCGTGTTATTGATCGTTTGTTTTACCTGTTCTTTTTCTTTATCCTTTGCCGAAGGCGACCCTGCTGCGTTGGATGATCTGTACCTGCGCAACGGATATACCTTGATATCATTTACGAAGATATATCCAGTGGGCTATGCCAGCTATATGGCGAGTATGTTCAAACCAGAGAATTTGAACGTGTTTGGAACAGTGCAAGTGGCAAGGCCCATGCTTCGCTAAATGGCTACTATGAAAAATCGACCCCATATGTAGTAATTACCTATGAAAACGGGCTCCCCGCCCCCACTCCTTCCCCTGTCCCCACCGAAGAACCCACTCCTTCCCCTGCTCCCCTGCCCACCGATAGCAACTATTACGGGTTATAACATCTGTCCTTTTGGGCCTGTAATAACAAAAGCCACAAATTTCAACCTCTTTGAATAAAATAAAGCCCCATGCTTTCTACCACTCCCCACCCCCTGCCGCCTCTCCGGCAGGGGGTATGCTTTCCCCCTCACTTCTGACCCTCAGCCCACTACCTCGCCGCCACCGCCCAAAAACGCCATAGCATTCATTTCCTCTTCCGGGCCGTCCGGGCTGTGCATCACGTTCCACTCGGCGATCACCTTGCCTATCTCGTCCAGGTAGTAGTCCTCCATCAGCTCTCGCTTGGATATGCCGATGGATAGGCAGCTAGCCATCATTCTTTGGAGCCAGTATTCGCTTCCTTTGCCACCAGCGCCTTTGTTTTTGCCAAAAGTCCGCTGGCGGTCCTCATAAAATTTTCGATTTGGTTCACCTCAAACCAGGCTAGCACGATCTCCGCCAAACCATCTATGCCGATCTGCGGGTCGCTTTTCAGCTTTGTCTCCGGGATGTCCGTCAGCTTGGCGATCAGCTTGAGAGCCTGCTCCGGCACGATGCTAAGGGCCCGCACGATCAGCTTCCCTAGAAAGTCACTGTCGCTTGTTTTCAGCGCAAGCAATATCGCCTGCAGGTCCATGCCGGGGAATAGGCTTTTCATCATCTGCTCCGGAAAATCCTGCAGCTGCTTCACCGTCTGCAAAAAGGTGCCCAAGGGGGCCCGGTGTATCTCATAACCCCTTACGGTCTGGCTCTGGGGCAGGGAAAGGCCTATGCTGTCGGTCTTGCTCATATATATTTTCCTCCACTTTCGCTTATAAAATAAAAGGAAGAGAGAGGGCGCGTCCCTCTCCCCAAAGCCTGCAGGCCCTCTTAGGGCTTTACTTCCTCCTGGGTCAGGAACGCCGTACAGGCCGCCTCGTTGGACTTGTCCTCCTTCAGCTGCATCACCGCCCAGGGGGCCAGGCTGGCCAGCTGAGGCCGCTTGAACACGCCGGTGATGATGACCTCGCACACGGTAATGGAATCCTTCTTGGTGGCGAAGTTGTCAAACTTGATACCCGTCATTTCAAATACCCGGTAGTTGAAATAGTAGGGCAGGCCTGCCACCGTGTCCACCACAAAGCGCAGGGCGTATTCCTTGCTGGGCACGGAAAAATCCGCCTCCAGGGTCTGGGTGGTGGGGTCAAAGGTGCCCAGGCCCAGGTCCGCCATGCGCTTAAGGTCCACCTCCGCCACGCGGATCTCCACGTCCTCCCCCGCGATATTGCGAATTTGGGCGTACAGGTCATCGTCGTAGTACAGGTCCGTGGAGGATTCCTTGGCGGTGCGGCTCATGGCCCCCGCAAAGGGAAGGGCTACGCCCTCCTCGGTCTCATAGCCGGTGAGGCTGTTCTCAATAATGTGGGCCAGTGCCAGACCCTTGAAACCTGTTGCTGCTCTTTTCTTAGGCATGTGTTCTTCATCCTTTCTTATTTGAAAAATGCGTATTAAAAAAACGGCTCTCGCCGCCTTTTTCAAAATGTCCCGTTTTCCGGGCACCGCGCAAAGCCTGCGCTTTACGCATCCGTATCCAGGTATGCTCTTACGCGCATATCCACCCGGCATATATCGCCGTCAAAGGCCTCCCAGGTGAATACCCGCTCATAGCCCAGGTCCTCCAGCTCTCGCTGTGCGGCCTTGGCGATGGCATCCACGCTCCCTGCCTTTCGTGCGAAAATGCGTATGTAGTATTCCACCTCAGTCAGGTACTCCCGGTTATCCCGGCTGTCTGCGCCCCGTTCCCCCGCCTTTTGCACAACGATGCAGGGTAGGGTGTCCTCGTCCATGGCGCTGGGCCAGCCTCTGGTAACGCATTTTACACCCTCCACCATGGCCAGCGCCTTGCCGATCCGGTCCGCCTCGCTGACAAAGCTCATCCCATCGCCTCCCTGATGGCCTGGGCTACCTCCCGGGCGATCTTAGCCTCGTAGGCCTTGGCCGCCGGGTACATGAAGGGCCGGGCCGGGGTATGGACGGTACCATGCTCCACATATACTCCGTAGGGCGCGCCGCAGCTCACGTTAGCGATGCATCCCGTTTCCGTCCGGGTCACGGTGGCGGTAATGCTATTTTTGAGGTTGCCGGTCTCCACCGGGCATAGCTCCTTTGCCATGTCGCATACCTCCTGGGCGTTCACCTCCACGGCTGCCACGGCGGCAGGGATAATGTTCTCCTGCATCTGCCGAAGCCTTGCGATAAGGCCAGCCAGCCCGTTAATAGCCATAATACCCCTCCTTTCGGCTATTCGATCTTCTCCAGCACGGCCCGCTGATAGCTGGGCCATTTCTCCGGCGGCCCAGCCACCCGGTATAGCATCCCCGTGCCTTCCAGCGCCACGCCCATGCCCTCCTCCAGTTCCACCTCCGCCGGCGCAAAGACCGCCAGCATCCGTTTCACCCTTTCCCCGTACAGGGCAGCGTACATCTGCCCGTTCAAGGGCTGCACGCTGGCGTGGATGTCCCAGGCGTTATCTACGTCAAACCGGGGGCCTTCCTCTGGCTGGTAGACCGGGCGGGGCAGTGGCCGCATTACCCGCAGCACCCGCTTTTCTTTTTGGCGCAGCATATCAGCTCCCTGCCTTTCCCAGCCGTAGGCTGTCCAGCACGGTCCGTATGTGCGGGGGCAGGCCTTCAATGGTCATGCGCACCTCGCCCTCGCTATGGCTCGTCTCCCCTTCCATGCCCCGGTGGTTAAAGGCCGTTGCGGCCAGCTCCACGATTACACCCTCCAACAGGCCCGGAGGTAGCACCCTCCGTCCCGTATAGGCCATGCAATAGCGCCGCGCATCCTCCAGCATATCCTCCAGCAGCGTGTCACTGGCCTGGGTTGCAGCTGTTCCCAGACGGCGTTTTAGTTTCCACAGCATCCTTCTCCGCCTCCCGCGCCGTTTTCGTCACAGGCTTCTTTTTGGTTTCCGGCATCCAGCCGATGATCTTTCCCATAGGGCATCCTCCTTAGGCCTTGTGGTGCAGGTATACGCCAGCGGCCTTGTTCTTGTACAGGTCTGCAATGCCCACCTGTCGATAGCCAAATTTCCAGGCATCGCCATCGGGATTTTGCTCCGGGGTGATGACCTTGGGGGCGATATGCTTGGGGAACTGGATCACAGCGGCCTTGTGGATCACCATGAAGTTGATCTCCTTGCCTGCCGTGGCCTTCTTGAAGCCGCCCTTTTCCTCCCCAGTGGTCTTGCCGCCCAGCTGCTCAATGGCGGTGTAGAAGCGGGTCTGGGGCACCAGGGTCACAGAGGTAAACCGGGCCAGCACCTCCCGGGACTTGTTGGTGTCCAGGTCCTGGATCATGCCATGGAGGGTGGGGGTAATGAACAGATGCCGGTCCTCCATGGGCACCTCATCCTCATCCATCTGGTTGGTTGCCGCTCGCAGGGCATTCACCACCGCTGCGCCGTCGGCCAGAGTCGCGCCAGCGGATACCTTGCCGATACCCGGCTTGCCCGCATAGGCCGCAAAGCGGAAGGCGTCCAGCTCCGGTACTACCTTGGTACGGATAAATTCCCCCGCCAAATGGCCAAAGGCCACCCCGGCGGTCTCCGCGTTGTCCAGGGTATCCACCATGAACATGCGGCCCCGGTCAAAGTTGCAGGGCACGGTCTGGTGGGTCAACGTCACGTCACCCTGGGCGTAGCCCTCGTTGCGGCTGTAGTCCGCCAAGCCATCCATCTCCAGCATAGGGATCACCAGCTCATTCGCGTTGGCGCCTGCTTGGGCCAGGTCCGGGTTGCCGTCCAAAATGGCGGTCTTGCTGGTGTCCTTGTACACCTCATCCAATATCGGTACATAGGCGCTAAAAAGTTCAATGTTGTTAGCCATCCTTCATTCATTCCTTTCTTTTGGGTTTTTCATTGCCAGGGCCGCCAAGGCCGCCCCATTTGGTTTACGCTTTCAGTCCTGCGGCAGCCCGCATCCGGGCCAGGCTGGCCATGCCGCCGCCATGGGCCTTGGGGGCCGCTCCCTTCATCCGTGCTTTCACCGCCTCGTCCACCGAGGCCCGGAACGCCTTCTCCACCTTGTCCAAGGAACTGGCCAGCCGTTCCTCATCCACTAGGCTCAGGCTTTCCACCAGGGCCGCAGGCAGCCCTAGCTCTCCCAGCCGTTGAAGGGCCGTGGCCCGCAGCTCCCGGCCCAATAGGGCTTGCTCCCGCTGGGTCAGGGCTTCCTCCCGCTCCTGTACATGGAGCTGTGCCAGCTCCTCCGCGCTCATGCTCTTCTCTTGCTCCCATTTGATCCTGGCGGTCTCCAGGGCCTTGGTGATCCGCTTGTCAAACTGGCTTTGCAGAGCCCTGTCCCCCATCAGCAGCGCAGTCAGGTCGCTGGCGACGGTCTCCCTTTGCTGCTGCGCCCCCTCCTGGGGCTGTTCATGGGCCGCCTGGACCGCCTGTCCTGCCTGTCCTATCTGCCCTACCTGCCCTGCTTGCGCCATCTGTCCTGCCTGCGCCATCTGGATCCCATTGGTTCCCTCCATGATCCTCTCTCCTTTGCCCGGAGCGTTCTCCTCCGCTCCGTTCGTTTTTTTCTATGTAAAAAGCCCAGCCCTTTTCAGGCAAAGCCTCATACCTCTTTGGCGCTCCCTGCCTTCTCCTTGGCCAGCAGCGTCATTGCCTCCGGCGCGTCCGCCACAAAGGGCACCTGGGCCAGCAACAGCTCCCGGGGCACCAGCGGCTGATACGCAGCCAGAGTCTGGGCGGTTTCCAGCTCGTTGACGGGCAGGCTGCGGTTGAAGACGATCTGCACCCTGTCCGCATCCACCTGGGCCGCGCCCCGCACGCTAAGGAACGCTGCAAACAGTCGCAGCCGCTGCCTGAGGCCCTCCCGGAACCAGCGCTCCTTCACCTTGGTCAGCTGCTCCAGTCCCAGCAGCTTAAAGCGCATCGCCACCCCGCTTACGTTTCCCGCAAAGTGCTCGTCCGTCATATCGGGCACCAGCGCCAGCTTGTGGATGTCATCCTTCAGGCTCCTGCGCAAAATCTCTGTGTCGCTTTCCGCCAAGGGCTTGGTGAGGAACTCCGCCTTGGCCCCTTCTCCCGGCATGAAAAGCGTCCGGGTCTGCCTGAGCCTCTGGGACGGAGACAGGGCCTCCTTCCGCTGGGCGGGCCGCTCGTCTCCCGGCCCCGTGTCGCAGCTCCCCGATCCCATGCCATAGTCCCCTATCTCCTCCGTGTCCTCCACCCCCAGGCCGCCAATGCCGTACAGGGCCAAAATGCTGTCTGTAAACTGCTGCTTGTCGTTCACCCGGTCCGATTGCAGGGTATCGTAGGCCTCTATCAGGTCCGCCACCGGCTCGAAATCCCCTTGCTCCCGGCTGTTGTTCCAGTACTCCGTCAGGGGCACCCCGCCAAACAGATGGGGCCACCTTTCTATCTCCACAGGCTTTTCCCGGCTCACCCGCTGATAGGTAATGATCTCGTGGGCCGTGTACACGGTGATCCGCTGACCCTTTTCCTTTAAGCTTCTGTCCATGATCCTGGCGCAGCAGACTCCAAAAAGGGGCTTGTGCTCCACCGTGTCATCGTATACCACGAAGGCCTCCAGCGGGCTCACCTGAGCAATGCGAGGCTGGGCCTCCCCATCGGCATAGCAGATCTCCACCGCCTTGCCGTATACCGCCGCGTCCACCGCCAGCTCTGCGTCCACGCTGTCCGCGCAGGCGGCCTTAAGGGCCTGGATAATGGGTCCAAAGGCGGCCCTTTCCTCCGGGGTCGGGGCGTAGCTGATGGGATTGCCCACCAGGTAACCCGCCGACATGGTCACAATATATCCCGGCAGATCGTGTGCCAGCCGGTTGTTGGGCAGACCCTTCAAACGCATCCGGCCCTTGATGGCATGCTCCCTGGCGTATAGCCGTTCCAACGCCTCCAGCCGCCGACGGTTTTGCTCGTGCAGCGCCAGCAGCCGGGCCAAAAGCTCCGTATCCGGCCCGCCAAAGGCATCCAAAAATCCTTTATCAATGGTGATCATGGCTTTAGCTCCTCTCCTTTTTATGGCTGTAACGCTTCATAACTATAAAACCGCCACGGCCACCCGCCTCGTACTGACGGATTCCATAGCGTATCTCACTGCGTCGATGGTGTGATTGTCCATATCCGGGTATCGGCTGATGAAGCTGCCGTCCTTGTCCCGGTCGTATTCGTAGCCGGAAAACTCCTTTGCGGCCACAGGGCAGGCTGCCGGGTCGATAAATATCCGCGTCCGGGTCTGCAGCCACCGAAGCCCATGGCTTACGCTGTCCGGGCCTTTCTTGGCCGCCAGCATCCGCAGCCCTCTAGCCCGCAGCTCGTTAATGCTCCGGGGGTCTGCGCTGTCGGCGGTGATCATGTCCAGCCCTGCCCGTCTTTTCACGGCTCGGGCCAGCTCGTCCAGTCCCAACCCGTGGGCCACAAACTCGTCCACCAAAAAAAGCTGCCCCCGCCGTCTGTCGTAGGCGCAGCGGACAAAGGCATCTGGGTCCACCGCGAAGCCAAAATCCTGACCGCAGTAGGTGGGCAGTCCTTGCCATGCCTCCGGTTCAATGGGCGCTATATGCAGGTTATCAAACACATTGCCGCCTGCCCCTGTTATCTCCCCCAGGTACATGTGGCGGTAGGCCCGCTCATTGCCCGCCTTCAAGGCTTCCGCCTCGGCGATAAACCGCCGGCCCAGCCACTCCCTAGGCACATCCAGGTACGAGCTGTTCATCACCAGCCGTCCGGGATGAGGCCGCAGGCTCTCAGCGTTGGTCCAGTTCCGGGCGCTTATAGGCGGGTTGTAGCTGTAAAAGGCGATGGCCTCGCCCCCCCGGGCCACGGAGGCGATAATAGTGCGCACATCCTCCATCCCTCGAAACTCCGTCAGCTCCTCAAACCAGATGTACTTGAAATACCCCTTTTGCAGCTTGATACCCTTGGATTTCTGCGGGTCGTCCGCCCCGCGGAATATCACCCTTTGCCCGGTGGGCTTATACACCAGCTCCATGGGGCTCAGCTTGGCCTGCCACAGATGCTCCACCCCCAGCTTTTCCGCAGCCCACAGCATCTGGGCGTATACGCTGTCCCGGAGGGTATCGGCCACCTTCCGGTAGATGATGGCGTTGGCCTCCGGCTCCCCCAGCATCCCCAAAATGATTTCCAAGCTCACAAAGGAGCTTTTACCGCTGCCCCGGCCCCCCTTCAGCCATATCTCGTCGTGGCTGTGGCTTTTCACCGCATGGTGGATGGGATAGTACGCCGGCGCCATCAGCGCGCCTAAATTCACGACCCCGCTCATGGCTTTCCACCCGGCTTTTCCATTGATCTTCCCACTGGCTTTCCCAGCGGTTTAGGGCCTGGTTTCCCGGCAGGCTTTCGGGCTTGCGTCGCTCCCGGTTTCTTTTCCGGCTCCAGTTCCTTGGGCACATCGTCCACAATGGTCACTGGCACGGCTTCCTCTGCCTTTGTCCTGTCCGTAAACAGCGTGTGATACTTGCCCAACAGCTCCGCCGCCCGGTTTACCGCGGTCAGATTGGGCTTTTCATCCAGGTCCTGCTCCTCCTGCCGGATGATCCGGGTCAGGGCCTCAAGCACCTCCTCCGGCGAGGCGATGGCTTTGGGGGCAGCTTTTCTTCTTTTCGGTGTCGATGGCAAAGGGCTTCGCCTCCTTTCCTAAAAAACAAACGAAGCCCAGCTTTTGGCTTGGCTTCGTTTATGGCGTCTTTGATATTTTGACCCACTAGCATCATAGCATGGTTTTACCGAACAAAACGAACAAGTTTGGTGGATGCTCTTTTTCTCTTTTAGGACTGAGGTTATTCGTGGATATCAAAGGTAATGACTTTAATATATACTATAGATATAACTATAAGTTTATGCTATATTTTGAGGTGCGTTATGACGCTTCCGGCTGAACGCTCCAACGCCATCGCCGAGCTCAAGCCCTGGCTCTCCATGGGCGAAGCCCTAAGCCTCCTGTCCCGATCATAAGAATCATTATATATCTTACATTTTGACCTGGGCCTTTTTATCCGCCACATGCTTTTACCGCCCGAAGGCCCCTTGTATTGGGCGTTTTGTGATGCAGGCATCTTTGAGCCAGATGATATGTCTTTTGTCATTTTGAAGGCTCTTCACGCTGATCTTCAAGTTGCCTTTTTTGCTTTTTGGAGAAAAACAAGGTGTGAGGTAACGGTCCAGGATAAAGGGCGGCCAGGTGGCGGACCCACAAAAAAAGCACCCTCAATGCCTTAGCATCAAGGGTGCTTACTATTTGAAGCTCATGATAGGGTCTACGTACCGCTAATACTATCCATTCCTTAATTGTACGAGTACGCCATCACCACGCCGCCCATGTTATCCAAGGAAGCCTGGAAATCGCTGGCCGGGTTGGGCACCGGTACATCGTAGGTCAGCGCATCCTCCGCCGCTATCCGGAAAACCTCATACTTCAGTGTTCCATCCTGGTAGATGCAGAAATGGGGGTGGTCGATCAAAAATTCGACGTATTCCTCCAGGCAGTAATCCATCACCTGCATGGCCACGGCGTGAGCCTTGCCTACGTAGCGGTAGAGGTTCAGCTTGATGGATACGTTGGTCTTGTAGCTCTTGTCCTCCCAGGCCGGGGTGGGATACTCCGCCACCGGGAAACGGAACACTACACCGTACCTCCACGCATTTTGCAGGAACCACTTGCCCTGGTCCGTTTCGTAGAAGGCCTTGTTTTTCAGCTCGCCATCGGTCTTGGAGTAAAGCCCCAGCTGAAAGGACATGCCCGTTTGGTACTCGCTGGTGCCGGGGTAGTTTACGTCCTTCTTGGTCTGCTCGATGAGGATATCGCCGCTGTACTTGCTGGAGAGCTTTTCCATAGCGGCGTTAAACTTGGCAGTTTGGGTATCATTGCTGCGGTAGGCCTCCCGGACGATATAATCCCCCAGGTTTTCCTTGGCCGCGTCCTCGATCATGGCGGACAGGGCATCGAAGGCCACGGGGAAAAGCTTTACCGAGCTGTCCGACACCTGGATCTTATAGCCGCTGGCCGTGCCAACGCTTTGCAGCGATTCCTCGCTGAAATCAGACGGCAGCATATGCCAGGGGTTCACCAGCAGCAGCCCGCCGAGGATCAGATCGCTGCGGTTAAGGGTCAGGGTGCTGGTGTTTTCAAGGCCTGCATAGCCCTCATCCTCAATGCGCCACAGGCTGTCGCCTACGGTTTTCTCCCAAAAGGGCAGATCGGTCTGGTCCACATCGCCCAGTGTGGAGGCCGCTGCCCGGGAATGGCTGTCCCGCAGGGCATTCAGCTGAGCATTAAAGGCTTGCTCAGCCTCGATGTTTTCCTTTTCCAGCTCGGAGCGCTGCCCCCTATAGTCGTTCATCACCGCTTGGGAACAAAGCCAGAAAATGCCAATGCTTACCACAAGAATAATGGCCAAAATTCCGGACATTCTAAGCAGCACCTTGTAGGGATCGCGCTTCATCTGGTGAATGTTCTTATTGGATTTGATTCGCATTTGCACCACCCTTTATTGGCGGCTCATCCCGCCTGTTTCTATGGGGCCGGTCTGCTGTCTTAATCCAGCAGTCTGCCCATAGCCTCAAAAATATGCTCAAGCTCCTCCGGGCTGTTATACGTCAATAATATTTTGCCCTTTTTTTCGTTGCCGCTCAGCGTGGTCTTCACCCCCAGGGCCTCCCGGAGGGTATTCTGCAGGGCGTTCAGCTCCGCGCTCATGGGCTTGGGCACAGGGGCGGTCCGCTCTGCGGGCTGCTTTTGGGCTAGCTCCTCCAGCTTGCGCACGCTGTATTCGTGCAGGATGCTCTGGTGGGCCAGCTCCAGCTGACGGCTTTCCGGAGATATGCCGGCCAGCACCCGGGCATGGCCTGCGGAAAGCTCGCCCACGCTCACCATGTCCATAATGGCCTGCGGCAGGCTCAGCAGCCGAAGCAGGTTGGCCACGGCAGGGCGGCTCTTGCCTAGTCGCTTGGCCGCCTCCTCCTGGGTATACTCGCATTCCTGCATGAGGCTGCGAATGGCGCTGGCTTCTTCAATGGGGTTCAGGTCCTGCCGCTGAAGGTTTTCGATCAGGGCGGCTTCCATCTGCTGGGCATCGGTCATATCCCGCACGATGCAGGGTACGGTCTCCAGGCCCGCTAACCGCGCCGCCCGAAAACGCCGCTCGCCTGCCACGATGCGATAGCGCATGCCGTTTTCTACCACCAGAATAGGCGAAAGCACGCCCGCCTGACGGATGCTCTCCGCCAGCTGTTCCAGTGTATCCTTGTCAAAATCCCGGCGGGGCTGCCCCGCATTGGGATCAATCTCTGAAATGGCAATATCGCGAATCACGGTTTGGAGTATTTCGTCATTCTGCGGCAGCAGCACGTCCAATCCGCGTCCCAGTCCCGTTTTCTTCATTAGCATGTCCCCTTTGCGCGTTTACATACATCTACCCTATCCCACTGCCCATGGCTATGCCATGTCGCAGCTTCGCACTTCATTTTGCTTCGCAAAATTTCGGGTGCTCGTCTGGCATTCGCCCGACCTCATAATAACGATGGAGACATGTTATTTATTGCGTTCCATGATTTCCTTGGCCAGCTGGCGGTAGGCCTCCGCACCGATGGACTTGGAATCGTATACATGGATAGGTGCGCCATGGCTGGGTGCCTCGCCCAAGCGCACATTCCGGGGAATGGCGGTGGAAAAGACTTTGCTCTTAAAATGCTTCTTGACCGAGTCCACCACCTGAAGGCCCAGATTGGTGCGGCCGTCCAGCATGGTCAGCAGCACGCCTTCGATGTCCAGGCCGGGGTTGAAGGTCTGCTTCACCCGGTTGATGGTGTTCATAAGGCTGGTAACGCCTTCCAGGGCGTAGTATTCGCATTGGATAGGGATCAGCACCCGCTGGGCCGCCGCCAGGGCGTTCAGCGTAAGGAGGCTCAGGGAAGGCGGGCAATCAATGAAAATGAAATCATAGTCGCCTTCCAGGCCCTTTAACACCTGCTTGAGGCGGTATTCCCGCTGCTCCAGATCCACCAGCTCCAGCTCCGCCCCGGCCAGGCGAATATCCGCCGAGGCCAAGAAGAGATTGGGTATGGTGGTTTTCATAATGCACGTGTTCAGCGGTGTACGGCCCATAATGGCCTCGTACACGGAGTTGCTGCTGGCGCGCAGGCCTAAACCGCTGGTGCTGTTGCCCTGGGGGTCCAGGTCCACCAGCAGCACCCGCTTTCCGGCCTCTGCCAGGCACGCCGTAAGATTAATGGCCGTTGTGGTCTTGCCCACGCCGCCTTTTTGATTGGTGATCGCAATGGTTTTTCCCATAATCAGCCCTCATCATTATCGTTTGTGCGGTTCACGCCATCATTTATTGTACCTTTTTTGTCTGAAAAAGTAAAGGTGTAGCAAAAGTTAGAAGGTAAGCGAGACCTCAGCATCTCCATCCTCGCCGTACAGATCCAGCACCTCAGACTCCATGGATGTAAACTGATGTGTGGCCTCATAGGCGATCTGCGCGTCCACATTGCCGCCGTTGCCCTGGAATTCGGCCACCCTCGTCTGCCACTCGTCAAAAAACTCCTCCAGGCTCATGCCCGTGCCCATAATATACTTGGCCACTTCCTTGCCCACATAGCGGAAATGCCAGGGCTCAAAAATAATGCCGGTAATATCGGTCTTGTCGTCTGGATACCTAAGGATGAATCCAAAGGAGGCGCAATTTTCCTTCATCCATTGGGCTTCCACGGTCTCGGCAAAATCAGTGGTCATACGAGTGCGTCCGGCATAATCCGCATTCAGGATATCGCAGGCCAGGCCCGTCTGGTGCTCACTGGCGCCGGGATAGCTCACCACGCCATCATCCTTGCCGCCATTGCTGTCAAGGCGGTTGTTGTACATGGTTTTTTGCGTGCCGTAGGAGCGGTAGCCGCTTTTGAGAAACAGGGTATAGCCTGCTTCCTTTGCTGCATCAAACATTTCGGTCAGCGCCTGCAGGGCGGGCTGGCGCAAAAGCACCGTCGCGGAGGTGGCCCGCTTCACCGTAGCCTTTATCAGGTCCCCAGGCTCATCATCTGCGGTCAACAAATTGTCCCTGTTTACCAAGGTGTTAAACTGGGAATACAGCGCTGTCAAGGGCACTGGGTAAAGCCAGCGTACCTCCGGTGCATCGGCATCATCGCCTGCGCTTGGGGTCTGGCTGGCATCCTGGGGCAATGCAGGCTGGGGGTCCTCCATATCTGCCTCGTCGCCCAAGTCCTCGTCACCCAAGTCCTCATCGCCTTCATAAAAGGCATCCTCCATGGTGCTCTCGTCCATGTCCGATTCTAAGCTCTCGCTAGCCAACGCGCCTACGCAAGCCATCAGCAGTACCAGTATCATCCAGATCGCAACTATTTTTTTCATGGGAGCACCTCATCCGATAGAATATGGAGCAGAAAATCATAGGTTTCCAGCCGGTGGGCCGATACGTAGGTTTCCATGGGAATGCTTGCCTCATATATAGCCTTGGCAAATTCCTTGCCCACATAGCGCACGTGCCAAGGCTCGTAGGAATATCCGGTGATATCCTCATACCCCTCCTGATAGCGCACGATAAACCCAAAACGGTGGGCATTGGCGCTGATCCATTGGCCGCCCTTGGTCTTTCCAAAGCCGGAGTTCAATTGGGACGAGCCCTTCTGGGCCACGTCCATAGCCATACCCAGCTGATGCTCGCTGGTGCCGGGCAGGGCCACCAGCAGGTCCGCCTTGGCGGTGGAGCCGGTGGTTTTCTTCTTGCGGGCATAAATGGTGCTTTGCTTGGAATAGCTACGGTATCCGGAAACGGAGGAAAGGGCGACCCCTTCTTCCTTGGCGGCGGCAAACATCGCCTCAAGGGCGGTGGCCGCGTCGTCCCGCATGGCCTGGGACATGCCGAAAACTTCGGTCTTGCGGATGTCGGGAACGTAATCCTTGCTTATTTCCTGCTGGCGGTTCACCAGAAAAAAGGTGCCGTCAACATCCTTGTCCGGCATGGCCACGTCCATGCTGCCCTCCATCAGGGCAGCGGTGAGGGCCACAACGGAAATCATCTTTTGAAACAGCAAGTGTCCCACGTCCTCTCCCGTACAAATAGTATATACGTTTAAACGTAAAAAACCAACTAATTATTTTCGTCGCTAAGCAATGAGGCTCCTTCTTCGCATGCAACTTTTACATATTGGGCGTCCATGCGCACGGCTACGGTCACTCCGTCGTCCCCGTGCTCCTGGCTCAAAATGCTGCCGTAGCCACGCAGCTTGGCCATCAGGCCATAATTGGCAAAGGGAATATGCAGCGTGACCGTTTGCAGCCCTTCATCCAATTTTTCCTCAATACGGCCCATAAGCTGCTCCAGGCCCTCGCCTGTTTTCGCGCTGATGGGGACCGCTCCGGGCAGAGCATCCTCGTAGGCAAGGCCCAGATCGCTTTTGTTCAGCGCGTCGATCCGCGGCGCGCTGGTAGCGCCCAGCTCCTCCAGCACCTGCAGGACCGTGGCATGCTGGCTGTGCATCTCCGGGCTTGCTCCGTCGGATACGATCACGATCACATCCGCCAGGGCAGCCTCCTCCAACGTGGCCCGGAAGGCGTTCACCAGCTCGTGAGGGAGCTTTCGGATAAAGCCTACCGTATCCACCAGCAAGGCCTTGGATCCATGGGGCAATTGCACCGGGCGGGACACGCTGTCCAGCGTGGCAAAAAGCTGGTCTTTTACATAGACGTCCGAGCCCGTCAATTGGTTGAATAAAGTTGATTTTCCTGCGTTAGTATATCCCACCAGGGCCACCAGCGGGATTTGGTTCTTCTCCCGCTGGCTCCGGCGCAGGCTCCGCTGCTTTTCCATCTGCTCCAGCTCCCGGCGCAGGTCCGTAAGCCTTTCCCGAATGCGGCGTCGGTTGACCTCCAGCTTGCTTTCACCGGGGCCCCGAGTGCCAATGCCGCCTGCCAGACGGCTTAAGACCAGGCCCTGACCCAGCAGCCGCTGGGACCGGTAGTGCAGCTGCGCCATTTCCACCTGCAGCTTGCCCTCCCGGGTGTTGGCCCGGGCCGCAAAAATATCCAGTATCAGCGCCGTCCGGTCTACCACCTTCAGGCGCAGCACTTCCTCCAGGTTCTTTTGCATCACCCCGGAAAGCTCTTCGTCAAAGATAACCAAGTCCGCCCGCAAAGCCTGACATCTAAGGGCCAGCTCCTCAGCCTTACCCTTGCCCACGCAGTAAACGTTGTCGGGCTTGTTGCGCTTTTGCAGCACCATTTCCAGGGTCTCCGCTCCCGCGGTCTGGGCCAGCTCCCTGAGTTCTTCCAGGGATTCCATGCTCTCGATGCCTATCAGCACGGCCCGCTCGGCGTGGGCCTCCTGAGCAGGCTCCACCGCCACCCAGGCCGCGTCCGTCTCCTCGATCTCCCGCATCCACTCTGCGTCGGGGATGCGTCGGGCATTCAGCAGCTCCGTGCGCCGGGGCACCTGTGGGTCCTGAGGGTCCAAAAACGCCGCTTGGATGCTAGTGGGCTTGCCATCCTCGTCCACGCCTACGGCGCACATGGCATCAAAGCGCATGCTGATAAGCGCGCTGGTATCCACTCCGCTGAGGGCTCCGGTAGCGCTGGGATGGGTGTGGATGCAGCGTATCATGGACAGCCGCTGGTTTGACCGACGCAGGCGCAGGTCCGGCAGGTCGATGGAATCCGCCTTGCCGATGAACACATCCGCGATCTCGCCATACCGGGTGATATACAGGGCGATCTCCCGGTTCATAGACGCGGAATAGCCGCAGAGCTGGCTTAGCAGCTCCTGCGGCATAAAAACATCGGTGGGCAGGGTCCAGTCGTACCACTGCAGCATCTCGTTCAATATACTTTTTTTGATACCCTCAACATTGCCGTGAATTTCGGTCATAGAAAGTCCTTTCCAAAAAGGGGGTCATTCCGCTTCTTGCTGTTTTTTATGATAATCCTCCACCGCCGCATGAATAGCCTGCTCAGCCAAAAGCGAGCAGTGTATCTTGGCGGGGGGCAACCCATCCAGGGCTTCGGCCACCTGCTTGTTGGTCAGCTCAAGGGCCTCCTCCACGGTCTTGCCCTTCACCATTTCCGTGGCCATGGAGCTGGTGGCGATGGCCGCGCAGCAGCCAAAGGTTTTAAACTTCACATCTTGGATTATACCATCCTCCACCTGAATGTCCATCTTCATTATATCTCCGCACTTTGCGTTGCCCACCGTGCCCGTGCCGGACGCGCCAGGGATCTCGCCTACGTTGCGAGGGTTTTCAAAGTGCTCCATTACTTTTTCAGAATACATGTATGTTGCCTCCTTTTCGGGCTTCGCCCGTCCTCATCTCCGGCTGCGCCATGTCTATGCCATGTCGCAGCTACGCCATTCGTTATCTTCGACAACTCGGTGGCTAGTCGGGCTTCGCCCGTCCTCATATCCGGCTGCGTCATGCCTATGCCATGTCGCAGCTACGCCATTCGTTGTCTTCGACAACTCGGTGGCTAGTCGGGCTTCGCCCGACCTCATATCCTACATTGCAAATAAAGGACTCATAGCCCGAAGGTTCGTAACGATCCTGGGCAGCTCCTCCAGCACCTTCGTCACATCCTCCAGGGTGTTGTCCTGCCCCAGGGACAGCCGCAGGCTGCCGTGGGCGATCTCGTGGGGCAGGCCGATGGCCAGCAGCACGTGGGAGGGGTCCAAGCTACCGCTGGTGCAGGCGGAGCCGCTGGAGGCCTCGATGCCCGCCAGGTCCAGGCGCATCAGCAGGGCCTCGCCCTCCACATAGCGCACGGAGACGTTCACGTTCCCAGGCAGGCGCAAAGTGGGGTGACCGTTGAGCCGGGTATCGGGGATAGCCTTCAAAATGCCCTCGATCAGCGCATCCCGAAG